>CAWADQ010000014.1:0-42465 GCA_963780835.1 uncultured Actinomycetota bacterium | reverse complement strand
TCCGGGGCGATGATCTCCAGGTCGTCGGTCAGCACCCGGTGCAGGCGCAGCGAGTCGGCCGTGGGCGCGTCCATCGGTGTCGTGACGGCGTCGGAGAACCGGCACCCCGGCCCGAGCTCGATGCGCACGAACAAACCGTCGGTGTTGGTCACGGTGGCGCTGCGCCCGTCCGCGGCGACCGCGTGCGTCTGCCGGTGTCCGTGCAGCGCCGCCGCGAGCAGGTCCACGCAGAACTCGTTCGCGACCCGGTGGCCCGGCTCGACGTCCTGGTAGGCGACGTGCACCGTGCGGCCGTCGAGGTGCACCGTCTTGCGGAAGGCGCCGAACTCGTCGACGTCGTGCAGCACCGTCCCGCGCCGCCCGGCCAGCTTCTCGTCCCGGTCGTGTTCCAGCAGCGCGTCGAGGTCGGCGACGGTCGCGGGCGGTGTCTCGCCGGTCCCGGGGCCGTACGCGAACGTCACCGAGAGCGGGTCGCCGGGCACCTCGTCGTACAGGTTGAAGTTGTCCGGGTAGTACAGGTCGAGGCCGCGGTCGTTCGGTGGCCGCGAGCCCAGCGTGCCGCGGCTCGCCTCGACGTCGCAGGCGGCGTAGCCGTGGTTCGGGGTCCAGACCGTGTTCTGCAGCACGAGCCCGTCGCACTCTACGCCGCTGTCGCCGGACCAGTTGGCGTCGACGAACTGGTAGGCCTTGAACGTGCCGCTCACCGCGACCGGCCGGTCGCCGACCAGCGCGAACAGCTGCGTGATCCGGCCGCCGTTGCGGTCGAGGACCACGAGTGCGTGCTCGTTGTAGAGCACGACGGTGGTCAGCGGGTCGTGGTCCCAGTGCAGCCCCGCCTGCTCGGGCCGCCACCACGGGGGTGTCGGGCCGGGGACGCCCGCCTCCGCGACCGCCGCGACCACCGGCCCGTCGTCGCGGTGCGCCCCGGTGCCGCCGTCGCGCGCCCATCGCGCCCAGTGGCGCGCCGCCAGGTACACGTGCGCGTTGCGCAGCTGCAGCGACTCGGCGGCGACGAAGTTCTCGCAGTGGTCGAAACCTTCGTGGCCGGGCTCGATCCGCGGTCGCTTCGACCACTGCGACTCGTGCAGGCACATGAGGAAGTACAGGCGGGCGAGCAGCAGCAGCTCGTCCGCGTCGTCCGGGTCAGCCGGATTGGCCGTGGCAGCAGCCCGGGCGCGGTCGAGCGCCTGCTCGGCGCGGTCCGAGACGGCGCGCAGCGTCTCCCCGAGCCAGGCCGCGGTGGTGCCGGCCCAGGCGGCGTACCAGGTGTCGTAGGCCAGCTTGTTGTCGTGGCCGTCCGCGGGCGGGTTGGGCAGGCGCCACTGCTCCTCGATGTAGGGGTCGCTGGCCCGCAGCAGGTCCAGCTCGCCGACGACGTCGGCGTCGGTGAGGTCGTCCGTGGTCACGACCTCGACCCACGGGTGGGTGGCCAGCCACGACAGCACGGCCTGGTAGCGGAAGTAGTTCGCGGCGCGCGTGTCGTAGCCGCCGTCGAACCAGCCGTTGCCACTCGCCTTGTCCGCGTCGTCGCTGTAGACGACCACGTTGCGCTCATGCACCCGCGGCGCGCTCGCCAGCTCCAGCAACTTGCGACGAATGGACTGGGCCGGCTTGCCGCGGTCCGCGGTGTCGCCGTCGGCGGCGAACAGGGCGTCCTTCATCTCCCGGTCGATGAACAGCACCTTCGTGCCGCTGCGCCGGTCACGCCAGACGTACTGCCAGTTCATCCACCGCCCGTCGTGCAGCGCCCCCATCGCCGGCTTGGCGCGCGCGATCGCGGTGTTGCCGCCGGCCTCCTCCGCCCCGTCGGGAACCGCGCCCTGCCCGGTGCCCGCGTCGACGACGACGTACTCCATGCCCGCCGACCGCAGCGCCCCGGCGACGTTGTCCTTGCAGGTCGTGAGCCGCTGGTCCGGGTAGTAGACGGGGCGGGCCGCGCCGAGCACCTTCTCGAGGACCCGGGCGCCGAAGCGGATGGCGTCGACGTTCGTCCCGGCCGTGTAGTAGGGCAGGCGGTGGGCGCCGTACCCGGCGACGACCGGCACGAGTAGGCCGGCCTCGACGTCGCGCCGCATGGCCGCGACGTCGTCCGGGCAGTCGTGGGCGAGCAGGGTGGCCAGGCCGCCGTTCATCGCCCACATCTGCGGGATGCCGTACCGCCGGTGCGCGTCGATCGTGAACGCGTAGCCGTTGCCGACCGAGTTCTCCTCGCTGCCGGGCCGGCTGCTGTAGTTCGCGGCCTCGTCGCGCATCGTGAGTTGCGCATAGGTGCGGGGCGGCTGGTAGTCGTCGCCGGGCGTGGCGAAGAGATCGTTCAGGCCCTGGATGGCGAAGTTGACGAACATCACACGGGCGGTGCCGACGTCGACGCGGGCGGCCACGTCCACGGGCACAGTGTCCCCGCCGCGGTAACGCACGGTGACCGGTGGGAGGGCGTCCCCGTCGTGCGGCACGGCGAAGCTCACCGAGTCCGCCGCGACGTCGACCAGCGGCAGCGTCGGGTACCGGCCGGTGGCGAGGTCGACGACCGTCCCGCCCACCTGCACGACCAGCTCGGCGCGCTCGGGTGTCCAGCCCAGGTCGGCGACGTCGATCCGGAACTGGTCCAGGCCCGTGGCGCGCCGGTGGTGCAGCACCCACGCCTCGCCTGCGTGGAACGCGCCCGGACTGAAGATGCGCCGCACGTCATCGCGGGTGAAGCGGGGGTCGACGGCGTGCAGCGTCCGGATCGGGGCCGTGAGCGTCCTGGGCTGCCCGCCGTCGCGGCACACCGTCACGGACAGCGCGTACGTCACGGCCGCCCCGGGCCGCACGCCCGGCACGCGGCACTCCAGGTACGCCGCACGGCCGGCGCGGACGTCGTCCTCGTGCAGCCCGGCGTAGTACGGCAGATCGTCGAAGGTGAACACCCCCGTACGGGCCATCCGCTCGCGCAGCGCCTCCGCCAGCCCCGGCCGCAGCCGCCGCGTGCGCACCCGCGACCCCCATGACCGCCCGTCCACCTCGACGTCCAGGCTCCAGCCGGTGACCGCGAGTGCGGGGTCGTCGAGGTCGACGCGGAACGGCAGCAGCACATCCAAGGTCGACGTCCCAGCTGCTCCGGCGACGACGCGTGGGAGACTATCGGTGGTGAAATGGGTGATCGTCAGCGGCATCGCGGCTCCTCGGGCACGGGACCTGTAGATGCATGACGGCGCAGCGACCCGTTTCGATACATGGGCGAGGCAGACGGTGGTCCCCGTGCGGGGAGCTGCCGTCGACGTCAGGGGCGACGGTGGATGACGGCGTGATGGTCCGGAACGGGCGCGACACCGCGATGGGCTCCTCCGAGGAACGCACCCCCCGCTCCCGGGCCGTGGTCCGGGTGCTCGGCGGGTTCACCGCGACGGTCGGCGACGACGCCGTGAACCTCGGCGGCCCCCGTCAGCGGGGTGTGCTCGCCCGGATCCTGGTCGGCGGGGCCGAGGCGGTCTCGGCCGAGCAGCTGCTGCACGACGTCTGGGGCGAGCGGGCCGTCGAGGCGACCGTCGGGGCCGTGCAGGCCTACGTCTCCCGGCTGCGCCGCCTCTTCGGGCCGGACGCGCTGCCCCGGCGCCCCGACGGCTACGTCCTGGACCGCACGGCGGTCGCCGTCGACGCCGACCTGTTCGGATCCGACGTCGACGCGGGGCGCCGCGCGCTGGCCCGCGGCAACGACGAGGACGCGGCGGCGCTGCTCGAGGCCGCCCTGGCCCGCTGGACCGGGCCGAGCGCGTTCGGGCCGGGCGCGCAGGCGCAGATGTCGTTCCTCGCCCCGGTCGCCGCGCGACTCGAGGAGCAGCGGGTGGTGGCGGCCGAGGCGCTGGCCGACGCGCACGCCCGCCAGGGCCGGGCCGCGGACGACGTCGCGCTGCTGGAAGACCTCGCGGCCCGCGACCCGCTGCGGGAGTCGGTGGCCGTCCAGCTCGTCCGCGCGCTCTACGCCGCGGGCCGGCAGGCCGACGCGCTGGCCGCCTACGACCGCTGCTGCGGCGCCCTGGCCGACGAGCTGGGGGTCGAGCCGACGCCGGCACTGCGCCGCGTGCGCGCCGCCGTGCTGGCCCACGATCCGCTGCCCGGCGTCGGCGGCACCGTCCTGCCCACGCACCTGCCCCCGCGCAACCGCTCGTTCGTGGGCCGCCGCGGGCTGCTCGCGCACGTCGACGCGACGCTGGACGACGACACCCGCCGTCCGCGCGCCGTCGCCCTCACCGGGCTGGGCGGGGTGGGCAAGACCGAGCTGGCGCTGGAGCTGGCCCACCAGCGGCACCGGCACGGCCGGGTCGCCTGGTGGATCTCCGCCGAAGACCCCGCCGGTACCGCCACCGGGCTCGCCGCGCTGGCCGCGGCGCTGGGGATCGCGCCGTTCGAGCGGCGCGAGGACGCCCGCGCGGCGCTGTGGGCCGAGCTGGACCGCACACCGGGCTGGCTGCTCGTCTACGACAACGCGGACGAGCCCGCGCAGCTCGAGCCGTTCCTGCCCGCGGCGCGCCACGGCGACGTCATCATCACCTCCCGCAACCCGGCGTGGCGGCGCATCGCCCACCCCGTCGCGATCGGGCCGCTGGCCCGTGGCGAGTCGCTGGCCTACGTCGCCACCCGCACCGGGGACCGGCCCGTCGAGGCGGACACGCTGGCCGAGCTGCTCGGTGACCTCCCGTTGGCGCTCGAGCAGGCGTGCGCCTACATCGAGCAGACGCGGATGTCGCTGCCCGACTACGTGAGCCTGTTCCGCCGTCACCGCGACGGGCTGCTGCTGCGCGAGGTGGAGGGCTCCGGGCGCACCGTGGCCACCACGTGGGGGCTGGCGTTCGACCGGCTGGCGGCGCGCGCGCCGCGGGCGGCGGAGCTGCTGGAGACGATCGCCTTCCTGGCCCCGGACGCGATCTCGGTCGGCACGCTGGGCCGGTTCGAGCCGGGGGAGCTGGAGCTGCAGGACGCGCTGCGCGAGCTGCTGCGCCTGTCGCTGGTCGACCGCGAGGCCGACACGGTGCGGGTGCACCGGCTGGTGCAGGACGTGGTGCGTGCCCGGATGAGCGAGGCGGCGCGCCGTGACCGGCTGGCCGTCGTGGCGCACGCGTGCGTCGCCCAGGCCACGGAATCCGCCGACGCCGGGCGTGACGTCCCGGACGACGTCGCCGCGCACCTCGTCGCCCTCGCGCTGCACGCCGAGGCGCTCGGCGTGCAGCCGGACGGGCTGGTCGAGGCCCTCGAGCAGGTGGCCGCCCGGCAGGCGCAGAGGGCGCTCTACCCGGCTGCCGAGCACGTGCTGCGCGCGGCGCTGCGGCTGCCAGGGGCAGCGGTCGCCCCGACCGTCCGTGGCCGCCTGACCTGCGCGCTCGGCCAGGTGCTCGACTCGGCCGGCAGCCTGGCGCCCGCGCTGGAGCTGCACCGGGAGGCGGTGGCGCTGCTGGACGGGACGGTCCACCCGGACGACCCGGTCCGGCCCGACGTGCTCGCCCACGCGTACAACCGGCTCGGCCACGTGCTCAACTGCGCCGACGAGGCCGCGGCCGCCGTCGTCGCCCACCGGCGGGCGCTGGACGTGCTGCGCGGGGCCGGGCGGTGCGATCTGGAGCCCGAGGTGCTGATCGACCTCGGCTACACCCTGTGGGGCAGCGGCGCCCTGGACGCCGCGGAGGAGGCGCTCCGCTCGGGCCGCGCGATGCTGGAGGAGCAGGGGCGCCTCGACGAGCGCGGCTGGGCCCACGCGACCGCCGGGCTCGGCATGGTCGAACAGGACGCCGGCCGGTTGGACGAGGCGGTCGCCCACCAGCGTGCGGCGATCGCGGCGTTCACCGACGTCCTCGGCGCGGACCACCCCGACACCGCCCAGACCTTCGACAAGCTCGGCTACGCCCTGCGCCTGCAGGGAAAGGTCCCGGAGGCGATCGAGGCGCACCAGCGCGGCGTCCGCCTGCTCGAACGGGTGCTCGGGCCGGACGACTCGCGGGTGGGGATGGCGCTCACGAACCTCGGACTGGCACTGGCCGACGCCGGAAGCTGGGAGCAGGCGGTCGCCGTGCAGAGCCGCTCCCGGACGATCTTCGCGGCGGCGCTGGGGCGTACCCACTCCAGCACGTTGATGGCCGGCGACCGGCTGGTCGACGCACTGGTCGCAGCCGGGCAGCCGGTCCGCGCCGGGACGGTCCGGGCCGAGGTCGACGAGGCTGCCGCCGAACGGCGCAACGGCGAAGATCCGTCCGGAACGTCCTGATTACTGCGGGCGACGCAGCGGGTGCGGTTTGCAAGAAGCCTGCAAGGCACCCGGCGGACAGTGGCACCGTCCCCGAACGGTCGCTGTGCCAGGAGTTGCCCGATGAATGCCCCCGAGAAGGTCCCCGTCGAGACGATCCCTCCCGAACCCGTCCCGCCAGGTCACGCCCTCGTGAACGCCGCGTGCGCGCGCGACCCGCAGGCCTGGCAGGAGATCGTGCGTCGCTACCGCGGGATGGTCGGCAAGGTGGCCCGGTCCTACCGGCTGTCGGACGCCGACACCGCGGACGTCCTGCAGAACACCTGGCTGCGCGCGCTCGAGCGGCTCGACACGGTGCGCGACCCCGAGCGGCTGAGCGGGTGGCTCGCCACCACGGCCCGCCGGGAGTGCCTCGCCGTGCTGCGCCGGACGTCGCGGGAGGTGCCGGACGGCCTGTTCGAGGCCGAGGTGAGCGGCAGCGGCACGTGCCCCGAGACCGCCGTCCTGAACCGGGAGACCCGCGGGATGGTGCAGGAGGCCGTGGCGCAGCTGCCGCAGCGCCGCCGGGTGCTGGTCCGGGCGCTCTTCGCCGACGAGGACGTGCGCTACGCCGACATCTCCGAGGCGCTCGACCTGCCGCCGGGCAGCATCGGCCCGACCCGTGGGCGCGTGCTGCGCAGCCTGCGACGCACGCTGGAGCACGTGGGCCTGGACGCCGAGTCGGCCTGACGCGTGTCCTCCAGGATCCACGCCGCAGCGAAGCAAGGCGGAGATCCACAGGTGGAATGACTGATATGGGCTCTGCGAATTCGGTGCCGTCGGGGGGCACCGAACTCCGCGTCCGCGCACAGATGAGTTACGGCGACGGCCGCCGTCTGCACCGGTACCCGCCCCGCGCGAAAGGAACCGGACAGATGACCGCCGTTGCCCACCCCACCGTCCCCGCGACCGTCGTTCCCGTCGGCCGCACCGCCCGCATCGCCGGCTGGACGCTCACCACGCTGGTGACGCTGTTCCTGCTGGTCGACTCGGTGACCAAGCTGCTGCAGATCCCTCCGGTCGTCGAGGCGACGACGCAGATGGGCTTCCCGGCCTCCGCCGTCCCCGTCATCGGCGGCACCCTGCTCGCCTGCCTCGTGCTGCACCTGGTGCCGCGCACCGCGGTACTCGGCGCCGTGCTCCTCACCGGCTACCTCGGCGGGGCGGTCTGCGCGCAGCTGCGGATCGGCGCCCCGCTCTGGACCTTCCTGCTGGTCCCCGTCTACACCGGCGTGCTCGTCTGGCTCGGCCTCTACCTGCGCAGCAGCACCGTGCGCGCCCTGGTCCGCGCGAGCGGCTGAGCGGGGCGGACCAGCGGCTCCCTCGCAGGGAAGCCGCTAGTCCGGGTACTCGTCGACGTGGAAGCGGCCCTGTGGCACGTGCATGGTGCGGGTGGCGTTGGCGGCGGCGCCGGACAACAGGCTGCCGATCGCGGCGCCCACCACGAGATTGATGAGCGCCTGGGCGATCGCGACGGGCAGGCTGGACGCGTAGGTGAACGGCAGCACCGTCGCCGCGGCGGTGAGCAGGCCGACGATCCAGCTGAAGTAGGTCAGCGGCCGGGGGGTCGCCACAAGCAGCAGGTGCAGCAGACCCGTCGCCGCCAGCGCCGCCGCCGCGGCGGCCAGGCACAAGACGACCGTGCGGGAGTCGCCGAACGCGCCGGCCTCGGCGGGTGCGTACACGGCGATGCGCAGCAGCGCGCGGACGATCAGCACGCCGACGAGGGCGATCAGCGCCGCGACGACGGCGGTGGCCAGGCCGCTCGCCCACAGGCGGCCGACCTCCAGCCGCGGGCGCTGCGGTTCGGCTGGCTGTGATCCGGCTGGAGGGGGGTCGAGGTGCTCGGTCATCGTCGCCATCCGTCAGGTCAGGTCTCGCCAGGGGACGGGTTCATCATGGACGTACCCGGTCCGGCTGCCCACGGGCCGTCCGGTCCGACCGGTGGCGGGTCGTCGGCGCCGGGCGGTCTCCCGGCGTTGTCCACGGCGTCGCGGGCCGTCCGCGTGGAGCCGAGGATCGCGTTCGCCCACCGCACGTGCGGGTTGACGTCGACGAGCAGCGCCTTCGCGAACAGCGTCAGCGGCACCGCGAGCACCGCCCCGACCGTGCCGAGCAGCCAGCCCCAGAACACCAGCGCGACGAGGGTGAGCGACACCGAGATCCCCACCGCGTCGCCGACGTACTTGGGCTGGATCACCGACGTCAGCACGAAGTTCACCACGGTGAACAGCACGAACACCCCGATGGCGAGCCCCCAGCCGCCGGTCAGCAGGGCGAGCAGCACCGGTGGGACGAGCGCGATCCAGAACCCGATGTAGGGGATGTAGTTGGTGATGAACACCAGCAACCCCCACAGTACGGCGAGCGGCACGCCCATCAGGGCGAGCACCACCGCGTCGACCAGACCGGTGAGCAGGCCGAACACCGTGTTGACCCCCATGTAGCGGCGCGTCGCGCGGGTGAACCCGGTGAACGCGGCGGCGATCGGCGCGCGGTCCCGCGCGAGCAGCGCGAGCCGCGTGCCGGCCCCGGAGGCCTCGATGCTCAGGAAGAGCAGCAGCGACAGCAGGAACACGAGATTGCCGAGCAGGCTGGTGATGCCGAGCAGGAGCCCGGAGACGATCCCGACCAGCCTGCCGTAGTTCAGCGTCCCCGCGATCTCGCGCAGCTGCGCTGCGCCGACGCCGAACCGCGCCAGCTCCGCGGTCACCGAGGTGAGCAGCGCGTTGGCCTCGGCAGCGTAGCTCGGCAGCAGGGTCGCCAGCCGGGCGACCGACACGACGACGACCCCGGCCAGCACCACGAGCACGCCGTACACGGCGAGCACGAGCAAGGTGGTCGCCGCCCATGGCGGTAGACCCCGCGCACGCAGCCGGGCGTGCACGGGGTGCACCGTGATCACGATGACCAGCGCCAGGAACACGGGCGCGACCAGCCAGGCCGCGGCCCGGATGCCGCCCGCGACGACGACCGCGGCGGCCAGCTGGAGCAGGATGACCAGCGTCCGCGGGAGCAGGACGGCGCGGGACGCTTCGATCGGTGGTCCTGACGGGACGTCCGGGTGGTCCGCAGCTGTCGGCACCCGCCGGTTCTAGCCGCCCCCGGGCGGGTGCCACCTCCTCCACTGCGGAGGAGAACTCGTGATCAGTCGGCGAACGCCTCGCGCAGCGCGTTCTCCTGCTCGGTCGACAGGTTCGTGAACAGCAGCTCGGGCCGCTGCCCGGTGAACGCCTCCCGGACCCGGTCGACGACCGCGTCGGAGGTGAGCACGAACAGCGCGGACGTCCCAGGGGTGACCTGCTCGCGGGTGCGCCGGATGAAGTCGTCGTTGATGCCGACGTCCGAGAGCTTGCCGGCCAGCGCGCCGGCCGCGGCGCCGATCGCCGCCCCGAGCAGCGGAACGAGGAACAACAGCCCGAACAGGAGCCCCCAGAAGGCGCCGCCGAGCGCCGCCCGGCCAGACGCCCGCGTGGCGCCCATCAGATTCAGAGTCGATGTGACACGGGCGGTCCTGCCTTCCCCCCGTGCCGGACGAGATCAGGCCGGGCCCATCCGCAGCGCGGTCACGGCACCGTCGACGATCTCGGCCTCTACCCGGCCGGCACGGTCCGCCTCGCCGTCCAGCCTGACCGTCCAGGTCGCCCGCTCGCGGGTGAGCTGCTTGCGGGTGAGGTCCAGCCGGACCGCGGTGCACAGCTCTGCGACCTCGGCGCGGGCGTGCTCGCCGCGCAGGCCGTCGCGAGGCCGGAACGGCGCGGTGGAGGTCAGCTCGACGTCCGGGGCAAGGATCGCGAGCACCGCGTCGGCGTCCCCGGACCGCCAGGCGTGCTCGAACGCCAGCATCGCGAGGAACTCCTCGGCCTGCTGCTCGCCCTGTGCCATCAGCTCGCGGATGAACCGGGCGTCGCGGTTGAGCTTGGACGCCGGCCCGAGCAGCCGCGACGAGAGCGGTCGGGAGAACTCCAGGATCCGCACGGTGACGTGCTTGTACCGGTCGCCGACGAGCTGGCCCTCCGCCAGCAACCGGTCGATCACCTCGATGCCGTGCAGCTCCTGGTAGAGCGAGAGGTTGCCGGACAGCTCGTTGCGCCGGTCGGTGATGTCGAGCACCGTCTTCGGCTCGTCCGCGCGGGCCGTCGGGTTGATCTGGATCACCCAGAGCTCGTCCGGCCGGGTGTCGAGCAGGTCGTGCACCGGCGGGTTCTGGGAGAACAGGCCGTCCCAGAAGGCGCCGCCCGCGACGTGGACCGTCGTGAAGAGGGTCGGGATCGCCGCGGAGGCAAGGATCATGTCCGGGACGATCCGCTCCCGCCTGCTGTTGAAGGCGCGGAACTGCCCGGAGAGCACGTCGACGGCACCGATCAGCAACTGGGGCCGGCTGCCTCGCGGGTCCGCCTCGATGCGGTCGAAGTCGACCCGGCGGGTGAGCAGGTCGCGGAAGTGGTCCAGCCCGGTGGACGGGAGGTCGTAGGGGCTGACCGTGGGCAGGAACCCGGTGCTCTGCAGGGTGCTCGTCCACAGCAGCCAGACGTTGACGGCCGCGTCCAGCGGCGTGCTCGCGGAGTTGTCGCCCCAGAACCCGTCGAGCAGTGCCCGGGCCTTGCGCTGGTCGCCGTCGCACAGCGCCGTCCAGGCCATCAGCGCGCACACCGCACCACCGGAGGTGCCGCTGAGCCCGACGACCTCGTACCCGGCCGGCTCGGGACCGTCGAACAGCCGGCTCAGCACGCCCGCGGTGAAGGCGGTGTGGCTGCCACCGCCCTGGCAGGCGATGGCCACGCGGCGCGGCTGCCCCGGCGGCGGTGGCCCGGGCGTGTCCGCACCGGTGGCCTCGGTCATGCGAGGAGCCGTGCCTTCTGCTCGGCGAACTCGGCGTCGGAGAGCAGGCCCGCCTGACGCAGCTCGCCGAGCTTGGTGAGCTGGGCGTACAGCTCGTCGACCGAGGGCCCCGCCGGCGCGGCGGGGATGCCGGCGCGGCCTGCGCCCCGGCCATCCGGGCGTTGACCTGGGAGTCGATCTGGGCCTGCAGCTGCGCCTGCCGCAGCTGCTCCTGCGCCGCGGCCGCCTCCTGCTGTTGCTGCGCCGAGGCCTGCTGCGCCGCGTTGACCCGTCCCGAGACGGCCGAGGCGGTACCGGCGATGACGGCGGTGCGGGCCACGGTGCCCAGCAGCCCGGGTCCGCCGCGCCCGCGGCCCAACCTGCGCATCATGCCGGGCTCCCTTCCTGCGCGGTCTCTGCGGCCGCGTCGTCCAGCGCTGCCACTGCCGCGGCGACGTCCGCGGCCGCGATGCGGTCGTGGGCGATCACGGACCCACCGCGGTCGCGGACCGCCTCCGCGAAGGCGGCGGCCCACAGGTTCTCCCAGACCACCACCAGGGTCGTCGTGTCCTTGCCGAGGCGCCCGGCGATCGCGAGGAGGTCGTCGTGGCTCAGCAGCTCCAGCACCTCGCCGTCGAGCCGGTCGAAGGCCGACGCCCCCGCGTCGATCTCCACCTCGCTGATCGTGCCGTCCGCCGCCTTCCGCACGACGACGGCGTCCAGCACGCGGACGGTCTTCGTGTCCACCAGCCCGGCCAGTGGCGCGGTGACCTCGGGGCCGAGCCCGGATCCCGGGAACGTGATGGCGACCCACTCCACCGGCCCGGCCGGTGGGGACGTCACGGGCATGGAGTGCTCCTCTGATCATCGCGGACGGGCCGTCGCAGGCGGGACGCCCGAGCATTCCGCAGGACCGGGCGCGCGGCCTCCTCCGGGAGGGAGGAGATCTCGCCTGCGGCGGGGGAGGCCGGGACCGGCGCCGTCGGGCAGCCTGGGCCACCACCGTCGCGAGGAAGGGACGTCATGTGCCGCTGGCTCGGATATCTCGGCAGCCCGATCGAGCCGCGCGAGCTGCTCTACGACCCCGAGCGCTCGCTCATCGAGCAGAGCCGGCGCCACGCGCCCGACATGGCCGTCCCCAACGGCGACGGCTTCGGCCTGGGCTGGTTCGGGCGCCGGGACGTGCCCGCCCTGTTCCACAGCGCGACCCCCGCCTGGGGTGACCGCAACCTGCACACGCTCGCGTCGGAGATCTCCTCGCCGCTGTTCCTCGCCCACGTCCGTGCGGCCACGGGCACGCCCGTCCAGGAGACCAACTGCCATCCGTTCGCCCACGGCAAGTGGATGTTCGTGCACAACGGCTACGTCGACGGGTACGAGGCGCTGCGCCGCGACCTGCTGCTGGCGGTGCGCCCCGACCTGTTCCCCAACATCAAGGGGACCACCGACTCCGAGCTGCTGTTCCACCTCGCGCTCACCTTCGGGCTGGCCGACGACCCGATCGCCGGCCTGGAGCGGATGGCCGGGTTCGTCGAGACGCTCGGCGCCGACGCGGGCGTCGCCGAGCCGCTGCAGATGACGGTCGGGGTCACCGACGGCGAGCGCCTCTGGGCCGCCCGCTACGCCAGCGGTTCCGTGGCGAACACGCTGCACTACAGCGCGGACGTCGAGTCCCTGCGCGAGCTCTACCCGGAGAACGAGCGGTTCGCCCACTTCGGCGCCGACTCACGGGTCGTCGTCTCCGAGCCGCTCACCCCGCTCCCGGGCGTCTGGCACGAGATCCCCGCCGGAGCGGCGATCGTGGTGACCAAGGGCACGGTCGACCAGGTCCCGTTCCGTCCCCGCTGACCGCTCGGTGGGCATGATCACCACCGCGATGGGCCGAACGGTAGTGCCGCCCGCGTCCGGATCTCCGTAGCGTGCTCGCCGGGGGCGGGGCGGCAGGGGGATCCGGTGGTACCGAAGGCGAAGACGACGATGCCGCACGTCCCCGCGCGCCACGTCGGCCGCCCCCGGCTGCTCGCCCTGCTCGACGCCGCGGAGCCGGGCGGGCTGCTGCTCGTCAGCGCTCCGGCCGGGTACGGCAAGACGCTGCTGCTCGCCGAGTGGGCCGCGCGGCGGCCGGACCGGGTCGCCTGGCTGTCGCTCGACGACGACGACCGCGTCGCCCCACGTTTCTGGGCGGCCGTGCTCGCCGCCCTGCGCGGCTGCGCTGCGGTCGGTCCCGCGCTGGACCGGCTCGACCCGGCGCAGGACGGCTTCCTGGTCCGGCTGCTCGAGGCGCTCGACCGGGTTCCCGGCCCGGTCGACCTGGTCCTCGACGACGTCCACGCGCTCACGCCGGGCTCGGCGGCGGTGCGGGCCCTGGCGGCACTGGTCCGGGAGCGTCCGCGCGCGCTGCGGCTCGTGCTCGCGGGGCGCGCCGACCCGCCGCTGCCGATCGCGCGGCTGCGCCTGTCGGGCGAGCTCCGCGAGATCCGCGCCCGCGACCTCGCCTTCTCCCCGGACGAGGCGGCCGCGCTGCTCGCCGGCGCGGACCTGGTCCTGGCGCCCGGGCAGGTGCGCACGCTGGTGGACCAGACCGCCGGTTGGGCGGCGGGCCTGCGGCTCTCGGCGCTGTCGCTGCGCGAGGCGGGCGACGTCGACCGCTTCCTCGCCGACCTCGCGGGCAACAGCAAGGCCATCTCCGACTACCTGGTCGGGGAGGTCCTGTCGGCCCTGCCGTCCGGCACCACCGACGTGCTGCGGGCCGTCAGCGTCTGCGACGAGCTCTCCGCCGGTCTCGCCGTCGCGCTGACCGGCCGCCCGGACGCCGGTGAGGTGCTGGCGTCGCTGGAGCGGGAGACCGCGCTGACGCGGAGCTTCGGCGAGGGCCGCACCGCGTACCGCGTCCACCCGCTCCTGCGCGCGCATCTGCTGCTCGATCTGCGGCGCCGCCATCCCGAACAGGTCGCCCGCCTGCACGCGGCGGCTGCCGACTGGTTCGCGGCGCGCGGCCGGCCCGCGCGGGCCCTGACGCACGCTCGGCAGGCCGACGACGACGCGCGGGTCGCGGAGCTGCTCGTCGCGCAGGGGGTGGCGCTCGTCGCGTCCGGGGAGCACGCCGCGGTGCGCGACGCGCTGAGGCGTCCTCGACCGTGCCGCCGTCCGGCCAGGAGATCCGCAGATCGCGCTGCTGGTCGCGCTCGTGGCCACCGAGGACGGTGCACCTGCCGCGGTGCGGCGCCACCTCGCCCGGGCCACCGCGGTCCGGCCCGCCGACCCCGACCTGGCCACGATGAAGCGGCTCGACCGGGCCGTCGCGCTGGTGCTCGCCCGGCGCTCGGGGGAGGCGCGCCGGCACGTCGACGACGCGCTCGCCGACGCCCGGCGGCACGGCCGCGGCTACCTCGCCGCCCGCGCGACGAGCGTGCTCGCCCTGGTCGCCGCGGCGGACGGGGAGTACCGCCGGATGGCCGAGCTCGCCGCGGCCGCCGACGCCGAGCTCACGCGCGGGGGCTGGCGGGCGACCGCGGGCGCGGGGCTCCCGCGGCTGCTGGGCGCCTACGGGGCGCTGCTCGACCTGCACCCCGAACGCTGCCTGGACCTGCTCGCCGCGGCACCCGCCGACCCGGCCGATGCCGTGTTCGGCCCGCTGCGCTCGGCGCTGCGCGCGGCGGCACTCACCGACCTGCACCGCGACGCCGAGGCCGAGCCGGAGCTGCGGCTCGCCCGGTCGGCCGTGGCCGGCCGGGTACCGCCGCGGCTGGCCGCCCCCGCGGTGCTGCTCGCGCACGGCGTCGCCGTGGACCTGGGCCGCCCCGACCTCGCCGCCGACCTGGCCCGCCGCGCCGGGGAGCTGCTCGGGCGCACCGGCGAGCTCGTGCTGATGGCCGCCCGGCAGGACGTGTCCGGCGGCCGGGCGCTGCGGGACGTGCTCGACGGTGCCGTCGCCCCGGTCGTGCCGTGGACGGTCGGCGAGGCGCATGCCCGCGCGTGTGCCGCGGCACTCGCGGCCGGCCGGTCGCCCCTCGCGCGCCGGGAGCTGGAGGCGGCGCTGGCCGCGGCCGGTACGACCGGGGCGCTGCGCCCCCTGCTCGCCGGCGGGTCCGCGGTGACCGGCCTGCTCGCCCGGCAGATCGGCAGCTTCGGCGCCGGTGACGCGGTGGCGGCCCGGATCCTCGCGGGTGGTGTGACCGGCGCCGACGGGCCCCACCGCGGGTCGTCCGCCTTCACCGAGCGGGAACGCGACGTCCTCGGGCTGCTCTCCTCGCCGCACTCGCTGCAGGAGATCGCGACGGTGCTCGGGGTCGCCCCGAGCACCGTGAAGACGCACGTCCGGGCGATCTACACCAAGCTCGGCGTGCGCTCACGGCGAGCGGCGGTCGCGGCGAGCCGGCGCGGTGGCGCGGTCTCCGTCGGCCGGCGCTGACGGACGGGCCGTCCGGGTCGGGCACCTGCCGCAGCGCGGTCAGGCGCAGCCCGAGGTCCTGGAGCAGGCCGAGGACGCCGTACAGGTGCGCGTCGTCGAGCACGTCGCCGACGATGACGGTCTCGGGCGGCGCGTCGACGACGGTCATGTCGGGGAAGGCGCCGCGCGTGCGTTCCGAGAGCAGCCCCGCGACGCGGAACTCGTAGCGCCGGATGTCCGGTCCGGGGCGCCCGGGCGGGCGGCGGCGCTGCCGCGATCGTCCACCTCGGCCCCTCCCCGGCGGTCGCGCGGCGCACGGCGTTGGCGCCCGCGCGGGCGCGACCCCGCCGACGATGACCCCGCCGCCGCGCCGGACCTCCCCGCGGGGATGAAAACTCGTTCTCACGGCACGTCGAGCAGACCGCTGCGCGTCGCCGCCTGCACCGCCTCGGCCCGCGAGCCCACCCCGAGCTTGCCGTGCAGCGACCGGACGTGACTGCGCACCGTGTTGAGCGAGACGGCCAGCGTGTCCGCGATCTCCTCGAGCGACAGCACCGTCGGCAGGAGCGCGAGGACGTCACGCTCGCGGTCGGTCAGCGGGGTGCCCGGCAGCGTCCGGTCCCGGGCCGCGCGCAGTGCCCGGACCTCGCGGAGGAGCTCGGCCCGGTCGGGGGAGTGCACGGGCTCGCCGAGCAGCGCCCCGATGTCCGGCGGTGCCGTGACGAGCGGGCGCAGCACACCGGTCGCCGCCGCGTCCGCCACGGCCCGGGCCACCGCGCGCCGCGCGTGCGCGGCG
Source organism: uncultured Actinomycetota bacterium (assembly GCA_963780835.1). GTDB lineage: Bacteria > Actinomycetota > Actinomycetes > Mycobacteriales > Pseudonocardiaceae > Pseudonocardia. Next base: position 26,205 of record CAWADQ010000014.1, on the reverse strand, counting down.
TTGCCTGCCCGCAGCGCGAGCGCGCCGTCGAGCAGCTCCGCCTCCGTGCGCATCCAGGGCACGGCGCACGGGACGGAACCGTCGAGTACCGGCCGCAGCCGTTCGCGTGCTGCGTCGTCCCGGCCGATCGCCGCCGGTCCCCACGCCTGCATGACGAGCACGTCGCCCATGCCGCCCAGCCGCGCGTGCGCCCACTCGGCGACCGTGCGCGCGTGGGCGCGCATGCCGAGCGCGGCCGCCGCGCCGTGCTCGAGGGCGGCGGCGAACGCGAGCATCGGGCGGCCGAGCAGGTGACCGGCGTCGACGTCCGCCCGCGCCGCGGTGAGGGCCGCGAGGCCGGCGCGGTGCTCGCCGAGGTCGAACCGGGCCGCCGCGCGCAGGACGCCCAGCACGGACACCACGCCGGCCGGCTCCGGGGAGCGGGGTGGACGGCCGTCACCCGGTCCACCTCCGCGACCCAGCGCAGGCACTCCTCGGGCCGGAATCCGCAGCAGCGCGCCGTAGCCCTGCAGGAAGCAGGCGTACGCGTCGCCGACGGTGCCCCGCCAGCGGTCGGCGGGAGCGATCTCCGCGGCGCGCCGGGCCAGCGCCACGGAGCCGGTGACGTCGCCGCGCAGGCTCCCCACGACGCCGAGCGTGACGACGGCGCGCGCCTCCAGGTAGGTGTTGCCCTGCCGGGCCGCCTCGGCGCCCGCCGCCCGGGCGAGTGACTCCGCCTCGTCCCACTGCCCGGCCGCCAGGGCGTGGTCGACCCGCGAGCAGCACGTCGACCACGGCCGTCCCGGCGCCCGGCTCGGCGCGCGGGCCGGGCGGGTCGCCGCCGGTCGGCCCGAGCCGGCCCAGCCGCGCCGGCCCGCGCCCGCAGCGCCGCCAGCCCCGGGTCCGGGTCGGCCGGCCAGACCGTGTCGGCCCGGGTGAGCAGCCGGTGTGCGACGGCGCGCCTGCCGACCTCGCCGTGGGCGAGCGCGGCGACCAGGAGCAGCCGGGGACGCGCGGACACGTCCGCCACGGGCAGGGCGTCGAGCGCGGCGAGCACCACCGCGTGGTGGCCGCCGCTCGCCAGCGCCGGGCCCGTGGACGTCGAGCAGCTCACCGAGCAGCACGGCGTCGTCGGCGAGGGCGGCGTGGTGCAGCGCCCCGACCACGTCGCCGTGTTCCTGCCGCGCGCGGGCCACCCGTCCGTGCAGCGCCGCGAACCGGTCCGGGCGGCGGCGCCGCAGGTCCGCGCGCAGCTGGGCGCGCAGGAGGGGATGGACCCGGAAGGCGCCGCGCGCGGAACCGGACCCGGTGACGAGCGCCGTCGTGCGCTCCAGCTCCGCGAGCACGTCCCCGGCGTCGGCGCGCTCCGCGAGGACGGCGGCGAGCGGGGCGGTGACCTCGTCGCAGACACTGACGGCGGTCGAGCACGTCGGCGATGTCGGCGGGCAGCCGGGCGAGGATCTCGCAGGTGAGGTAGTCCGCGAGGTGGGGGTGCCCGGCGAGGTCGCGGAGCAGCACGTCGGGGTCGGTCGACGCGGCGAGCGCCCGCGCCGCGAAGGCCAGGGCCGCGGCCCAGCCCTCGGTCTGCGCGCACAGGAGGTCGAGCCGGTCGGGGCTCACCGGGACCCCGGAGGCGGCGAGCAGGGCCGACGTCTCGTCCCGGGTGAACGCGAGGTCGCCCGCGCGCAGGTCGACGACCTCCTCGCCCAACCGGAGGCGGTCGAGCCGCAGCGTCGCGTCGGATCGCGTGGCGAGCACCAGCAGCAGGTTGGTGGGCCGGTAGCGAAGGAGCGCGGCCAGCCCGTGCAGCGGGTCCGGTGCGGAGACGGTGTGGACGTCGTCGAGGACCAGGGTGATCGGTCCCGCCGCGGCGACGGCGTCGACGACCGACGCGACGAACGCCGGATCCCGGCTCGGCGTCGCCGGCCGCGGCAGCGCCGCCAGCGTCCGGTCCGCGCCCGGCACGCCGTCGAGCGCCGCAAGGAGGCCGGCCCAGAACCGGTCGTCCGCGTCGTCGTCGGCGTCGAGGGTGACCCAGGCCCCGGCCCGGTCGGCCAGCCAGTCGGCGAGGAGCTGCGTCTTGCCGAACCCGGCGGGCGCACAGACCACGACGACCTGTCCGGGTGCCGCGCGGTCCAGCACGCGGGTCAGCCGCGGCCGGGGGAGGAAGGACGCGGACACGCGGGGGCGCGTGCACTTCGCGGGCGACACGACCGGCCACCCCGCGATTTCCACTCGCCGGACCCTACGACCGGCCCCGCACCCGGACCAGTACCCGAGGTGGTGGCCCGACCGTGGCGTACCGGAAGGGCGAGGCCGGCGAGGAACTGCGCGCAGTCACCGCGCATCATTTTTATGGCAGAATGCATGCATGACCGCCACACCCCTGCAGATCCGAAATGTGCCCGAGGAGCAGCGGCGCGTCCTCAAGGCGCGCGCGGCAGCCCGTGGCATGTCGCTCAACAGCTACCTCCTTGAACTCGTTGCCCGGGAGGTGGAGCGCCCCAGCGTGGAGGAAGTCCTCGCCCGCGCAGCTCGTCGTGCCGAACGAGCGCGCGGCTCGGCACTCGACGCTCTCACCGTGGCCCGAGCGGAGCGGGAGCGAAGCGCCGAGACGACGCCGTGATCGTCATTGACGCCGCTGCGGTGGTCGACGCGTTGACGATGCCGGACGGCACCGCCGACCTGCGCTCCGCACTGGCCCAGGCCGACCTGCACGCTCCCCACCTCCTCGACCACGAAGTCGTCGCAGCCCTGCGCGGGCTCCACCGTGGAGGGAAGATCAGCCCGAGCCGAGCGGTCGACGCCCTCTCGGACTTCGACGATCTGCCCATTCAGCGGTGGCCGGCGGGAGCCGGTCTGCGCCTGCGCGCGTTCTCTCTCCGCGAGAGCATGTCGGCCTACGACGCGGCCTACGTCGCCCTGGCCGAGGCGCTGTCCGCCACATTGCTCACCAGGGACGTGCGACTCGCTCGTGCGGCAGGTCGACTCGTGACGGTCGACGTGCGTTGACCTCGGATCGGCCTCGTGGCTCCGTTGCGTCACCTCGTCACCGCAACGGTGCCGTCGACGAGCGGCAACTCATCCGACGGCACCGTCCTGCGCCCGTGTGCGCCGGCTCAGTCGAGGTAGTCCCGCAGGACCTGCGACCGGGACGGGTGGCGCAGCTTCGACATCGTCTTCGACTCGATCTGGCGGATCCGCTCCCGGGTGACCCCGTAGACCTGCCCGATCTCGTCCAGGGTGCGGGGCTGGCCGTCCGTGAGGCCGAACCGCAGCCGCACGACACCCGCCTCGCGCTCGCTCAGCGTCGCCAGCACCGACTGCAGCTGGTCCTGCAGCAGCGTGAACGACACGGCGTCGACCGCGACGACGGCCTCGGAGTCTTCGATGAAGTCGCCGAGCTGGGAGTCGCCCTCGTCGCCGATGGTCTGGTCCAGCGAGATCGGCTCCCGGGCGTACTGCTGGATCTCCAGCACCTTCTCCGGGGTGATGTCCATCTCCTTGGCCAGCTCCTCCGGGGTGGGCTCGCGGCCCAGGTCCTGGAGCAGCTCGCGCTGGATGCGGCCGAGCTTGTTGATGACCTCCACCATGTGCACCGGGATGCGGATGGTGCGGGCCTGGTCGGCCATCGCGCGGGTGATGGCCTGGCGGATCCACCACGTCGCGTACGTGGAGAACTTGTAGCCCTTCGTGTAGTCGAACTTCTCGACGGCACGGATCAGGCCGAGGTTGCCCTCCTGGATCAGGTCCAGGAACGCCATGCCGCGGCCGGTGTAGCGCTTGGCGAGCGAGACGACCAGCCGGAGGTTGGCCTCCAGCAGGTGGTTCTTGGCGCGCTCGCCGTCGCGGACGATCCACCGCAGGTCCCGCCGCAGCTGCGGGGAGACCTTCTCGCCGGCCTCGATCGCCCGGCGCAGCCGCTCGGCGGCGTAGAGGCCGGCCTCGATGCGCTTGGCGAGCTCGACCTCCTCCTCCGCGTTGAGCAGCGCGACCTTGCCGATCTGCTTGAGGTAGGCCCGGACGGAGTCGGCCGACGCGGTGAGCTCGGCGTCCTTGCGGGCCTGCCGCAGCGCCTCGGACTCCTCCTCGTCCCACACGAAGTCGCCGGACTTCTGCGGGGCGGCGGTGGAGCGGCTGATGGTCGAGCGGACGACCGGCCCGGCGTCGGCCTCGTCCTCCTCGTCGTCGGCGTCGTCCGCCTCCTCGGCGGTGTCGGCCTCTTCCGCGGTGTCCGCCTCCGCCTCCGTGCCGGCCTCCAGTTCGAGGTCGGCGTCGAGCGCGGGATCCAGTTCGACCTCGAGGTCGGCGACGTCCGGGGCGCCGTCCAGCTCGAGTTCGCCGTCGAGCTCGGGCTCGTCGTCCGATCCCGGTCTTCGGCGCCGACTTGGGAGCCGACTTGGCACCGGCCTTGGGAGCCGCGGCTCTCACACGAGGGGCCGCCGCCTCTCCGTCAGCCGCCTTCGCGCCCGCGGCACGGCGGGCACGGCGGGGTGCGGGACTCGTCGCCTCGTCGACGGACGGGTCGGTGCGGGTTGCGGAGTCTGCGGCTGCCACCTAGGCCCTCTCGCTACGGTGCGCTCTCCGACGTCGAGGATGGTCGACCCCCGTCGCCGATGTGTTCGGTGCTTGCCGCGCCGGTCGCCGCTCGCGGGCATACTCGACCCTCGTCGGGTCGAACTCCCTGGCGGCCGCCCCCGGCGGGCACCGACCCATTGTAACGGTGCGTGTGACGGGCCATCTGCCTCGCATCCGTCCACGCTCCGGTGCTGCGCCGGACGGTCGCCCGCGCGTGTTTGCGGACCGTTCACCAGCGGCGACCGGGTTCGGCGCCCGGCGTGTGGTCGGATGGTGCGGTGAACGACCGCTCGACGTCACGTACCCCCGCTGTCCTGGCTGACGACGTCCGCTCCGACGAGCCCGGGTCGCTGCGCCGGCTCGCGGAGCGGGTGGTGGCCGAGGCCGTCGCGCACCTGCGCGACCTGCCCCGGCCGTGGGAGCAGCGCGCGGACCCCGCGGGCGGGCCGCCCGGTGTGGTGCCGGGGGTGTCGACGAAGAGCACCCCGACCGACGTCGTCACGGCCTCGGACACCGCGCTCGAGGCGCTGGTCCGGGAGCGGCTCGCCCAGCTGCGACCGGGGGATCCCGTGGTGGGGGAGGAGGCGGGCGGCGCCCCTGGGGACGGGGTCGTCACCTGGGTGGTCGACCCCATCGACGGCACGGTCAACTTCCTCTACGGGCTGCCCTGGTACGCGGTCTCGTTGGCGGCGACGCGCGACGGCGAGTCGCTCGCGGGGGCGATCGCCGAGCCGGCCTCGGGCCGGCTGTGGAGCGCGGCCCGCGGCGCCGGAGCCACCTGCGACGGGCGGCCGCTGCGCGCGAGCGCGGAGACGGACCTCGCCCTGACGATGGTGGGCACCGGGTTCGCCTACTCCCCGCAGCGGCGGATCCGGCAGGCCGCGTTCCTCGGCGGGATGCTGCCGCGGATCCGTGACCTGCGCCGGAGCGGCTCGTCGGCGCTGGACGTGTGCTCGGTCGCGGCCGGCTGGCTCGACGCCTACCTCGAGCACGGCACGAACTGGTGGGACTGGGCGGCCTCCGCCCTGATCGCGCAGGAGGCCGGGGCCGTCGTGCGGGTGCCGGCGCGGCCCGGGTACCCCGCGGCGGACGACGGCCTGGGCCCGGACGTCCTGCTCGTCGCCGCGCCCGGGGTGTCCGGGCAGCTCACCGCGCTGGCCCGCGAGCTGGGCGCTGCGGAGGTCTAGCGCCGGTCTAGCGCGGGTCGTCAGCAGGCCGCGTTGCGGGCCGACTCCAGGACGGTCGGGTCCACCCCCGGTGTCGCGGTGTCGGACGCCGCGGGGGCGGCCGGGTCCGCGTTGGCGGAACCGTCGGTGCCGCCGCCCGTCCCGACCTGGTCCAGCGCGTTGCGGACGGCTCGCGGCGGGTTGACGTCGCGGAAGCCGGTGCCGACGGCGATGTCCACCGCGTCGTCGGTGCGGTCGTCGCGCACGAGTTCGGTGCACGGCAGGACCAGGGAGAGGGTCCGTGCCGCCCCCGACCCCGCCGGTCCGAAGCGCAGCTGCCCGACGCACTCCATGTCGCCGTTCGGGTACAGCGGGTCGTTCTCCGGCGGCGCCGCCTCGGGGAAGCCGAGGTCGCCGAGCTGCGCGGCAACGAGGTTGGCCTGGCCGCGCTGACCGCCCGCGTTGAGCACGTGCACCCGAGCGGCCGACGGCGGGACCGGGGCGACGGAGTCCAGCGCGCTCAGCTCGAGCACCTGGCCGGGAACGGGGCCACCGGCCGGAGCCGCGCAGGAGGTCGCCGCCGACGAGCCGCTCGCCCCGACCAGGACGACCGTCCAGGTCGCCACCGCCACGACGCCGAGCACGGACACGACCACGACCCACGGGGTGCGCCGGCGCCGCCGGTGCGGGGGGACGCGTGCTCCGCCGTCCGATGGCGGTGTCCTGCCGAGAATCACGTGCCGCACCCTAAAGCACGAGGGGTGGAGGAGGGCCCGACCGCGGCCGGGTCCGGCCGATGATCGGCCCGCCGGGCGCCGCGGCGACCAGGTTCGGAGCGGCGTGCCGGGGTACCCGCGGTCACCGTCGGGGCTCGGCTACCCTTCGCGCCCCGGGGGCAGATCAACACCGCTCGGACCTGGCGCTCGCGTCGGGCCCGCCGCGGTGCTGCGCTGAGACGCGCGTCACATTCACGGCCGGGCACAAACACCGGTACTGCGACGTTGACCAGCGGCACGACGATGACATATGGGTATTTCACGAGGTGGGGACGATGGCGACCGACTATGACGCTCCGCGGCGCAATGAGACCGACGACATGGCGGAGGACTCGCTCGACGAGCTCAAGGCCCGCCGCAACGAGGCGCAGTCCGCGGTGGTCGACGTCGACGAGTCGGAGACGGCGGAAAGCTTCGAGCTTCCGGGTGCCGACCTGTCGGGCGAGGAGCTGACCGTCAAGGTCCTGCCCAAGCAGGCCGACGAGTTCACGTGTGCCAGCTGTTTCCTGGTGCACCACCGCAGCCGGCTGGCCAAGAGCAACGGCACACAGCTGATCTGCCGCGACTGCGCCGCCTGAACGACGGTCGCGACCCGGCACGTCAGTGCCGGGTCGCTGCCAGGGCCGTCAGGAGCTGGTCCGGCTCACGCACGCTGAAGACCCAGTACGGCGTCGGGTCGGCGCGGTCGGTGACCTCGAGCCGGACGAGCGGCCCGATCCAGCCGCGGTGCAGCACCATGGCGGCAGGGTCGAGCTCCGGGCCGAGCGCGGCCTGCTTGTCGCGCCGATCCACGATCTCCACCCGTCCCACGTGGCGCAGCGGCAGCACCGCCCGGCCGACCGTCAGCTCCCCGGCCGCGACCCGCACCCGGGAGCGGCCGAGCGCGACCAGCGCCGCGACCAGCAGCGGGACGACCACGACGTACCCGAGCCACGAGCGCAGCCCCGGGTAGCCCATGTGCACCTCTGCGCCGAGCAGCACTCCGAGTGCGACGGTCGGCAGATACCACCACCACGGGACCGACAACCGCTCGTCGAACGCGGGGGCGCCGGACGTCGCAGACGGGGTGGGCGGGTGGTGATCCTGCACGAACGCCGAGGGTAACGTCGCCCGCCGTGGCAGGTCCCGTCGATGCTCCCCCGTACGACGCCCACCCGAACGACCCGCCCGTCGACCGGATCGACGAGGCCGGGATCGAAGTGTTCCTGACCCGGGTGGACGACTCCGTACCCGTGCCCGCGTACGCCCACCCCGGCGACGCGGGCGTCGACCTGTCGTGCACGGAGGACGTCGTGCTCGGCCCCGGCGAGCGTGTCGTGGTCGGCACCGGGGTCGCGGTCGCGCTACCGCCGGGTTACGCCGGCTTCGTGCACCCCCGCTCGGGGCTCGCGGCCCGGGCCGGGCTCTCGGTGGTGAACACACCCGGCACCGTCGACTCGGGCTACCGCGGCGAGATCCGGGTCTGCCTGATCAACCACGATCCGCGCGCGGAGCTGAGGCTGCGGCGCGGCGACCGGATCGCGCAGCTGGTCGTGCAGCGCGTCGAACGGGTCAGGTTCGTCGAGGTCCCGGCCCTGCCCGGGTCCGCGCGAGGGGCCGGTGGCTACGGCTCCACCGGCGGGCACGCGCGGCTTTCCGGAGGACACCCGTGATGGCACGGCGTGGTCGCGGCGCGGGTCCGCGCGGACGAAGCCGACGCCGGGCGGTCGGCCGTCGGCGGTGAACGGGTCGGTGAACGGGCTGGACGAACCCGGCGACGAGCCCGGTGCGCGCACGATCGGTGCGCTCGCCCTCAAACGGTTCGTGGCCCGTGGTGCGGGTCGCGGTGAGAGCGACGGCGCCGGCGGCGACGGTCCGGTGACGCTCGGCCCCTTCGACGAGGACGACCTCGACCCGGAGCACGCCGCGACCGAACGGGTCGACTTCGGCGCCGTGCGGGTGCCGGTGCCCCGGGGCGGCGAAGTGTCGGTCGAGCCCGAGGACGGGCGCCTGCAGGCCGTGCACGTGATGCTGCCCGCGGGCCGGCTCTCCGTGAGCGCGCTCGCCGCGCCTCGGACCGGGGGGCTGTGGCCGGACCTGGCCGCCGAGATCGACGAGTCGCTGCGCGAGGGCGGAGCCACCGTGCGGTCGTTCACCGGCGAGTGGGGCCGCGAGCTGCACGCCCGGACGGGCGACGCGTCGTCGCTGTTCGTCGGCGTCGACGGCCCCCGCTGGATGCTGTACGGCGTCGCGACGGGCCCGACCGGCTCCGCGCGCGAGCTCGACGCCGCCCTGCGGGTGATGCTCCGCGGCACGGTGGTCGTGCGCGGACGTTCCCCGTACCCCGTCCGGACCGTGCTTCCGCTCACGGTCCCCGAGCACCTCTCACGGCCCGGGCCGATCGCGATGCCGGACCGGGTGCCCGTGCCGCGGGCGCCTGCCGAACGCGTACCGACGCCACCGCCACCGCCCGCCCGCCCGGCCGCCCTGGTGGACGCACCCACGACCATCACCGTGGTGCCGGACGGCCTGGACACCGTGCCGCACGGGATCCCCCGCCGGGTCCTCGAACCGGTGGCGGACGCAGAACGGTCCGACGCCGGGCGCCCGACCCGCGGCCCCGCGCTCCGCGGCCGGGATGCCGCTGCCGAGGAGGACCCGGCGGTGTCGCCGGGTGTGTCGGAGGGCGAGGCCCAGACGGAGACGACCCAGACCGACGTGACCCAGACCGAGATGACCCGGACCGAGGTGACCCGGACCGCCTCGCGCGGCCTCTTCCGACGCCGGCCCGAGCGACCCGCGCGGCCCACCGCGCGGCCACCGCAGCGGCGCGTTGCGGAGCTGATCGCCGAGGCGGAGCGCGACCGCACCGCGCCGCGGCCCGACCCGGCGGTGGAGCGGCCGGCCGGGCCGGCACGACCCGGTCGTCCCGGCCCCGGAGCGGACGACCCGGGGTGGGGGACCGCACGGCCGGAGCCGGGTTCGCCGCGCGGTGGGCCCGCGTCCGTCCCCCACGAGCGCAGGCCGACGGACGGCGGCGAGGGCTCCCGGAGCAACGGGTTCGTTCCCCGCGGGCTCACGCACGACGAGTTCGCGATGCCGCCCGCTCGTCGACGACGGCGACGCAGCCCCCACCGGGTACATCCCGAACGGGGCGGCGTACGGGGCGAACGGTTCGGCGAACGGGGAGTCCTACCGGGCGAACGGGGCCGGGTACGGCCCGTGGCCCGAGGAGCCGGCCGTCCACGACGTCCCGCTCGACCGCGCCGACGACCATGCCCGGCAGGCCGACGGCAGGTACGCCAACGGCACGCACGTGAACGGTGGGTACGTGAACGGTGCGTACCCCGACGGTGGGTACGCCGACGGTGCGTACGTCGACGGGGGCTATCAGGTCGACGGGGGCTATCAGGACGACGCAATTCCTCGCCCCCCGCGTGGCCCAGCCTCGGCGCCTACGGGTACGACCGGCCCTTCGGCCCGGACCGGGAGCCGGGCGCCGGCCGCGAGCTCGCGGCCGACCGGGATCACGTGGCCGGTGCCGGGAGCGACCCCGATCTCTGGATCGAGGCCACCGCCTGGGCGTCCGTCGTCGGCTCCGGGGCGGCTCCGGGCGCCGAGGCCGCCGATGTCGGGGCGGACGACTGGACCGTGCCGATGCCCGTCGTCCGGGCGGCACCGGTGCCCGAGCCGGAGCCCGTCCACCCGGAGCCCGTCCGCACGGAGCACCACTACTCACCGGAGGCCGCCCCGCGCACCCGGCGTGCCCGCCGGGCAGCCGAGGAGCGGGCCGTCGGGTCGCCGGGCCGGATGCCCCAGCCGGGGACCCCCGAGCGGTGGCGGCCGGAGCGCCGGCCGGACGAGCAGCCGCGGTCGCAGTGGGCCGAGTCCGGATGGGAGGCCGTCGGGAGGTCGGCCCGTGGGGAACCGGACCGGGGCGCGCACTCCTCGGACCGGCCCCGGCACGGCGGCCACCGCGCCGTCGAACCGGGCGACGACCCCACCGATCGGTCAGCCCGTCGGCACGCGTCGGCGCACGGGCGGCACTCCGAGGAGCGCGACGAGGCGGCCGAGCGCGCGGACCGGCCGCGCCATCGCAGGCCCGAGCACTGACCGGCCCACGACCGAGGGCGCGGCGCACCCTGCCCGCACCCTCTGTCGTGCACGCGCGTTGCACAGCCCGGTGCACACAGGTTGCACGACGCCACGGGCCGGTGGGCCAGGAGGACAGCCGCCGGTGGCGCGCCTATCCTGAAGTGGTTGCGACCCTCGATGAGGAGGAGGCTCGCGACGGCGAGCCGGGAGAGACATGGGCAACACGGACGGCAGCGCGTTCCGCAGGATGCTGCGCAAGCTGACCAGCGACGTCGAGGAACTCGACGCCGAGAACCTCTCGGGCGACGCCGAGCGCTCCGGGGCCCAGCGGGCCTCGGAATGTGCCTGCGGTCAGGAGGTCACGGTCCTCGGTAGGCTGCGCAGCGTGGAGTACGGCCCGCAGGACGCCGCGGCGACCCTCGAGGCCGAACTGTTCGACGGCACCGAGGGAGTGACGCTGATCTGGCTGGGACGCCGCCGGATCCCGGGCATCGAGCCGGGCCGGACCATGCGAGTACGCGGGCGGATCGCGCTGCGGGAGGGCCGGAAGGTGCTCTACAACCCGTACTACGAGATCTGTCAGGCCACGTGACCCCGGAGCCGCCGCACACCGCTGCGGATCCCGGTTCCGTGCGCCCGACGATGCTGCAGCAGATGGGCGGCATCTCGGGGATCGTCGCCTCGACGATCCCGGTCGTCGTCTTCGTCGTCGCGAACCTGCTTCTCGACCTGCGCCCGGCGGTGATCGCGGCCCTGGTCAGCGGCGTCGCGATCGCCGGCTGGCGCGTCGTGCGGCGTCAGGCGCTCCAGCCGGCGATCTCCGGGCTGTTCGGGGTGGGCATCGCGGCGTTCCTGGCCTACCGCTCCGGTGAGGCGCGCGCGTTCTACCTGCCCGGGCTGATCTACAGCGCCGCGTGCGGGCTGACGTTCCTCGTCTCGGTCGCCGTCCGGTGGCCGCTGGCCGGGGTGATCTGGCACGGGATCAACGGAGACGGCCAGGGCTGGCGCCGCGACCCGCGGCTGCTGCGCGCCTACACCTGGGCGACGCTGCTGTGGGCGCTCGTGTTCGTCGCCCGCGTCGTCGTGCAGGGCCTGCTGTACCGCTACGAGGAGGAGACCTGGCTCGGCATCGCCCGCCTGGCCATGGGCTACCCGCTCGTCGGGGTCGCGCTGCTGGGCACGATCTGGGCCGTCCGCCGCGCGCGCCGCGCCCCGCTCCCCGCCGCCTGACGGGGGCTCGTCGAGCATTCCCGTGGGCGGTGCCGCCCGTTCAGTGCCCCAGGGCCGCGCGGATCTCCTCCTCGACCGCCGACGTCGCGACGAACAGCAGCTCGTCGCCCGCCTCCAGCGAGTCGTCGTCCTGCGGGACGATCACGCGTCCGCCGCGCAGGATCGTCACGAGCGCGGAGTCCTTGGGCAGCTTCAGCGCCCGGACCGGGGCCCCGGCCAGCGGGGTGTGCGCAGGGAGCGTCACCTCGACGAGGTTGGCCTGGCCCTGCCGCAGCGTCATCAGCCGCACCAGGTCGCCCACCGCGACCGCCTCCTCGACCAGCGCCGCGAGCAGGCGCGGGGTGGAGACCGCGACGTCGACGCCCCAGTTGTCGTCGAACAGCCACTCGTTGCGCGGGTCGTTCACCCGGGCGACGACCCGGCGCACCGCGAACTCGGTCTTCGCCAGCAGCGACACCACGAGGTTGACCTTGTCGTCGCCGGTGGCCGCGATCACGACGTCGCAGCCCTCCATGCCGGCTTCCTCCAGCGAGGCGAGCTCGCAGGCGTCGGCGTGCACCCACTCGGCGGCCTCGACCGCCTCGGGTTCGATGTTGCTGAGCTCTCGTTCGATGAGCATCACCTGGTGCTCGCTCTCCACGAGCTCCAGCGCGATGGAGCGGCCCACCGCCCCCGCCCCCGCGATCGCCACGCGCACCGGTCACCCCTCCTGCGGCGGGGCCAAGGCCGCCGCCGTCACGTCGCTGACCGTCCCCGAGACCGCCGCCACGTAGACGGTGTCCTCATGCTGCACCACGGTCTCGGGTCCCGGCAGCACGCCGTGGCCGAACCGCACGATGAACGCCACCCGGCCGCCGGTCGCCTGCTCGAGCGCGCGTATCGGTTGGCCCACCCAGTCCTCGTGCAGGGGCAGCGGGAGGATCGCGACCGTGCCGCTCGGTTCGCGCCACGCCGAGGCCACACCGTCGGGCAGCAGCATGCGCATGAGCCGGTCCGTGCTCCACGGCACGGTCGCCACCGTCGGGATGCCCAGCCGCTCGTAGACCGCGGCCCGCTTCGCGTCGTAGATCCGGGCGACGACCCGCTCGATGCCGAACGTCTCCCGCGCCACCCGGGCGGAGATGATGTTGGAGTTGTCGCCGCTGGAGACCGCCGCGAACGCGTCCGCCCGCTCCGCGCCCGCCTCGACGAGCACCTCACGGTGGAAGCCCTGCCCGACGACCTGGCGTCCCCGGAAGTCCGGACCCAGCCGGCGGAACGCCTGCGCGTCCTTGTCGATGACCGCGACCTCGTGCCCGAGCCGCTCCAGGCTCGCGCTGAGCGACGAGCCGACGCGCCCGCACCCCATCACCACGACGTACACGCGCTGATCCTCCCCGGTCGGTGACGCACGCTATCGCGTCCGGAAGCAGGCGAGATCCACAGGTGGAGTGACTAGGCTTTCGCCGTGTCCAAGCTCGCCGTCGCGGTGAAGCGCATCCTGGTCGGGCGCCCGCAGCGCAGCGACCGGCTCGCCCACTCCCTGCTGCCGAAGCGGATCGCGCTTCCGGTCTTCGCCTCGGACGCCATGTCGTCGGTGGCCTACGCACCGGAGGAGATCTTCCTCACGCTGTCGGTGGCCGGGGTGGCGTCGTACGCGCTCTCGCCGTGGATCGGGCTCGCGGTCGTCGTCGTGCTGCTCACCGTGGTCACGAGCTACCGGCAGAACGTGCACGCCTACCCGTCGGGTGGGGGTGACTACGAGGTCGCGACAGTGAACCTCGGGCGCCAGGCCGGCCTCACCGTCGCCAGCGCCCTGCTGGTCGACTACACGCTGACCGTGGCGGTCTCGATCTCGGCGGCGGCGGCGAACGTCGGCGCGCTGGTCCCGTTCGTCGGCGAGCACAAGGTCCTCTTCGCCGTCGTGGCGATCACCCTGCTCACCGCGGTCAACCTGCGCGGGATCCGGGAGTCCGGCGCGGCATTCGCGGTCCCCGTCTACGCGTTCATGGCCGCCATCGGAACGATGGTGATCTGGGGGCTCACCCGCGTGCTGCTGCTCGGCGACGAGGTGCACGCCGCCAGCGCGAACCTGCACCTGCTCGCCGAGGGCGACACCTTCACCGGGATGGCGCTGGTCCTGCTCGTGCTGCGGTCGTTCACCCAGGGGGCCGCGGCGCTGACGGGCGTCGAGGCGATCAGCAACGGCGTGCCGGCGTTCCGCAAGCCCAAGTCGAAGAACGCGGCGACGACGCTGCTGTTGCTCGGCCTGCTGTCCGTGACGATGTTCATGGGGCTGATCGCCCTGGCCCGGCTGACCGGGGTGAAGATCGCCGAGGACCCGGCCGTGCAGTTCCCCGACGCGCCGCCGGGCTACGTCCAGCAGACCATGGTCGCCCAGCTCGCGGACGCGGTGTTCGCCGAGTTCCGGCCGGGGTTCTACTTCGTCATCATCATGACGGCACTGATCCTGGTGCTGGCCGCGAACACCGCGTTCAACGGCTTCCCGGTGCTCGGCTCGATCCTCTCGCAGGATCGCTACCTGCCCCGCCAGCTGCACACCCGCGGGGACCGGCTGGCCTTCTCGAACGGCATCGTCATCCTCGCCGCGTTCGCGGTCGTGCTGGTGATCGGCTTCCAGGCCGAGGTCACCCGGCTGATCCCGCTCTACACCGTCGGTGTGTTCGTCTCGTTCACGCTCAGCCAGACGGGCATGGTCCGCCACTGGCGCCGGCACCTGGCCACCGAGACCGACCCCAAGGAGCGGCGGCGGATGCGCCGCGCGCAGCTGATCAACGGGTTCGGCGCGGTGATGACCGGGGTCGTGCTGGTGACCGTGCTGATCACGAAGTTCGTCCTGGGTGCCTGGATCGCGATCGCGGCGATGGCCGGGTTCTACATGCTCATGCTGGCGATCAAGCGCCACTACGACCACGTCGCCGCGGAGCTCGACGCCGCGGAGCTCGACAGCGTCCTGCCCTCGCGCAACCACGCGATCGTGCTGGTCGCCCGACTGCACCGGCCGACCATGCGGGCGATCTCCTACGCCCGCGCGATGCGGCCGGACGTGCTGGAGGCCGTGACGGTCAACGTCGACGACGCCGACACCCGCCGGCTCGTGCGCGAGTGGGACCGGCGCAAGATCCCGGTGTCGCTCAAGGTCGTCGAGTCGCCCTACCGGGAGATCACGAAGCCGGTCCTGGACTACGTCAAGCGGGTGCGCACGAAGAACCCGCGCGACATCGTCACGGTGTTCGTCCCCGAGTACGTCGTCGGGCACTGGTGGGAGCAGGTCCTGCACAACCAGAGCGCGCTGCGGATCAAGACCCGCCTGCTGTTCCAGCCGGGAGTGATGGTGGTATCGGTGCCATGGCAGTTGAAGTCGTCCGAGCGGATCGTGGAACGGGACGAGTTGTCCCCCGGTGCCACCAGACGGGGCTACCCGACCGTCCTGCGCGACGACCGGGCCGCCGCGCCGTCGCCGTCCGCACCGCACCGCCAGGCCGCCGGGGCCGGCCCGCAGAAGCAGACGACCGACGGCCGCGGCGCGGACCGGGCCGGTGCCGGCACGCCGAAGCCGTGACCGGCCTGACGCTCACCCGGACGGGGGCCGGCCAGTGACCGCGGCGGTTCCCGCGGACACCCTGGACTGGACGGACCGGGTGCTCGACCTGGACGTCGGCGCGGTCGCCCACGGCGGGCACTGCGTCGCGCGGGTCCGGGTCGACGACGGGCGCGAGCGCGTGGTCTTCGTCCGGCACGCGCTGCCGGGGGAGCGGGTGCGCGCGGTCGTCACCGAAGACGGTGGCGGTGCGTTCTGCCGCGCCGACGCGATCGCCGTGCTCGATCCCGCTCCGGGCCGGGTCGAGCCGCCGTGCCCGTGGGCCCGGGCCGGTGGCTGCGGCGGCTGCGACTGGCAGCACGCCGACGGGCCGACGCAGCGCGCGTTGAAGACCACCGTGCTGCGCGAGCAGCTGCAGCGCCTCGCGGGGGTCGAGCGCGACGTCACCGTGGAGGAGCTGCCCGGAGGCCTGCTGGGCTGGCGGCACCGGGTGCGGCTGGCCATCGACGACGACGGGCGCGCCGGGTTGCGCGCACACCGCAGCCACGACGTCCTGCCGATCGCCGACTGCCCGCTCGTTCCGCCCGGCGAGCTGCCCCCCGTCCTGGAGCAGCGATTCCCCGCGCGCGACGAGGTCGAGGTGGCGATCGACGCCGACGGGGTCCGGCACCTGCACCCGGTCGGGTCGCGGGTGAACGGGCCGGCCGTCGCGCAACGGGCGGCCGGGCGCGAGTGGCACCTGTCGGCCGGCACGTTCTGGCAGGTTCACCCCGCGCTGGCGCCGACGCTGGTGGAGGTCGTGGGGGAGTGGGCGCAGGCCCCGGAGGGCGGGCTCGCCTGGGACCTCTACGGCGGTGTGGGGCTGTTCGCGGCCGTCCTGGCCGAGCAGGTGGGGCCGGACGGCGAGGTGCGGGTGGTGGAGTCGGCGCGGCAGGCCGCGGCCGACGGGCGCGCCGCACTGGCCCACTTCGAGCAGGTCCACTGGACGGTGGGCCGTGTCGAGCACGTGCTGGCGTCGCTGCCGGGGCGCCCGGACGTCGTGGTGGCCGACCCGCCCCGCCGCGGCCTCGGCCGCGCGACGGTCGCCGCCCTGTGCGACCGGGCCCCGGGCCGCGTCGTGTACGTCGCCTGCGACCCCGCGGCCCTGGCCCGGGACGTCGCCCTGTTCGCGGCGCAGGGCTACGACCTGGCCGCCCTGCGCGCGTTCGACGCGTTCCCGATGACCCATCACATGGAATGCGTGGCCCTCTTCCAGCGCTGACCCGCGAGTCGGCACGTTCGCCCCCGCGAGTCGGCACGTTCGTCGGCGCGAGTCGCCACGTTTGCCGGCGCGATGTGACGCCTTCGGCTTACGCTCACGTCGTGCGCACTGCGAGGAGGGCGAGGGTCGACGACGTGCACGAGCTCGCCCTCGCGATGCCGCACGTCACGATCTACCCCGGAACCGCGGACAGACCGGTCTACCAGGTGGGCGGCAAGTCGTTCATCTTCTTCCGCAACGCTCGCCCCGACGCGGTCGACCCGGAGACCGGCGAGCGCTACACCGACGTGATCGTGTTCTGGGTGGCCGCCGAGGAGGACAAGTACGCGCTGGTCCAGGACGAGACGTCGCCGTTCTTCACGACCCCGCACTTCAACGGACACCTGTCCGTGCTCCTGCGGGGCGGTCGGATCGGGGAGCTGAGTCGCGACGAGCTGGCTGAGGTGGTGCAGGACGCCTGGCTGGCGCGTGCCTCGAAGCGCCGCGCGACGGCCTGGCTGTCGTCTCACCGAGAAGCCCTCGGTTGACGGCGTCGGCTTCTCGGACACGCCTGGCCGAGCACCCGCCGACGGCCCGGAGCGCGGACTCGCGCTGACAAACGTGACGACTCGCGGCGGCAAAGGTGGCGACTCGCGCGTCGACCTGAGATTCCGTCGACCCGGGCGTGACCGCGCGGGCACCGCGCGCCACGATGGGGGAGTGACAGGTACGCAGGTCCAGCCACAGCAGTCCCCGGCTCCGAACACCGCCCCCGCACAGGCCCACGCGATCCAACAGCGCATCGCCGACGAGCTCGGCGTCCGTCCCGGCCAGGTCGCCGCCGCCGTCGACCTGCTTGACGGCGGCGCCACGGTGCCCTTCGTCGCCCGCTACCGCAAGGAGGCCACCGGAAGCCTCGACGACGCCCAATTGCGCACCCTGGAGGAGCGGCTGCGCTACCTGCGTGAGCTCGAGGAGCGCCGGGCCGTGGTGCTCGACTCGATCCGCTCGCAGGGCAAGCTCGACGACGCGCTGGAGGCGCGGATCCTCGCGGCCGACTCGAAGGCCCGCCTGGAGGACATCTACCTCCCGTACAAGCCCAAGCGGCGGACCAAGGCGATGATCGCCCGCGAGAACGGTCTCGAGCCGCTGGCCGACGCCCTGCTTGCCGACCCGACCCTCGACCCGACCGCGACGGCCGCGGGCTACGTGACCGAGAACGTCCCCGACGCCGCGGCGGCGCTGGAGGGCGCACGCGCCATCCTCGTCGAGCGTTTCTCCGAGGACGCGGACCTGATCGGCGGCCTGCGCGAGCGCATGTGGAACCGCGGCAGGCTGGTGTCGACGGTCCGGGCGGGCAAGTCGGCCCCCAACGATGTTGCGGCCTCGAAGTTCGCCGACTACTTCGACTTCTCCGAGCCCTTCACGAAGCTGCCCTCCCACCGGATCCTCGCCGTGTTCCGCGGGGAGAAGGAGGACGTGCTCGACGTCACCCTCGACCCGGGGGACGGTTCGGACCCCGAGGAGCCGGTCACCGACTACGAGCGCTCGGTCGCCGCCGCGGCGGGCATTCGCGACGAGGGCCGCGCGGCGGACAAGTGGCTCGCCCAGGTGGTGCGCTGGACCTGGCGCACCCGGATCCTGCTCGGGCTGCAGGTCGACCTGCGGATGCGGCTGCGGACGGTCGCGGAGGAAGCCGCGATCGCCGTCTTCGCCGCGAACCTGCGCGACCTGCTGCTCGCCGCCCCGGCCGGCACCCGATCCACGATGGGCCTGGATCCGGGCCTGCGCACCGGCGTCAAGGTCGCGGTCGTCGACGCCACGGGCAAGGTCGTCGCCACGGACACGATCTACCCGCACGAGCCGCGCCGCGACTGGAACGGCGCGCTCGCCACCCTGACCCGGCTCGCGGTCGCGCACGACGTCGACCTGATCGCGATCGGCAACGGCACGGCGTCGCGCGAGACGGACAAGCTCGCCGGCGAGCTGGTCGCGGCGAACCCCGGGCTCAAGATGACGAAGGTCGTGGTGAGCGAGGCCGGGGCGTCGGTGTACTCCGCATCGGCCTACGCGTCGGCCGAGCTGCCGGGTCTCGACGTCTCGCTGCGCGGTGCCGTGTCGATCGCCCGCCGCCTGCAGGACCCGCTCGCGGAGCTCGTCAAGATCGACCCGAAGTCCATCGGCGTGGGCCAGTACCAGCACGACCTGCCCGAGTCGTCGCTGTCGCGCTCGCTGGACGCGGTGGTCGAGGACGCGGTGAACGCCGTCGGCGTGGACGTCAACACCGCCTCGGTCCCGCTCCTGCGCCGCGTCTCCGGGATCACCGAGGGCCTCGCGACGCAGATCGTGACGCACCGCGACGCGCACGGCCCGTTCCGGGCGCGGACGGCGCTCAACGACGTACCGCGGCTGGGCCCGAAGGCGTTCGAGCAGTGCGCGGGCTTTCTCCGCATCCGCGGTGGCGACGACCCGCTCGACGTCTCCGGCGTGCACCCCGAGGCCTACCCGGTGGTGCGCCGGATCGTCGCGAAGGCGGGCGGCGACGTCGCGACGCTGCTGGGCAACGCCCCGAAGCTGCGGTCGCTCAAGCCGCAGCAGTTCGTCGACGACCGGTTCGGGCTCCCGACCGTGACCGACATCCTCACCGAGCTGGAGAAGCCCGGCCGCGATCCGCGCCCCGAGTTCCGCACGGCAACCTTCGCCGAGGGCGTGCACAAGATCGCTGATCTGCGGCCGGGGATGGTGCTGGAGGGCGTGGTCACCAACGTCGCCGCGTTCGGCGCCTTCGTCGACGTCGGGGTGCACCAGGACGGGCTCGTGCACGTCTCCGCGATGTCGCGGCAGTTCGTGAGCGATCCGCGGGACGTCGTGAAGTCCGGCGAGGTCGTGCGCGTGAAGGTGCTGGAGGTCGACGAGGCGCGCAAGCGGATCTCGCTGACCCTGCGGCTGGACGACGAGCCCGGCGCGGCGGCGAAGCCGGAGCGGGGCGAGAAGGGTGGCGCGCGGCGCGAATCCGGCAGGGACGCGCAGGGCCGAGGCGACCAGGGCCGCGGTGGCAAGGGCCGGGGCGAGCAGGGCGGCCGCGGGGGACAGGACCGGCGTGGCGGCAAGTCCGCGCAGCAGGGCGACCGCGGTCGCGCTTCCGCACCGGCGGCGAACAACGCGATGGCCGACGCCCTGCGCCGAGCCGGGTTCGACGTCGGAGGCCCGGACAAGAAGCGCTGACGCCGCCCTCAGTCACGTGGAAGATCGTCGTCTGCGCGCGCCCGCGGTGGGCGATCGCCGTTCCGGCGCGCCTGCTGCGGTGCTCACCGCACCAGGCGCGCGCAGTCGGTGATCTCCAGCACCGGCGCGCGCGGGCGGTCCCGGGAAGGCCGATCTTGCGTAGCCGGGCCGTCCGGCGCAGAGTGCCGCCGGGGTGGTCTGTGACGTAACGCAGGCGCAAGCCGTCCGCGATCCTGCGGTAACCCCGCCCGCGGACGATCATGCTCTTTGACGAGCCTGGAGGTGGCGTGCGCACGACCGGCCGGGGGACGCCGTCCGCCCGCTCCCGCTGGCGGTCCGCGGTGACGGCCGTCGCGGCGTTCGTGCTGCTCGTGGTCGTGTGGGAGCTGGTGAAGCTCGTGGTGCCAGACGACGGGGTGAGCATCGCCGGTACGCGGGTGCTACCCCGGACCTCGGACGCGGCGATGCCGCACGTCTGGACCGTCCTCGGCAGGCTGTTCGATCCCGAGGTCGCGGGGGCGGCGCAGCAGCGGTCGATCGGTGCCGCCGTCCTCTCCGGGGCGTTCTTCACCCTGCGCCTCTCCCTGGGCGGTCTTGTGCTGGGCGGCGTGCTGGGCGTCCTGCTGGCGGTGGTGATGCAACGGTCGGGCCTGCTCGAACGCGCGCTGCTGCCCTACGTCGTCGCGTCGCAGACCGTGCCGCTGATCGCGATCGCCCCGCTCGTCGCCGGCTGGGGCGGCAAGATCGCGGTGTTCGGGCAGCCGTGGCAACCGTGGGCGAGCGTCATGGTGATCGCCGCCTACCTGGCGTTCTTCCCGATCGCGGTCGGCATGCTGCGCGGGCTCACCTCGCCGCGGGCCGCGGACGTCGAGCTGTTCCGCGCGCTGGCGTGCGGGTGGTGGACGACGCTGCTGCGGCTGCGGCTGCCCGCGTCGGTGCCGTACCTGATCCCGTCGGCCCGGCTCGCCGCCGCCGCCGCGGTGATCGGCGCGATCGTCGCCGAGATCTCCACGGGCACCCGCGGCGGGATCGGCCGGCTGATCATCGAGTACGCCCAGGCGGCGACGGGCGATCCGTCACGCATGTACACCGCCATCCTCGGCGCGGCGGTGCTCGGTCTCGTCGCGGCGGCGGCGGTCGGGCTGCTCGACCTCGCGCTGCGGCGCTACCAGGGGGTCGCCCGATGAACGCCGTCGAGCTGACCGGCGTCGACAAGACCTTCGACACCGGAGCCTCGGGGACGGTGCACGCGCTGTCGGGCATCGAGCTGCGGGTCGCGCCCGGCGAGTTCGTGTCGCTGATCGGCCCGTCGGGGTGCGGGAAGTCGACGCTGCTGCGGGTGGTCGCGGACCTGGAGCAGCCGAGCTCCGGGTCGGTCGTGGTCGGCGGCAAGTCCGCCCGGCAGGCCCGGCTGGACCAGGACTACGGCATCGCGTTCCAGCAGTCCGGCCTGCTGGAGTGGCGGACGGTCGCGGCGAACGTCGAGCTGCCCCTGCACGTGCACGGGGTCGCGAAGGCCGAGCGCCGCGCCCGCGCGGCGGAGCTGCTCGCACTGGTCGGCCTCGCCGAGTTCGCCGCACTGCGTCCCAGCCAGCTCTCGGGCGGCATGCAGCAGCGGGTGGCGATCGCCCGGTCGCTGGCCACCCGGCCGAAGCTGCTGCTCATGGACGAGCCCTTCGGCGCGCTGGACGAGATGACCCGCGAGCGGATGCAGGCCGAGCTGCTGCGCATCGCGGACGAGACGGGCGCGGCGGTGCTGTTCGTCACGCACTCGATCCCCGAGGCGGTCGTGCTGTCCGACCGGGTCGTCGTGATGTCCCCGCGGCCGGGGCGGATCACGGACGTGGTCGACGGGCGGCGCCCGCGGGGCGGGTCCGGGCCGGCCGGACGCGGTGTCGACGGCGCCCTGCCCGATTCCACCGCCCTGCCCGATTCCCCACTGCCGGACGAGGTCGTGGACGACGTGCGCGAGTCCGCCGAGTTCTTCGCGGCCGTCACCGAGGTCCGCGAGGCGCTGCGCAAGGGCAGCGCATGACCCTCCCGACCGTCACGACCGCCGTCGCGGGGCCACGCCGCCGCCCCTCGCTCGGCCGGGTCTGGCCGCCGGTGGCGTTCGGCATCGCGGCGCTGCTGCTCTGGGAGCTCGTGGTGACCGTCAGCGGCGTCCCGGCCTTCCTGCTGCCCGCGCCGAGCGCGATCGCCGCGCAGGTCGTCGCCGCCTTCCCGACGATCCTCGCGACCGCCGCCGTGACCGGCGGGAACGCCCTGGTCGGCCTGGTCGTCGGCTTCGTGCTCGGGGTCGGGCTCGCGCTGCTGGCGGCCCGGTCGCGGATCGCGTCGGAGCTGGCGACGCCGCTGGTCAGCGCGGCTGCCGCGGTCCCGATCGTGGCGCTGGCGCCGGTGTTCACGACGATGTTCGGCTCGACCACGGAGGTGCCGCGGCGGTTGGTGGTGTCGGTCGTGGTGGTCGTGCCGGTGTTCGTCTCGACGGCCCGCGGGCTCGCCCAGGTGACCCCGGTCCACCACGACCTCATGACCGCGCTCGCGGCGACCCCGGAGCAGTTCTCGCGGTTCGTCCGCCTGCCCGGCGCGGTCCCCTACATCATGACGGGCCTGCGGCTGGCCGCCCCGGCCTCGGTGATCGCCGCGATCGTCGCGGAGTACTTCGGCGGCCTGCAGAACGGGCTGGGCAGCCGGATCACGTCCGCAGCGGCCAACACCGCCTACGCGCGGGCCTGGGCGTTCGTCGTCGCGTCGATCGTCCTCGGCCTGCTGTTCTACCTCGCCGGCCTGCTCGCCGAGCGGATCGTCACCCGTACCCCGACCCCGACCAGGAGAGAACCATGAGACCGACACGATCGAGGCGGGGGATCCGCACGGGCCTCGCCGCCGCGGCGGCGGTGCTGGCCCTGGGCCTCGCGGCCTGCTCGACCACACCCCAGGCCCCGTCGGGCGGGGGTGCCGCCCCCAGCTCGGCCGCGGGCGCGTTGACGCCCGTCAAGCTGCAGCTGCAGTGGGTGACCCAGGGCCAGTTCGCCGGCTACTTCGCCGCCGTCGACCAGGGCTTCTACAAGAAGCGCGGGCTCGACGTGCAGATCCTCGAGGGCGGCGTCGACATCGTCCCGCAGACGGTGCTCGCGCAGGGCCAGTCCGACTTCGCGATCGCCTGGGTGCCCAAGGCGCTCGCCTCCCGCGAGCAGGGCGCGGGCATCACCGACGTCGCGCAGGTCTTCCAGCGCTCGGGCACCTACCAGGTGTCGTTCGCGAACAAGGGCATCACCGGCGCCCGCCGACCTGCGCGGCAAGAAGGTCGGCAACTGGGGCTTCGGCAACGAGTTCGAGCTGTTCGCCGGCATGACGAAGGCGGGGATCGCGCCGTCGGACGTCACGCTCGTCCAGCAGCAGTTCGACATGCAGGCGCTGCTCAACGGCGAGATCGACGCCGCCCAGGCCATGTCGTACAACGAGTACGCGCAGGTGCTGGAGGCGACGAACCCGGCGACCGGCAAGCTCTACCAGCCGTCGGACTTCAACGTCATCAACTGGAACGACGTCGGCACCGCGATGCTGCAGGACGCGATCTGGGCCAACACCGAGAAGCTGTCGGACCCGACCTACCAGGACACGACGACGAAGTTCATCGCCGCCTCGCTGGAGGGCTGGGTCTACTGCCGCGACAACCCGGAGTCCTGCCGCGACATCGTGGTGAAGGCCGGCTCCAAGCTGGGCGCCAGCCACCAGCTGTGGCAGGTCAACGAGATCAACAAGCTGATCTGGCCGTCGCCCGCGCCCGGGGTCGGCACGATCGACCAGGCGGCGTGGGACCGGACGGTGGCGGTCGCGCTGCAGACCAAGAACGCCGACGGCGCGACGGTGCTGACCAAGCAGCCCGACCCCGCGGCGTTCACCAACCAGTACGTCAGCGCGGCGCTGGACGTGCTGAAGACCGAGGGCGTCGACGTCGTGGGGTCGGGCTTCACCCCGGAGACCGTGACGCTGAACGCCGGCGGCGCCTGAGCCGCCCCTGCCCGGCGCACGCTGCCGCCGATGTTGTCCTGAAAGCCACGTTCAGGGCGTGTGACGTCCTGAACGTGGCTTTCACGACATCCCCACGCCCCGGGTCCCGTTCACAGCCCGGCGCACCGCCGTACCGTTCGCCGGTGTGACCCCCGGCTCGCGGCCGGGCGACGCCCAATGGGATGATTTCCTGTCGGTTCGATGTTGTGAATCGAGAAAGCCCGCTGTCCGGCTGTGTGCCATCACGTCCGCGGGCTTCGCCCCGCGGGTGCACCGTCCGTGCTCCCGTTCCGTTCGACGAGAGACAGACGTGACACTGAACGACGTTGTCGTTGACCCTGCCCTGCTCGAGACCGCCGAGCCCCTCACCGAGCAGAGCCCGAGCTTCGCCGACCTCCCGCTGGGCCCCGAGCTCAAGCGGACCGTCGCCGCGCTCGGCTACACCATCCCCACCCCGATCCAGGCCGAGGCGATCGCGCCGCTGGTCGAGGGCCGTGACCTGATCGGTCAGGCCGCGACCGGCACCGGCAAGACGGCCGCCTTCGCGCTGCCGATGCTGGAGCGCCTGGGCGAGCAGCGCCCGAGCCGCACCGGCCGCACCGCCCCGTTCGGCCTCGTCCTCGCCCCGACCCGCGAGCTCGCGCTGCAGGTCGCCGAGGCCATCACCAGCTACGGCCGGGGCATGGGCGCCCGCGTGCTCACCGTCTACGGCGGCGCCCCCGTCGGCCCGCAGCTGCGCGGCCTGTCCGAGGGCGTCGACGTCGTCGTCGCCACCCCCGGCCGCGCGATCGACCTGATGAACCGCGGCGCGCTGCGGCTGGACGAGCTCGAGGTCGTCGTCCTCGACGAGGCCGACGAGATGCTCGACATGGGCTTCGTCGAAGACATCGAGACCCTGCTCGACGCCACCCCGGACACCCGCCAGGCGCGTGCTCTTCTCCGCGACGATGCCGCGGCGCATCGAGGACCTGGCGCGCAACTACCTGCGCGAGCCGGTCACCGTGCGGATGGGCCGCGAGGTGGTCGCCCGACGGCGGGGCTCCGCTGGTCCGCCAGACGGCGTTCCTCGTGCCGCGCACGCACACCACCGCGGCGCTGGGCCGGGTGCTGGAGGCCGAGCGGCCGAAGGCGGCGATCGTCTTCTGCCGCACCCGGCTCGACGTCGACGCCGTCACCGAGACACTGACGGCCCGTGGCCTGCGCGCCGAGGCGCTGCACGGCGGCATGGACCAGGAGCACCGCTCCCGGGTGGTCGACCGCCTCCGCAGCGGCCGTACCGAGCTGCTGGTGGCGACGGACGTCGCGGCCCGCGGGCTGGACATCGACCTGCTCACGCACGTCGTCAACCACGACGTGCCGCAGTCGCCCGAGACCTACGTGCACCGCATCGGCCGGGTCGGCCGGGCCGGGCGCGAGGGTGTGGCGATCACTCTGGTGCCGCCGTCGAAGACCTACATGCTGCGCCAGATCGAGCGGCTGACCCGTCAGCCCATCGAGATCGCCCCGGTCCCGACGGCCGCGGACCTGCGTGCCGCCCGGCTGGCCCGGACCCGCGACGCCTTGGCGGCCCGCCTGCTCGGCGAGGTCGACGACGCCCTCGACGGGGCGCAGCTCGACGCCGTCCGCGCGATGATCGTCGAGCTCGCGGCCGACTTCGACCCGGTGGACATCGCTGCGGTCGCGGTCGGGCTCGCCCAGGAGGTCGCCGGTGCGCCGGACGACGCCGACGACATCCCGGTGGTCAGCGCCCGAGCGGGCGCCCGGGAGCGCGACGCCGGCCCGCGCGGGCGTGGTGGCGCCGCGGCAGGTACCCGTCCGCCGCGGGCGGGTGCGACGCGCCTGTTCGTCAACGCCGGCCGTGCGAGCGGTGTGCGTCCGCAGGACATCGTGGGCGCGCTGGCCAACGAGTCGGGCCTGACGGGCCGGGACATCGGCGCGATCCAGATCCACGAGCGGCACTCGCTGGTGGAGATCCCCGAGCACGCCGCGGACGACGTCCTGCGCTCGCTGCGCGGGGCGACCACGCTCAAGGGCCGCAAGGCGAACATCCGCCGCGATCGCGGCTTCGCCCCGTCCGGCGCGCCCCGCCGCGGCGGCCGCCACGACTGACCGCCCGCCTCGACCAGGGCGATCCCGAGGGACCCAAGGCGATCGAGAGGGCCCGCACCGGGTGGTGCGGGCCCTCTCCGCGTCCGCGGTTCCCGCGATTCGCCACGTTTGCCGCCGCGAGTCGCCACCTTCGTCGCCGCGAGTCGGCGTCCCTCCTCGCCCATGGCGGCCCTCGGAGCGCACCCGTGCCCGCAACGGCAGACTGTGCGCCGACGCGCACGCCAGGAGGCCCCCGATGACGCAGACCCCCCAGACCCAGCCGGATCTCAA
>CAWADQ010000013.1:0-168883 GCA_963780835.1 uncultured Actinomycetota bacterium | reverse complement strand
GCCTGTTGGTGAACGGTTTCATGCCGCTTGTGGATCTTTCTGGCCGGGCTGCGGCACGCTGCGTTCGGCGCCCCAGCGCGGGCGGGGCGGGTCCCCACTGCGCTGGTGGACCAACTGCCTTGTCATGATCATGGTGGTGGCCCACAGCACCATGGCCTCGTGGTGCTCGGGCCGCCGCTCGTAGTCGCGGACCAGCCGCCGGTGCCGGTTGAGCCAGCCGAACGTGCGCTCCACGACCCAGCGGCGGGGAAGCACGACGAACCCGCGCAGGTTGTCGCTGCGCTTGACGACGGTGACAGTCACGGCCAGCACGGCCGCCGCCCAGGCGACCAGCCGCCCGGCGTACCCACCGTCGGCCCACACCAGCGTGATCGTGGAGAACCGTTCCCGCAGCAGCGCCAACAACCGGTGGCCGCCGTCGCGGTCCTGCACGCTGGCCGCGGTGACCAACACCGCCAGCAGCCATCCGTTGCTGTCCACCGCGACGTGCCGCTTGCGGCCTTTATCTTGAGCTGTCAAAATGATCATTGCTCTGACCAGCGGTGATTCGTTGAGGACAGTGATGTCGACGCGGCCGTCAGCAGGGCCCGATGATCGCTTTGGATTTCTTTCTTGGCGTGTCGCGGGCGCTGCCGATGACGTCCGCCGTCCGGCGTTCTCCGAGGGCCAGGGCGAGCGCCTCGCGGAGTTGCCGGTTCTCCTCGTCCAGTCGTCGAATGCGCTCGGCCGCGGACTCCAGCCGCTGCAGCAGCGAGGCGTTGGAGGGCGCGTTGCCGGTCGGGAACCGGCCGGCCCGGCGGGGGTGGGGTCCGCCTAGCTCGCAGGCGCTCGACCTCGGCCCGCAGGTCGGGCTCGTTGTAGAGCCAGGAGCGGGAGACCCGAGCCTCCTTGGCCAGGGAGTCGAAGGTGATCGGCAGCCCGGCCTTGTCCATGCGGCGCAGCGCGGCGACGGCGCGTGTGCGGGTGACCGCAGCCCGCCGCCGGGCGGCGGCGATGACGTGGCGCGAGTTGTCAGCCCGCATTGGCGGTGTCCTCCTGCTCGTCCTTCTCGACCTCACTGATCATGCGGTCCAGGTTGTTCAGGACCTGCTGGTTCATCTCGACCACGCGGTCATGTCCCTTGTCCTTCGACAGGTCGATGAGGGTGAGTGTGCGGTGGCGTTGCTCGCGCAACTCGGGCAGGAACTGCGGCCCGGTCAGGAAGACCGGGCAAGTCAGACAAGCGTTGGCGTGCGGGCAGCTCTTCTGCACCGGCAGTCCGCAGTAGCCGTTGGGCAGGGTCTGGGTGGCGATGCCGTAGCGTGTCTTGGCCCACTGGGCCTGGGCCAGCGGGCCGTCCGGGTCGATGACCACCCGCTCGCCCTTGATGTTGACCTTGGCGGCTGTCTCCCAGTGTCGACGCACGGTCTGGTCAGTGATCTTGGCGTAATGCGAGGTCATGCGGCTCGACTCGTGATCGAGCAGGACCCGGACGACTTCTTGCGGGACGTCGCGGTTGATCAACCGGCAGGCGAAGGTGTGCCGCCATTGGTGGGGAGTCAGGTGCACCGCCCTGCCGTGCTCGTCGTGGACGTCGCAGGACAGCAGCCAGCGCCGCAGGCGGCGGCGATAGGTGCTGTCGCCCAGCGCGGCCCTGCCCGCCGGGTTCGCGTGGGGCCGGGGAAACAGGAAGGGGCTGCCGTCCGGCCAGCGTTGCAGCACCCGGCGCTGCTGGGCGCGGATGTCGGCCTCGAGCTCCTCGTCGATCGGGATCGCGGCCTCGCGTCGCATCTTGGTGTTGAAGTAGCGCAGGTAGGGCGCGCCCTGGCCGTCGTGGCGCAGGCAGTCGAAGGCCAGGGTGCGGGCGCTGGAGATCCGCAGCCCGCCGCGGACGAGGATCAGGGTCACCAGCCGGCAGGCCGGGTCTGGCCATCGGTCGAGGCTGGCCGGTGCCTCGATCTGGGCCATGACGTGCTCGGCGAGCTGGCGCGAGACCTGCTGGGGCGGGGGTGGGCAGTCCCCTGGCAGCAGCACCGCCGTGCCGGGCAGGGTGTCGTCCCAGCCGTGTTGCCGGATCGTCTGGAGCAGCAGGCCGATGCCGCTGACGCAGGTCTTCTTGACGCCGTGCCCGCCCGGCAGGTCGGTGACCCAGGCCAGGTAGCGCTCCAGCAGCGGCCGGTCGACATCGGCCAACCGGTCGACGCCCACCGCGGTCAGGAACTCGCTGAAGCGGGTGAGCGCGTCCAGGCTGGCGTTCGCTGAGGCGAGGCTCAACCCGGAGGTCAGCCGCAGGCGCACCCACCGTTTTCCGAGCTGCCGCAGCCAGGGCTGGGTGATGCGGTCGAACCGCAGCCTCCTGCGGGGGACGGGTTGGCCGTGGCTGGTGGTGATGCCCGGCAGCTTGTGCAGCCGCCAGACGTCGCGGGGGTATTCGATCTCCCAGCCGACCCCGTCGCGCAGCGTCTCGACCGCGTCGCGGGCGTCGAGGATGAACCGGCCGGGTTCGCGTAGATATGGGCGGGCGGCCTGCCGCCAGTCCCGCTCGGAGTAGTCCAGCAGCGAGGAGACACCGGCTTTCTGGGCTTGTCGCACCGCGTCCCGCACCACCTTGGGCGGCGTGGTGCGGGCTTGCTCGTCATGGCGGCGTTGCAGCGCGTACTGGAACTCCAGCGTCAGCTGCGGGCCGAGGCCGCGCAGGTCGATGTGCGCGGTGCCGACGCGTTGGCAGTCGGCGGCGTACTCGTCCGGGTCGGGCAGCCGGCCGTGCGCCATCGGTAGTCGTGGTTCTTGCAGAACGCCTTCGTGGCGTTCTCGACCCATAGGGCTCTCGCCGAAATTAGTCCTGCCATCTCGGGCGTGTCGTGTCCTCCCGTGTCCTCCTCGTCCTGTCCTCACCCGGGGGCGGCGGTCACGGTGTAGTTCCAGTCACCGTGAAACTCGTGTCGTTGCAGGTGGACGGCCTCGAAGGCCTTCATCTCCTTGTCGGTGATCTTGATTCCGCGCGGGTAGGTGTTCGTGTCGAGCTCGGCCTGGATACTCAGCCCGGTCTTGGTGGTGGTCGCCGCGATGGTCTCGACGACCACCTCGTGGGTTTCCAGTGGACGTCCGCGCCAGTTCATGGTGATCGCGGAGAACATCCGGTGCTCGATCCTGTTCCACTTCGAGGTACCCGGCGGAAGATGCGACACAGTGATCTCCAGCCCGGTCTCGGCGGCCAGCTCCGCCAGCTGGGTCTTCCACAGCCGCAGCCGGGAACCGTTGGACCCACCGCCGTCCGCAGTGATCAGCAACCGGTTCGCCCCCGGGTAGTGGGACCGCCCGATCTTGGTCCACCAGCGGCGGATCGACTCGACGGCGAACACCCCGGTGTCGGCGTCGGTGCCCACGTTGACCCAGCCGGTGTTGGCGCCCAGGTCATACACCCCGTAGGGCACCGCCTTGCCGGCCTCGCCGATGAAGTCGTAGGTGTTGGTCGGGGTCGGTTCGCCCTGGGGCTGGTACTCCCGGCCGCCGTTCTTGTAGGCCCCGACCAGTTCCTTCTTTTTCGTATCGACTGAGATCACTGGCAGGTCGGCGGCGAGAAACGCGCTGACCTGATCGTTGAGGTAGCGGAACTGGGCGTCGCGGTCGGGGTGCTGCTTACCTTCGATCGTCTTGGAGTTGTCGAGTAGCCCTGGCGCATTGCTGCGCCAGGGCCCTCTAAGAACCGTGCGAGCTACTCGTCGTGGCACACGGCTCAAGCAGCCCGCGTGGGCGGGCAGGCATCTGCGTCTACTGGTCGGTGCCGTGCGGCTGGGCGTCTGGGTGACGTCCATCGCAGTGGGCGTGTACGAGGCGGTAGGTCGTCCGGGTGCTGCCGTGTGCGGTGATGGCCTGGTGGGCCAGCGCCTTGCGGATGCCCTTGTACCAGGTCTCCCACTGGGTACAGGAGTCTGGGGGGTCATCCACATACAGCAGCGGTTCCCCGCACAGAGGGCAGAGACCGTGCTGGGCGCGCAGGGCACGCTCCCAGGACTCGGCCAGCTGCGGAGGTTTTCGTTTGCGTCGCCGGTCGGCCCAGTAGCGGGCCAGGGCAGGGTCGTCGGGTGAGTTCCTGCCGGTGACCGGGACATGCCGGACGATCTTCGTCCAGGCGTAGCGGTGGAGGTAGGCGCCGCTGTCGCGGTCACCGAACACCCACCGGTCGTTCCTGTCCGGGTGGTACTGGCCGAAGTAGCGGGCGGTGACCCATCTTCGGGATTTCTTGGGGTGTCTGCGGCGGGCCCACTTGTCCAGGTGTTGCCACAGGTGGTGGTCGAGGGCTTGGAGGGCCCTCTTGGACGCCCCGGGTCGGTAGTAGTTGGCCTGGCCTCGGATGATCGGGTTCATGGTGGCGATCACCTCGGCCGGACGGGCGCCACGCAGGGTGCGTAGCTCCTGGGCGTTTCGTTGCCGGATCTTCTTGAGCGCGTCACGGCTGGGGATGGTCAGCACCTTCGCCCGGTTGCGGACGTGGAACCGGCGGATGGTGAACGACAGGAAGTCGAAACCGTCCTCGACGGTCCCGATTCGGGTTTTCCCTGGGTTCAGGGTCAGGCCCCGCTCGGTCAACCATGCTCCGATTCTTGCCTGGACCGTCTCGGCCTGCTCGCGGCTGTGGCACAATGCCACGAAATCGTCCGCGTAGGTCACGACGGTCGGGCATTCGGCTTTGACTGAGCCGTCGGATCTGTACTGAACTCCGGCGGCTTCTTCCATTCCCTGTAACGCGATGTTCAAGAGCAGCGGGGAAATTCCTCCGCCTTGAGGGGTCCCCTCGTCGGTCGGGGAGTACCGGCCCTGATCGACCACTCCGGCTTTCAGCCAGCTCCAGATCTGTTCCCTGGCGGGGAACGTCCCGATCCGGTCCAGGAGAAAGTTGTGGTCGATTTTGTCGAATGCGGATTTCAGGTCGGCGTCGAGCACCCAGGCTCGTTTGGCGTTCCTGCCTGCCAGGGCGCGGTGAATCATCACGATCGCGTCGTGGCATCCGCGGCCTGGCCGGAACCCGTACTGCTTGGGGTCCAATCGGGCCTCCCACTCGGGTTCCAACGCGTTGCGGACCCGTTCTTGCTGGGCGCGGTCGGCGATAGCAGGAATCCCGAGGGGGCGTTTACCGCCTTTCTTGGGGATATACACTCGCCGCACCGGTAGCGCCGTGCCCGGCCCGCCCTGGCGGTGCAGCAGCACCGCCAGGGCGCCTCGGGCCTCGGGGGTCATCGCGACCTGCCCGTCGACACCTGGGGTACGGCGACCCGAGTTGCGCTGGGTGACCCGGCGCGTGCTGACCAGCACGTTGGCCCGGTTGCGCAACATGAGTTTCTGCAGATTGCGGACCTGTTTCAGGTCCCCGGCCTGCGTCGCCTTGAAGATCCTTCGCCGTAGTCGCTGTACCTGCGCCTCCTGGTCACGCCATTTGATCGTGTCCCAGTCGAGCTGGTCCCCTGGTCCGTTCAACGTGTCGCCGCCCACCTCGAGCGCCGCGAGATCGACTATGACGGCCGTCGCGTTCTGCGACACGTCGCCCAACTTGCCCATACGGTTCCAGCGTTTCGTTGGCTATGATTCGTCAAAGGGCCACCCGGCTCACGTCAGCTCCCTTTCGGGCCCAGGCACCAACACCCGGTATGCGGCCAGTTATACGCAGACGACCGTCATTGGAGGGTCCGGTCGCGTGTCTGCGCTTTCCTGTCGTCTTTCGACTGCCGCCGTTCGCTTCTTGGCCGTCCTGTCCCGCCACGGGGTTCCGCCTCCCTTGCGGTCGGCCTACCGGCGGTCGGTCGTTCCCACCGGACCTGACGGGGATTCCATGTTTCGCACTGGTGAGTTGCGACCGGTGTCGGGCGCCCCCTATACCCCGGGACCGTGGTGCTCTCATGGCCGACCAAGGCAATTCGGCCACCACTGCCGCCTCCCAGCGGCGGTCCTATTCTCCGCTGCCGCATTCCATCTCCCGGAGTTCAGCTTAACGAGGCTTACGAGGGTTCACCATATTCGCCCTTCCAGCCTTTCCCTTGCCTGTGACCAGTGGATGGAACACCGGCCCCTTGGGCTTCCTCCCGGGCTTCACACCCCGCCGTTACCAGCGACGCATGCCAGGAGCGGGAACGAGCGTTGAGCACTCGCTCGGAGCTAACCGTCGAACATTCTCGACCCTCCATTTCGGCTACCTCACTCACTACAGTGCGACCTCACGTCGCACGCCTTGCAGGCTGTAACCGTTGTCCTTGAGCAGCCTCGCCACCGTGGTGGGCGCGACCTCATGCCCCCGGGCGGTCAACTCCTCGGCGAGCTTGACCGTCGACTTGGTCGTCCACCGCAGCGGCGACATCGGGTCCCCACGAGTCTCGGGGTCCACCAGACCGTCCAGCGCCGGCCACAACTGCGGGTCGGTCTGCTCGACCGGCTTCCGCCCGGCGCCGGGCACGCGCACCCGACCGTCGGCCACGATCCCCGCCTCCAACTCCGCGGCACCACGTCCGACCGTGTCCCTCGCCGCGCCGGTCGCGGCAGCGATCAGCTTGATCCCACCGCGCCCCAGCCGGCGCGCACCCGCCCCCAACAGCAACCGCCGCGCCCGCTCATCCAGCACCGGAGCCACCTCGGCCAACACCCCCGCCAGCCCCGCCGCGAACGACTCCCGGAACCCTGCGATCTCCGCCATAGCACAACTCTAGAGATCAAACATGCCAAAGCAGACGTTATTTACCTGCGAGTCCTTCGCGGGCCCCAGTGGCGGACGAGGGTCCACTTAGTCAGCTCGCCGTAGGTGACGAAGGTGATCGCGATGGTGTGGCCGGCGAGCTGACGGGCGAGGGTGTCCGAGGCGCGGTGGCGCAGCAGTGTGGGGGCGACGTCGGTGTCGACGACGACGAGGCTCACGCGAGACCGGCGCGGCGGGAGGCGTGGAGGTCGGCGAGGAACGCCTCGTATTCCTCGTCGGACTCGAACGGGTCCTCGGCCGCGGCCAGGTCCTCTACCGACTTGATCGGGCGGACTCCCTGCTGGCGGGCGAGTTCCTCGGTGGGGACGAAGTCGTCCGCGGGCCAGTGCTTGGGATGCTCGGGCGTGCTGCTGATGGCGCTACCTTCCTTTCGCACGGTGGATCCCGGCAGGGAGCGCTTGCGCCGCTTGTCCCGCGAGGACTGACGTGAGACGGCGCCCCTGCCGGGCCCCGGCGAAGGCCTGACGTCCAGGAGGGTGTGGTCCCGCGAGGACTGGTTCATCAGCATGACGCAGCGCTTTCCCGGTCCGCCGAGCGAAACGGCCATGATGGTCACGGCGGACGGAGGAGTGGTGCTGGGAATTGGTATCGACTGGGCGGAAGAATTCCACGATGTCGCCCTGGGAACGCAGGAAAAGGGGGTGATCGAGCAGTTCCGGATCGAGCACGGGCCGGCCGGGGTGGCCGCGCTGATCGAGCGGGCGTTGCGGCTGGAACCGGACCCGGCCGAGGTCCGGGTGGTGCTGGAGACCCGCCACGGGCTGCTGGTCGAGGCGCTGCTGGACGCCGGGTTCACCGTGATCCCGGTCAACCCCGACCTGGTCGCCCGCCGGCGCGGGCCGGCGCGGAAGAAAGACGACGCCGAGGACGCCCGGATCTGCTGCCTGCTCGCGCTGGACCGGCACGCCGCGCTCAAGACCCTGATCCCGCACGGCGAGATCGGCGGCGAGCTGCGCGCGATCGGCCGCGACGACGAACGCGCCGCCCGCGACCAGCGCCGACTGCTCAACCGGCTGCGCGCCGACCTGCAGACCACCTACCCGGCCGCGCTCGTGCTGGCCGGCAAGGACCTCGGTGCCCCCACCGTGCTGCGGCTGCTGGAACGCTGGCCCACCCAGCCCGAGCTGGCCGCCGCGGGCCGCGACGAGCTCGTCGAGTTCGCCCGGCGCGGCCGGCACGGCTGGCCCGAGCGCTTCGCCGACCAGGTCGGCGCCGCGCTGGCCGCGCCGTCGCTGCCCACCCGCGACTACCTGGTGCGGGCCAAGGCCGCCGGCATCCGGCTGGCCGCGGTCCAGCTGCTGGCCCTGCACGAGGCCCGCCGCGGCTGGCAGGCTCGGATGGCCGAGCTGCTGCTCGGCGGCCGACGCACCGGCCGCGAGCACACCGTCAAGGACCCCGACCCGGGGAAGGCGTTTCCGGGCGGCGAGATCTACCTGAGCATGCCCGGGCTCGGGGACCTGCTCGCCGCCCGGGTCGCGGGCGAGATCGGCGAACACATCGGCCAGTTCGACCACCCCGCCGGCCTGCAGTGCTACGCCGGCACCGCCCCGGTCACCCGCCGATCCGGGAAAAGCGACTTTGTCGTCGCCCGCCGGCTCGCGCACAACCACTACCTCGGCGCCGCGGTCCACCAATGGGCCTTCTGCAGCCTGCAAAGAAGCGGCTGGGCGCGTGAATTCTACGACCAGAAAATCGCCGCCGGAAAATCGCATCACGCCGCCCTGCGGGCGCTGGGCAACCGCTGGCTGGAGATCCTCTGGCACTGCCTGACCAAGGGTGTGCTCTACGACGAGGCCGTGCACGTGGCCAACCGCAACCGCGCGCTCGGCAAGCCAGCCGCCCACGCCGCCGCTACCGCGGCCTGACCAGCTCGAACACCGGCAGCCCGCGCAGCGGCGGCGGGCGCGCCCACGCGGGCAGGGCCCCGCCCTGCCCGGCGGTTCGTCCTGCCCAGGTCCGGCAGGGTCCCGCGGGTCAAAGGCCGGCGCCAGCCGGTCCCGCAGGGACGCGCAGCGCCCTTGACGCGTGGGGAGCCGGACCGTAAGAGCGCCCGCCGCCGCTCCCGGCCATCCCGAAAATCCGGGGGTTGACAGAGGGTGTCTCACGTCACCACCTCCAGCCCGGTCCATCGTCTCACCTCCGCGGTTTTGCGGTGCCGCCGCGACATCCCGCGCTGCCATCCCAAGTGGCCCGGAGATCCAGCCGGTAGGCGGTAGTAGGTAGGCGTCACCGATGGGTTCGTTCAAGGGGCTGCTCCGTGAGCATCTCGCCAGCAGGCTCCCTGGGCGGGGCCGACGTCAGCGTGACGGTTGGGTAGGCGGTGGGGCGTCCTGTCGGACTCCGGTTACCCGCCAGATTTTTCCGTTGGCCTTGGACAGCAGGTAGAGCCCGCCGCGGGCGTCGGTGCCGAATCGAAGGTCAACCTTGCGGTGGCCGGCGAGCTCCACGTCGGGGTTACCGGCAAGGTCTTCGAGGGTGACTTGTCGGCCGCCCTGGTCGAATAGGGTTAGCTCGTAGATCGTGGCCAGGTGGCCGTTTCCGCGGCGCATGTCGGTCAGCTTGGTGAAGAACACCCGCCCGGTGACTCCGTCACCGAACAGCAGCGCGCCGTCCAGTCCTGGCAGGTCGCTACCCCGGTAGACCGGGCCGAGGATCACCGCGTAACCGCTGTCCTTGCACTTCGGCCGGTCCGGCGGCGGGTCGTTGTGCCCGTAGGCGGCCACCGGATAGGTGTAGTGGTGCTCAGCGTCGTCCGCCGAGACCGGGAAGATGTCGCAGGAGTCCGGGCCCTCGCCGAGCTTGACCACGAACGGGCCCTCACGGTCGCTCCAGCCGAAGTTGTCCCCGGGGCGCACCTCGTAGATCGACTCGACCTGCTCGTTGCCGATGTTGCCCAGGAACATCCGGTGGTTTTCGGCCGGGTCCCAGCTGAACCGGTACGGATCGCGTAGCCCGGAGGCGTAGATTTCGGGAAGGACACCGGCTCGGCCGACGAACGGGTTGGTCGGCGGGATGCCGTATTTCCCACCCGGCCCGTTGGTGCCGGCCGGGTCGATCCGCAGGATCTTTCCCTGCGGCTGTCCGAGGTCTTGCGGCACCGTGGTCTTCTTGCTCTCGGTATCGTCGCCGGCGGCGCCGCCGTCCCCGGCCGCCAGGTAGAGCAGCCCGTAGTCCTCGCCACCGGGCTGGGCGGTCGGGTTGAAGCCGATCTGCTGGATGCCGTGCTCGTCGCTGAGGAAGCCGATGCGCAACACCTCCCGGTGGGTGCCGGTGAACGTCGGCGCGGCCGGGTTGGTGGCCGTCCACTCGGTCACTACACCCTGGTTCTGTGACTCCGCCGGATACGGCAGGTCCGGCGTCTTCGTGCGTAGGGAGTCGCGCGCTTCTGTGTGGACGGTGTAGAACTTGCCGTTCCGCTGGAAATCTGGGTGAAACGCGACGAACCCGAACCCGGTGCCGAGCGCCGAGTGGTCCCAGAAGTTGGAACCGACGGCGGCGCCAACGTCGAGGTAGGTTCGCGGCACGCCATTCTCGAGGATATATAGCTTGCCGTTCAGGTCCGGGACGAACAGACGACCGGATCCGTCCGGGATCTCGCTCAGGTAGTTGATCCGGTCCCAGCGGTCCAGGTTGTCTCCGGTCTCCACCGGCGGGTTCGGCCGAGATGGCGGCATCGTGACTAACTCGCTGATGGTCAGGCCGAGACCGGCCGGTGTGGGGTTCGGCAGCGGGTGTACCAGCGGGGTGTTCCCGTTCACCGTCGGGGCGCTGGACGGCCCGGCCGCGGGCGCTCCGGCCGGTGACGAGCACCCCGCAACAGCGATCAACACTGCCAGTCCGACCCCGGCCAGCGACGTCCTCAGGCGCATTTGCGACTCCTCGAGTAGGGCGCAGGGTGGCCGAGCACCACAGTGGCCCTGCGCTCGAACGCCACAATTGACGGATTTAGGTCATACGATGCGAGCTGCGGTGGGGGCGGCTCAAATCACCGCTTCGAGCAACACACACGACTTTCCACACGATCCTCTCGCACTCGTGTTTCGCAGTTACGCGGCGGTTGCGGCGCAGGCCAGGGCGTAGTCGTGTATTAGATCAGGATTGGGCTGACCTGGGGAAACGGGTGAAAACCGGGCCACGATCAGGGCCTTGCGCAGCTTGACGATCATGTCCTCGAAGGACGGTTCGGTCTTGCTCTGGTACCACGGCTGGGCGAGTCGGCGGGCGAGGGCATCGTCGGGGTGGTGGCCGTGCAGGGCGTACCAGACCACGACCAGGGACTGGATCAGCATCCCGAACGGGACGGTGCGCTCGACAGCCTTGCGGACCCGGTTGCGGGCCTGCCCGACGCCCACCTGCTGCTTGCCCACGGCGTTGGCCGGCTCGATCGACCAGCGGATCGCGTACCGTTCGACGATCTGTTCCGGGGTGGCGTTCTGGTCGAGGGTGAACAGGGCCAGGTCGTAGGCCTTGCTCGAACCGAGTTCGCGGACCAGTACGCACCGGCCGGGGGTGTTGCCGAAGCTGCCGTACCAGATGCACGCCCGCTCGGCCAGCTGCACGGTCTCGGTGCGCCCGTACCGGTACACGCTGGCCGTGCGCCAGCCCGCGGCGCTGGACACGGCACCGGCCGCGTCGGCGTCGGTGGCCAGGGCGGCGGGTCGGCCGAGTTTGCGGCCCTTCAACGCCGGACGGCCGCGGCGGCCGGTCCGCGGTGGCGCGGTGTCGAACAGGCAGGCGTTGGCCGGTAGTCGGGTGGTCCAGGTCGCGCCGGGCACCTGCAGCGGCTTGCCGTGGTAGGCGGCGTCCCCGACGCCGTGCACATCCCGGTCGGGGAACTCGGCGACGATCAGCTTCAGCAGCTGGGCGGCCAGCTCCACCGGGGTGGTGGTGCCTTTGCCCGCCCACAGCCGCGGCAGCACCGGCAGGCACACCGGTGCGGTGCAAAACGGTAACCGGACCACGATCCCCGCGACCACCCACCGGTTCCCCCGGGCGATCTTCTTACCGCCCTGGGCGGCCCCGTCATGCGTCCAATGTGCGTGCCAAACGTGGCGGCCCCAGCGCTTGAACAGGGTGTCGTCGATCACCACCGTGACCGGCTCACCCGGCCCGAGCAGCCGGGACACGACCAGGCGGGCCACGATCAACCCCATCCGGTCAACATCCCACACCGCCGCGGAGAAGAACCGGCACGCCGCGTGGAACGAGATCTGCTGGGCCATCCGCGCCCCAGCCAGCATCCCGACCACCGACCGCCGCCCCGTGCTGGCGACCAGCCCGGTGGCCAGCACGGTGAACAGCACGAACGTGCCCCGACGCTTGAACACCGGCCGGAACAGTTCCAACACCCCGGCCCACGACCCCGGCAAGATCATCACGGGAACGTAGGGACCCGCCGGCCCCCGATCGGGCCGACACGCCGGGTGGCCGCGGCATGTCTCCCGCGGCGGGCCATCATGGCCGGCGTGCCCGATCACCCCAGCCCGCAGATCCGCACCGCCGTCACCGCGCGGATCACCACCCACGTCACCCGCGGCTGGCCCCACCTCGGCAAACCGGACGTGACCCACCGCGGCCAGTTCTGCTACGTGGCGGCCCGCCTGCCCGGTCACCGGCAACCCCAGCCGATCCTGCGCCTGCGCTACCAAGGAACAGCCGATCGCTGGGCCATCGGGATCTATCTGGCCAGCGACCAGAGCTACACCGAGGCCGAGCTGCCCACATCCTTCGGCCCCAGGACCGGTACCCCCGAACAGGGCATCGATCACACCTTCATCCTCTACGCCGGCCCCAGCCGCTCCCTGCCCTGACACCAGCCGCGACCGGCCAGCAAACTGCGAAACTCAAGCTCGCATCGACACTCAATAATCGACCTGAGCTGATTCTGAAGTTTCGCAGTTGCTGGGTGATCTTGCGGGTTGCTTCGATCGATGACACGCGCGGCCGGGTGCGTGATCATGATCTGACATGAGGGAAGCATCGACGTGTGATCAAACAACCCGGTCGGGTGGTTTCGTCGATGCTTCCACCCGCCACGGTACCGGCCGGCCTGTGGGAGATGCTCGGCGCCTGCCGAGCAGTGTTCACCGCACCCACCTTCCTCACCTTTGGGTTGCTGGTCACCGGCGCGTTGGGGGCGGTCGAGCCGCGGACGGTGACTGGCATGTGGGCCGCTGCCGGGATGGCCGGACGGGCGCACTGGTCACGGGCGCACCGATTCTTCTCCCACGCCCGCTGGGACCCCGACGCGTTGGGGTTGGCCTTGGCCCGGCTGGTGGTGGCCGCGTTCACCGCCGACGGCCAGGCGTTGACCGTGGCGGTGGATGACACCCTGTTCCATCGCTACGGGCGCAGCGTGTTCGGCGCGGCGTGGCAGCATGATGGGTCCGCGAAGGGCCGCGACGGGATCGGCCGGCGGGAACTGTTTCGTGATCGCCGGGCTGGTCGTGACGGTGCCCTTCACCGACCGCAACGTGTGCCTGCCGCTGCTGTTGCGGCTGCACCTGCCCGGCACGAGCGCGTCCAAGCCCGCCCAGGCCCGCGAGCTGGTCGGGCTGCTGGCCGCGGCGTTCCCCGACCGGCGGGTGCATGTGGTCGCCGATGCCGCCTACAAGGGCCCGGCCTGGCGGGACCTGCCCGCATCGGTCACGTTCACCACCCGGTTGGCGTCCAACGCCGTGCTGTACGCCCCGGCCCCACCACGGACCGGCCGCCGGGGACGGCCGGCGCTCAAGGGGCCCCGGCTGGGCACCCCGACCGAGCTGGCCGCCACCGCCACCTGGACCCCGCTCGCGGTGACCCGCTACCGGCGCCGCGACACCACGCAGGTCGCGGTGATCACGTGTTTGTGGTACGGCAGCCTGCGCTACATCCCGGTGCAGGTCGTACTGGTCCGCGACCCCGCCAGCGCCAAGCCCTACGGCATCGCCCTGGTCAGCACCGACCTGTCCGCCACCCCGGCACAGCTGATCGCCCGCTACGCCGACCGGTGGTCCATCGAGCAAGCGATCAAGGACGGCAAGGACCTGCTCGGGGTCGGCGAAGCCCACAACCGGCTCCAGGCCGCCGTGGAGCGCACGGTGCCCTTCGGCATGCTCACCCTGACCATCCTCACCTGCTGGTATCACCAGGCCGGCCGGCCAGAGCGGGACATCAACACCCGCCGCACGATCGCGCCCTGGTACCGACACAAGCGCAACGTCGCGGTCATCGACATGCTCGCCGCGTTCCGCCGGGCCCGGATAACGGCCATCACCGCAGGTCAGATCCCAGCCCGCCTAAACGATCACGACCCCCTGAGCAGGCCAGCTACCGCCGCGTAACCGCGAAACTTGAGTGATTCCGCGCCTCCACAATGACGCTACCTCCGCCCTCCACCGACATCCCACAGGCGTCATTTTGCCGTCGCCCAACGCCCGGAGTCCACCGACCTGCGCGCGAGGCGCAGGACCTGCTCCACGAGCGATCCCACGATGGAGATCGCCAGCCGAGCAGCTCGCGGTCAGCTGGGGGAGCCGGTGAGGCGGCGTTGTCTGCGTCGGCGGCGGGTGAGGACGACGACCCAGGCGAGGCCGCCGAGGGGGATCTCGAGTGCGTAGGTGAAGGCCGCGAACAGCAGCACTCCGGCGGTGGCTTGAGGGGCTGGTGCACCGATGCCGAGTAGCAGGGCCAGGGTTCCGGTTTCGGCGATTCCGATACCGCCTGGGGTGACGACGGCTGTGGTGAGGGCCCGGTTGACCGCGAAGGCGGCGAGGGTCTCGGTGATCGGTAGGTGGACTCCGGCTGCGCGCAGGCAGCCCGCGAGCAGCACCGCTTGCAGCCCGAGGTAGGCCGCGGTGGCCAGGGTCAAGCGTGGCCAGGCCCGGCGGACGAGGCCTGCGGTGGTGGCCTGCAGCCGCCACAACACGGCGACGATTCCTCCGGGTCGCGGCCGCCACCGGGCCGGCAGCAGCCGCGCGGCCAGGTCGAGGGCTGCCCCCAGGTGGTCGGCGACAGCGACCGAGCGCAGCATGAGCACTATCGCAATCACGGCGCCGGCGAGGATGATTGAGGTGATCACTACGGCCGCTGTCATCCGGGGGTCCGGTATGACGCCCCCAGCAACCAGCAGGAGCGCGCCTGCGGCGGGGAGCGCGAGCCGGGCAAGAAGGTTCCAGATTCCGGTGACGAGGGCAGAGGCGGTCACTGCGCGGCGTGAGAAGCCCCAACCCGCGGTCAGCGCGTACAGCACCGCCACGCCCGCTGCGCCACCGAACGGGAGGAGGTTGCTGATCGCGCTGCCCACGGTGTTGAGGGTGAACCCTTGCCAGTTGCGCAGGCCCGGCAGCGAGGCGGTCAGCACGAAGCTGTAGGCCCATAACCCGGCCAGCCACAATGCCGCGAGTATGAGCAGCTGCCAGGCCCGCAGCCCGGCAAGCTCGGCGAGCACCCGACCCCAGCCGACACCGCTGACGGCCGGCATCCCCCACACGATCAGCGCCGCGGCGGCGGCGGGTGAGGCCAGCGACCACAGACCGCTGACACGCCTTCGCCGCCGAACATCGCGGCCGGCGGGACCGACTTCAACGGTCACCGCCGCCCGGCGAGCTTCGCGCCGTGAAGCCCAGCTCATGCGGTCAGTCTTCCCCGAGCGGTGTGCGTCGGATGTACCACTCGACGCCCAGGACGCGACGGAACACGGGCAGCGGCAGCGCCGAGAGCGCGGCGACCGTCCGGACGGTGTCGCCGCCGGTGGTTTGGCTGGCGTGAGCGGACAGCGCTGCTCGTTTGGCCCGCGCCCAGGGGCGCACGTTGATCCGCTGGGTGATCGCCTCAGGGGGTGTGTAGGCGTGGGCCAGGGCGCGGGCGTCGGCCCCGGCGGGAAGGGGGTAGACCGCGCCGACCAGGCGTAGGGCGCGTAGCAGCAAGGCGCGGTCCACGGTGGCCTCCAACAGCACCTTGATCCCCGCGAGCCGCGCCGCTTCGGCGGCCACGCGGTGGACCTGCAGGTGATCAGGGTGACCGTAGCCGCCGGCGGCGTCGTAGCCGGTGACCAGGTCGGCGCGTTCGTCGCGAAGGATCTCCGCGAGTGCCGCGGCCGCCTCCGATACGGGCACCTGCGCGAACGGCGGCGGCCCGCCTGGACGGGGGGCAGCGCTGCCGTCGAGCCCGGAGTCGGCGTAGCCGAGGTGGTGCACCCGGGCGCACCCGAGTAGGGCGGCCGACGCGTCCAGCTCTGCGGTCCGCAACTCTCCCAGTGGCATCGCCGCCGGGGCCCCGGACAGACCGTTCTCTCCGGCGGTGGCCACGACCAGAACCACCCGGTGTCCCTGGGCGGCCAGGCCTGCCATCGTGCCGCCGGTGAGCAGCGCCTCGTCGTCGGGGTGGGCGTGGAGGAACACACACGTACGGGACACCAGCGGATCCTCGCGTTGCATCCAGTGCATGATCAAGGCCGGTATGGCGGGACGGGCGTGGGAGGGGACGTGGCGATGACCGCGAAGCTGACGGTGATGCACGTCAGCGACTGCTATCTGCCGCGGCTGGGCGGGATCGAAGTACAGGTCGCCGAACTCGCCGGGATCCAGGCCGCGGCCGGGCACCCGGTGCACGTCGTGACCGCGACCCCCGCACACGCACCCGACACCGAGAACGGCGGCGCACCCCTGCTGCACCGGGTTGTGGCCCCGCTGCCCTTCGAGTTGCCCGTACACCCCCGGGCTGCCCGCGCGCTCGCCCATGTGCTCGCCGGTGTCGCGCCCGACGTGGTCCACGTCCACGTGGGGGCGGTCTCGCCGTTCGCGTGGGCCGCCGTCGCGCAGGCCGTGCGAGCCGGGCTGCCCACCGTGGTCTCGGTGCACAGCATGTGGGACCCATTCACCTCCGGCGTGTACCGGATGCTCGACCTTGTCGGGTGGCGCACATGGCCCATTGTCGTCACTGCCGTCAGCTCCGTCGCCGCGCGGCGGGTGCAAGCCCTGCTCGGCGACCGGAGCGGCGGTCCGTGTCATCCCCAACGGCCTTGGCCTGGCCGCCTGGCCGGCCGCCCCACCCGCGTCGCACATCGACGAGCCCATGCATGTCGTGGCCGTCGGCCGGCTCGCGCCGCGGAAACAGCCGTTCACCTTGCTCGACACGCTGCGCAGCGCGCACGCCGTACCCGGGCTGACCGGGCGGGTCCGGGCCACGATCGTGGGCGACGGGCCGGCCCAATCCCTCATGCGCCGCTACCTCGCCCGCCACGGCATGACGGGGTGGGTGCAGCTCGCCGGTCGCGTCGATCGCCAGGACCTGCCGGCGCTGCTCGCCACGGCCGACGTG
The DNA here is from genome assembly GCA_963780835.1 of uncultured Actinomycetota bacterium. GTDB lineage: Bacteria > Actinomycetota > Actinomycetes > Mycobacteriales > Pseudonocardiaceae > Pseudonocardia. The sequence goes on along the minus strand of CAWADQ010000013.1, from coordinate 151,863 downwards.
TTCCTCGCCCCCGCCCGGCGCGAAGCCTTCGGGCTGGCCGCGCTCGAGGCCCGCTCCGTCGGTGTCCCCGTTGTCGCCCGCGCCGACACCGGAGTTGCGGACTTCATCACCGACCGGCGTGATGGACTCCTCGGCCACGGCACCCGCGGCCTGACCGCCGCGCTGATCCAACTCCTCACCGACACCGAACTCCGCCACCGCATCGCCACACACAACCGGGCCACCTCACCCATCCCCTTCGCCTGGCTCCGGGTAAAACGCCAACTCGACCAGTGCTACGCAGACGCACAGGCCCTGATGGCAGAAAACCAGAATCTGCCACGACGTGTCCGCTGAGCCTGAGTAGTCACCGCCGCGGGCCGCGGGTGGCACCTCGGACTTGACCCCCTTGTCCCATCCGCGCGGCGGCGACGTTGTCGGCGATCTGATGTCGACGCCGACGTCGGGCCGGCTGCCTGACTACTGAGCGTGGGCTGAGTCTGTCACTATGGCGTCGGCGGTACACCGAGGCGCTCGTGGAGTACCGCCCCGCGTCGGCGGTCGAATCGACCTCGAACATCGCCTACGCTGCGTACCCGGAACTGCCTTCTAGCTGCGGAAACGCGCCAGCTGGCAGCAGCGAGGACGTCGCGGAGTGCGACTGAAGATCGACGTGGAACGGATCGTGGATTCAATTCGTGCCACATTGAGTCCACGAGAACAGCGAACCGGACAAGTAAGACAGTGCGGAGAGTGATAACTGCAGGTCAAGCGTGGTGCCCCCGGCAGGATTCGAACCTGCGCTCCCGCCTCCGGAGGGCGGTGCTCTATCCCCTGAGCTACGGGGGCCGTGCGTCGACAACCCTAGCGCACCGCCGCTCCGGGTCGCCGGGGCCCCTCGACGGTCGGATGATCGCGAACGTGCGGGCGTCCGCTGTTGATCCACCAGCAGCGGACGCGCCGGAACGGGATCATCAGCAGCGGAGGCGCGCGGACGGGGATCACTCGTGGACCCGGGACCGATGATCGCCGGTTCCGGGCCTCGGCGGGGCGGATTCCTCGCCCGGCGCCGGCCGAGTGAGCGCGAGGCGTGCGCGTCCAGTGCTGGCGATCACCATCTGGGCGCGGTGACGCACATCCCGGTCGGGCTGTCGCACCGTGGCTGGCGGCTGACGCACCCCGCACAGCAGGTGCGACGGCCCCACTCGGTGTGCGGCGGCTGCGGTGCAGCGCACGTGGCGGCCGGCCACTGCGGTGCGCGGCGGCGCGCGCCGCGGCGGTGCGACCCCGAGGGCCTGGACGCCCCGCGCGCATCAGAGCGGGATCGGCGTCCCCCCGCGGGCGGCGAGGAGCTGCTTCAGGTACTCGCTCTCGCTCGACTGCGCGCTGAGCATCTGCGCCGCGAGGTTGCGCACCTCCGGCACCGAGGCGTGCTCGGACGCGTACTGCAGCATGATCACGCCGCCCTCGTGGTGGCGGAGCATGAGCTGCAGGAACAGCACGTCCATCTGGTCGCCCGACGCCGCGCGCAGGGCGCGGAGCTGGTCCGACGTGGCCATTCCCGGCATCGAGTCGACGCCGCCTCCGGCCGTCGACCGAGTGGGAGTGGTCCGGCGACGCCATCCACGCCATGTGCTTGCCGCCGGGCGGGTCCGACGCCATGCCCCACAGCCCCAGCCAGCCCTGCATGCGGCCGATCTGCTGGAGCTGGGTGGTCTCGATGTCGAACGCGAGCTGTTTCAACGCGGGGTCCGTGGTGTGGTCGCGTTCCCAGGAGGCCATCTGCACGGCCTGCTGGTGGTGCACGGACATGTCCTGGGCGAACCCGACGTCCACCGAGTCGGCGGCCGGCGTCGAGGTCGCCGACGAGCCGGGCAGCCGGATCAGCAGGCCCGCGGCGGCGCCGAACAGCAGCAGCCCGACCGCCGCCAGCACCGCGATCAGCGGCCGCGCCCACCCCCGGCGTTCGGCGGGGGGTGTCGGTGGGGCCTCGACGGTCATCTGCATCGGGGCCGGGGCGTCGGGTGCGACGCTGGCCGGGGTCGAGCCGGTCTCGGGCTCCGACCCGGGGGTGCCGGGGGCCGGCGCGGCGGCGAACGGCGGCGGGTTGTCCTGGTCGAAGGCGCCGGGCCCGGTGGCGTCGCAGCTCGCGCCGACCTCGGGGTGGGTGTACTGGTTCTGCTTCAGCGACGAGATGAACTCGTCGATGCGGGGGTCGGCCACGTCGCCGACCTTGAGCTGGTGGCCCCAGGACTGCAGCGAGACGGGGGAGTCGAGGCCCGGGTAGGGCGACATCACCATGTAGCGCTCGCCGTCGACCTTCTTCGACAGGGTGCTCAGCGCGTCTCCGCTGACCTGGTCCGGGTTGTAGGCGATCCAGACCGCGCCGTGCTCCAGGGAGTGCACGAGGTTCTCGCTGCGCACGGCGGTCGGGTAGACGACGCCGTTGCATGCGGCCCAGTAGCCGTCGTGCGCGCCGCCGAACGGCGGGCTGTGGGTGTAGGCGACCTGCTTGTCCGGCGTCACGTGCTGACCACCCGCGTACTGCTGGTTGACGATGCCCGCGATCTGCAGCGACGGGTCCTTGTTCTCGCGCGGACGGCGTGAACTTGGCGAGGGCCGCCTGGTGTTCCTCCTTGGCCCGGTTCGCCGTGTAGCCGTAGCCGAAGACGCCGACGGCGAGCAGGACCACGACCGCGACTGCGGCGATGGTTCCCCACGGGATGGCTCGCTTCGTCACCACCGAGGCGCGCGCGTTGCGCACGGCCTTGCTGCTCTTGCCGCTGACCATCGACCGTCCCGACCCTCCGCGGACCGTCCCTCGGACGGCCCTGGCGTTCCCCGGCCACCGAGTCTAGGAGCGCCGCCTGAGAGGGGTTTGAGAAGCCCCCGGGCCAATGTCTGCCTCTGGATCTCCGCCACAGCGGAGCACGGCGGAGATCCAGAGTTGCAACGAATTAGGATCGGCCCGTGACCCCCGCCCTGCTCGACGACCTCGTGCGCGCCGCCGCGTCCGAGGTGCTGGCCGTCCGGGGGCTGGACCCTGCGGCGCTGCCGGCCGACGCCGGGATCGAGCGGCCCGCGCAACCCCGCCCACGGCGAGTACGCCACGAGCGTCGCGCTGCGCGCCGCGGGCCGGGCCGGGGTCGCCGCGCGCGACCTGGCGGGCTGGCTGGCCGACGCGCTGGTCCGCAGGCCCGAGGTGGCGGACGCCGAGGTGGCCGGTCCCGGGTTCCTGAACCTGCGGATGACGGCCGACGGCCGAGGTGCGCTGGTGGCGGAGGTGCTGGCCGCGGGCGAGGACTACGGGCTGGAACGGGCGGCCGCCGTCGAGGACGCGGCGGACCTGCTGGTGCGCAACGCGCCCGCGGGACTCGTCGCGGCCGTGGGTGTGGACGCGGCGCGGTACGGGCTCGTCCGCGGCCGGGCCGTCGACGACCGGCGCACCGTCGACGAACCCTTCTTCCGCGTCCGGTACGCCCACGCCCGCGCGGCGTCGCTGCTCCGCAACGCCGTCGACCTCGGCGTCGACGTCGGCACGGACCTGCGGCCGCTCACCCATCCCTGCGAGGGTGAGCTGATCTGCGCGATCGGGCACTTCCCGGCCGTGGTGGCATCGGGCGAGCCGCACCGCGTCGCCCGCCACCTCGAGGCGCTGGCCGGCGCCTTCTTCGACGTCCACGACACCTGCCCGGCGCTCCCGAGGGGCGACGCGGACGTCACGGACCTGCACCGGGCGCGGCTGGCACTGGTGGTCGCCGCGCGCCGGGTACTGGCGAACGGGCTCGGGCTGCTCGGAATCGAGCGCGCCAGAAAAATTGTGACGGTGCGGATCTAGTGAGGACTCTCCCCATGAAGAACAGGCAGTGAACGCCCATCCCGCCGGTCCGCTGCACGCCGGTGTGCTGCACCCGGCCGAGTCCGCAGGCGCGCACCCGGGCAGTGTCGCCGACCTCGACGCGCTGGCCCCCGCGGTGTGGCCGCGCGGTGCCCGCCGCGGCGACGACGGTGTGGTCGTGCTGGGCGGCGTGGACGTCCGCGACCTCGCGCAGCGGTACGGCACACCTCTCTTCGTCATCGACGAGGCCGACTTCCGGTCGCGTGCGGCGGAGTTCGCCACCGCGTTCGGGGCGCGGTCGGTGCACTACGCCGCCAAGGCGTTCCTGTGCACGGAGGTCGCCCGCTGGGTCGCCGACGAGGGGCTGAGCCTGGACGTCTGCAGCGGTGGCGAGCTCGCGGTCGCGCTGCGGGCGGGCTTCCCGGCTCAGCGGATCGCGTTCCACGGCAACAACAAGTCGATCGACGAGCTGGTCGTGGCGGTCGAGGCGGGCGTCGGGTACGTCGTGGTCGACTCGCTGCAGGAGATCGCCCGGCTCGACGCCGTGGCCCGCGATCGCGGCGCGACGGTGCCGGTGATGATCCGGCTCACCGTGGGCGTCGAGGCGCACACCCACGAGTTCATCGCGACCGCGCACGAAGACCAGAAGTTCGGCTTCTCGATCACGGGCGGGCCCACGAGCGACGCCGCCGAGGCGGCCCAGCGGGTGTTGAAGGCGGGTGCGCTCACGCTGGTCGGGCTGCACAGCCACATCGGGAGCCAGATCTTCGACACCGAGGGGTTCCAGGTCGCCGCGCACCGCGTCGTCCGGTTCCTCGCGCAGCTGCACCGCGAGCACGGCCCGGACGCGCTCGCGTCGGTGCACACGCTCGACCTCGGCGGCGGCTTCGGCATCGCCTACCGGCCCGTCGACGACCCCATCGACGTCCCGGGCCTGGCGGACGAGCTGCGCGCGATCGTCGCCCGCGAGTGCGCCGCGGCGGGGCTGGCCGCTCCCGCGATCGCGGTCGAGCCGGGCCGGGCGATCGCCGGGCCGGGCACCGTGACCGTCTACGAGGTGGGCACCCTCAAGGACGTGCCGCTGACCGGTGCCGCCCGCCGCTACGTCAGCGTGGACGGCGGGATGAGCGACAACATCCGGACGGCGCTGTACGACGCGGAGTACGACGTCCGGCTGGTGTCGCGCGGGAGCGGGACGGACGAGAGCGTGCTCTCGCGGGTGGTCGGCAAGCACTGCGAGTCGGGTGACATCGTGGTGCGCGACTGCTGGCTGCCCGCGGACCTCGCCGCGGGCGACCTGCTGGCGGTGGCCGCCACCGGGGCGTACTGCTACTCGATGGCGAGCAGCTACAACCGGCTGCCGCGCCCGGCGGTGGTCGCCGTGCGCGACGGGGCGGCGCGCGTGATCCTGCGCCGCGAGACCGTCGACGACCAGTTCCGCCTGGAGGTGTCGTGAGCGAGCTTGCGAGCTCACCATTAGACACAGCGCTGCGGCGAAGCGCCGACCGAGCGTAGCGAGGGAGAGCGATGAGCGAGCTTGCGAGCGAACGCGTCAGCACAGTCACGTACGGGTCGCTCTGCTCGGTTGCGGCACCGTCGGCGCCCAGGTCGTGCGGCTGCTGCGGGAGCAGGGCGACGAGCTGGCGGCGCGCGTCGGGGCCCGTCTCGAGCTGGTCGGGGTGGCCGTGCGCCGCCCGCACCGGCACCCCGAGCTGGGCGACCTCGTGACGACGGACGCCGCCGCGCTCGTGGTGCGCGACGACGTGGACGTGGTCGTCGAGGTGATCGGTGGCATCGAGCCGGCCCGGACACTGCTGCTGGAGGCGCTGAAGGCCGGCAAGTCGGTGGTCACGGCGAACAAGGCGCTGCTGGCCGAGGACGGCGCGGCGCTGGCCGAGGCGGCCGACGCGTCCGGCGTCGACCTGTACTACGAGGCGTCCGTGGCGGGGGCGATCCCGCTGCTGCGGCCGCTGCGGGAGTCGCTGGCAGGCGACCGGATCACCCGCGTGGCCGGGATCGTCAACGGCACCACGAACTTCATCCTCTCCGCGATGACGGCGTCGGGGTCGAGCTACGCGGACGCGCTGGACGAGGCCACCCGGCTGGGCTACGCCGAGGCCGACCCGAGCGCGGACGTCGACGGCTACGACGCCGCGTCCAAGGCCGCGATCCTCGCCTCCCTGGCCTTCCACACGCGCGTGACCAGCGCGGACGTGCACTGCGAGGGCATTCGCGACGTCAGCGCCGGGGACATCGCGGCCGCCGCCGGGCTCGGCTTCGTGATCAAGCTGCTGGCGATCTGCGAGCGGACCCCGGCGGACGGGACCTACCCCGAGAGCGTCTCCGCCCGGGTCTACCCGGCGATGATCCCGGCCGGGCATCCGCTGGCCTCGGTGGACGGGGCGTTCAACGCGGTGTTCGTCGAGGCCGAGGCGGCCGGGCAGCTGATGTTCTACGGGCAGGGCGCCGGCGGGGCGCCGACGGCGAGCGCGGTGCTCGGCGACGTCGTGGCGGTGGCGCGCAACCGGGTGATCGGCGGGCGCGGGCCGCGGGAGTCGGCGCACGCCAACCTTGCGGTGCGCCCGATGGGCAGCGTGCCCACCCGCTACCACGTGAGCCTGGACGTGGCGGACCGTGCCGGTGTGCTCGCGACCATCGCGGGGGAGTTCGCCCGGCACGACGTGAGCATCGCGGCGGTGCGCCAGACGGGCGGTCGCGGGGAGGGCGACGGCGACGCGCGGCTGGTCGTCGTCACGCACGCGGCGCCGGAGGCGGCGCTGGCCGCCACGGTCGACGTGCTCAGCGGGCTGGACGCGGTGCGCGGCGTGGACAGCGTGGTGCGGGTCGAGGACCTGGGGCGCACGGCACCGGAGGTGGGCACATGAAGGCTGTGATCACGGACGGAGCCACCCGCGCGTGGCCCGGGGTGATCGAGGCCTACCGGGACCGGATGCCCGTCGAGCCCGGCTGGAAGATCGTCACCCTCGGTGAGGGCGGGACGCCGCTGCTCCCGGCGCCGCACCTGTCGGACCGCGTCGGCTGCGAGGTGTTCCTCAAGGTCGACGGGGCGAACCCGACGGGGTCGTTCAAGGACCGTGGGATGACGATGGCGGTCACGGACGCGCTGGCCCGCGGCCAGCAGGGGGTGATCTGCGCGTCGACCGGCAACACCTCGGCCTCCGCGGCCGCCTACGCCGCCCGTGCGGGCATGAGCTGCGCGGTGCTCGTCCCGCAGGGCAAGATCGCGCTCGGCAAGCTCGCGCAGGCCGTCGCGCACGGCGCGCGGATCCTGCAGATCGACGGCAACTTCGACGACTGCCTGGAGCTCGCCCGCAAGACCGCACAGGACTACCCGGTCGCCGCGCTGGTCAACTCGGTCAACCCGACCCGCATCGCCGGCCAGGCCAGCGCCGCGTACGAGATCTGCGACGTGCTCGGCCGCGCCCCGGACATCCACTGCCTGCCCGTCGGCAACGCCGGCAACATCACCGCGTACTGGGCGGGCTACCGCGCGTACGCCAAGGACGGCGTGATCGACGCACTGCCGCGGATGTTCGGATTCCAGGCCGCGGGCGCGGCCCCGCTGGTGCACGGTGCGCCGGTGCGGCACCCCGAGACGATCGCGACCGCGATCCGGATCGGGGCGCCCGCGTCGTGGACGCAGGCGGTCGCGGCGCGTGACGAGTCGGACGGCCGGTTCGCGGCGGTGACGGACGACGAGATCCTCGCGGCGTACCGGTTGCTCTCGGCGCGCGAGGCGGTGTTCGTCGAGCCGGCGTCGGCGGCGAGCGTGGCGGGGTTGCTGCAGTCGGCGGAGAACGCGACGTTGCCGCAAGGATCGCTGGTGGTGTGCACGGTGACCGGGCACGGCCTCAAGGATCCGGACACGGCGCTGCTCGGCGCCCCCGAGCCGACGGTCGTGCCCATCGACCCGGGTGCCGTGGCGGATGCGCTGGAGCTGCGGTGACGCGGTCGTCAGGCGAAGCCCTTCGTCCCGACCGCCGCCTGCATCGACAGCCGGCGAGCCTGGCGACTGCGGTGACGGGGGTCAGCATCGGGCACGCGGCAGCGTCGGGGGATTGCAGCATGGTGGCTTTACTGCAATCCGATCGGAGCAGGGCCACCCTGCTGCAATCCCCGGCCACCCCGTCGGTCCGCCGGCAGGGTCACCGCCCACCGCGCGGAGTGGACCGTGGGTAGGCCCGCCGAGGTCCGGGTCCGGGTCCCGGCGTCGTCGGCGAACCTCGGGCCGGGGTTCGACTCGCTGGGCCTCGCCCTGGCGCTCTACGACGAGGTGGACGTCGCCGTCGCCCCGGACGGCCTGACGGTCGAGGTCGACGGGGCCGGGGCCGGCGTGCCCCGCGACGAGCGGCATCTCGTCGTCCGTGCCCTGCGTCGCGCGTTCGCGGTGTTCGGCGACGCACCCCCCGGGCTTCACCTGCGCTGCCGCAACGCGATCCCGCACGCGCGCGGCCTCGGCAGTTCGGCCGCCGCCGTCGTCGCGGGCGCGGCTGCCGCCGCGGCGCTCGCGGGCCGCGACGTCGCCGCCGAGAGCGACGCGTTGCTGCAGATCACGGCCGGCATGGAGGGGCACGCGGACAACGCGGCGGCGAGCCTGTTCGGAGGATTCGTCGTCGCGTGGAATAACGACGACCGGTTCGACGCTGTACGGGTCGATGCGCACCCCGGCATTGCGCCCGTCGCGCTCATCCCGGAGGTCGAATCGTCCACCGCCACGACGCGGGGGCTGCTTCCCGACATGGTTCCGCTCGCGGACGCCGCGTTCACCGGAAGCCGTACCGCGCTCGCCGTTCTCGCTTTCACACAGCGTCCTGGCCTGCTGATGCCCGCCACCGCGGACCGGCTGCACCAGGAGTACCGGCGGCCGGCCTATCCGGAGTCGGCGGCACTGGTCGACGGGCTCCGCGCGACAGGCGTTCCGGCCGTCATCTCCGGCGCCGGACCGACCGTCCTGGCGCTGACCACGAACGGCGCGCTGCCGTCCGGGCTCGACCTGCACGGTTTCACCGTGATGCGCCTGCCGGTCGACCCGTTCGGGGTCACCGTCGAGGCCAGCTGATCACGGCGTGTCGGGGTGGGGGGTTGTTGCCGCCGCAGACGGATACGTCTACCCTCGGTGGCGCAACGGCGATCCACGCAAATCCGCGTGGCCACTCGAGCCGGATTTCCCGCAAACCGCCCGAGCGGCCCTTCCCCGGAACCGCGACGATCGTCGCCCTGCCCGTTCGGGACGGCTGCCGACGCCGCGCTCAACCCGACAGTCGTCCGGCACACCGTCCGGATGAGCATGAAATCCGCTGACCCGGGAATGTCCCCGGTCGGTCAGGAAGGACCTTCGTGAGCGAGACCGATCTCGTCACCACCGGTACCGCGCCCGAAGCGGGCGCTCCGGACACCCCGGGCGGCACCGCCGCCCCCACCCGCCGCAGGGGCCTGAGCACGATGGTGCTCGCGGAGCTGCGCCAGCTCGCGGGTGAGTTGAACATCGCGGACACCGCGAAGATGCGCAAGGGCGACCTCATCGCCGCGATCAAGGAGCGCCAGGCGGGTGGCCCCGCCCCCCAGCTCGCGCTGCCGACACCTGCGGCGACCAGCATGAACGGCGACGGCACGGCCGCGTCCGAGTCCACAGTGGACGAGGCGCCCGCCACCGCCCGGCGTCGGCGGGTCGCCTCGCGTCCTGCCGGCTCGCCGCGCAAGGGCGCCGCGACCGCCGACGGCGGCGTGCCCGCCACCACCGACGAGGCGCCGGCGGCACTGCTCGAGGTGCCGGCCGCCGAGGCGGCTCCGCCCGCCCAGCCCGTCCTCGCCCCCGAGGTCGCTGCTCCCGAGCAGCCGGCCGAGGCCCCCGCTGCTCCCCCCGCCGTCGAGACCGACGGCGAGACCACTCCCCGACGCTCGCGCCAGCGCCGTGCGCGCGGTGACCGGGCCGACCGCCCTGACCAGGGCGAGAACGGTGCATCTGTGGCCACTCCGACCATCGACGTCGCTCCCGAGACCACGCCGGAGGGCGCCGGCGAGGGCGGCCGGCGCGACGGCGGTCGCGAGAACGGTGCCCGAGAGAACGGTGCCCGAGAGAACGGCGCAGCCGCGGCCCCCGCACGGACCGCACCGACGACCGCGGCCCGCGCACGGACCGGAACGATCGGAACGACGACCGCGGCGGCCGCCCGGACGAGCGGAGCCAGCGCGACAACCGCGACTCCCGCGACGACGACGGCGACGGCGACGACGACGGCCGCGGCCGGCGTGGACGCCGCTTCCGCGACCGTCGCCGGGGCCGCGACCGCGACCGCCCCGGCCAGCAGGGCGGGCAGAACACCGTCGACACCGAGGTCCGCGACGACGACGTGCTGCTGCCCGTCGCCGGCATCGTCGACATCCTCGACAACTACGCGTTCGTCCGCACCACCGGCTACCTGGCCGGGCCGACCGACGTCTACGTGTCGCTGTCGATGGTCCGCCGCTACGGCCTGCGCCGCGGCGACGCCGTCACCGGTGCCGTGCGCCAGCCCCGCGAGGGCGAGCAGAGCCGGCAGAAGTTCAACCCCCTGGTCCGCGTGGACACCCTGAACGGGCAGGACCCGGAGGTCGCCCGCAACCGGCCCGAGTTCACCAAGCTCACGCCGCTCTACCCGAACGAGCGGCTGCGCCTGGAGACCGAGCCGCACAAGCTGACCACCCGCGTCATCGACCTGGTGATGCCGGTCGGCAAGGGTCAGCGCGCGCTGATCGTGTCGCCGCCGAAGGCCGGCAAGACCACGATCATGCAGAACATCGCGAACGCGATCACCACGAACAACCCCGAGTGCCACCTCATGGTCGTCCTCGTCGACGAGCGGCCCGAGGAAGTCACCGACATGCAGCGGTCGGTGAAGGGCGAGGTCATCGCCTCGACGTTCGACCGGCCGCCGACGGACCACACCACGGTCGCGGAGCTGTCGATCGAGCGGGCGAAGCGCCTGGTGGAGATGGGGCACGACGTCGTCGTGCTGCTGGACAACATCACGCGCCTCGGCCGGGCGTACAACCTGGCTGCGCCCGCGTCCGGCCGGATCCTGTCCGGCGGTGTCGACTCCACGGCGCTCTACCCGCCGAAGCGCTTCCTCGGCGCGGCGCGCAACATCGAGGGCGGCGGCTCGCTGACGATCTTCGCAACCGCGCTGGTCGAGACCGGGTCCACGATGGACACGGTGATCTTCGAGGAGTTCAAGGGCACCGGCAACGCCGAGCTCAGGCTGGACCGCAAGATCGCGGACAAGCGGATCTTCCCGGCCATCGACGTCGGCGACTCGGGCACGCGCAAGGAAGAGCTGCTCATGTCGCCCGACGAGTACGCGGTGATGGTGAAGCTCCGGCGCGTGCTCGGCGGACTGGACGACCAGCAGGCCATCAACCTGCTGCTCGAGCAGCTGCGCAAGACCCGCACGAACATCGAGTTCCTCATGCAGGTGGCCAAGAGCACGCCGGGGAACGACGACTGAGCACCGGCTCGCCGAGACGGTCACGGCTTCCTGCCGTGGCCGTCTTCGTGCTGGCTGCGCTGCTCCTGGCCGGCTGCGCCGCGCCGGCCCGCACTCCGACGCCGGGATCCGGCCGACCCTCGACCCCGGATGCGCCCGCCGCACTGCTCGTCGCCGCCGGGGACGTCGCCTGCGGGCCGGACATCGAGGAGACGCCGTCCCAGTGCCAGCAGGAGGCCACGGCGGACCTGGTGGAGGGCCTGAACCCGGACGCCGTGCTCGTGCTCGGCGACACCGCGTACGAGGAGGTCACCCCGGATTCGCTCAAGGTCTACGACGCGAGCTGGGGCCGGTTCCTGGACCGGACCCACGCCGTCGTCGGGAACCACGAGTACTACGGCAACGGGCCGGACGCCTACTGGGACTACTTCGGTGACCGGGCGGGCCACCGCGGCGAGGGCTGGTACTCCTTCGACGTGGGTGCCTGGCACGTCGTCGTGCTGAACTCGGAGTGCGCGGACGTCGACTGCGGCCCGGACGGCGAGCAGCTGCAGTGGCTGGCCGACGACCTGAACAGCAGCTCCGCGCGCTGCACCCTCGCCGCCTTCCACCGCCCCCGGTTCTCCTCCGGTGACGAGTACGGCGACGACGAGTCCGTCTCCGGCCTGTGGCAGGCGCTGCAGGACGAGGGGGTCGACGTCGTCCTCAACGGCCACGAGCACAGCTACGAGCGGTTCGCGCCGCAGCGCGACTCGGGGCGCGCGACGGCGGAGGAGGGCATGGCGGAGTTCGTCGTCGGCACCGGTGGCCGCGATCTGCGCGGGTTCGGCGATGCGAAACCGAACAGCGAGGTGCGCTGGAACAGCTCGTTCGGGGTGCTGGCGCTGACCCTGCAGCCCGACCGTTACGACTGGCGGTTCCACGCGACGGACGGCGCGGACGTCGATCAGGGCAGCGCGGCCTGCCGCTGACCCCGGGAACAGCCGGGCCGGTCGAGATGGTTCAATCTGGTGTCCGCACCGCGGTTCCGGTTCACCTCGTCGAGGACCCGGCGACCGCATCTTTCGAGAGGAACATCCCAGTGCGCAGCGGTATCCACCCCGACTACCACGAGACCACGGTCACGTGCGGCTGCGGGAACCAGTTCACCACCCGCAGCACCGCCCGCGGCGGCCAGATCCACGTCGAGGTCTGCTCGGCCTGCCACCCGTTCTACACCGGCAAGCAGAAGATCCTCGACTCCGGCGGTCGCGTCGCCCGCTTCGAGGCGCGCTACGGCAAGCGCCCCGTGCGAGGCGGCAAGTAGCTCGAACAACGGCGCCCACCGGCTCTGGTGGGCGCCGTTTTCGTGTCTGTGACCGATCCGGCCACGACGCGCGCCGGATCTGAGGGAGGGCCGATGACCGCGTCGCTCGACACGCTGCTCGGGGAGCACGCCGAGCTGGAGCGTGCGCTGGCCGACCCGTCGGTGCACGCCGACGCCGCGCAGGCCCGCAAGCTCGGCCGGCGCTACGCCGAGCTCGGCCCGGTCGTCGCCGCCGCACGTGAGCTGGCGACGGCCCGCGGCGACGAGGTCGCCGCCCGGGAGCTCGTGGCCGAGGACCCGTCGTTCGCCGACGAGGTCCGCGCGCAGCACGCCCGGGTCGAGGAGCTCGAGACCCGCCTCGCCGAGCTGCTCGTGCCGCGCGACCCGCACGACGGCGACGACGTGATCATGGAGGTCAAGTCGGGGGAGGGCGGCGAGGAGTCGGCCCTGTTCGCCGCCGACCTGGTGCGGATGTACCTGCGCTATGCCGAGCGCCGCAGCTGGAAGGCCGAGATCCTCGGCGGCACCGACTCCGACCTGGGCGGCTACAAGGACGTCACGCTGCTCATCCGCTCGCGTGCCTCCGACCCCGACGGGGTGTGGGCCGCGCTCAAGTTCGAGGGCGGCGTGCACCGCGTGCAGCGGGTGCCGGTCACCGAGTCGCAGGGCCGCGTGCACACCTCTGCGGCCGGCGTGCTCGTCTACCCGGACACCGGCGCCGAGGCCGCCGTCGAGATCGACGAGAAGGACCTGCGGATCGACGTCTTCCGCTCGTCCGGGCACGGTGGGCAGAGCGTCAACACCACCGACTCCGCCGTGCGGATCACGCACCTGCCCACGGGGATCGTCGTGTCCTGCCAGAACGAGCGTTCCCAGCTGCAGAACCGCGCGCGGGCCATGGAGGTGCTGCGCTCGCGGCTGCAGGCGCTGGCCGAGGAGGAGGCGGCGGCCAAGGCGTCGGCGGACCGGCGCTTGCAGGTGCGCACCGTCGACCGCTCCGAGCGCATCCGCACCTACAACTACCCGGAGAACCGGATCTCCGACCACCGCATCGGCTACAAGGCCTACAACCTGTCGGCGGTGCTCGACGGCGACCTCGGGGACCTGCTCGCCGCGCTGGCCGCCGCGGAGCGGGCCGAAGCGGTCGCCGGACGGCGTGAAGTCCGGCATCCGCTCCGGGTCGCGGTCCTCGAGGCCGAGCGGGAACTCGCCGCTGCGGGCGTGGCCAGCCCGCGGGTCGACGCCGAGCTGCTCGCCGCGCACGTCGTCGGCGTCCCGCGGGGGCGGCTGGTGATGGTGCCGCTGGTCGACGAGCACGTGCTGGAGCGCTACCGGGAGCTGGTCGCGCGGCGCGCGGCCCGCGAACCGCTGCAGCACCTCCTCGGTACCGCGGTGTTCGGCCCGGTGACCCTGGCCGTCGGTCCGGGGGTGTTCACGCCGCGCCCGGAGACCGAGCTGCTGCTGGAGTGGGGCCTGAAGGCGATCGCGGACGTCACGTCGCCGCTGGTCGTGGACCTGTGCACGGGTTCGGGCGCGCTCGCACTGGGGATCGCGGCATGCCGGCCGGACGCCGTCGTGCATGCCGTCGAGGCGGACCCCGCGGCGCTGTCGTGGGCCCGGCGCAACGTCGAGGCGCACGCCGCAGCCGGGGGCACGCCGGTCGCGCTGCACGCCGCGGACGTGCGCTGGCCGGACCTGCTGCCCGACCTCGAGACCCACGTCGACCTGGTGCTGTGCAACCCGCCGTACGTGCCCGACGGCACGCCGGTGCCGCCGGAGGTGGCCTCCTTCGACCCGCCGGGCGCGGTCTTCGGCGGCCCCGACGGCCTGGAGATCATCCGGGCGGTCGTGACGGCGGCGGCGGCGCTGCTGCGGCACGGTGGCCGGCTCGGGATCGAGCACGACGACACCCACGCCGACGCGGTGCCGGAGCTGCTGCGCCGCCGCCGGGTGCTGACGGACGTCGAGGAGCACCGCGATCTCGCGGGCCGCCCCCGCTTCGCGACCGCCCGGCGCACGGTTCGAGCTGAGCGAACGCGGCGTTCGGTGCGCTAGATGTACCCAACGCCCCGTTCGCTCCATGGCGGGCATAACCTGCCGCGCGTGAGTGTGCCTGGCGTCCCGCCCACCTACGACTGCGCCGATCCCGACGCGCGCCTCGCCGGTCTCGCCGCCGCCGCCCGAGCCGTGCGCTCCGGGCAGCTCGTGGTGCTCCCCACCGACACCCTCTACGGCCTGGGCGCCGACGCGTTCACCGGCGCGGCGGTGCGGTCGCTGCTCGCGGCGAAGGGCCGGGGGCCGGACATGCCCGTCCCGGTGCTCGTCGGGTCGTGGAACACCATCGACGGCCTGGTCACCACCGTCCCCGCGGCGGCGCGCGAGCTGGTGGAGGCGTTCTGGCCGGGCGGGCTCTCGCTGGTGCTGCCGCACGCGCCCTCGTTGACCTGGGACCTCGGCGTCACCCGCGGCACGGTCATGCTGCGGATGCCCTTGCACCCCGTCGCGCTGGAGCTCCTGCGCGAGATCGGGCCGATGGCCGTGTCGAGCGCGAACGTCTCCGGCCGCCCGCCGGCCACCACGGTCGCCGAGGCGACCGAGCAGCTCGGGGGTGCGGTCGCGGTGTACCTCGACGGCGGCCCGTGCCGGGTCGGGCGTCGCGTCGACGATCGTCGACCTGACCGGCGACGAGCCGCGGGTGCTGCGCGAGGGCGCAGTTCCGGTGGCGGAGATCGCCGAGGTGCTGGGCCGCGAGGTCGCCACCGCCTGAGCGCCGACCGCACGTCAGGACGGAGTTCTGACGCGGCTTCCGACACCGGTCCGCGGGGCAGGCCGAGCAGGTCGCCGAGGCGCTCGACCGCGTCGTGGAAGAACTCCTCGCGGCGGTCCACGACGTTGTGCAGCTGGCCGAACACCTCGAAGCTGATCAACCCGAACAGCGCCGTCCAGACCTGGACGACCCGGGCGCCGACGGTCGCCTCGGGGTCGACCGGGAGTCCCACCGCCTCCGCGGCGCCCGGAGCCAGGGCCGCGTCCGCCCCACCCGTTCCCGGATCGACGACCCCGGCCGCGACGCCGTCCGCCACGATCCGGCTGAGCACCGCCCCGACCCGGGCCGCGGGTCCGATCGTCGCCTGCGGCGCCGCATAGCCGGGCACCGGCGAGCCGTAGACCAGCGCGTACTCGTGCGGGTGCGCCAGCGCCCAGCCGCGGACCGCGCCGCAGGCCGCGTGCAGCCGCGCCCGGAGGCCGTCGCGCGCCGCCTTCTCCGCCGCCTCCTCCGCGGCGGCGCCCAGCGCGTCGTACGCCTCGACGATCAGCGTCGTGAGCAGCTCGTCGCGGCTCGGGAAGTAGCGGTACACCGCCGACGAGGCCATGCCGAGCTCGCGGGCCACGGCCCGCAACGACAGCCCGGCCGCGCCGTCCGTGGCGAGGTGCCGGCGCGCGGCGTCGACGATCTCGCGGGTCAGGGCGGCCCGGACGCGGGCGCGGGTTCCGGCTGCGGTCACGGCCGGAGTGTTCCACGGAACCGGAGCAGCGGCAACAAACGAGAGCAGTGCTCTTGACATGAGCGAGACGAAGCGAGAACAGTGATGTGAAGAGAGAGCACTGCTCACAAAGGAGAACGAGATGGCTCAGCACGTGATCGTCGGGTCGGGCGCGATCGGTAGCGCCGTGGCGAACCTGCTGGTCGACGCGGGGCACACCGTCCGGATCGTCACCCGCCGCGGCTCCGGGCCCGACCGGGAGGGCGTCGAGCGCGTGGCGGCCGACGCCACCGACGCCGAGCGCCTCACCGCGCTGACCCGCGGCGCCGTCGCGCTCTACAACTGCGCCAACCCGCCCTACGACAAGTGGCTCACCGACTGGCCGCCGCTCGCGTCGTCGCTGCTCACCGCGGCGGAGCGCACCGGGGCCGGCCTGGTCGCCATGGGCAACCTGTACGGCTACGGCCCGGTCGACGGCCCGATGACCGAGGAGACCCCGCTCGCCGCGACCGGACCCAAGGGCCGGGTGCGCAACCGGATGTGGGCCGACATGCTCGCAGCCCAGGACGCCGGGCGGGCCCGCGTCACCGAGGCCCGGGCGTCCGACTTCTACGGGCCGGGGCCGGTCGGAACGAGCCACCTGGGGCAGTACTTCATGCCGCGGCTGCTGGCGGGCAAGCGCCCGCTGGTGATGCAGGCCGACCTCGACGTGCCGCACTCGTTCACCTACGTCCCGGACGTGGCCCGCACCCTGGTCGCGCTCGCCGGTGACGACCGCGCGTGGGGCCGTGCCTGGCACGTGCCGACGGCCCCGGCGGTGTCGCTGCGCGAGATCGCGACCCGGATGGCGGCGATCGCCGGTGTGCGGGACCGGGGCGTCGTGGTGCCGCCGCACCTGCTGGTGCGCGCCCTCGGCCTCGCCGTGCCGTTCGTCCGCGAGCTGGAAGAGGTGCGCCACCAGTTCACGCGGCCGTTCGTGCTCGACTCGCGGGCCGCGCAGGAGACGTTCGGGCTGGCGCCCACGCCGCTGGAGGATGGCCTGGCCGCGCACGTGCGCTGGTGGGTGCGCGCCTCAGCAGGGCGTGGCGAGTGGCGCTGTGAGAGACTGACGCGGCCGCAGACGTGGCGAGGAGGAGTACGACGATGCCGACCGACCAGCCCGACCTCATCGTCGAGCGTTACCTCCGCCGCCTCGGCGGTGGCCGCCCCGATCCCGCCGCGCTGACGTTCTACGCGTCGCTGGACCAGATGCGGTCGGTGGACCCGCTGGTCGCCGACCGGGTCGTCGCCGAGCTGGTCGACCAGCGGTCGAACATCAAGCTCATCGCCAGCGAGAACTACGCGTCGCTGGCCGTCCAGCAGGCGATGGGCAACCTGCTCACCGACAAGTACGCCGAGGGGTCGGCGGGGCACCGGTTCTACGCGGGCTGCGACAACGTCGACGCCATCGAGTCGCACGGTGCGGAGCTGGCGAAGGCGCTGTTCGGCGCCGAGCACGCCTACCTGCAGCCGCACTCGGGCATCGACGCGAACCTGGTCGCGTTCATCGCGATCCTCGCCACCCGCGTCGAGGACCGCTTCCTCGAGCGGCTCGATGTGAAGAACGTCTCGGCGCTCTCGGACGAGCAGTTCGCCGCCCTGCGCACCGAGCTGCACGACCAGCGCCTGCTCGGGATGGACTACTACTCGGGCGGCCACCTCACCCACGGCTACCGGTTCAACATCTCGTCGCGGCTGTTCGACGCCCGCGGGTACACCGTGGACCGGGAGACCGGCCTGCTCGACCTCGACGCCCTGCGCACCCAGCTGCACGAGGTCCGCCCGCTGATCCTGCTGGCCGGCTACAGCGCCTACCCGCGGAAGATCGACTTCGCGAGGATGCGCGAGCTCGCGGACGAGGTGGGCGCGACGTTCATGGTCGACATGGCGCACTTCGCCGGGCTCGTCGCCGGCAAGGTGTTCACCGGCGCCTACGACCCGGTGCCGCACGCGCACGTCGTCACCAGCACCACGCACAAGACCCTGCGCGGCCCGCGCGGCGGCATCGTCCTGTCGTCGGCCGAGTACGCCGATGCCGTGGACAAGGGCTGCCCGGCCGTGCTCGGCGGCCCGCTGCCGCACGTGATGGCCTCGAAGGCGCTGGCGTTGCAGGAGGCGTCGCAGCCGTCGTTCCGGGACTACGCGGCCCGCATCGTGGACAACGCCCGGGCGCTCGCCGACGGGCTGCAGCGGCGCGGGGCGCGGGTGGCGACCGGGGGCACGGACAACCACATCGTGCTGGCGGACGTCGCGGCGTCGTTCGGGCTCACCGGCCGCCAGGCCGAGTCGGCGCTGCGCGCGGTGGGCATGACGCTGAACCGCAACTCGCTGCCGTTCGACGCGAACGGTCCCTGGTACACCAGCGGCCTGCGGCTGGGCACCCCGGCGCTGACCACGCTGGGCATGGGGGTGGACGAGGTCGACGAGATCGCCGCGGTCGCCGTGGACGTCCTGCGCGGCACCACGCCGGTCACCGTCAACGGCAAGCCGGGCAAGGCGAAGTACGAGACCGAGGCCAAGGTCGTGCAGGAGGCCCGCGCGCGGGTCGCCGCGCTGTGCGACAAGTTCCCGGTGTACCCGGAGATCGACCTCTCGATCGTCGAGCCCGCGGCACCCTGAGGTGGACCTCGCGCAGCAGGCGCCGGTCATCGGATCGGCCGTCCTGCCGCTGCGCGAGTACCTGCTCACCGGGCTGACCGCGACGGTCGTGACGTTCCTGCTCACCGGGCCCGTACGGGTCCTCGCGGTGCGGCTCGGGGCGGTCGCCTGGCCGCGCGGCCGGGACGTGCACTCCACCCCGACCCCGCGGTGGGGCGGGCTGGCGATGCTCGGCGGCGTCCTGGCCGGGGTGCTGCTGGCCTACCAGCTGCCGGCGCTGCGGCTCGCGTTCGACTACTCGGACGAGGTCGTCGGCGCGCTCGTCGCGGTGGTCGTGCTCGGCGTGGTCGGGGTGCTCGACGACCGCTTCGAGCTCGACGCGATCACCAAGCTGGCCGGCCAGACCACCGCCGCGGGCCTGCTGGTGCTCGCCGGGGTGCAATGGGTCACGTTCTGGATCCCGTGGGGCGGCGGGGGGACCGGGATCTCGGGCTCGTTCCTGATCCTGGGGGAGACCCAGGGTGTGCTGCTGACCGTGGTGCTGACCGTCGCGCTGATCAACGCGATGAACTTCGTGGACGGGCTCGACGGGCTCGCGGCCGGGATCGGGCTGATCGCCGCGTCCGCCACCGCACTGTTCGCGATCGGGCTGGTGAAGGCCAACGGCAACGACCCGGGTGCGTACTCGCCCGCGCTGCTCGCGGTGGTGCTGGCGGGAGCATGCCTGGGGTTCCTGCCGCACAACTTCAACCCCGCCCGGATCTTCATGGGCGACTCCGGCTCGATGCTCATCGGGTTGATGCTCGCCGCGGCGACGACCACCGCGTCGGGCCGCATCGTGCCCGACGCCGGTACCTCCGCGACGGACGTCATCGCGCTGTTCGCGCCGATCCTGGCCGGTGCCGCGGTGGTGTTCGTGCCGCTGCTGGACCTGCTGATGGCCGTCGTCCGCCGCACCCGCAAGGGCATGAGCCCGTTCTCGCCCGACAAGATGCACCTGCACCACCGCCTGCTGGAGATCGGGCACAGCCACCGTCGCGCGGTGCTGCTCATCTACCTGTGGGCGGGGGTGCTGGCCTATGGGGCAGTCGCGCTGGCGCTGATCGCCGACCCGTTCGTCGTGTTGTGGGCGGTGGGCATCGGGCTCCTCGTGGCCGTGCTCGCCTCCGCCGTGCCGAGGCTGCGGGCCCCGAGATGAGGAGCCCCGAGGCGCGGGGGAGCCTCGCCGCGCGCATCGGCATGCACTACAGCGTGTAGAAGCCGATCGTCCAGAACCGGTTTCCCGCAGGTCACGGGGCGACCGGAGACCCGCTCTCCCTGTGGTAGCGTCCCCGTCGCGGGCCGGAGGAATCGGCCCGGTTTGTCCCACCCAGCGGACGAGCCCTTCTGGCGCCGAGGCGAGGAGAAGCTGGTGAGAGCCCACCCCCGGGCCGGACGACGTCCGGCCCGTCGACGGTGAGCCCCGCGGTGGCAAGCAACGGCCCGCAACTGGGCGACCTGCTCTCCATGGGCATGACGCTCGCGCTCTGCGTCGTGATCGGCTTCGGTCTCGGCTGGCTCGGCGACCTGGCCACCGGGACCTTCCCTCTCATCGCGATGATCGGACTCGCGCTGGGCGTCGTCGCCGCCACGGTCTACGTCGTCAAACAGTTCAAGAGGTACTCGTGAACGGCAGGTGCACCCCATGACGAGGAGCGTGCCCTCCTATACCCCTCCGGTGACGCTGGCCACCTTCCGGCGCGCCGCGATCATGGCGGGAGTCGTCACCGCCGTCGCCGTCGTGGTGCTGGTGCTCGTCGGCTACCCCCTCTTCGGCCTGTTCCTGGTCGTCGGCGTGGCACTGGGCACGCTGAACATGTGGCTGGCGGTCCGCTCGGTCGCCCGCTTCGCCACCAGCCGTCCGTCCAAGGCCCGCTTCTCCGGCTCGGTGCTCGGGCGCCTCGCGGTGATCACCGTGGTCGCGTTGGTGATGGCGTGGCTGGTGCGTCCCGCGGGTATGGCGATCTTCGCCGGGCTCGCGCTGTTCCAGGTGCTCGCGATCGTCAGCTCGATGCTGCCGCTGATCAAGGAGATCCGACAGAAATGACCGATCAGGCATGAGCACGGTCCTGGCCGCAGAAGGCGGCACCATCACGCCGGGCGAGCACTGGACCACAGAGGTCGGCGGGCTCACGTTCAACCTCGACACGATCATCGGCACGCTGATCGCGGGCCTCATCGTGTGCGGCCTGGGCTACTACATGGCCCGCCGCGCCACGAAGGGCCGTCCGTCCGGGCTGCAGGTGGCGTTCGAGGCTCTGACCGCGTGGGTGCAGGGCCAGGTGCGGGAAGGGATGGGCCTCCGCACGCCGCGTGGCGTCGTCGGGTTCTGCGTCACCGTCTTCGCGTTCATCCTGTGCTGCAACTGGCTCGCCGCGCTGCCGACGGAGCACTGGATCCCGCCGCCCACCGCGGACGTCAACCTGGTCTACCCGCTGGCCCTGCTCGTGATCGTCTGGGTCAACGTGGCGGGCATCCGAGCCAAGGGCGCGAAGGCCTACTTCGGCCACTTCACGCAGCCCTACGCGTTCCTGGCGCCGATCGAGTTCATCACGCAGTACGTGGCGCGTCCCGCGTCCCTGGCGCTGCGGCTCTTCGGGAACATCTTCGCGGGCGGGATCATGATCGCGGTCATCGCGCTGATGCCCGCCTACATCCTGTGGCTGCCCAACGCGGTCTGGAAGCTCTTCGACATGTTCATCGGGCTCATCCAGGCGCTGATCTTCACCTTGCTCACCTTGATCTACTTCAGCGAAGCGGTGGGCAGCGAGGACGAAGCCGCCCACCACTAGACCCACGCCACCCCCAGAAGCAGTGAGCGCCGCCCCGAGACGGCGCGAAAGGAATGAGGAGAGAGATGAGTGTTGTTCTGGCGCAGGCCGCCGAAGGTCTCACCGGCAACGTCACGCTCGGCTTGGCCATGATCGGCGGTGGCCTCGCCCTCGGCGGCGGTGCGATCGGGGCGGCCATCGGTGACGGTCTCGCGGGATCCGCGGTCATCCAGGGCGTCGCCCGCCAGCCCGAGGCGGCCGGCCGACTCAACACGACGATGTTCCTGATCATCGGTCTGGTGGAGGGCATGTACTTCATCAACCTGGCGTTCATGGCGTTGTTCGTGTTCGTCCTGAGCTGAGCGGCCCTTTCATGGAGCAGTCGTACATCCTTGCCGCGGGGACCACGAACTTCCTCGTCCCCAACGCGACGATCATCGTCGTCTTCGTCATCTTCCTGGCGATTCTGTTCTTCTTCTACCGGTTCATCGTGCCGCCGCTGACCAAGGCGATGGCCGAGCGGGACGAGATGAACCGCAAGCAGGCCGAGGAGCGCGATGCGGCGCAGCGCAGGCTCGCGGAGGCCAGGGAGCGCTACGACTCCGCGCTGGCCGAGGCCCGCGCACAGGCCACGGCGATCAAGGACGAGGCGAGGGCCGACGCGCAGCGCATCCGCGAGGACATGCGCGCCGAGACCGACCGCGAGGTCGCCGAGATCCACCGCCGCGGTGCCGAGGAGCTCGCCGAGCAGCGCGCCCAGGCCGTCCAGGAGCTGCGCGGGCAGGTCGGCGGCTTGTCCACCGACCTGGCGGGCCGGATCCTCGGTCGCCCGGTGGACCACGACGACGAGACCGTGCAGCGTTTCCTGGCCGAGCTGGACGAGCGGCAGACCGCGGGAGGGCAGCGCTGATGGCGGAGCTCATCGCGGAGCTGGTCGGCTTCGTCGTCATGCTGTTCGTGCTGTGGAAGTACGTGCTGCCGCCGGTCGGCACCATGGTCAGGAAGCGGCAGGACGAGGTCCAGCGCCAGGTCGACGAGGCCGAGGAGGCCACGCGCAAGCTGGAAGACGCCCGAGGCCGCCTCGACGACGCCGTCCAACGGGCCGACGCCGAGGGCGCCCGCATCCGCGACGACGCCCGCGCCGACGCCACCCGCATCCGCGAGGAGCTCAAGGAGCAGGCGGAGGCCGAGGTCGAGCGCATGCTCCAGCGGGGACGCGAGCAGCTCGTGGCCGACCGGGACCAGGCGGTGCGCAGGCTGCGCGCCGAGCTGGGCGGCGCGTCGATGGAGCTGGCCGAGCGGGTGATCCGCACCACGCTCGACGACGACGGCGCCCGCAGAGACACCGTCGAGAGCTTCCTGTCCGAGATCGAGAGCCTACCGTCGCCGCGGGGCAGCGTGCGCGCGACGACCGGCGGAGGGGCCTAGCCCATGGGGTCCGTACTGCAGTCCGCCAGCCGCGACGCACTCGGGGCGGCCACCGCCCGGCTCGACGAGCACATCGACGCCGCCAGGGCGGCCGACCTCAAGCGCCTGGCCGACGACCTCTTCGCCGTGGTCGGGCTCCTCGGCCGGGAGCATGCGCTGCGCCGCGCGCTGGCCGACCCGGCGACTCCGTCGGAGGCTCGCGGCGGCCTCGCCGACCGCCTGTTCGACGGCAAGATCGGCCGCCCGGCGCTGGACGTCGTGTCGGACGTGGTGAAGTCCCGCTGGTCGCGCGCGGGCGACCTGCTCGAAGGCCTCGAGTCGCTCGCGCGCGCCGCCGCGTTCGGGGTGGCCGAGAAGGACGGCTCGCTCGACCGCGTCGAGGACGAGCTGTTCCGGTTCGGGCGCATCCTTGACCGCGAGCCGGAGCTGTCGCGGTTGCTGTCGGACACCGCGACCCCCGTCGACAAGCGCCTCGGCCTGCTGCGTGACGTGCTCGTCGAGAAGGTCACCCCGGTCACTGCGACACTGCTCGAACAGGTGGTGCGCAACCCCCGCAGCCGCAACCTCGATGTCGCGGCCGAGGAGCTGTCCGAGCTCGCCGCGGCTCGCCGCGACCGCTACGTCGCGCACGTCCGCACCCCCGTGCGGATGACCGGCGAGCAGGAGCAGCGGCTCACCGACTCCCTGACCCGGCTCTACGGCAGGCCGATCTCCCTGCAGGTGGAGCTCGACCCCGACCTGTTGGGCGGCCTCGTCGTCCGCGTCGGCGGCGAGCTGATCGACGGCAGCGTCGCGGGCCGCTTGGCCGCCGCCCGCCGCGCGCTCCCCAGCTGACCTCAACCCGAAGGACCTGAAGTGGACATCCAACTGGACGGCCGCCCGCAGGCGGTACCAGCGGCTTGGCTGGGCGGGAGAGACTGAGATGACAGAGCTGACGATCTCCTCGGAGGAGATCCGGAGTGCGATTGCGGGCTACGTCTCCTCTCTGGAGACGGACACGTCACGGGAAGAGGTCGGCACCGTCATCGACACCGGTGACGGCATCGCCCACGTCGAGGGCCTCGCCTCGGCCATGACCAACGAGCTGCTGGAGTTCGGGGGCGGCGTGCTCGGCGTGGCGCTGAACCTCGACCAGCGCGAGATCGGCGCGGTCATCCTCGGCCCGTACGACGGGATCGAGGAGGGCCAGCAGGTGCGGCGCACCGGCGAGATCCTCTCGGTGCCGGTCGGCGACGCCTTCCTCGGCCGGGTGATCAACCCGCTCGGCGCCCCGATCGACGGCCTCGGCGAGATCGAGGCCGAGCGAGCGCCGTGTTCTGGAGGTGCAGGCCGCCTCGGTGATGCAGCGCCAGTCGGTGTCCGAGGCCCTGCAGACCGGCATCAAGGCCATCGACGCCATGACGCCGATCGGCCGCGGCCAGCGGCAGCTGATCATCGGTGACCGCAAGACCGGCAAGACCGCCGTCTGCGTGGACACGATCATCAACCAGAAGGACGCCTGGGCGTCCGGCGACCCGAAGAAGCAGGTGCGCTGCATCTACGTCGCCATCGGCCAGAAGGGCTCCACGATCGCGGGCGTCCGCACCGCCCTCGAAGGAGGCGGGCGCGATGGAGTACACGACGATCGTCGCCGCCCCGGCGTCCGACCCCGCGGGCTTCAAGTGGCTCGCCCCCTACACCGGCTCGGCGATCGGCCAGCACTGGATGTACGCGGGCAAGCACGTCCTGATCATCTTCGACGACCTGTCCAAGCAGGCAGAGGCCTATCGGGCGATCTCGCTGCTGCTGCGCCGTCCGCCGGGCCGCGAGGCCTACCCGGGCGACGTCTTCTACCTGCACTCGCGGCTGCTGGAGCGCTGCGCGAAGCTCTCCGACGAGCTCGGCGCGGGCTCGATGACCGGCCTGCCGATCATCGAGACGAAGGCCAACGACGTGTCGGCCTACATCCCGACGAACGTCATCTCGATCACCGACGGCCAGGTGTTCCTCGAGTCCGACCTGTTCAACCAGGGCGTGCGGCCCGCCATCAACGTCGGCATCTCGGTGTCGCGCGTCGGTGGCGCCGCGCAGGTGCGGGCCATGCGCACGGTCTCGGGCTCGCTGCGGCTGGACCTGTCGCAGTACCGCGAGCTGGAGGCGTTCGCCGCGTTCGGCTCCGACCTCGACGCCGCGTCGGCCGCCGCTCTGGGCCGCGGCAGCCGCCTGGTCGAGCTGCTCAAGCAGCCGCAGTACTCGCCGTTCCCGGTCGAGGAGCAGGTGATCTCGATCTGGCTCGGCACCAGCGGCAAGCTCGACGAGGTGCCGGTGGTCGACATCAGAAGGTTCGAGAGCGAGTTCCTGACCCACGTGCGGCGCAACGACGAGGGCGCGCTCGCCGAGATCCGCGACACCGGCAAGCTCACCGACGAGAACGTCGAGCGGCTGGAGCGCGTCGTCAAGGACTTCAAGCGCGGTTTCACGACCTCCGCGGGCGAGACGCTGACCAAGGACGAGGAGCCGGTCGACGCGATCGGATCCGAAGACGTCGACCAGGAGACCGTCAAGGTCCGCAAGAAGGACTGAGGACGACCTCATGGCGGCACAGATTCGCGTTCTGCGGAGGCGCATCCGTTCGACGCAGTCCATCAAGAAGATCACCCGCGCCATGGAGCTGATCGCGACCTCGCGGATCGTGAAGGCCAGGGCGCGGGTGCTGGAGTCGCGGCCCTACGCCGAGCAGATCACGGCGGTGCTCACCGAGCTGGCCAGCAACTCCGCGCTGGACCACCCGCTGCTGGTGGAGAAGGAGAACCCGCGGCGGGCGGCGGTGCTGGTCGTCACGAGCGACCGCGGCCAGGCAGGCGGCTACAACAACAACGTCCTCAAGGAGGCCGAGGCGCTCTACTCGCTGCTGCGCGAGGAGGGCAAGGAGCCGGTCATCTACGTGGTCGGGCGCAAGGGCGTGAACTACTACCGGTTCCGCAAGCGCGAGATCAAAGAGTCGTGGACCGGCTTCTCCGAGCAGCCCACCTACGCGGACGCGGCCGAGGCGGCGCGCACGCTCGTCGAGGCCTTCATGACCGACGACGACGACGAGAACAGCGTCGACGAGCTGCACCTGGTGTACACGCAGTTCAAGAACATGGTCACGCAGACGCCGCAGGCCCGGCGGATGGCGCCCATGGTCGTCGAGTACGTGGAGGATGAGACTTCGGGCGGCATCCAACCCCTGTACGAGTTCGAGCCCGACGCCGACGCGCTGTTCGACGCGCTGCTGCCCAAGTACATTGGGGCGCGGCTGTTCTCGGCGCTGCTGGAGTCCGCGGCCTCGGAGTCGGCCAACCGCCAGCGCGCGATGAAGGCGGCGACCGACAATGCGAACGAGCTGATCCGTAACCTGACTCTGGAGTCCAACCAGGCTCGTCAGGCCCAGATCACGCAGGAGATCAGTGAGATCGTCGGGGGCGCCGACGCTCTCGTGACCACAGGGAGTGACTGATGACCGCCACTGCTGACCACACCGGGACGGTGACCGGCCGCGTCGTGCGTGTCACCGGGCCCTGTCGTGGACGTGGAGTTCCCCCGGGGCCACGTGCCGGCGCTCTACAGCGCGCTCGAGGTGCCCGTCGCGATCGGCGAGTTCAAGCGCACCCTGACGTTGGAGATCGCCCAGCACCTCGGCGACAACCTCGTGCGCACCATCTCCATGCAGCCCACCGACGGTCTGGTCCGCGGCCAGGAGGTCACCGACCTCGGTCGTCCGATCTCGGTGCCGGTCGGTGACCAGGTCAAGGGCCACGTGTTCAACACGCTCGGCCAGTGCCTCGACGACCCCGACCTGAAGATCACCGGCGAGCTGTGGGGCATCCACCGGCAGCCGCCCCCGTTCGACCAGCTCGAGGGCAAGACCGAGATGCTGGAGACCGGCATCAAGGTCATCGACCTGCTCACGCCCTACGTCGTCGGCGGCAAGATCGGCCTGTTCGGCGGAGCGGGCGTGGGCAAGACGGTGCTCATCCAGGAAATGATCACCCGTGTCGCCAAGAACTTCGGTGGCACGTCGGTGTTCGCGGGCGTCGGTGAGCGCACCCGCGAGGGCAACGACCTCATCACGGAGATGACCGAGTCCGGCGTCATCAACGACACCGCGCTGGTGTTCGGTCAGATGGACGAGCCGCCCGGCACCCGTATGCGGGTGGCGCTCTCGGCGCTCACGATGGCGGAGTACTTCCGCGACGAGCAGAACCAGGACGTGCTGCTCTTCATCGACAACATCTTCCGGTTCACCCAGGCGGGCTCCGAGGTCTCCACGCTGCTGGGCCGCATGCCCTCCGCGGTGGGTTACCAGCCCACGCTGGCCGACGAGATGGGCGAGCTGCAGGAGCGGATCACGTCGACGCGCGGCCGTTCGATCACCTCGATGCAGGCGATCTACGTGCCCGCGGACGACTACACCGACCCGGCGCCCGCCACCACGTTCGCGCACCTGGACGCCACCACCGAGCTCTCCCGCCCGATCTCCCAGAAGGGCATCTACCCGGCGGTGGATCCGCTCACCTCCACGTCGCGGATCCTGGACCCGCAGTACGTCGGCGAGGACCACTTCCGCGTCGCCAACGAGGTGAAGCGCATCCTGCAGCGCTACTCCGACCTGCAGGACATCATCGCCATCCTCGGTATCGACGAGCTCTCCGAGGAAGACCGCCAGCTGGTCGGGCGCGCGCGGCGCATCGAGCGCTTCCTGTCGCAGAACCTGCTGGTGGCCGAGCAGTTCACCGGCCAGCCGGGCTCCACCGTGCCGCTCAAGGAGACGATCGAGTCGTTCGACAAGATCGCCAAGGGCGAGTTCGACAACGTGCCCGAGCAGGCGTTCTTCCTCTGCGGCGGCCTGGAGGACCTGGAGCGCAACCGGAAGAAGCTCGAGGGCGGCAGCGACAATGGCTGAGATGGCCGTGGAGCTCGTCGCCGTCGAGCGGCGGCTCTGGTCGGGGAAGGCGAGCTTCGTCTTCGCCCGCACCACCGTGGGCGAGATCGGCATCCTGCCGGGGCACGAGCAGTTGCTCGCGCAGATGGAGGAGGCCGGGATCGTCCGCATCGACGGGGTCGACGGGCCACCCACCACGGTCGCAGTGCACGGCGGGTTCCTGCACGTCACACCGGAAACGGTCACGATACTGGCGGAGTCGGCCGAGATCGGCGAGGAGATCGACGTCGCCCGGGCGCGCAAGGCGCTGGAGCGGGCCGACCATTCGGAACCCGACGGTGCAGCGGCCGCGAAGCGCGCCCAGGTGCGGCTGCGAGCCGCCGGCGAGGCCGAGTAGCAGGGCGGCCGGCGGTGGGACTAACGGAGCTCGTCGCCGGCATCCTGCTCGTCGTCTGCCTGCTGCTGGCCATCTGTCTGGTCGTACGGCGGGTACAGCTCATCCAGGGCGGCGGCGTGGACGTGAGTCTGCGCCGCCGCCCCGGCGTTGCGGGGGATCCGAAAAGCGGATCGAGCTGGCTCGCGGGCGTCGGTCGCTACCGCGGCGACGACCTGGCCTGGTTCCGGTTCACCAGCCTCTGGCCGGGGCCCACGGTCGTCGTGGACCGCACGGTGCTGGAGATCGTGGACCGCCGCTCCCCGACGGACGACGAGTCCGCCGCGATCCCCACGGCGGGCGTGGTGCTGCGCTGCCGGACGCCCGCGGGTGTCCTGGAGCTGGCGATGCCCCCCGGCGTACTGACGGGCTTCCTCGCGTGGCTGGAGGCCACCCCGCCCGGCCGCACGGGCTACCGCCAGGCCTCCTGATCCACCATCGTCGCGAGTCTCGCGTCCGTCGCGCGCGAGTCGGCACGTTCGCTGTGCGCGAGTCGGCACGTTTGCCGGCGCGAGTGTCGCGTTATGGTGCGCCCGGGCGCCACAGGACGTCGCCGCCCGGGTTCGCGACGCGACCCAGGATGAACAGCAGGTCCGAGAGCCGGTTGAGGTAGCGCGCCGTCAGCGGGTTCGTGCGCTCGGCGTCGACCTCCAGCAGGGCCCACACCGAGCGCTCGGCGCGGCGTGTGACCGTCCGCGCCACGTGCAGGTACGCGGCCCCGGGCGTGCCGCCCGGCAGGATGAACGAGTCGAGCTTCGGCAGGCCCTCGTTGAACGCGTCACACCAGCCCTCGAGACGGGTGACGTACTCCTCGGTCACCCGCAGCGGGGGGTATTTCGGGTTCTCGTCGATCGGGTTGCACAGGTCCGCGCCGACGTCGAACAGGTCGTTCTGCACCTGACGCAGCGGGACGAGCACCTCCTCGTCGAGGCCGCCGACCGTCACCGCCACGCCGATCGCCGCGTTGCACTCGTCGGTGTCGGCGTAGGCCGCGAGTCGGACGTCGGTCTTGCGGACGCGCGTGAAGTCGCCGAGCGCGGTGGTGCCGTCGTCGCCGGTCTTGGTGTAGATCTTGGTCAGGTGCACGGCCATGCGCTGACGGTATCCGGCCGGGCCGGCCCCGGAGCCGGACGCTAGCGTCGTCGGCCGTGGTGGAGCATTTCGCGGTACGGGGCGGCGCCCGGCTGGTCGGGTCCGTCGACGTGGTGGGCGCGAAGAACAGCGTGTTGAAGCTCATGGCGGCGGCCCTGCTCGCCGAGGGCACGACGACGATCACCAACTGCCCCGAGATCCTCGACGTCCCGCTGATGGCCGACGTGCTGCGCAGCCTCGGCTGCGTCGTGGTCGTCGACCACGACGAGGTGACGATCGACGTCCCCGCCGAGCCCGGGGCGCAGGCCGACTACCGGTCGGTGTCGAAGCTGCGGGCGTCGGTGTGCGTGCTCGGGCCACTGGTCGCGCGGTGCCGGCGCGCGGTCGTCCCGCTGCCCGGCGGCGACGCGATCGGCTCGCGGCCGCTGGACATGCACCAGGCCGGGTTGCGCAAGCTCGGTGCGACCACCGAGATCGAGCACGGCCGCGTGGTGGCGGAGGCGGTCGACCTGCACGGGGCGCAGATCTGGCTCGACTTCCCCAGCGTCGGCGCCACGGAGAACATCCTCATGGCCGCCGTGCTCGCCGAGGGCACGACCGTGATCGACAATGCCGCGCGCGAACCCGAGATCGTCGACCTGTGCACGATGCTGCAGCAGATGGGCGCCAAGATCGACGGCGTCGGCAGCTCGACGCTGACGGTGCACGGCGTCACCAGCCTGCAGCCCACCGCGCACCGGGTGATCGGCGACCGGATCGTCGGCGCGACCTGGGCGTTCGCGGCGGCGATGACACACGGGACGGTGACCGTCCGCGGCGTCGACCCGCACCACCTCGACCTCGTGCTCGACAAGCTGCGCACGGCAGGCGCGGCAGTCGCCGTCGGGCTGGACGAGTTCACGGTCGCGATGGACGGGCGGCCGCGCGCGGTCGACTTCGTCACGTTGCCCTACCCGGGGTTCGCGACGGACCTGCAGCCGATGGCGATCGCGCTGGCGGCCGTCGCCGACGGCACATCGATGATCACCGAGAACGTGTTCGAGGCCCGGTTCCGGTTCGTCGACGAGATGATGCGGCTCGGGGCGGACGCGCGGACCGACGGGCATCACGCGGTCGTGCGCGGCGTGGAGCGGCTCTCCAGCGCGCCCGTCTGGGCGAGCGACATCCGCGCGGGCGCGGGACTGGTGCTGGCCGGGCTGTGTGCGGACGGTGAGACGGAGGTGTGGGACGTCACGCACATCGACCGCGGCTACCCGCGCTTCGTCGAGAACCTGCGCGCGCTGGGCGCGGACATCGAGCGGGTGATGGCGGACCCGGTGCGCTGAGCGCTCCTCGTCGGACGGAGTGCGCGACTCGCGCTGACGAACGTGCCGACTCGCGGCCGCAAACGTGCCGACTCGCGGGGCGGGCCGGGACGGCCGGTTGGGATTCGTCCAGTTCGGGAATCACCCGGTCGGGCGATGCGCCGTTGCTCGACGAGGAGGAGAGGTCCGATGACCGACGCTGCCGGAACCGCGCGTGAGGTGGCCGAGAGCCGGCCTGTGAAGTACGGCGCGCGCGTCGGTCTGGTCGCGTACGGGATCACCTACCTGCTCATCGCGTGGCTGGCCCTGCAGGTCGCTTTCGGTGACAGCGGCGAGCGGACGGACCAGAACGGTGCCTTCCAGACGATCGGGAGCGAGCCGTTCGGCCAGGTGCTGCTGTGGGTGCTCGTGGTCGGGTTCGTGGCCGTCGCGCTGTGGCGGCTGGAGCAGGCGATCTTCGCCGCGGGCGGGGTGCAGGACCAGTCCGAACAGATCAAGAAG
This sequence comes from uncultured Actinomycetota bacterium, assembly GCA_963780835.1. Lineage (GTDB taxonomy): Bacteria > Actinomycetota > Actinomycetes > Mycobacteriales > Pseudonocardiaceae > Pseudonocardia. The sequence goes on along the minus strand of CAWADQ010000013.1, from coordinate 120,663 downwards.
CGGGTCGAGAACGGGGCTCGGGCCGTGGTCTTCGCGGCGCTCGCGATCATCGCCGTGCGCACGGCCCTCGGCGCCGGGGAGCAGGGCACCGGGCAGGAGGCGGCGGCGGGCGCGCTGGGCTGGCCGGGCGGCCAGTTCCTCGTCGGCGCGGTCGGGCTCGTGCTCGTCGCCATCGCGGTGGTGAAGGCGAAGCACGGGTGGGAGAAGAAGTTCCTCGAGGAGATGAACCTGCCGTCCGACCAGAAGGCCCGTGCGGCCGTCGAGCGTCTGGGGCAGGTCGGCTCGATCGCCAAGGCGGTGGCGCTCGGCCTGATCGGCGTACTGGTGGTGGTCGCGGCCGTGCAGTTCGACCCGTCGAAGGCGAACGGGCTCGACCCCGCGCTCAAGGCGCTGGCGGCCCAGCCGTTCGGGATGTTCCTGCTGGTGATCGTGGCGGTCGGACTCGCGGCCTACGGGGTGTTCTGCTTCTTCGACGCCAAATACCACCGGGTGTAGCGGCCACCGGGTGTAGCCGGACCTATTCGATCGCACCTCGGCTGAGCACCACCCGGGCGGCCTTGAGGTCGTCCGGGAACACGAGGATCCGGTAGGTCGGCCCGTCGCGGCTGAGCGTCGCACGGATGCCCGCCGCGGCGAGCCGGCCCTGCAGCACCTCCGCCGCGAGCGCACCCGGCACCCGGGAGACCTCCTCCAGCAGTCCGAACGCTGCGGGATCGTCCGGATCGCCCAGCCGGGCCGTCGGCACCTTCCGGTCCGTCCCGAAGGTCCAGCGCAGCGCGACGACCATCAGCGCCATCAGCAGCAGGGCGCCCAGGATCGCCCAGATCCGGGCCGAGGCGTCGGGCACCGGCCCAGTCTCCGCCCGGTTGCGCCGTGCCGCTACGCACAGGTGTGACCCACTTCAAAGGACGTCCGACTTGTGGGTCCGCGACCGTAGGATCAGCAGGCCCAGCTGGTCCTCGAGGCGGAGGTGTCCGGTGCCGTACCCCACCGATCGTGAACGCGACCGCCCCTGGGTCATCCGGACCTACGCCGGCCACTCGTCGGCCGCGAAGTCGAACGCGCTCTACCGCCGCAACCTGGCGAAGGGGCAGACCGGCCTGTCGGTGGCGTTCGACCTCCCGACGCAGACCGGCTACGACCCGGACGACGAGCTCGCCCGCGGCGAGGTCGGCAAGGTCGGCGTGCCGGTGAGCCATCTCGGCGACATGCGCCAGCTGTTCGACGGCATTCCGCTCGTCCGAGGCCAACACCTCGATGACGATCAACGCGCCGGCGATGTGGCTGCTCGCGCTGTACGTCGCCGTCGCCGAGGAGCAGGGTGCGGACCGCGCGCAGCTGTCCGGGACGACGCAGAACGACATCGTCAAGGAGTACCTGTCGCGGGGGACCTACGTGTTCCCGCCCGCGCCCAGCATGCGGCTGATCACCGACATGATCGCCTGGTCGTACACCAACATCCCGAAGTGGAACCCGATCAACATCTGCAGTTACCACCTGCAGGAGGCCGGGGCGACGCCCGCGCAGGAGCTGGCGTACTCGCTGTCGACGGCGATCGCGGTGCTCGACTCGGTGCGGGACTCCGGCCAGGTCCCCGCCGCCGAGTTCGGCCGGGTCGTCGGGCGCATCTCGTTCTTCGTCAACGCCGGGCTCCGGTTCGTCGAGGAGATGTGCAAGATCCGGGCAATGATCCGGCTCTGGGACGACATCACCCGGGAGCGCTACGGCGTGACGGACGCGAAGGCCCGGCGCCTGCGCTACGGCGTCCAGGTGAACTCGCTGGGACTCACCGAGGCGCAGCCGGAGAACAACGTCCAGCGCATCGTGCTGGAGATGCTCGCGGTGACGCTCTCCCGCGACGCCCGCGCCCGCGCCGTGCAGCTGCCCGCCTGGAACGAGGCCCTGGGCCTGCCCCGTCCCTGGGACCAGCAGTGGGCGCTGCGCATGCAGCAGGTGCTCGCCTACGAGACCGACCTGCTGGAGTACGAAGACCTCTTCGACGGCAGCCGGGTCGTCGAGGCGAAGGTCGCCGAGCTGGTCGAGGGCGCCCGCGCGGAGATCGACCGCGTCCAGGAGATGGGCGGGGCGGTCGCGGCCGTCGAGTCCGGCTACATGAAGGGCGAGCTGGTGCGCTCGCTCGCGGCGCGGCGGCGGCGGATCGAGTCGGGCGACGAGGTGGTCGTCGGGGTGAACCGGTTCGAGACCACCGAGCCCAGCCCGCTGCAGGCCGAGGGCGCCGGCGCGATCGAGGTGGTCGACCCGGCGACGGAGGCGGCCGCCGTCGACGCGATCCGCGAGTGGCGGGCCGGACGGGATGCGGCCGCCGTCGCGGCGGCCCTGGACGACCTGCGGGACGCGGCCAAGACCGACACGAACCTCATGGAGGCCTCCATCGCGTGCGCGAAGGTCGGCGTCACGACCGGGGAGTGGACCGGGCGCGCTGCGCGAGGTGTTCGGCGAGTTCCGGGCGCCGACGGGGGTGGCCGCAGCCGTCTCCGGCGAGGCCAGGGGCGAGCTCACGGCGGTGCGGGCCCGGGTCCGCGCGACGGGCGAGGAGCTGCACCAGCGGCTGCGCATGCTCGTCGGCAAGCCGGGGCTCGACGGGCACTCCAACGGGGCCGAGCAGGTGGCCGTGCGCGCCCGCGACGTCGGGTTCGAGGTGATCTACCAGGGCATCCGGCTGACGCCGGCGCAGATCGTGGCCGCCGCGGTGCAGGAGGGCGTGCACGTCGTCGGTCTCTCCATCCTGTCGGGCTCGCACATGGAGGTCGTCCCGGCCGTGGTCGACGGCCTGCGCGCGGCGGGCGTGGACGACGTCCCGGTGGTGGTGGGCGGCATCATCCCGCCGGACGACGCCGCGGAGCTGCGCAAGCGGGGGGTCGCCGCGGTGTTCACGCCGAAGGACTTCCGGCTGACCGAGATGATGGACGCGATCGTCACGCTGATCCGGGCCGCCCAGGGGCTTGATCCTTACGCAGCTGCGCGAGCCACCGTCCCCGGAGTGACCCGACGTCGCGCGCCCTGTCGGGTCCGGCGCCGGTTCTGACGCGAGCGCGGCCCCGGGCACCGCGCGATGTCGCGGCGTGACGACGTCGGCCGGGCTCAGGTGTCGGGACGCTCGTCGCCGAGCTCGTCCTCGCGGTCGGCCCCGCGGCGGCGCAGCAACCGGAACCCCGGTACCCCCTGGATCGCCAGCCGGACGTCCTTGAGCACGTCGAGCAGCTCGTGCACGTCCGGGCCCACCCGGTCCAGCGTCGCGAGGATCGGCATGATGTCGGTCTCCATGTGCTCGGTGAACATCGGCACCTGGTCGACCAGGCGGATCAGTGCCTGGACCTCCTCCTCGGAGAACTCGTCGACGAACTGGCGCAGCATCGGCGCGCCCCGCTCCGCGATCGGCTGGAAGATCTCCAGGAGCGCCCGCGCGCCGGCGCTCGTGGCCCCCACCGACTCCAGCACCGCCTCCGCCGCGCCGGTGACCGGGATGATCCGCTCGACGACCTGGTCCGCGCTGTCGGCGACGCCGCCGGCCCGCTCGACCACCCCGGCGGCGCCCTCGGCCACCTCGGCGGCCCGCTCCGCGACCTGGTCGACGCGCCCCACCAGCGCCTGCGCGCCGCCGGCGACCGCCGTGACGTCGGTCAGGACGCCCTCGACGCGCCCGACCACGGCGTCCACCCGGTCCAGGGTGCCGTCCACCCGGGCCACGAGGCGCTCCGCCTCGTCCACCAGGGCGGCGACGCGGGCGGGCAGGTCCGCGACGACCTGCACCGCCTCGTCGGTCCAGCCCAGCACCGAACGCACGGCGGAGACGAGGTCGGAGGGAGTACGGAGCAGACCGTCGATGCTCAGGGGCATTCCCTGATCTTGGCCCACATCCGCGGCGACGCGCACCCGCGATCGGCCTGCTGGTCCGGTACCGGATCAGGACCGGTGGGCCCGATCGTGGAGCTGCAGGAGGAGGTAGGCGGCGAGGCTCTGGGAGTCGGCGAGCTCGCCCGCGCGGGCCATGTCCTCGAACTCGGCGGTGGTGAACCACGCCGTGCGCATGTCCTGCTCGGAGTGCTCGCGCTGGGGCGGGCCGGCGGTGAGCTCGGTGGCGAGGAACACGTGCCCGCGCTGGCTCGACATCCCCGGCGCCACCTCGAGGAACCCGATGCGCTCGATGCGGCCGGCCGCCAGCCCCGTCTCCTCCCGCAGCTCGCGGACGGCCAGCGTGGCGGGGTCGACGTCGGCCCGCTCGGGGGCGGTGCCGGCCGGGAACTCCCAGCGGCGGCGGCCGACGGGGTAGCGGAACTGCTCGACGAGGTGCAGCCGGTCGCCGTCGCGGGGGATGACCAGCGCGTAGGTGGGCTTGTCGACGACCCCGTAGATGCTCTCGGTGCCGTCGGAGAGGCGGATGGCGTCCTCGCGCACGGTCATCCAGGAGTTGGCGTAGACCTGGCGGCTGGTGAGCGTCTGCACGTGCACACGGTGCCGGGTGCGGGTCCGCGGGGCGTGTCGCGGCAGGCCGGCCCCCGGTCTACCGTGTCCCGGGTGCGCCTCGTCATCGCCCGCTGCCAGGTCGACTACGTCGGACGTCTCACCGCGCACCTGCCGATGGCCCCCCGCCTCCTGCTGGTCAAGGCCGACGGGTCGGTCTCCGTGCACGCCGACGACCGCGCCTACAAGCCCCTGAACTGGATGAGCCCGCCCTGCTGGCTGGAGGAGCAGCCGGGGGTGTGGACGGTGCGCAACAAGGCGGCCGAGTCGCTGGTGATCACCATCGACGAGGTGCTGCACGACACCAGGCACGAGCTCGGCGTCGATCCCGGGCTGGTGAAGGACGGGGTGGAGGCGCACCTGCAGGAGCTGCTGGCCGCGCACCCCGCCACGCTGGGGGACGGCTTCACGCTGGTGCGCCGCGAGTACATGACGGCGATCGGCCCCGTGGACCTGCTGTGCCGGGACGCGGCGGGGGCGACCGTGGCCGTCGAGGTGAAGCGGCGCGGGGAGATCGACGGGGTCGAGCAGCTGACCCGGTACCTGGAGCTGCTGGACCGCGACCCGCTGCTGACGCCGGTCACCGGCGTGTTCGCCGCGCAGCAGATCAAGCCGCAGGCCCGGACGTTGGCGGTGGACCGGGGGATCCGCTGCGTGGTGGTCGACTACGACGCGCTGCGCGGCCGGGAGAGCGACGACCTGCGGCTGTTCTGACAGGGGAAGGCGGACCGTCCTCCGATGCCCCGCTCGAACCGTCACCGACGGCCGGACCACGTGCCGCTGCGTTCGGCCGCCGCCACGCGCTTCGAGGCCGGGCCGGACGGGGACTGGGTGGTGCGGTCCGTGCCGGGGGCGTCGTCGACGAAGGACTACCGGTGCCCGGGCTGCGACCAGCTCATCCCGGCGGGCACGGGGCACCTGGTGACGTGGCCGGCGGGCGAGCACGGCTCGGTGACGGACCGGCGGCACTGGCACAGCGGGTGCTGGGCGCACCGGCTGCACCGCCGGCCCGGTGGTCGGCGGCGCTTCTGAGCCTGACCACCGCGCGTGACCGCTGCGCGGTGGTCAGCGCCGGGAGCTGCTGTTCTGCCGCCGCCTGCGCGCTGCGTCGGTCGCCGAGCTTCTGCAGCCGCCTCGCTCCGGCGGGATCCGGCTCGCCGCTCGCGGCGGTGGGGGCCGGGGTGTCGACCGCGGTGGGCTCGTCGGCAGGGGGCGGATCCGGGTCGACCGCGGTGGGCTCGTCGGCGACGCGCGGTCCCGGAACGTCCGGCGCCGGCTCGGCCGCGGTGGGCGGCGCAGTGGGCGGCCGCTCCCCGTTGGCGAGGCGGGGGCGGAGGCGGCGCGCGGCGCGGGCGGGACCGCGGCGAAGGGGCGGGTGACCGGCTCCGGCGACTCCGTGACGACCGGCGGCAGGGCCAGCGCCGCCGGAGCGGCGGGCAGGGCCGTGGTCCGGGGCGCGGGCTCCACCGCCGGGGCCGGGGACGACGCCGGCAGCGCCTCGGGCGCGAGGTCGTCGAGGGCCGTCCCGAGCTGCGCCTGCGTGCCGCGCAGCTGCGCGGCGATGCGCCCGCGCACGTCGGCGAGCTCGGCCACCCGGGCCCGGGCCTCGGCGATCATGTGGCGGGCGGTCTCCTCCGCGGCCGTGATCTCGGTGCGTGCCTGCCGGGCGACCTCGTCCCTGGTGTCGTGCACCCACTGCGCGACCTGCGCACGCTCCCGCTGGATCGCGGTCAACGCCTCGGCGCGGCGCTGGTCCATGGCGATGGCGAAGTCCTTTTCCACCGTCGCCCGCCGCCGCTCCGACTCCGCCCAGGCCTCCGCCCGTTCCTGCTCGGCCCGCTCGGCGGCCAGCGCGATCGCGTGCTCGGCGCCGGCGCGCTCGTCGGCCAGCGCTCGCCGGTCTACCGCGCACGCGGCGTCGGTCTCTTCGCGGTGCCGGGCGGCGTCGGCGAGAATCGCGTCGCCCTCCGCGCGGACGAGGGAATGGATCTGGGCCGCCTCCCGCCGGGCCGCTCCCACGACCTGCTCGGCCGTGCGGTCGGCGTCGGCGAGGCGGCGGGCGACCTCCTCGTCCGCGCGCCGCAGCATGTCGGCGACCTCGTCCTCGGCCAGTCGCAGCATCGTGCGCACGCGCTCGCTCATGCCCTGCACGTCCGACGGCCGGGCGGCCATCGTCCGCACCTGTGTCCGCAACCGGTCCGCCCGGAGCCGGGCCTCTTCGAGGTCGCGCCCGAGCTGGGCGGCCTGGTCGACGGCGGCGTCACGATCGGCGACGAGAATGCGGATCTCCGCGTCCAACCGGCGCAGGTGCGCGTCGACCTGCTGCGGGTCGTAACCGCGCCGTCCTACGGCGAACACTCCGTCGGACGGGTGTGCGACGGGTTCTCCGGGCATGGGCTTCACCGTACCGGCCGAGGTACGGCCCGGCCGGATCGATACCGAGCGTGACCAGTCCTTGTCACCCGGGCGGGGAAGCCTCGGCGTTCCCCGCCCGGGGACGACTGTCTCCGTCAGACGCCGCGGAAGCGGTTGATCTCGGCGAGGTGCTTCTCGCGCCGCTCGTGGTTCACGACGCCGAGCCCCTCCCGCGGGGCGAGCGTGAGCACGCCGACCTTGCCCTGGTGGGCGTTCGTGTGGACGTCGATCGCGGCCTGGCCGGTCTCGTCGAGCGTGTAGACCTTCGACAGCGTGGGGTGGATCAGGCCCTTGGCGACGAGCCGGTTGGCCTCCCACGCCTCGCGGTAGTTGGCGAAGTGCGAGCCGATGATCCGCTTGAGGTTCATCCACAGGTACCGGTTGTCGAACTCGTGCATGAACCCGCTGGTGGACGCGCAGGTCGCGATCGTGCCGCCCCTGCGCGCGACGTAGACGCTGGCGCCGAAGGTCTCGCGGCCGGGGTGCTCGAAGACGATGTCCGGGTCGTCCCCGCCGGTCAGCTCGCGGATCTTCGCCCCGAACCGCTTCCACTCACGCGGGTCCTGCGTCTGCTCGTCCCGCCAGAACTTGTAGCCCTCGGCGCTGCGGTCGATCACGCACTCGGCGCCCATCTCGTTTCACGATCTCGGCCTTCTCCGGCGAGGAGACCATGCAGACGGGGGTGGCACCGCCGTTGAGCGCGAACTGCGTGGCGTAGGAGCCGAGGCCGCCCGAGGCGCCCCAGATGAGCACGGTGTCGCCCTGCTTCATGCCCGCGCCGTTGCGCGAGACGAGCTGGCGGTAGGCCGTGGAGTTGACCAGGCCGGGGGCCGCGGCCTCCTCCCACGTCAGGTGCGAGGACATCGGCATGAGCTGGTTCGACTTGACCAGAGCCAGCTCGGCGAGACCGCCGAAGTTCGTCTCGAAGCCCCAGATGCGCTGCTCGGGGTCCATCATCGTGTCGTTGTGCCCGTCGGGGCTCTCGAGCTCGACCGAGAGACAGTGCGCGACGACCCGGTCGCCCGGCTTCCAGGCGTTCACCCCCGGCCCGGTGCGCAGCACGACTCCCGCGAGGTCCGAGCCCACCACGTGGTACGGCAGATCGTGTCGCTTCGTCAGGGGCGACAGGCGTCCGTAGCGCTTGAGGAAGCCGAAGGTCGGGAGCGGCTCGAAGATCGACGTCCAGACCGTGTTGTAGTTGATGGCGCTGGCCATCACGGCGACCATCGCCTCGCCCGGGCCGAGCTCCGGGGTCGGCACATTGTCGATGTGCAGGCTCTTCCGGGGGTCCTTCTCATGAGAAGGCATTCCCTCGAACATCCCCACGTCGTCCGCGTGCACCGTCACCCCCCGGTAGTGCTCGGGGATGTCGAGCGCGCCCATGGCGTCGTAATGCTCGGCAAGGATGGCGTCGAGGATCTCCTGCACAACTGGCCTCCGATGGCTGAAGTCGTGACCCGGTATGCTTGGTATTCCAAGCTACTGATCAGTATGGTACCCGGACTGGATGCTTCCACCGATGTCTTCGGCGGGACTGTGACTCATGCCACGAGGTTCGCTACGCAGGTCGGCGAGCAGTACCTGTGACGGGGACGTTAAGAACGCCGCACTGCGGCACACTATGTGCGCAGCACCCACATTCTTGGGCTCGATGGTGTGGTAGATGATCACCGGGTGAGGTGGGCGGTCAGTGCGCGCCCGCGGCGGCGGGCTCGACGAGCTCCACCAGTACTCCGCCGGCATCACGCGGGTGCACGAAGTTGATCCGCGAGTCCGCGGTCCCGCGGCGCGGCTCGGCGTAGAGCAGTCGCACGCCCTTCTCCCGCAGCGCGGCGCACGCGGCGTCGATGTCGGTGACCCGGTAGGCCAGCTGCTGGATGCCCGGACCGTTGCGGTCGATGAACTTCCCGATCGGCGAGTCCGGCCGCAGCGGGGCCAGGAGCTGGATGGCGGCTCCCGTGTCACCGGGGGCCGACAGCATCGCTTCGCGGACCCCCTGCTCCTCGTTCGTCTCGGTATGGGTGGCGATGAGCCCGAGCGTGTCGGCGTACCAGGTGATCGCCTCGTCCAGGTCCGCGACCGCGATTCCCACGTGATCGACGCCGGTGACCAAGGCGCCCAGTGATGAGGTCGTCATGTCCGGAATGTAAGGGGGAGATTGCACGGCGCCGTGTGTGACGGGTCACTCACTTCCCGTTCTGTCGTGTCCGTGCCCGCCGCCACGGTCGGTATGGTCCGGCCGTGGGCCGCCCGCCGGACGTCGAGGACCTGGTCGCCCGTGCTCGGCGCGGGGAGCACCGGGCCGTCGCGAAGCTGATCTCGCTCGTCGAGACCGACACGGCTGCCGGCCGCACGCTGCTGCGGGAGGTCGCGGCCCGGCTCGCCCCGTACACGGGGCGAGCGCACGTCGTGGGCCTGACCGGGCCGCCGGGTGTGGGCAAGTCGACCTCGACGTCCGCGCTGGTCGCCGCCCTGCGCCGGCGCGGCCGCCGGGTGGGTGTGTTGGCCGTCGACCCCTCCTCGCCGTTCTCGGGCGGTGCGCTGCTCGGTGACCGGGTGCGGATGGGTGAGCACGCGACGGACGAGGGCGTGTTCATCCGCTCGATGGCGAGCCGGGGGCATCTGGGCGGCCTGGCCTGGTCCACGCCCCAGGCGCTGCGGGTCCTCGATGCCGCCGGCTGCGACGTGGTGCTGGTGGAGACCGTCGGCGTGGGGCAGTCCGAGGTCGAGATCGTCGCGCTGGCCGACACCACGGTGGTGCTGCTCGCGCCGGGGATGGGCGACGGCGTGCAGGCCGCGAAGGCGGGGATCCTCGAGGTCGCCGACGTGCTCGCGGTCAACAAGGCGGACCATGAGGGTGCGCGCCGGACCGTGCGGGACCTCGAGTCCGCGATCGCGATGTCCGCAGACGGCAGGGCGGACGGCGCCGGCTGGACGCGGCCCGTCGTCTCGACCGTCGCCGTGCGGGGCGAGGGGATCGACGATCTCGTGGCGGCCCTCGACGCGCATCGGGTGTGGCTGGACGACACGGGCGCGCGAGCGGTCCGCCGCCGGGCGCGGGCCGCTGCGGAGATCGAGGCGATCGCGTTGGAGCAGGTCCGCGCGCGGATCGGTGACGTCCGCGGCGCCGGGGCGCTGCCCGGGCTCGCCGACCGGGTGATGGCCGGAGACCTCGATCCCTACCGGGCCGCCGACGCGCTGCTGGACTCGGCGCTCCCGGCCGAGGGGTCCTGACCGTAGAGACGGTGTCCACGACACCGTCCAGCAGGCGCAGCACCCGGTGCGACCCGATCCGGGCCGCGAGCGCCCGGGCGGCCCGCGCGTGGGCTGCGGCGTCGTCGGCGCGGCCCGCGGCGGCGCAGGCGCGGGCGAGCTCGGCGTGCAGCTCGGCCCGCTCCCGCGCTGACCGGGGGCCCTCGGCCAGCGCCGCGGACAGCTGCTCCACCGTCGGGCCGGCGCCGGCCGGGCCGAGCGTGCCGAGGATCCCGTGCCCGAGACCGAATCCCGGTTCGGCGAGCTCGACGGCGAGGTCTCGGGGCGGGTGCGTGCGGTCGGGCCGGGGACGGGCGTGCTCCAGGACGGCGAGCGCATCCTGCGGCGCGCCGACGTCGACCAGCGCATCGGCGTGCCCGGCCGCGGCCGCGGCGGCGAGGTCGGCGGCGCCCGCGTCCCGGGCCGTCTCGGCGGCGCGGGTGAAGCGGGCGACGGCCGTGTCCGGGTCGCCCCCGTCCAGAGCCTGGGTGCCCGCGAGCAGGCAGGCCCTGGCGAGCAGCGCGGCGACGGGCCGGTGCCGGTCCGGGTCGGGCAGGTGCGGCAGGACGGATTCGAGCTGCTCGACGAGCACCCGGACGGCGTCGGCGGCTCCGGCGCCGCCGAGCCGGTCGTCCAGGTGCTGCGCGGTCGCGAGCTGGGCGCGCCACAGCGCGACGACCTCCGCGTCCACGGCCGCGGCCGTGGCGAGCCGGGCGCGCAGGCGCGCGACCGGACCGGCGGTGTCCGGCACGGGGGCCGGGGGTGTGAGGTCGACGCCGGACTCCGCGTACAGCTCCTCGAGCAGGGCCCGGTACGGCGCCTCCGGTGTGGCGTGCCCGTTCTCCCAGCGTGAGAGCAGCGTCTTCAGGCTCGCGGCCGAGGCGACCGGGACCCCCCGCTCGCGGGCCAGGCCGGCCAGGGCGCGTGCGGCGACGGTCTGGGACCAGCCCTGCGCGTCGCGGGCGGCGCGCAGCGGCGTCGGTCGTGCGGCGGTCACGGACCCGAGAATGTCGGTGGTCGACCGTACTGTCAACGGTGTTGAGGCAATGGCCCGTCAACACCGGGCCGGCGGCATCGGGGGGAGTACGGATGGACGCGACGACGTGCGGGGTGTGCGCGCTGGCGGGGGCGACGGGAGGTGCGCTCGTCGGGTTCGGCGCCCGGCGCCCTCGGAGGCGGTCCGGTGGGAGCGAGCGCCGTCCGGGCCGGCGCGCCGGGCGGATCTGGCCCGGCCGCCGCCCCGGCAACCGGCGGCGGCACGGCCGGTGAGGGGCAGGCCGATGCGGGGGTGCGGTGGCGAGGTGTGCGCGGGTGGGTCAGGCGAGGTCGGCGGACGCCTCGTCGTCGAACAGATCGCCGCCCGCGTGGCCCGCCGGGTCCGGCTGGGCCGCGAAGTCGCCCGCGGCGTGCCGGACCTGGCTGAGCAGCGTCGTCAGCTGGGTCTCCTCCTGCGGCGTCAGGCCGGAGAGGCCGAAGTCGACGTCGGTCACCGCCTTGGTGGCGTCCTCGAGCGCGGCGCGGCCGCCGTCGGTGATCTCCACGAGCGTGGCCCGCCGATCCGTGGGGTGCGGCACGCGGCGCACGAGGCCGTCGGCCTGCAGCCGGTCGACGATGTTGGTGACGCTCGTGGGGTGCAGCTGCAGGCGTTCGCCCATCACCCGCATCGGCAGCCGCCCGTGGCGGGAGAAGCTCAGCAGCACCAGCGCCTCGTACCGGGCGAAGGTCAGCCCGTGCGGGCGCAGGGCGCCGTCGACGGCCGACAGCAGGATCTGCTGCACCCGCATCACGCTCGTCACCGCGGCCATCGTGCGGGACGGGCCGATGCGCTCGTCCCACAGCGCCGCCGCCCGCAGGATCGGGTCGAACGGCAGGGGCTCCCGCGACGTCATGACGGCCGACGCTAGCAGTGTCCTTCGCCACCGTTCCGCCGACCGGCAGTTCGGACGTCGGGGCAGGGCGTCGACGTCGGTCCGAAGTGGACAGTGCGAGGTGGACGGTGGGCTGTGGCCGGGCGGCGGCCGTGGTCGCGCCGCGGCGCACGGGTGCGGCACGCTGGTGGCCATGCTCGTGGCATTCAGCGTGGCGCCCTCAGGGGGCGGAACGGACAGTGTCGGCGACGTCGTGGCCGAGGCGGTGCGGGTGGTCCGGGAGTCCGGGCTGCCGAACGAGACCACCTCGATGTTCACCACGATCGAGGCGCCGACGTGGGACGAGGCGATGGAGGTGGTCAAGCGCGCCGTCGAGGCGGTCGCGGCCAGAGCGCCGCGGGTGAGCCTGGTGCTGAAGGCCGACATCCGGCCGGGCTGGACGGGCCAGCTCCAGGCGAAGGTCGAGAGGGTGGAGCGGGCGCTCGGCCCGGTCGCCGACGAGGGCTGACAGGCCCCGCCGACGACGGGTCGACGGGTCGGCGGGGCCGGGCGACGGCCGGCCCCGCCGGAGCGGTCACGGGTCCGGGACGCGTCGTGGCCGGATCGGTCACTGTCAGCGCATCGCGATGTTCAGGGTGAAGAAGAAGAGGCCGATCAGGATGGCGGCGACGCCCAGCCCGATGCCGATCTTGCCCTGCTTGGCGACCGCCGGGTGCTTGACGGCCAGGACGCCGGTGACGACGGCGGCCGTGCCGACGATCCAGCCGAGGATCGAGACGGGGCTCACGAGCAGGGCGATGGCGCCGACGATCAGCGCCACCTTGCCCGTGGCGGGGTTCTCCTGGCGCGCGGTCTTCTTGCGCGCGTCGTCGAGGAGGCGGTCAGCGACGGTGTTGTCCGAGCTCATCGGAAGTCCTTACTACGACGGGTGACGGAAGCCGCGCGGGCCGCGAACTCTGCGGGGGACGTGCCAGGCACGTCCCCGGTCGACCTCGCGCGCCGCGCATTCCTGCAACGAGCCGGTCGCGCGCCAAGGTGCGCCACCGGATCGGTGATCACGTTGTCCCGGACGGGGCGCGCGACGGCCGGATCGGCTGCGCGGCGTGACGGGGCGACCCGATGGGGTGGCGGTCCGGTCGCCGATCCTGGGCACCCGGGCCCTCCAGGATCTACGGTCCGGTCGTGCGGGACGACGGCGTCGACAGCGGAGGAGCGGTCGTGGAGCAGGTGGACGAGCACCGGGCCCGGAGGCTGTGGCGGGCACTCGAGCCCTACCACGCCGTCGTCTACTTCGCCCCGGAGCCGCAGGCCGCCTGCACGGAGCTCGGCACGCGCGGGTACTGGATGAGCTACTTCGCGCTGCGCGCCGCTCCGCTCGGCGCCGCCCCTCCGGAGCTCGTCGCCGCGCTGTTCTACGGGTTCGCCCCTCGGCTCGTGGCCCGCGCGGTGCCCGACACCTGGCGGGTGGCGGCGCCGGAGCGGTTCCTGGCGGTGCGGCTGGAGGCGGTGGACGCCGCGCTGCACCGCCTCCTCGGCGCGGAGACGCTGCGGTCGGCCGAGGTGGCGCAGGCGGCGGGGCTCGCCCGGGAGGCCGCGCTCGCGGCGCCCACCGCCGGGCGGGCGATGGCTGCCGCGAACGCCGCGCTCCCGTGGCCGGAGCCCCCGCACCTCGTGCTCTGGCACGCCCAGACGGTGCTGCGCGAGCAGCGCGGCGACGGTCATGTCGCCGCCCTGCTCACCGCGGGGCTGGACCCGGTGGAGTCGCTGGCGCTGCATGCCGCCGAGCTCGCGATGGACCCCGCCTGGATGCGCACCCGCCGCGGCTGGACCGAGGACGAGTGGGCGGCAGGCGTGGACCGGCTGGTCGAGCGGGGCCTCCTGAGCCGGGACGGGGCGCTCACCGACGCGGGCCGGGCATGTCGCGCCACGGTGGAGGCGCACACCGACGCCCTCGCGGACGCACCGCGCGCGGCACTCGGCGACGCCCGCGCCGCCCGCCTGACCGAGCTGATGGAGCCGCTGGTGCGCGCCATCGTCGCCGGTGACGGGTTCATGCGGGACAACCCGATGGGCCTGCGGCCGCTCAGCCCTCGTCGTCCCGGCTGATCGTCCCGGCCGATCGACCCGGCTGATCGACCCGGCCCCGAGGCGGACCCCGATGGTGACGGCACCCGCGTGAGCGTGTCGTGCCAGGATGGAAGGCGTGTCGCGTCCCGATCCTCGCAAGGCGGCCCAGACGGCCGCGCTGTCCCGCACCATGGCAGGCGCGGTCGATCTCGCCGCCGTGAAGGCCCGGTCGGAGGCGGCTGCCGCCCGCGCGAAGGCGCCTGCGGCGGACGCCTCCGCAGCGCCCACCGGGCAGTGGGTCATCGACGTCACCGAGGAGACGTTCCAGGCCCAGGTGCTCGAGCGCTCGCTCGACGTCCCGGTCGTCGTCGACCTGTGGGCCGAGTGGTGCGGCCCGTGCAAGCAGCTGTCGCCGGTGCTGGAGCGGCTCGCCGAGGCCGGCGGCGGTACCTGGATCCTGGCCAAGGTCGACGTCGACGCGAACCCGCGGATCGCCCAGGCGTTCGGGGTGCAGTCGATCCCGATGGTGGTCGCGGTCGTCGGCGGGCAGCCGCTGCAGCTGTTCAGCGGCGCGCTGCCCGAGCCCCAGGTGCGGCAGACGATCGACTCGATGATCGAGCAGCTTCGCGACCGGATGCCCGGCATCGTCGCCGCGGAGAAGGCCGCCGCGGGCGCGGGTCAGGCTCCGGTCGAGGAGCCGGACGATCCCCGGTTCACCGCCGCCGAAGACGCGCTCGAGCGCGGCGACTACGCCACCGCCGAGGCGGCCTACCAGCAGATCCTCGCCGAGGAGCCGGGCAACGAGCAGGCCGTCGCGGCGTTGTCGCAGGTCCGCTTCCTGGTGCGGGCGGAGAGCGCGGACCCGTCGGCGATCGGCCGCGCCGACGCCGCGCCGGATGATCTCGACGCCCAGCTGGCCGCCGCGGACGCCGAGGTGGCCGTGGACCGGGTGGAGGCCGCGTTCGCCCGGCTCGTCGCCACCGTCGCCCGCACCTTCGGCGACGACCGCGACCGCGTCCGCGAGCACCTGGTCGGCCTGTTCGAGCTGTTCCCGGCCGACGACCCGCGGGTCGCGACCGCCCGCCGAGCCCTCGCGCGCGCCCTGTTCTGAGGCTCGCGACCCAGGAAGCCGGGTTCGCACCCAGGTCGTGACCTTGGCATGAGCCCGGCATCCTCTGTGCGAGCCGGGTGTGAGCGTCCCGGGTGTGAGCGCGGCGGCTACCGTGGACGACCGTGTCCGACGTCCGTCCGGCCCGCTCGCGGTCGCCCTCGTGCGCACGCACGTCCGCCGCGTCGCGGCGCTGCTCGTGCTCGCGTGCCTCGTCGTGGCCGCCGCACTGCAGCTGACGCACCCGCCCGCGCTGCTCGCCCTGCTGCCCTCACCGGACATGCACGAGCTGCACCCGGACTTCGACACGTTCCGGGCCTCCGCCGTCGCGCTCGTCCAGGGCGGCGACATCTACGACACCCCCGCCAAGCTGCGGAACCTGAACCCGCCCCTGCTCGCGGTGCTCCTCACCCCGTTCGCCCTGCTGGACGCACTGCCTGCCTACCGGCTCTTCACGGTGTTGAGCCTGCTCATGGTGGTCGGCGCCGTCCTGGTGGTGGCCCGCGAGCTGCGGCTGACGGCCGGGGTGACCGCCGCGGTCGTGCTGGTGGTGCTCGCGGCGTCGCCGTTGCACGGCACTCTGCTGCTCGGGCAGATCTACGGGCTGCTGCTCGTCGGGCTGGCGGCCGGCTGGGTCGCCGAGCGCCGCGGCCACCCGCTGCTCGCAGCCGCGTGCTACGGCGTCACCGTGGCGCTCAAGCCGTCACTCGGCCCGCTCCTGCTGCTCCCGCTGGTGCTGCGCCGGTGGCGGCCGGCCGCCACCGGGTTCGGCGCCGCCGCCGCGGCCACACTGCTCGGCGTGCTCGTCGCGGGTCCGGCCAGCGGGCTGGAGTGGCTCCGGATCGGCCTCACCGAGCCCGTGCCCGACACCGCCGACAACGCCTCGCTGCCCGGTCTGGCCGTGCGCCTGGGGCTGCCGTCCGCGGTCGGCACCGTGCTGGGGCTCGCCCTGCTCGCCGGCACGCTGGCCGCACTGGGCCGGTGGCGCCGGCAGGTCGACCCGGCGGGCACCGCACCGTGGGCGGTGCTGGCAGCGGGGCTGCTGATGTCGCCGATCGCCTGGCACAACTACCTGATGCTGCTGTGGCCCGGCGTGCTGCTGCTCCTCGCGGTCGACGGCCGGACGCCGTACCGGCCCGGCCGCGCCGCGGTCCTGCTCGCCGTCGCGGTGATCCCGGTGTCGTGGAACGCGCTCTGGCCGGCCGGGGCGGAGTGGGCCCTCCCCGGCCGGACGCTGTACTGCGCGGTGCTGCTGGCCTACTGGTGGGTGCTGCTCTCGTCGTCCCGGTCGGCCGGTCGGGTCGCCGACGGCATCGCGGAGACCGGGGAACCGCCCCCCACGGCGACGGTCGACGCGGTGACGTCCGAACCCGACCTCGGCTCGTCGAGCACCGCCTCCGCACCGCCGGGCGTCAGCTCCATCGCCGGCGGCTCGTCCTCGGCGGCCACGTCGGGCGGCACCTGATCGGCTTCCCCGTGATCGGCTGAGGTGCCCAGCGGCGCGACCTCGACCTCCGGCACCTCGGGTGCGACCACGGGTGCGGCCCCACCGACACCGGCCGACGGCGCCGTGTCGAGCAGGTCGTCGTCGCCCGGCCAGCCCTCACCGCCCGCCTCGGCCAGCACCCATCCGGGCCGCCGCCGCGCGGCCGGCACCTCATCGGCCCGGACACCGCCGTGGGTGGTCGACGGCGGCCTGTATGCCGGGTCGATGTCGTCGGTGAGCGTGCCGTCGCCGCTGCGGAGCTCCGGCATGTCCGCCAGGCCCGCGGGGGAGTCGGGCACCGTGACCGCCGGGGCCGTGTCGCCCACGACCTCCGGGGCGAACGGCGCCACCGCAGCGGCCTGCCCGATGTCCGCCGCCTGCCCGGCCCCGATCTCGTCCTGCACAGACCGTTCGGGGGCCAGCCACAGCACCCCGGACGGCGGCAGGCGCAGCGCGGCCGACGCGGGCCGCCCGTGCCACATCCGCGGCTCGGCCTCGACGACCCCCAGGTTGCCCACGCCGGAGCCGCCGTAGATCTCGGCGTCCGTGTTGAGCACCTCGCGCCAGCGCCCGGCGAAGGGCAGGCCGACCCGGTAGTCGTCGCGCGGGCCGCCGGAGAAGTTCGCCACGCAGGCCAGCACCGTCGGGTTGCCGTCGGCGTCCACACCGTGGCGCAGGAAGCTCAGCACGTTCCCGGCGGCGTCGTTCGCGTCGATCCAGGAGAAGCCCTCGGGCGTGTTGTCCCGCGTGTACAGCGCGGGGTTGTCCTTGTAGACGCGGTTGAGGTCGCCCACCAGGCTCTTGATGCCGCCGTGCAGCGGGTCGCCCAGCAGGTCCCAGTCCAGCGAGCGCTCCTCGGACCACTCCTGGGCCTGCCCGAACTCGCTGCCCATGAACAGCAGCTGCTTGCCGGGGTGGGCCCACATGTACGCGAGCAGGGCCCGCACGTTCGCGGCCTTGTTCCACGAGTCGCCGGGCATCCGCTCCCACAGCGACCCCTTGCCGTGCACGACCTCGTCGTGGCTGATCGGCAGCACGAAGTTCTCGCTGAAGGCGTACATCAGGGAGAACGTCATCTGGTTGTGGTGGTACCCGCGGTAGATCGGGTCCTTGCCGATGTAGCTGAGCGTGTCGTGCATCCAGCCCATGTTCCACTTGAACCCGAAGCCCAGGCCGCCGAGATGCGTGGGCCGGGTGACGCCGGGCCAGGCCGTGGACTCCTCGGCGATGGTCATCACGCCGGGGTGGTGGCGGTAGACCGTCGCGTTCATCTCCTGCAGGAACGCGACGGCGTCCAGGTTCTCCCGGCCGCCGTAGACGTTGGGCAGCCATTGGCCCTCGGGGCGGGAGTAGTCGAGGTAGAGCATCGACGCCACGGCGTCCACCCGCAGGCCGTCGATGTGGAACGTCTCGAGCCAGTACAGGGCGTTCGCGACGAGGAAGTTGCGCACCTCGCGGCGCCCGAAGTCGAAGACGTACGTGCCCCAGTCGGGCTGCTCGCCGCGGCGCGGGTCCGCGTGCTCGTAGAGCGGGGTGCCGTCGAAGCGGGCGAGCGCGAAGTCGTCCTTCGGGAAGTGGCCCGGCACCCAGTCCACGATCACGCCGTAGCCGGCCTGGTGCAGGGTGTCGACGAAGTACCGGAAGTCGTCCGGGGTGCCGAACCGCGCCGTCGGCGCGTAGAACGAGGTGACCTGGTAGCCCCAGGACCCGCCGAACGGGTGCTCGGCCACCGGCAACAGCTCGACGTGGGTGAAGCCGGTCTCGCCCAGGTACTCGACCAGCGCGTGGGCCATCTGCCGGTAGTCGAGCCCCGGCCGCCACGAGCCCAGGTGGACCTCGTAGACGCTCATCGGCTCGGCGTGCGGGGTGCTGCGCGCGCGCCGCTCCAGCCACTCGGCGTCGCCCCACTCGTGGTGCAGCGCCGTCACGACCGACGCCGTCGACGGCGGGATCTCGGTGGCGAAGGCCATGGGGTCCGACTTCTCCCGCCACACGCCGTCCCGGCCGAGGATCCGGAACTTGTAGCGGGTGCCGACCCCGACCCCGGGCACGAAGATCTCCCAGACCCCGGAGCTGCCCAGCGAGCGCATGGGATGGGTCCAGCCCGTCCCAGCCGTCGAAGTCGCCGGTGACGCGCACGCCCTGGGCCGTGGGCGCCCAGACCGCGAAGCTGGTGCCGGTCACCGGGCCCGACGGGGTGTCGTAGGTGCGGACGTGGGCGCCCAGGGCGTCCCACAGCCGCTCGTGGCGGCCCTCGCCGATCAGGTGCAGGTCGATCTCGCCGAGGGTGGGCAGCCAGCGGTACGGGTCGTCCACGATGTGGACGTCGTCGCCGTAGCGCACGTGGAGGCGGTAGTCGCCGGGCGCCTCGGGGACGACCCCGGACCACAGCCCGGCGTCGTGCACACGGACCAGCGGGTATGCCCGTTGCGGGTCGCCGTCGACCAGGACCGCCACCTCGTCGGCATGCGGGCGCAGTGTCCGGACGACGGTGCCCTGCGGATGCGGGTGTGTGCCCAGCACCTCGTGCGGGTTGTAGTAGGCCCCGCCGAGGACGCGGTCGATCATGCCCTGGTCGGGCGGGCAGGCGTCGATCGTCTGAGTCTGATGTTCGCGCTCCACAGGCGAACCTTATTGCGCCCGTCACGTCCGCGCTGCACGTGGCCCCGGTCGATGGGAGCGCCACATTCGGCCGGTCAGCCGCCCGCGGCCCGGGCAAGAGCGGTGCGGAACGCCGCAGAATCGTCGACGCGGCTGAAAGATCTCCACCACCCGTGTGTCGTCTGCTTTCGCGATGGCCGATCTGCGCATCACGGAGGGGGCGTCCGGTGCCCGAGCCGATGGAGGGGCTGGGTCGACGCCCGGGGAGGACGCATCGAGCGCGGCGGCGAGGGCTGGCTAGGCTCTGCACCGCTACAGGCAGCCCCAACGTACGGGAGCGGGACCGTGAACAACGAGGCAGGAGACGGCATCAAGAACAGGGTCGACGAGACGGTTCCCGCGAATGCCCGGGTCTGGGACCGCTGGCTCGGTGGCAAGGACAACTTCGAGGTCGACCGCCGAGTCGCGCGACCAGATCGCGACGATGTTCCCGCTGATCCCCGAGGTCGCCCGAGCCGATCGTGCGTTCCTCGGGCGCGTCGTCACATTCCTGGCGAGGGATGCGGGTATCCGTCAGTTCCTCGACATCGGTACCGGTCTTCCCGCGGCGAACAACACTCACCAGGTTGCGCAGCAGATCGCTCCCGATGCTCGCGTGGTCTACGTCGACCACGACGCGATCGTCCTCGCTCACGCTCGGATCCTGCTCGCGGGCACGCCCCAAGGCCGCGTCGCCTACGTCGACGCCGATGCGCGCGAGCCCGAGGAGATCCTCGAGCGCGCCGCCGAGACCCTCGACTTCACCCAGCCCGTCGCACTCATGATGTTGGGACTGCTCAACTTCATCCCCGACGACGGCGACGCCCAGCACATCGTGTCCGTCCTCGTCGACCGTCTGGCGCCGGGTAGCTACGTGGCCGTGACGCACCCGACGCTGGAGCTCAACGGCGAAGGAAACGTGGCGGCGATGGCGTTCTGGAACGAACGGTCGGCCCAACCCATCGTGGCGCGCAGCCGTGAGCAGGTCATGCGCTTCTTCGACGGCCTTGAGCTGCTCGAACCCGGACTCGTGTCGTGCACGCGCTGGCGTCCTGACGGCGTCGAGGTCGGCCAGACCCCCGTACTGCCTCAGTGGGGATCGGTCGCCGTCAAGCGCTGACCACCGTCAGGCGAGTCCGGAGCCCGACGTGGCGCCCGCCGTCAGCCGCTTGATCGACGACAGTGGGATCGGCACCCAGCCCGGCCGGCTGCGGGTCTCGTAGACGACCTCGTAGACGGCCTTGTCCAGCTCGAACGCGCGCAGCACCGGGCCGTGGCGGCGCGGGTCGACGCCCGCGCGCACGGCGTAGCCGTCGCAGAACGCGTCGCGGTTGCGGGCCGTCCACTCCTTCGCGTGCCAGAGCAGCGGCGACGAGGCCGTCCGGTCGTCCGCGAACGCGCGGGGGTCCGACGACAGGAGCTGGAAGAACGCCGCGTAGTCGAACGAGCGGAGCATCCCGGCGACGTCGCGCATCGGGGAGTCGGGACGCCGCCGCTCCTGCAGCGGGGCCGACGGCTCGCCCTCGAAGTCGAGGATCAGCCAGCCGTGGGTGGTGCGCAGCAGCTGGCCCAGGTGCAGGTCGCCGTGCACGCGGTGGGCGAGGATCGGTTCGGGCAGCCCGGCCACCGCGTCGTAGACGGCGCGCACCGCGTCGACGTACGGCGCGAGGACGGGCGCGTCACGCGCGGCGGCGTCCAGGCGTGCGCTCCACGCGGCGGCGAGCTCGGCCGGGTCCCGCTCGGCGGTGCCCAGCGCCTCGGCCAGCTCGGCGTGCACGATGGCGACGGTCTCGCCGATCCGCGCCGCCTCGCCCGCGAAGTCCCCGCCGACCTCGTCCGCGCGCAGGTCCGCCTCGGCGAACAGGTCGCGGACCGAGGCCAGCGCCATCGCCCAGCCGTCGGCGGAGTTGCCGGCGAAGTCCTGCAGCATGGCCAGCGTCGTCGGCTCGCCGCCGAGCGTGCCCTCGACGGCCCCCTGGAGCGCGGCGACCTCGTTGCTGCCCACCGACCGCAGCGCCCGGTGCAGCTCCAGGTCCGGGTTCACGCCCGGGTTGAGCCGCCGGAACAGCTTCATGATCGTCCGCTCGCCGAACACCACGGACGTGTTGGACTGCTCGGCGCCCATCACCCGGCCGAGCCCGGGCGGCGCGAGCGTGGCGCCCGCCTCGGGCACGAACCGCACGGCGCCGATCGTGCGCCCGGCCCGGACCGCCTCCAGCAGCCAGGCCGAGGCGGTGTGGTCCCACAGGGCGTCGTAGGCGCACAGGCCGCCGACCCGGCCGATCGTGACGTGCTCCAGCTCGCCCCGCGCCTCCTGGCGGCGGCCGAGCAGCAGCTGGTAGTGCTGCGCGGGCCCGCCGTCGGCGAAGGAGACGGCCAGCACCAGCAGGTCGAGGAGCGGTTCGGTGTCGGTGAGCGAGGTCGCGGACACCACGTCGACGGCGCTGACCTCGCGTCCCTTCGCCCCGAACCACCGCTGCCGCCCGAGCCACTCCGGCAGGTGCGGCACGAGCTCCTCGACGAACGACACTGCTGCGCCTCCTCACCGGCGCGATGGCACCGGTCCGTCACGTTCCGCATCGGCCGGCCGCGGGGTGGGCGGCCGGCGCGCCGACGGCGTCACCCCGTCGGATCTGACCTGGTCGGACGTGACCTTACGGCTTCCGGTCCGGTCCCGCGGGCGTGATGGAGAACCAGTAGAAGCCGTGACCCGGAAGCGTGAGCAGGTAGGGCAGCTCGCCGATCGGCGGGAACGGCACGCCACCGGTCAGCTCGTGGGGCACGCCGCCCCGCCATGCCGACAGGTCCAGCTCCACCGGCTGGGGGAAGCGCGACATGTTGTTCACGCAGAGCACGACGTCGTCGCCGTGAGTGCGCATGTACGCCAGCACCGTCGGGTTCGTGCCGCCCAGCTCGCGGTACTCGCCCAGCCCGAAGGCGTGGTGCCGCTTGCGGATCTCGATCATCCGGCGGTTCCAGTGCAGCAGCGACGTGGTGGAGTTGAGCTGCGCCTCGACGTTCACGGCCTGGTAGCCGTAGAGCGCGTCCATGATGATCGGCAGGTAGAGCCGGCCCGGGTCCGAGGCGGAGAACCCGGCGTTGCGGTCCGGGGTCCACTGCATCGGGCTGCGCACGCCGTCCCGGTCACCGGCCCAGATGTTGTCGCCCATCCCGATCTCGTCGCCGTAGTAGAGGACGGGGGAGCCGGGCAGCGACAGCAGCAGGGCGGTGAACAGTTCGAGCTGGTTGCGGTCGTTGTCGAGCAGCGGGGCGAGCCGGCGGCGGATGCCGATGTTGGCCTTCATCCGCGGGTCCTTGGCGTACTCCGCGTACATGTAGTCCCGCTCTTCGTCGCTGACCATCTCGAGGGTGAGCTCGTCGTGGTTGCGCAGGAAGATGCCCCACTGGCAGCTCGACGGGATCGGCGGGGTCTGGGCGAGGATCTCCGAGATCGGGAACCGGTTCTCCCGCCGCACGGCCATGAAGATGCGCGGCATCAGCGGGAAGTGGAACGCCATCTGGCACTCGTCGCCGCCGACCTCGGGGTCGCCGTAGTACTCGACGACGTCCGCGGGCCACTGGTTGGCCTCGGCCAGGAGCACCCGGCCGGGGTACTCGTCCTCCATGACCTTGCGGCAGCGCTTGAGGAAGGCGTGGGTCTCGGGCAGGTTCTCGCAGTTCGTGCCCTCCCGCTCGAACAGGTAGGGCACCGCGTCCAGCCGGAAGCCGTCGATGCCGATGTCCAGCCAGAACCGCAGCACGTCGATCATGGCGTCCGCGACGGCCGGGTTGTCGTAGTTGAGGTCGGGCTGGTGGGAGAAGAAGCGGTGCCAGAAGAACTGCCCGCGCACCGGGTCGTAGGTCCAGTTCGACTGCTCGGTGTCGACGAAGATGATCCGCGCGTCGGAGTACCGCGTGTCGTCGTCGGACCAGACGTAGAAGTCGCCGTACGGGCCGTCCGGGTTGCGCCGCGACTCCTCGAACCAGACGTGGGTGTCGCTGGTGTGGTTCATGACGAGGTCGGTGATGACCCGGATGCCGCGCTTGTGCGCCTCGTCGAGGAGCACCACGAAGTCGTCGACGGTGCCGAACTCCGGCAGCACCGTGCGGAAGTCGCGGATGTCGTACCCGCCGTCCCGCAGGGGCGAGTCGTAGAACGGCGGCAGCCAGAGGCAGTCGACCCCCAGCCACTGGATGTAGTCGAGCTTCTCGGTGAGCCCCCGCAGGTCACCGGTGCCGTCGCGGTTCGAGTCGGCGAACGCGCGGACGAGCACCTCGTAGAACACCGCCCGCTTGAACCAGTCGTGGTCCACGCCCAGCGTGCGGGCGTGGCCGTAGTCCTCGGACGAGGTCTCGACGACTCTGCCGTCGGCCGTGACGGCCTGCTCGACCTGCGTGTGCAGCGGACGTGACATTCGTGGCCCCGGTCATCTCGGCGGTGCGGCTGGAGGGATGCGGTGGTACGCGGGCCCGCATGGCGGGCAGAGACGGGCCCACCGGACGTCGCGGGGACGTCGGTGGCCCCGTCCGAGAATCGTCGTACAGATGTGGCGGTCAGGTCACGGCGAGGAACGGGTGACCGAGAGGACGTGCGCGACGGCGCGCCACGGCTCCAGCCGCGCGAACGTGAACTGGCCCCAGCTGAAGGTGTCCCCGCCGACCTCGTCGTGCACGAGGAGGGTGTCGCGTCCAGTCCGCACCCAACGCGGGCATGTCCAGGGCGATGTTGGCCGACTGGATGTTCGTCGGGTCCAGCGTGCAGACCACCAGCACCGTGTCGCCGGACTTGACGTCCGTCTTCGACCAGGCGATGACCTGGTCGTTGTCGGTGTGGTGGAAGTGGATGTCGCGCAGCTGCTGCAGCGCGGGGTGGGCGCGGCGGATCTCGTTGAGCCGGGCCAGGTACGGCTCGAGCGAGCGGCCCTCGTTCAGCGCGGCGGAGAAGTCGCGCGGGCGCAGCTCGTACTTCTCGGAGTTGCGGTACTCCTCGCTGCCCGGGCGCGCCGACTCCCCCTCGAAGAGCTCGAACCCGGAGTAGACGCCCCAGGTCGGGAACATCGTCGCGGCGAGCGTGGCGCGGATGGCGAACATCGACGGGCCGCCGGTCTGCAGCGACTCGTGCAGGATGTCCGGGGTGTTGACGAACACGTTCGGCCGGCACTCGTCCGCGCGTTCCGCGTGCATGAGCGCGAACTCGGTGAGCTCCTCCTTGCCCGTCCGCCAGGTGAAGTAGCTGTAGCTCTGCGTGTAGCCCAGCCGGGCGAGCCCGAAGAGCCGGGCCGGGCGCGTGAAGGCCTCGGCGAGGAACAGCACGTCCGGGTGCTTGGACTTGACCTGCCAGATCAGCCAGTGCCAGAAGTTCGGCGGCTTGGTGTGCGGGTTGTCCACCCGGAAGATCTTCACGCCGTGCTCGACCCAGAGCATCACGCAGCGCAACGACTCGGCGTAGATGCCCGCGGGGTCGTTGTCGAAGTTGACCGGGTAGATGTCCTGGTACTTCTTCGGCGGGTTCTCCGCGTAGGCGATCGAGCCGTCCGGGCGCACCGTGAACCACTCGGGGTGGGCGGCGACCCACGGGTGGTCCGGGGCGGCCTGCAGCGCGAAGTCGAGCGCGATCTCCATGCCGAGGTCGCGGGCGCGGGCGACGAAGGCGTCGAAGTCGTCGAAGTCGCCCAGCGCCGGGTCGATCGCGTCGTGGCCACCCGCGGCCGACCCGATGGCCCACGGGGAGCCGACGTCGCCGGGTTGCGCGACGGGGTTGCCGCCGGGCAGCGCGGCGCTGTTCGGGCCCTTGCGGTGCACCGTGCCGATCGGGTGGATCGGGGGCAGGTAGACCACGTCGAAGCCCATCGCGGCGATGCGGTCGAGCTCCTTGGCGGAGGTGGTGAACGTGCCGTGGACGGGATTGCCGTTCTCGTCGCGGCCCCCGGTGGACCGGGGGAAGAACTCGTACCAGGAGCTGAACAGCGCGCGCGAGCGGTCGACGTAGACCTGGCGCGGCTGGCCGCGGGTGATGAGCTCGCGGACGGGACGCTCGACCATGATCGAGTGGACGGCGGGGAACAGCGCGGGGGCGACGCGGTCCTGCACCGGGAGCGAGGTGTCGCGCAGCGCGTTCGCCGCGGCGAAGAGCAGGTCGCGGTTCGCCCGTTCGGCGGGGCGGCGCCCCACGCGCTGGAGCAGCCGCGCGCCGACCTCGAGGTCGTTCGCCAGCTCGTCGGGTCCCTGCCCGGCGTTCAGCTTGACCGTGACAGCGTGTCGCCAGGTGGCCCACGGGTCGCTCCAGGCGTCGACCCGGAATGTCCACAGGCCCGGCTCGTCCGGCACGACCGTCGCGGTGAACCGGTCGACGTCGTCGCGCATCGGGGCCATCCGGACGTGCTGGCCCGGCCCGTCGCTGCCGACCTTCTTCCACACGACGTTCGCGGCGATCGCGTCGTGACCCTCGCGCCAGACGGTGGCACCGATCGGCACGACCTCACCGACGACGGCCTTACTGGGATGGTGACCGTCCCCGACCGTCGGCGTGACGTCGTCGATACCTAGCCGACCGGTCATGAGTCCACCCCCGGAAAACGTTGTGTGTGCGAGCAGACCGTACCTACCCGATCCGGACGGGTTCGGCACCGGGTTCCCGCTGGCCGGGCCACGATTACATGATCTTCACGTGGGTGGTGTGCAGGGTGTCACCGGCGGGTGACGCGGCGTCCGACTCGACCGGTTCCTTAATCGATCACTTGACCGCTACCCGTACGCTGCGGGCCGTGAGAGCCCTGCGCCGTTTCACCGTCCGCGCCCAGCTGCCCGCGTCGCTCCAGCCGCTGCAGACCCTTGCGATGAACCTGCGGTGGACGTGGCATCCGCCCACGCAGGACCTCTTCGCCTCGCTCGACCCCGATGCGTGGGAACGCAGCGGGCACGACCCCGTCAGAGTGCTCGGGGAGATCTCCTCGGCCCGGTTCGCCGAGCTCGCGGCCGACGCCGAGACGGTCGTCACCGTGCGTGAGCTCGCCGACGACCTCGCGGCCTACCTGGGTGAACCACGCTGGTACCAGGCCGAGCGCGAGGACGACCCGACCCTGCCCGAGGCCGTCGGGTACTTCTCGATGGAGTTCGGCGTCTCCGAGGTCCTGCCCAACTACTCCGGCGGCCTGGGCGTGCTCGCCGGCGACCACCTCAAGGCGGCGTCCGACCTCGGTGTGCCGCTCGTGGCCGTCGGCCTGCTCTACCGCTCCGGCTACTTCCGCCAGTCGCTGGCGCTCGACGGCTGGCAGGTGGAGACCTACCCCGTCCTCGACCCGCAGGGCCTGCCGCTGCACCTGCTCACCGGAAACTCCGGGGAGCCGCTGCTGGTCACGGTGAACATGCCGGGCGGGCGGATGCTCAGCGCGCGGGTGTGGCGGGCCGCCGTCGGCCGTGTCCCCCTGCTCCTGCTGGACTCCGACATCGAGGAGAACGACCCCGACCTGCGCGGCGTCACCGACCGGCTCTACGGCGGCGACCAGAACCATCGGATCCGCCAGGAGATCCTCGTCGGCATCGGCGGGGTGCGCGCGGTGCGCGCCTTCTGCGCCGCGTCGGGTCATCCCGCGCCCACCGTGTTCCACACCAACGAGGGGCACGCCGGCTACCTGGGCCTGGAGCGCATCCGGGAGCTGCACGACGCCGAGGGGCTCGACTTCGACCAGGCGCTGGCCGTGGTGCGCGCGGGCACGGTCTTCACCACGCACACGCCGGTGCCCGCCGGCATCGACCGGTTCCCGCTCGACATGGTGCGCCACTACTTCGACGACTCCGCGAAGTCGAAGGCACTGCTGCCCGGCGTCCGGGCCGCGCGGGTGCTCGCGCTCGGCGCCGAGGACAACCCGAGCATGTTCAACATGGCCCACATGGGTCTGCGACTGGCCCAGCGGGCGAACGGCGTCTCGAAGCTGCACGGCGCGGTGTCGCGGGGCATGTTCGGCGACCTGTGGAGCGGCTTCGACACCGTCGAGGTGCCGATCGGCTCGGTGACCAACGGCGTGCACGGCCAGACGTGGGAGGCCCGCGAGGTCACCGCGCTGATCGGGCCGCCCGCGCCGCACCCCGCCGCGCACCACGACGAGGGGCCGTCGGACGCCGTGCTCTGGGACCTGCGGACGACCCTGCGGACCCGGCTGGTGGGCGAGGTGCGCCGCCGGGTGCGGGAGGCGTGGCTGCAGCGCGGTGCGTCCGTACCGGAGCTGAGCTGGACCGAGCACATCTTCGACCCCGACGTGCTCACCGTCGGCTTCGCGCGGCGCGTGCCGACCTACAAGCGGCTCACGCTGATGCTGCGCGACCCCGACCGGCTGCGCGACATGCTGCTCGACCCGCACCGGCCCGTGCAGCTGGTGGTCGCGGGCAAGGCGCACCCGGCCGACGACGGCGGCAAGGCGCTGATCCAGCAGATCGTGCGCTTCGCCGACGACGCGGCCGTGCGGCACCGGATCGTCTTCCTGCCCGACTACGACATGTCCATGGCCCGGTACCTGTACTGGGGCTGCGACGTGTGGCTGAACAACCCGCTGCGCCCGCTGGAGGCGTGCGGCACGTCCGGGATGAAGTCGGCGCTCAACGGCGGGCTCAACCTGTCGATCCGCGACGGCTGGTGGGACGAGCTCTACGACGGTGCCAACGGCTGGGCGATCCCGACCGCGGACGGCGTCGACGACCCGCACCGGCGTGACGACCTGGAGGCGAACGCGCTCTACGAGCTGCTCGCCACGCAGGTGGCGCCGGCGTTCTACGACCGGACCGACGGCGTGCCGCACCGCTGGGTGGAGCTGGTGCGCCACACGCTGACGACGCTGCGACCGCAGGTGCAGGCCACGCGGATGGTGCGCGAGTACGTCAAGGAGTGGTACATCCCGGCCGCTCGCGCGGCGAGGCGGATCGCGGCGGAGAACTTCGCGCCGGCCCGCGAGGTCGCGGCGTTCCGGTCGCGGCTGGACGTGGCGTGGCCGCTGGTGGAGGTGCTCGGGGTCGACGCCTCGGGGCTGCCGGACACGCCGGTGGTCGGGGCGCCGATGACCGTGCGCGCGGTGGTGGCGCTGGCGGGGCTGAACCCGGCCGACGTCGCGGTGGAGGCGGTGGTCGGGCGGGTCGACGAGATGGACGAGCTCAGCGAGGCCGTGACCGTGCCGATGAAGCACGTCGGGGCGGTGGACGGCGTCGAGCACGACGGCACGGAGCGGTTCGAGGCGGCGGTGCAGCTGCCGCACGCGGGCCTGACGGGCTACACGGTGCGGGTCCTGCCGTACAACCCGCTGCTGGCGTCGCCGGTGGAGCTGGGGAAGGTCGTGCTGGCGGGCTGACCGGCCGGCTCCGAGCGTACGCCGAAAGCGGCTTTGAGTGCAGTTCAGGATGCACGCCAAAGCCGCTTTCGACTTCGTCGCGGGACCTGGTCAGGCCGGGATGACCAGCTGCTGGCCCGGGTGGATCAGATCCGGGTTCGCGATGTTGTTCGCGGCGGCGATGCGGCGGTACTCGCTCGCGTGGCCGTAGAAGCGCTTGGCGATCGCCGAGAGCGTGTCGCCGCGCTGGACCGTGTAGGTCTGCGGGGCGGGCGTCGCGGTCGGGGCCGGCGCCGCCGGGGCGGCCGGGGCCTGCTGCGCCTGCTCGTCGGCGACCGCCTGCTCCTCGGCGGCCCGCTCGGCCTCGGTGACGTAGCAGTCCGGCGTCCACAGCACCGTGGTGCCGTCCGCGGCGACGATCACGATGTTGCGGTCGTCCTGCAGCACCAGGTGCGCGCCCGGGCCGGTGGTGTCCGCGGTCCACACCACGCCCCGGTCGGCGGCGTAGAGCACGAAGTTGCCGTCGGTCTGCATCTCGGCGGTCGCGGTGCCCTTACCGCGGGTGTCGGAGTCCCACGCGAGCCCGCGCGGGCCGGTGAGCACCAGGTTGCCGTCGGACTGCAGCTCCAGCCGGTAGCGGCCGTTCTGCGAGGTGAGAGCGTCGCCCGGCCTCAGGGTCGACCCGCTCGACAGCACGTTCATTGCACGTCCCTCCGTTCAGGCGGAGGCCGCGTGGACCGGTGGTCCGGGCGCGGTCGCTCCGCGCCGCGGAGGGTAGGGGGCGCGCGGTCCGCTGATCGACAGCACCGGCTGCTGCCGGACGGTCACCGCGGGTGTATGGGCCCGGTGATCGTCGAACGGGCGTGCACGCTGCGGGTGATCGCCGGCCCGGCGCGTCGGCGGTCGTTCGGTCGACGCCTCGCACGCCCAGACGGCGATCATGAACGGACGTTCAGCCGCAGCAGCCGCCCCCGCAGCAGCCGCCACCTCCGGCGGGCGCGGCGGGCATCGGCGCGCGACCGCCGGTGGCCCGGCCGCCGAGGGCGACGGTGCTCAGCAGCTTCACGGTGTCCGCGTGCCCGTGCGGGCAGCGCGCCGGATCACCGGCGGCGGCCATGGGGCGGTCGATCTCGAAGGTGGTGGAGCACTGGCGGCAGCGGAAGTCGTAGCGCGGCACGGTCGGAGGATACCGCCGCCGCGCCCGGCCCCGGCTCCCGTCGCCCGTCGCCCGGCTGGCCGCCGACCGGCCGTGCACACCTGGCGCCGCTCGTGCACATGGTGGGACGTGTGCACGGGCGGGCGGGTGTGCACGGGCGCGGCGGGTGTGCACGGGCGCCGCTACGGGGCCGGGGGGACGTCGCGGCGCAGGAGCAGCAGGGCCCCGGTGGGAATCGTGATCGTGGTGCCGCCCGGCAGCGAGCGGGTGCTCGCGGGGGTGCCGTCGTCGCGGGTGCTGTCCATCATCGTCGTGAACGGGCCGCCCGGCGGCAGCGTGCACGGGGCGGCGTCCCCCGCGTGCAGCAGGATCAGCCACTCGCCGACCAGCAGGCCCAGCGAGCGGGTGCCGTGCTCGTGCCAGTCGCCTGCGCCCATGGGACGGCCCGAGAAGTGCCACCACGTGACGTCCCCGTCGCGGTAGAAGCGGTCGCGGTGCAGGGTCCTCGACGATCGGCGGATGCCCGTCAGCCGGGCGACGAACGCCGTCAGCAGCTCGGCCTCGACCCCACCCGACCAGTCGACCCACGACGTGTCGTCGTCCTGGCAGTAGGCGTTGTTGTTGCCGCCCTGCGTGCGCCACAGCTCGTCGCCGCCCAGCACCATCGGCGTCCCGGTCGACAGCAGCAGCGTCCCGAGCAGCGCCCGCGCCGCCGCCAGCCGCCGCGCGCGGATCACCGGTGAGGTCGTCTCGCCCTCGACACCGAAGTTCTGCGAGCGGTTGTCGTCGGTGCCGTCGCGGTTGTCCTCGCCGTTGGCCTCGTTGTGCTTGCGCTCGTAGCTCACGAGGTCGCGCAGGGTGAACCCGTCGTGCGCTGTGATGAAGTTCACCGACGCCCAGGGCCTGCGCAGCGACAGGCCGTAGAGGTCCTCGCTGCCGGTCAGCCGCGAGGCCACCTCGCCGATCGCGCCGTGGCCGCGCCAGAAGTCGCGGACGGCGTCGCGGTAGCGGCCGTTCCACTCCGACCACGCCACCGGGAACCCGCCCACCCGGTATCCCTCCCCGGTGGCGTCCCACGGTTCGGCGATCAGCTTGCACTGCGCGAGCACGGGGTCGGTCGCGATCGCCGTCAGCATGGCGGAGTGCGGGTCGAACGGCCCGGAGCGCGGCCGGCCGAGCACGCTCGCGAGGTCCACGCGGAAGCCGTCGACGCCGAACGTCGTCGCCCAGTTGCGCAGGGCGTCGCACACCATCCGGACCACGGTCGGCGAGCCGGAGTCGAGGGTGTTGCCGGTACCGGTGATGTCGGCGTCGTGGCCCCCGCGCAGGCTGTAGTAGGCGGGGGCGTCGAGGCCGCGGAACGAGATCGTGGAGCCGTTCACACCGCCCTCGCAGGTGTGGTTGGGCACCACGTCGAGGATGACCTCGATGCCTGAGGCGTGCAGCGCGTCGACCATCGCCTGGAACTCCTCGATCTCCGCGCCGGGCACGCTCGCGTATCCCGGGTGCGGGGCGAAGAAGCCGAGGGTCGAGTAGCCCCAGAAGTTGGTGACACCCCGTTGCAGCAGCTGGGGCTCGTTGAGCGTCGCGGTGACGGGCAGCAGCTCGACGGCCGTCACCCCCAAGCGGTGCAGGTGCGCGACGACGGCCGGATGGCCCAGGCCGAGGTAGGTGCCGCGCTGCTCGGGTGGCACCTCCGGGTGCCGCATCGTGAAGCCGCGGACGTGCACCTCGGCGATCACGATCTCGGACCACGGCACGTCCGGCCCCGGACGGATCAGCGGCGCCGGCGGCGCGGTGATCACCGACAGCGGCACGTGGCCGAGCGAGTCGCGGTGCGCAGGGCGGCCCGGTCATCGGGTCGATCGTCCAGCCGCGGGCGGCCTCGAGGTCGGTGACGGTGCCGGTGATCCGCCGGGCGTAGGGATCCACGAGGATCTTGGCCGGGTTGGCCCGCGGACCCTCCCAGGGCCGGTACGGACCGTGGACGCGGTAGCCGTAGCGCTGCCCCGCGGCGACCCCCGGCACGTGCCCGTGCCAGACGCCGAAGGTGCGCTCGGTGAGGGTGACGCGACGCTCCGTCAGCCCTCCGGGATCGCCGTCGACCAGGCACACCTCGACGGCCTCGGCGGTGGACGACGCGACCGCGAACCGCGCCCCGTCCGGGTCGACATGGGCACCCAACGGGAAGACCGACACGATCGGCGAGGATATGCCCCGTGGCCGCACACGGATCGCCTTCCGAGTCGTTGTTTCCCACAACGAGTGAGCCTGCGCCGTCCGACCCGGGTGACTTCGTCATCCGGATGGAGGGTGTGACGGTCCGCCGCGGTGACACGACGTTGCTCGATTCCGTCGACTGGACCGTCGAGCTCGACGAGCGCTGGGTCGTCCTCGGCCCGAACGGTGCGGGCAAGACGACGCTGCTGCGGCTGGCCGCGGCCGACGTCCATCCGACGCGGGGCGTCGTCGAGATCCTCGGCGCCCGGATGGGCCGCGTCGACGTGTTCGAGCTGCGCACACGGATCGGCTTGTCGTCGGCGGCGCTGGGGCTGCGGGTGCCGCCCGACGAGACCGTGCGGGACGTCGTGATCAGTGCCGGCTACGCGGTCATCGGGCGCTGGCGGGAGCGCTACGACCCGCTGGACGCGGCCCGCGCCGACGCGCTGCTCGCCGCGCTGGGGCTGCGCGGGCTGGGGACGCGGGCCTACGGGACGCTGTCGGAGGGTGAGCGGAAGCGGGCGCTGATCGCCCGGGCGCTCATGACGGACCCCGAGCTGCTGCTGCTCGACGAGCCGGCGGCCGGGCTGGACCTCGGCGGCCGCGAGGACCTCGTGGCCCGGCTGTCACTGCTGGCCAACGACGCCGAGGCGCCTGCGTCGGTGCTGGTGACCCACCACGTCGAGGAGATCCCGCCCGGCTACAGCCACGGCCTGCTGCTCCGCGAGGGGCGGGTCGTCGCGGCGGGCCTGCTGGACGACGTGCTGACCGACGAGAACCTGTCGGTGACGTTCGGCCTGCCGCTGGCGGTGCAGCGCCGGCGCGGCCGCTACACGGCCTGGTTGCGCTGACCGGACGCCGCCGCCGGGCCATGTGACCCTGGTGCGGCGCGCCGACGTGCCAGCAAGGTGGCGATGCTGCCGGCACACGGCGGCAGGGTGGCCTTGCTGCCGTTCCCGGCGTGCCGGGCGCGGACGAGGTCGCCGACGGTGACGGCTGACGGTGGAGGTGGGCACGTGGCGGAGTTCGTGCGACTCGAGGTCGACGGCGGGGTGGGCACGATCCGGCTGGACCGGCCGCCCATGAACGCGATCAGCCGCGCGGTGGGGGACGAGCTGCGCCGCGCCGCAGCCGAGGCGACAGCCCGCGACGACGTGCGCGCCGTGATCGTCTACGGCGGCGAGAAGGTGTTCGCCGCGGGGGCCGACGTCAAGGAGATGGCGTCGCTGACCTACGCCGAGATGGCGCCGATCGCCCGGTCCGTGTCGGCCGGGCTGGGTGCGCTCGCCGGGATCCCCAAGCCGACCGTCGCCGCGATCACGGGTTACGCGCTCGGCGGTGGCCTGGAGGTGGTGCTGGCGTGTGATCGGCGGATCGCCGCCGACAACGCGACGCTGGGCGTCCCCGAGATCCTGCTGGGCGTCATTCCCGGCGGTGGGGGGACGCAGCGGCTGGCCCGGCTCGTCGGGCCGGCCCGGGCGAAGGACATGGTCTACACGGGCCGGTTCGTGCGCGCCGACGAGGCGCTCGCGATCGGCCTGGTCGACGAGCTGGTCCCCGCGGCCGACGTCTACGCCCGGGCACGGGCCTACGTCGAGCCGTTCGCCCACGGCCCCGCGCTGGCGTACGCGGCGGCGAAGAAGGCGATCGACGCCGGGCTGGACGTCGACCTGCGGACGGGGCTGGACATCGAGTCGGACCAGTTCGCGGGGCTGTTCGCGACCGAGGACCAGCGCGTGGGAATGGCGTCGTTCGTCGAGCACGGGCCCGGGAAGGCGCAGTTCACCGGCAGGTGAGCCGGGCACGAGGGCGGCGAGCGCGCCACAGCCGGTGTGTGGGAAACCCGGTGAACCCGAGTGACCTGCTGAACGTGGCACAGGTGACCGGGAAGTCCGCAGCGAGCGGCTCCCCGGGGTGGCGCACCGGCCACGAGACGGCAGGGCAAGGCCGTCCCCGGACCGGCGCGGGGACGGGGGATCCATGGGGACGTCCGAGTCGGTGACGGTGGTGGTGCTCGGCGCCGGGCCTGCCGCGCCACCCGGCGTGCATGTCCTGGCGCACGTCGACGAGCCGCGCCACGCGCCGCGGCTCGTCGCCGCCGCGCGGCCGCAGGTCGTGCTCGTGGGCCTGGGCCGGGACCGGGACGCGGTGCTCGCCGTCGTCTCGGAGCTGACCGTGCTGGTGCCCGACACCCGGGTGCTCGCGGTGTCCGGGACGGGCGACCCGGCGGCGGACGTCCTGGCCGCGGTCCGGGCCGGGGCGAGTGGATACCTCGTCACGGCGGACGACCCGGAGGCGCTGGCCGACGCCGTCCGCCGCACGGCCGGGGGTGAGGCCGTGTTCAGCCCGGGGCTGGCCGAGGTGGTGCTCGAGGAGTACGGGCGGCCGCTCGACCCCGCCCGGTCGCGCCTGACCGAGCGTGAGGCCGACGTGCTGCGCCTGGTCGTCGAGGGACTGACCGCGCGCCAGATCGCGACGCGGCTGGTGCTCTCGCCGCGGACTGTGGAGCACCACATCCAGCGGGTGCTGCGCCGGCTGGGGGTGCCGAACCGCGCCGCGCTCGTGCGGCGCGCGGTGGAGAACGGCCTCGTCTGAGTCCGAGGGGCGGCAGGCCCCGGGTCGCCCGTCCGGTCCACGAAGGACGTCCGAGCAGGACAGGCGGATGCGCGGCGTGCGACCGTGACGCCCGAGAGACAAGGAGGGACGCATGGGCGGGCGGGTCGTCGTGGTCGGTGCCGTCAACGTCGACTTCGTGGTCGCAGCCGACCGGCTGCCCGGACCGGGCGAGACGGTCGTCGGGCCCCGCGTCGAGCGCTTCGGCGGCGGCAAGGGGGCCAACGCGGCGGTCGCGGCGGCGCGGGCCGGTGCGGACGTCAGGCTGATCGGCGCCGTCGGCGACGACGACACCGGCCGGGTGGCGCTGGACGAGCTGCGGGCCGACGGCGTGCGCGTCGACGGGGTCGCCGTGCTCGACGGGGTGCCGACCGGCGTCGCGCTGATCGTCGTGGACGCGGCGGGGGAGAACCAGATCGCCGTCGGTGCCGGCGCGAACGGCGGCGTGGAGCGCGACCGGGTCCGCGACGCGCTGGTCGACGCGCTGCCGGACGTCGACTGCGTGCTGGTCAGCACCGAGATCCCGCTCGCCGCCGTCGCGGTGGTCGTCGAGACGGCGACGGCGGTCGGGGTGCCGTGCGTGCTCAACCCGGCCCCGGTGCTCCCCGGTCTCGCGGGGCTGCTGGTGCCCCGCCCCGGCCTGCGCGGCCCGCTGCTGACCCCGAACGTCGGCGAGCTGGCCGCCCTCACCGGTCCCGGCCCGACCGGCGTGCGGGCGGTCGGGCTCGCGGCACGGACGGGGGCGGCGGTGATCGTCACGCTCGGCGGGGAGGGTGCGCTGGTGGTCGAGCCCGGGGGCGTCGTCGAGCACCTGCCGCCGCGCCCGACCACGGTGTGCGACACCACCGGCGCGGGGGACACGTTCAACGGCGTGCTCGCCGCCCAGCTCGCTGCGGGCGTCGGGCTGCTCGACGCCGCACGGGCGGCGAACGCGGCGGCCGCACTGTCGGTGCGCCACGTCGGGGCGCGTGCCGGGATGCCGACCGCGGATGCGATCACTGGATCGATGTGAGCTGCGTCGAATTATGAAACGGATCGACCAGTAAGTGCGTTCGTACGGGTGTGACCATGAACCCGTTCCCCGGCACCACCCTCGTCGACCGCCTGCGTGAGCTTCACGAGGTGTACGCCGACGCCGTCAACCGCGCCGTCGCCGAAGATCGTGACGACCTCGTCCAGGAGCTCGTCTCCGAGTACGACGGGGAGGCCCTGAAGCTGATGTCGCGGGTGCTGCCGGTCGCCGCCTGAGCGAGGCCCGGCCCCCGAGATCGCCGTCCGGCCTACCGCCGCCGGCGCGTGTCGGCCTGGGGCCGCCCGCCACGGTCAGCACGCCGCCCAGGTTGTTGCGCAGCCACGCCAGCACCGTCGTGTCCTCCAGGGTGAGCGGCACCGTGGGGCCGTTCCAGCCCAGCGACGCGACCGGGTTGCGCACCAGCGCATCGCGCAGCGCGGCCGCCAGCTCGGGCGTCGCCAGCACGACGACGCCGTTGTGGCGCACCGGCACCGTTCCCGGGGTGGGCTCGGTGGCGTGCGGCCCGGTGCGCAGCACGTAGCCACAGCCCTGTCGATCGTCGAACCCGGTCACCAGCATCGCCGCCTCCGTCCCCGGACCCCGGCCCGGAGCTTAGTGTGATGCCCACGAACGTTCGCCGGGTCCTCGCGGGCCCAGGCGGCGCCCCGCGGCTGGCCGCAGACGCCAGGCGCGCAGACTTCGGATTACGTTTCCGTTCCGAGCATGGGCGGGTCAGTGGCGGCGCAGGCGAGCCATGAGGTCGCGGACCTGACGCTGCCTGCGAGGGTCCGACGCGTACCGCCGGCCCTGGTCGGTCAGCCGGCGGCCCTGCGGGGTGGCCAGGAACGAACGGATGCGGTCGAGCAACGGCACAGGTGCCTCCAGGGGGTCCAGAATGGTTCCGTCGGCAGATGGCTTCCCTGGTGGAATGCCGGATATGCACGATTGTGGGATGGGTGAGCAGGTTCACCCCTCGCCCCTGCTGTCCTCGGCGATACCGGCACGCAACACTGGTGAGGTCGAAGGGATCCGATGAACATCGTCGTTCTGTGCAAGCAGGTGCCCGACACCTACTCCGAGCGCCGGTTGCGGGAGGACGGTGCCCTGGACCGGGACGCCTCCGACGCCGTGCTGGACGAGATCAACGAGCGCGCCGTCGAGGAGGCGCTGCAGCTGAAGGAGAAGGCGCCCGGCGGTTCCGACGTCACGGTGACGGTCGTGTCGATGGGGCCGGACCGGGCCACCGAGGCGATCCGCAAGGCGCTGTCGATGGGCGCCGACGCCGCGGTGCACCTGTCCGACGAGGCCCTGGCCGGCTCGGACGCGGTCGGCACGGCGCGGGCGCTTGCCGGTGCGATCGGCACCGTCGCAGACGTGGACCTGGTGATTGCGGGCAACGAGGCGTCGGACGGGCGGTCGGCCGCGGTGCCGGCGATGGTCGCCGAGGTGCTGGGCCTGCCGGCGCTGACCCACGCCCGCGAGGTCACGGTCGAGGGCAGCACGGTGACGGTGCGGCGGGAGACCGACGACGGCGTGGTGACGCTGACGGCCGAGCTGCCTGCGGTCGTGAGCGTGGGCGAGAAGATCAACGAGCCGCGGTACCCGTCGTTCAAGGGGATCATGGCGGCGAAGAAGAAGAAGGTGACCACCCTGTCGCTGGCCGACGCGGGGGTCGACGCGGCGCAGGTCGGCGCGGCCGGGGCGCTGTCCTCGGTGGTCGAGGCGACGCCGAAACCGCCCAAGAGCGCGGGCGAGAAGGTCGTCGACGACGGCGCGGGCGGTACGAAGGTGGCGGCCTTCCTGGTCGCCCAGAAGCTGATCTGAGACGGGCCGGAGGAGACATGGGTGAGGTACTGGTCCTCGTCGACCACGTCGAGGGTGAGATCAAGAAGAGCACGTTCGAGCTGCTGACCGCCGCGCGGACGTTGGGCGAGCCGTCGGCGGTGATCGTCGGCGGCCCCGGCACGGCGACGAAGCTGGCCGACGGCCTGCGCGAGTACGGCGCGGAGAAGGTCTACGTCGCCGAGACCGACTCGACGGAGTTCCTGTCCCCGCAGGTCGACGTGCTGGCCGCGCTGGTCGGGCGGGTGGACCCGGCGGCGGTGCTCATCGCGAGCTCGGCGGACGGCAAGGAGGTCGCGGGTCGGCTCGCGGTGCGGACCGGGTCGGGCTGGCTCAACGACGTCGTCGCGCTCGACGCGCAGGGGACCACGCACTCGGTGTTCGGCGGGGCGTGGACGGCGCAGGCGACGGCGAACACCGCGCACCCGGTGATCACGGTGCGGCAGGGGGCGGTCGAGGCCGTCGCCGCGGCGGGCGCGGGCGCGGAGGAGAGCGTCGACGTCCCGCCGTCCGGGCGGAGTGCGACGGTCGTGTCCCGGGAGCCGGTGACCACCGGCGAGCGCCCGGACCTCGGCGAGGCGAGCGTCGTCGTCTCCGGGGGCCGTGGGGTGGGGTCGGCCGAGCAGTTCGCGGTGGTCGAGGCATTGGCAGACAGCCTGGGCGCGGCGGTGGGCGCGTCGCGCGCGGCGGTCGACTCGGGCTACTACCCCCACCAGTTCCAGGTGGGGCAGACCGGCAAGACGGTCTCGCCGCAGCTCTACATCGCTCTCGGCATCTCCGGGGCGATCCAGCACCGGGCGGGGATGCAGACGTCGAAGACGATCGTCGCGGTGAACAAGGACCCCGACGCGCCGATCTTCGAGATCGCCGACTTCGGAGTGGTCGGCGACCTGTTCACCGTCGCTCCGCAGCTGCAGGAGGAGATCACCCGCAGGAGGTCGTGAGAACGGACCACAGTGGCGGCCCCGGCGGTGCTCCGTCCGGGGCTGACCGCCTCCGCTCGATACCGTCCGCACGCGACGAAGGGGAACCGTTCGGTCACGAGCCGTACCTGAACGTCGTAGTGCTCTCACCCGTTCGCGAGGTGACGCGCTCGTCGGTGTTCACGACCCTCACACTGTGCCAGACAGTCGATCAGAGTCAGTCGCGACGGGGCAGCGGGGCGCCTCGTCCGACGCGGTAACGCGCAGCGCCCGTCCCGCGCCCGAGCCGCCGCAGTTCGACATGGTGCTGCGCGGCTACGACCGCATCGAGGTGGACGAGTACATCGCCGCGCTCCTGGAGGAGAACGGCGCGCTGCGCCGCGAGCTCGAGGCGCGGGCGTCCCGTCCGGAGTCGCGCCCGGAGCAGGCCGCGCAGCCCGCCGACGCAGTTCTACGACGTCGACACCCCGGCCGAAGACAGCTTCGGTTTCCGCGCCGAGAAGCTCCTGCGGCTGGCCGAGCGCGAGTCCGCCGAGATGCGCACCCGCGCGACGCGCGAGGCCGAGGGGGTGGAGGCCGCGGCCCGCCGACGGTCCGAGGAGCAGCTGCGCGCGGCCGAGAAGGAAGCGGACGAGATCCGCTCGAAGGCCTCGCAGGAGGCGCACACCGTCAAGAAGCAGGCCGCGCAGGAGGTGTCCCGGCTCGGCGCCCTGCACCGCTCCACGAAGGGCGAGATCCGGCGCCTGGCGCACCTGCTGAACGCCGAGCTGGACCGGCCTGATCCCGAGGGCCTCACCGAGGACGAGGCGTCGGCCGCCGACCCCGGGAAGCCGGCGACCAACTGAGAGGGCACGGCGAGACCCGGCCCGCGCTCAGGGGGTGGTGACATGCCCTCCGACAGCCGCCCCCGCTCGCCGCTCCTCTGGCCGGCGCTGGTCGCGGCCGCCGCGGCGGCCGTGCACCTCGCCGTCGCGGTGCGGGGTGACCGGTTCGTCGCCACCGCGGGCGAGGCCCGCCTCGCCGCCGCCACGTTCGCCGCGCGGGGCACCGAGCTGGGCGACATCGCGCTGCCCGCGCCGGACCGGTTCGCCGTGCGGCAGTTCGCCGTCATGGAGACGCTCCTGCCCACCGGGAACGTGCCGGTCGTCGACGCCGCCCGGTGCGCCGCCCTGGCCTTCGGGTTCCTGTCCGTCGTCCTGCTCTGGCCCGTCCTGCGCGCCCTCGGGGCCGGCCCGGTGCCCGCCGCTCTCGCGACGGGCCTGATCGGGGTGCTGCCCCCGGTCGTCATCCTGCACGCGGGGATCACCTCGGCTGCGCCGGCGACGACGTGGCTGGTGGCCGCGGCGGCGCTGGCCGCGGTCGCCAAACGGCGGGGGGCGCCCGCGGCCGTCGCGGCGGGTCTCGCCGCCCTCACCGCGCCCCTGGCGGCCGCCGCGCTGCTCGCCCTCGCCGCGCACCTCGTGCACGACCGGGTGCTGGGCGGCCACCTGCCCGCCGCGGCCCGGCTGCCGATCACCGTCGTGACCGGGGCGACGGCCGTGGCGGTGGCGGCCACGGGTGCCGGGAACGGGCCGCTCGCCGGCATCGGCGGGCCGGTCGTGGGCCTGGGCACCACGCTCACGATGGTCGTCGCGGGGATCGTGCTCGCCTGGCTCGCCTGGTCGCAGCATCCGGAGCTGCGGCCCGCGCTGAGCCCGACGGTGCTGCTGCTCGCCGTCGCCGTGGTGCCCGGTGCGGCCCGCTCGGCCGCGCTGCTGCTGGTGCTGCCGTTCCTGGCCGTCGTGTTCGTGCTGCTGGCCGAGCCGGTGGTGGCGGGCCTGCCGGAGGCCAGGCGCCCGGCCGCGACCGCCCTCCCGCTGACCGCCCTCGCGCTGGCCACGGGCATCGGGCTGCTCGCGGTCGTGAACGTCGCACCGACACCGCCGACGGACCTGGCGGGCTGGGTGAGCAGCGAGATCGACCCGAACGCGGTCATCCGGGCGGACCCGCTGGACCGCGCCGAGCTCTCGGCGGGCGGCATCCCCGTGGAGCGCCTGCGCGACCTGGCCGAACCCGCCCGGCCCGGCGAGCTGCTGATGGTCACGGACCGGCCGGGGACCGGTGCCGCCGACGCGGCGGCGCCCCGCTGCGTCGCGATCGCCACGCTGGCCACGGCCCCGCGCGGGGCCGGGGGCGCCCCGACGGCGGTCTGCCCGGCCGCCACGCTCGAACCGGCGACGGTGGTGGCCGAGCAGGCGGCGCGCGCCCGGTTCGGGACGGCGCTGACCCGCAACCGGTCGCTCGAGCTGGCGCCCGCGGCGGCCGCGGCGCTGCAGGCCGGGCTGGTGGACCCGCGGGTGGTGCTGGTGCTCGCCGACCTGGCCAGCCCGCGCCGGCTCGCGGTCGACGACTTCCCCGTGGAGCCGCTGGAGCCGCCCTACGCGCTGCGCCGCCACGTCCTGCTGAGCGCCGTCGACGGGCTCCCCGCGTCGGCCGGCCCGCAGCAGCAGGTGCGCACGTGGTTCGCGGCCCAGCAGAGCCCGTTCGTCCCGAACTCGATCGAGGTTCGGGGGAACGCCCTGCTCATCGGATATCCGGCTCCCACCCCGACGGGACTGATCGCCGGCTGACCCACGGAGGACACGATGCGCACCACCCGCCTTGCCGTCGTCGCGGTACTGCTCGCCCTGGTGGGCCCCGCCATCGGACTGGCCGCGCCGGCCGTCGCCCTCGCGGCACCGGCCGATCAACCCCCGGCCTACCTTCGGCTCGCCCACCTGTCCCCGGACACGCCGAAGGTCGACGTCTACGTCGACTCCGCGGGGGACCCGTCGCGGTCGTTCGTCGTGCCGGGCGTGGGCTACTCGTTCCACCTGTGGATCTCCGCCTTGCTCCGCTGCGGCGGTGATCAACAGGACACGCCGGGGGGCGGTGTCGCAGTACCAGCCGCTGCCGCCCGACAGCTACGTGATCAGCATGCGGCCCGCGGGCGCCGACGCGGCGACCCCGCCCGTCATCTCCGCCACCGTGGACGCCCGCTCGGGGGCGGCGTACACGGTCGCGGGCACCGGGAAGTCGGCGAACCTGGGCCTGTCGGTGCTGAACGACAAGCTGGACATCCCGCCGGCGGGCAAGGCCGGCGTCCGGGTGATCAACGCGGCGCTGAGCGTGCCGTCGGCCGACGTCGGCCCGGTGAACGGTCCGGTGTGGGCAAAGGGCGTGCAGTTCGGCACGGCGACCGACTACGTCGACTGCCCGCTCGGCAAGTGGGACCTCGCCGTGACCGGGTCCGGGACGTCGACGACGGTGCCGCTGACGCTGGAGGAGAACTCGACCTACAGCGTGCTGCTGATCGACAAGGGCGACGGGCTGGAGCCGCAGGTCACCCGCGACAGCACCGGCGCGGGCATGGTGCCCTCCGGTGCGATCGAGACCGGGCTGGGCGGTGCGGCGGGCCCGGACCTGCTGCCGGCCGCGGTCGGCGGGGTCGC
Organism: uncultured Actinomycetota bacterium; assembly: GCA_963780835.1. Taxonomy (GTDB): domain Bacteria; phylum Actinomycetota; class Actinomycetes; order Mycobacteriales; family Pseudonocardiaceae; genus Pseudonocardia. The sequence continues at coordinate 78,795 of CAWADQ010000013.1, read as the reverse complement.
GGTGCTCCTGCTCGTCGGGCTGGCCGTCGTGCGGTCCCGGCGGGCCGCCGGTGCGCGCTGACCCGGAGCCGGTGACGGCCGGTCCCGAGCCCGCGCCGGCGCGTCGGCCTCGGGATCGCCCTCGCGACCGGCGTGGTCGCCGCCGTCGTCGCCGCAGGTGGCGCCGCGGGCGGGCACGCCGCGGGTCCCGCGCCCGCGGCCTCCTCCCGGGTGCTCGAGGCGCTCGATCTCATGCCGGTCGAACCCCCAGCGCCGATCGAACCCGGCGTCCGCGATGCACCCGCACTACGCGCGACGGAGGTGCGCCTGCCCACGCTCGGGGTCGACAGCACCCTCGTCGACCTCGACGTCGGGGCCGACGGGGTGCTCCAACCCCCGGCCGACCCGGACGTCGCGGGCTGGTACCGGCGCGGGGCGGCGCCCGGTGAGCAGGGGCCCGCGGTGATCGCCGGGCACGTCGACTCGCAGGAGGGCCCCGCCGTGTTCTCCCGGCTCGACCGGCTCGCCCCGGGCGACCCCGTCGAGGTGGCCCGCTCGGACGGGAAGGCGTTCGACTACCGCGTGGTCTCCGTCGAGAGCCACGCCAAGGCCGCCTTCCCGACGGCGCTGGTCTACGGTCCGGCGCCCGGTCCCGTGCTCCGGCTGGTCACCTGCGGGGGCGTGTTCGACCCGCGCAGCCGCCACTACCGGGACAACGTGGTCGTCACCGCGGTCCCCGCGCTGTAGCTCCGGACAGGCACCGGCGCCCGCGCGCCCGGCGGTGAGCGGCGACTACCCTGAAACCCCGGCACACCGACGGGACGGCGAGGACATTCGTGAACGCAGAACCGCCCACGACGTACCTCGACCACGCCGCCACCACGCCGATGCTGCCCGAGGCCGTGGTGGTGATGGCCGAGGCGCTGACGCGCACGGGCAACGCCTCGTCGCTGCACTCCGCGGGCCGCCGGTCGCGCCGGCTCGTCGAGGAGTCACGTGAGCGGATCGCCGCGGCGGTCGGCGCGCGGCCGTCCGAGGTCGTGCTCACCACCGGCGGCACCGAGAGCGACAACCTGGCCGTCAAGGGCCTGTTCTGGGCGCGGCGGGCGGCCGACCCGCGCCGTACCCGCGTGCTCGTCTCCGAGATCGAGCACCACGCCGTGCTGGAGTCGGCCGAGTGGCTCGCCGAGCACGAGGGTGCGGAGGTCGTCCCGCTGCCCGTCGACCGGCAGGGCCGGGTGCAGCCGGCGACCCTGCGCGCCGCGCTCGCGGACGCCCCGGAGCGTGCGGCGATGGTGTCGGTGATGTGGGCCAACAACGAGGTCGGCACGGTCAACCCGGTGCGCGAGCTCGCCGAGGTCGCCCACGAGCACGGGGTGCCCCTGCACACCGACGCCGTGCAGGCCGTCGGGATCCTGCCCGTCGACTTCACCGCCTCCGGCGCGGACGCGCTCACCCTCACCGGTCACAAGCTCGGCGGGCCGTACGGCGCAGGCGCGCTGCTGCTGCGGCGCGAGGCCGCGCTCATGGCGCTGCTGCACGGGGGCGGGCAGGAGCGCGACGTCCGGTCCGGCACGTTGGACACGCCCGCGATCGTCGCGCTCGCCACCGCCGTCGAGATCGCCGTCGCCGACGCTCCGCGCCGGGCCGCGATGCTCGCCGGCCTGCGCGACGACCTCGTCGGCAAGGTACTGGCGACCGTGCCGGACGCCCGGCTGAACGGCGATCCCGGCTCCGGGACGGTCGACGGCGGCCCGTCGCGCCTGCCGGGCAACGCGCACCTGTCGTTCCCCGGCTGCGAGGGCGACAGCCTGCTGATGCTGCTGGACGCGCACGGCATCGAGTGCTCCACCGGCTCGGCCTGCACCGCCGGGGTGGCCCAGCCCAGCCACGTGCTGCTCGCGATGGGGGCGGACGAGGCGACGGCGCGGGGGTCGCTGCGCTTCTCGTTCGGCCACACCTCCACCCCGGACGACGTCGAGGCCGTCGCCGCGGTGATCGGCGCGGTCGTCGAGCGGGCCCGGCGGGCGGGCCAGCCGCAGGTGATCCGGTGAGAGCGCGTCCATGAGGGTCTTGCCAATGAGAGTGCTTGCCGCGATGAGCGGCGGCGTCGACTCCGCGGTCGCCGCCGCGCGCGCCGTCGCCGCCGGGCACGACGTCGTCGGGGTGCACCTGGCGCTGTCGCAGATGCCGGCCGCGCTCCGCACCGGCTCGCGCGGCTGCTGCTCGCGGGAGGACGCCGGGGACGCCCGGCGGGCCGCGGACGTGCTCGGCATCCCGTTCTACGTCTGGGACTTCGCCGCCCGGTTCACCGACGACGTCGTGGACGACTTCGTCGCCGCCTACGCGAGCGGGCAGACCCCGAACCCGTGCCTGCGGTGCAACGAGAAGATCAAGTTCTCGGCGCTGCTGGACCGGGCGCTGGCGCTGGGCTTCGACGCGGTGTGCACCGGGCACTACGCGCAGCTCGATCATGCGACCCGCCCACCCGTGCTCCGGCGCGCGGTCGACGCCGACAAGGACCAGTCGTACGTGCTGGCGGTGCTGACCGCCGAGCAGCTGCGGCACGCGATGTTCCCGCTGGGCGACACGCCCAAGCCGGCGGTGCGGGCGGAGGCGGCGGCGCGCGGGCTGCGGGTGGCCGACAAGCCCGACAGCCACGACATCTGCTTCATCCCCTCCGGCGACACCCGCGGCTTCCTCGCCGCCCGCCTCGGCGCCCGCCCGGGGACGGTGGTCGACGCCGGGTCGGGTGAGGTGCTGGCCCACCACGACGGCGTCCACGGGTTCACCGTCGGCCAGCGGCGCGGCCTGGGGCTGGGCCGGCCCGCGGCGGACGGGCGGCCCCGTTACGTCCTGGGCATCGAGCCGGTGAGCGGCACCGTGCGCGTCGGGCCGGCCGAGGCGCTGGACGTGCAGGTCGTCGAGGCGCGCGACGCCGTGTGGACCGGCGGCGCCGCGCCTTCCGACCCCGTCGTGTGCACGGTGCAGGTACGGGCGCACGGCGGGCTGGCGCCCGCGACGGCGTACCCGTCCGGCGGCGACCTGCGCGTCGAGCTGGGCGAGCCGCTGCGCGGAGTCGCGCCGGGCCAGGCGGTGGCGCTGTACCGGCCGGACCCGGCGGGGGACGTCGTGCTGGGCAGCGCCACGATCACCGCCGCCCGGTAGGCGGTGCGGAGTCGGTCGGTCGCGCGGCCATGATCCCCCGCTACGGGTGTCCAGGGTAGTGATCGCGGGTTGCGGATGTACGCGGTTGTCGCCACGACCACCCTGACCCCAAGCCGGCGATCATGGGTGTGACCGCTGCCGTAGGCACCCGTAGCGGGGGATCACGCCGCCTAGCACCAGGTGTGCGGCGCGCGCCCCGCGCTAAAAGCTGAACGTGGTGGCCCCGTCGCCGATCCACTGCCACAGCGGCACCGTCCCGCCCACCTCGGCGCCCGCGATCAGCGTGCCGGAGTCGATCTTCTTGGAGTTGACGCAGATCGGGCAGACCAGGTAGCGGCCGCCGGCCCGCTCGTAGCGGTCCATCAGCTCGGGCAGCGGCGGGCAGCCGTCGCAGGCGGTGCCGACCGCCACGCCGGGCACGGCGAGCCGGACGGCCTCCTTCGTCAGGAACATCATCGTGGGGCGGCCCTGCTCGGCGGCGCCGACCGCCATCAGGAAGGCCACGGTGACGCGCTCGGCGTCCTCCAGGCCGGTGGAGAGGCTGATCGCGGCCTTGCCGGAACTGGTGGTCATCTCGTCCTCGTCTCGTCGGGTCTCCGACGTTAGGGACGCTGCGACCTGCCGGAATCCGCGCCGGCCGCCGATTCTCGGAGAGGCCGCAGCCCCGCTCGGTGGCGGGCGGCACGCAGGCGGGTGAACCTCGCGAGCGTGACGGGGTGGCTCTCCGGGCAGCCGTGCGGTGACGCTCGGACCGATCACGGCGGAGTGATCGCTGCGAGCGTGACGCGGTGGTTGCTCGGGCAGCCACAGAGTGACGCCCGGATCGATCATCCTCCGCCGCGGCGGTCAGCTTGCCGCGAGGAGGCGGGCGACCGCCGCGGCCCGGGCGGCCCGTCCGCTGAGGCCGAGCTTGGCGTAGATGCTGGTCAGGTGGCGTTCGACGGTGCGGACGCTGAGCGCGAGCTCCTGCGCGACCTCCGCGTTGTCCCGGCCCTGCCCGACCAGGCGCAGCACGTCGATCTCCCGCTCGGTGAGCGAGCGCAGCGCGCCGGCAGGGGTGCCGGCGGCGACCCGGTCGGGAGCCAGGAAGGCGCGTCACCTCGTCGACGAACACCGGCCAGGCCGGCTCGTCGGCCAGCGTGATGTGGTTGTCGCTGTCCAGGGCCACCAGCCGGGCGCCCGGGATCCGCGCGGCCAGCTCGCGGCCCAGCGCGAAGTCGATCATGCGGTCGCGGCGGGCGTGCAGCACGAGGGTCGGCACGCTGAGCCCCGGCAGCAGGTCGCGGACGTCGGCCCGCATCCGACCCGCGCGGGCCCGCACGGCGTTCTCGGTCGAGGTCGCGCAGGCCTGCAGGGCGTCGAGCCAGCCCGCCTGCTCCTCGGACGCCCCGGGGATCAGGAGGTTGGTGAACACCCGCCGGAACGTGCTGTCGGGCCGTGCCCAGCCCACCTTGATCATCTGCTCGAAGGTGTGCTCCAGCTCCACGGCCTGCGGGTCGGTGTGGTCCATTGCCCGCCCGTACGTGCCGTAGAGGATCAGGCGGGAGAGTCGTCCCCGATGGCGCGCCGCGTACGCGACGCCGACGGGCCCGCCCTGCGACATGCCCACCATCGCGAACCGTTCCAGCCCGGCGGCGTCGGCGACGGCCTCGAGGTCGGCGACCCGCGGTTCGAGGCCGAAGTCGGTGACGTCCCAGTCCGACATCCCGTTGCCGCGCTCGTCGTAGCGGATCACGGTGGCGACCCGGCCGAGGTCGAGCAGGAAATGCCGCCACACCGGGCTCTGCCAGTCGTACTCGAGGTGGCTGAGCCAGCAGGCGGCGAGGACCAGCGGCGGCCCGCAGCCGTGGACGGCGTAGGCGATGCGCGTGCCGTCCGCGCTGCGGCAGAACCGGACGTCCTGCGGCGGCGCCTCGCCCGCCCGGGCCGGCCGCGACATTCCCCCAACGTAGTGCCCCGGCGAGGAGGTCACCATGATTCCCGGCGTCCTCGGCCCGGTCCGCGGTGGGGCGAGCCCGGCGTTGTCAGGAAAGCCACCTTCCCGACGGCTCGTGGCATGAAGGTGGCCTTCCTGCCATCGCGCCGCCGCGCGAACCGCCCGGCGATCGTTTCCAACGGGTGTTCGGGCGAGTCCAGGGGAGTGCGCACCGCCGTGGCCGGAGTGGCGCGAACCCGGCCTTTCGGGCACTCTTCGCGCGTCGCCTCACCGAGGAGGTCGCCGTGCCGCCGTCCGGTGATCGAGACCGCCCGACCGGCGAGGTCCAGGCCGGCGACGTCGTCGAACAGGCCGCGAAGCCGGTGCGGCTGCTCGCCCGCGTCGGGCTCGTCGCCTATGGGCTCATCCACCTCGTCGTGGCCGCCCTGATCGTGCAGGTGGTGTTCGGCGACCACGAGCGCGCGGACAAGAAGGGCGCGCTGCAGGAGATCGCCGAGTCGGGGTCGGGCCGGGTGCTGCTGTGGGTGGTGGTCGCGGGGCTGGCCGCGCTCGTCGTGCTGCGGCTCGTCGACGTGGTGTCCGCGTACCGGCGGCTGGACGGGTGGCGGCGGGTCGGCCGGATGACGGTGGCCGCCGGCGAGGCCGTCGTCTATGACGTGGCCGTCAGGCGAAGCCCTTCCGCCAGACCGCCGGTTGCCTCGAAAGCCGGCGAGCCCGGCGGCTGCGGAAGTCCTCGCCCGGTCGGCCGCGACGATCGCCCAGGCCGAAGGCGGCGACTCGTTCAGCAAGTCGGTGGTGGCGGTGCTGTTCGGCCTGCCCGGCGGTCCGTTCCTCGTGGGGCTCGTCGGGGTGGCGCTCGTCGCGGCGGGCGGGTACGCGGTGGTGCACGGCCTGCGCCGCGACTTCCTGCACGATCTGGCCCTGCCGCCCCGCTTCCGCACGCCGGTCGGCGTGCTCGGCACGGTGGGCTGGACGGCGCTGGGCGCGGCGGGCGCCACGGCGGGCGTCCTGCTGGTCGCGGCCGCCGTCCGGTTCGACCCCGCCGCACCGGTCGGCCTCGACGCCGGGATCCGGACGCTCGCAGGCCAACCGTTCGGCCCGGTCCTGCTGCTCGTGCTGGCCGCCGGCCTGGCGGTCTTCGCCGCCTACTGCCTGTTCGACGCCCGGTACCGGACGGAGTGATGGCCTGCTCCGAGCACGCGTCCCCGCGCACGTAGGCGCCAGGAACCCGGACGCCGCGCCGGCCGGAGCAGGCGCGCAGTGGCGCGGCGCAGGTCCGGCGCGCGGTGTCGAGAAGGCGGCGCGGGCGGTACCGCGCGGAGCGACGGCCCCGCAGGCTGGTAGACCTGGCGCCCGTGAGCGAGCGCAGCGAGCGAACCAACGTCACAGCGCTTCGCCCTGTGACGTTCCACTTGGGTCGACCGAGCGCAGCGAGGGAGTGCGGTGAGCGAGCGCAGCGAGCGAACCAATGTCACAGCGCTTCGCCCTGTGACGCTCCACTATGCTTCGACCGAGCGCAGCGAGGGAGTGCGGTGAGCGATCCCGCCCTGGAGGCGGCGCTGGCCGCCGCCGGCCTTGCCGGTGCCGCGCCCGGCACCACGGTGCCCGGCCCCCTGGTGATCGCCGGGCCGGACGACCTGCCCGACGCGCCCGACCCCGAACCCGTCCGCTGGCCCGCCGGGGCGGCGACCGGGGTCGGCTCGCTGCCCGGCACGGACGTCACCGAGGCCGCGGCCACGGTCGTCGGCGAGCTGCCGCTCCTGCCGCACCTGCCCGAGCTGCCCGCGCGCGGGGTCGGCGCCGACATGATCGGGCGTACCGCCGCACTGCTCGTCGACCTCGCGGTCGAGGTGGTGCCGAGCGGCTGGCGGGTGACCGCGCGCCCCGGCCGTGACCACCGGCGCGCGCTGGACCTGCTGCGCTTCGACATCGACGCTCTCGACGCCGCCTGCGCCGGCCCGCGGCCCGAGTGGGTGAAGGTGCAGGCCGCCGGGCCGTGGACGCTCGCGGCCTCGGTCGAGCTGCACACCGGGCACCGGGTGCTCACCGACCGCGGCGCCGTCCGGGAGTTCGCCGGCAGTCTGGGCGAGGGGTTGCGCGCGCACGTCGCGGAGGTCGCCGAGCGGACCGGTGCGCGCGTGCTCGTCCAGCTCGACGAGCCGAGCCTGCCCGCGGTGCTCGCGGGAATGCTGCCGACGGCGTCGGGCTGGGGCACGGTGCGGTCCGTGTCGGCCCAGGACGCCCAGGACCTGCTGCGCGACCTCGTCGCCGGCCTCGGGGCGCCGGTGGTGGTGCACTGCTGCGCGCCGAACCCGCCGGTGCGCCTCCTCGCCGCGGTGGGGGTGGCGGGGATCGGGATCGACGCCACGCTGCCCGTGTTCAGCGGCCCGACCGCGCTCCCCGCGGCGCTGGACGCGCTGGGCGAGGTGTGGGACGCGGGGATCCCGCTGCTGCTCGGGCTCGTGCCGGCGCTGCCGCCGCAGCGGACCGCGCCCGGACGGCCGGCACTCGTCCCGCGCGGCCGGGGGAGCGCCCCGACGCGGCGGTCCGGCATCGCCCGACGCCGACGACCGCGGCTCGGACGATCTCGGTGCGCCGTCCGCCCTGCGCACCCTGGCTCGCCGGGCCTTCGACCTGGCCGACCGCCTCGGCTTCGACCGCTCCCGCCTCGCCGAGCTGGCCGTCCCGACCCCGACGTGCGGTCTGGCCGGCGCCACACCGGCCTGGGCGCGCCGCGCGATGGTGCTCTCCCGCGAGCTGGGCCGGGCGTTCGTGGACCCGCCGGAGACCTGGTGATCGGGTAAGTGACCGTTCGGCACGTCGACGGTTGATCGAGTCGCCGCCGGGATCCGCAACCGGCGATCATTCGTTCACCCGGCTGAGGTTGTCGGTCCCCCTCGTTAGCCTCACCGGCGTGAGCACCGATACCGAAGCTCGTGAGCGGCACGCGCGGCTGGCCGCCGAGGTGGCTGATCATCAGTTCCGCTACTACGTGCTCGACGCGCCGATCGTCTCGGACGGGCAGTTCGACGCGCTGTGGCGCGAGCTGGTGGAGCTCGAGGAGCGCCATCCCGAGCTCGCGACGCCGGATTCGCCCACGCAGAAGGTGGGCGGGAAGTTCTCCACGGAGTTCACGGCGCACGACCACCTGGAGCGCATGCTCAGCCTGGACAACGCCTTCTCCCCGGACGAGCTGCGGGCCTGGGCCGAGCGCGTCGCGCGCGAGGTCGGCGCGGTGTCCTACCTCTGCGAGCTGAAGATCGACGGGCTCGCGGTGAACCTGCTCTACGAGAACGGCCTGCTCACCCGGGCGCTCACGCGGGGCGACGGGCGCACGGGGGAAGACATCACGCTCAACATGCGCACGCTCGAGGAGGTCCCGGAGCGGCTCACCGGCACCCCCGAGTTCCCGATTCCCGAGCTGGTCGAGGTCCGCGGGGAGGTCTACTTCCGGCTGGCCGACTTCGAGGCCCTCAACGCCTCGCTGGTGGAGGCCGGCAAGCCGCCGTTCGCGAACCCGCGCAACACCGCCGCGGGCTCGCTGCGGCAGAAGGACCCGCGGATCACCGCGTCGCGGCACCTGCGGCTGATCTGCCACGGCCTCGGCAAGCGGGCGGGGTTCGACCCGCAGCGCCAGTCCGAGGCCTACGCCGCGCTGAAGGCGTGGGGCCTGCCGGTCTCGGAGCGGACGGTCGTGCTGCACGGCGTGGACGAGGTGCTGACGCACGTCGTGTACTGGGGCGAGCACCGCCACGACATCGAGCACGAGATCGACGGCGTGGTGGTGAAGGTGGACGAGGTCGCGCTGCAGCGCCGCCTCGGGTCCACGTCGCGGGCACCCCGGTGGGCGATCGCCTACAAGTACCCGCCGGAGGAGGCCACGACGAAGCTCCTCGACATCCGGGTGAACGTCGGCCGCACCGGGCGCGTCACGCCGTTCGCGTTCATGGAGCCGGTCACGGTGTCGGGCTCGACGGTGTCGCTCGCGACCCTGCACAACGCGGACGAGGTGCGCCGCAAGGGCGTGCTGATCGGGGACCGGGTGGTGATCCGCAAGGCGGGCGACGTCATCCCCGAGGTGCTCGGGCCGGTGGTCGATGCGCGGGACGGCACCGAGCGCGCGTTCGTCATGCCCACGCACTGCCCCGAGTGCGGCACGGCGCTGGCCCGGCAGAAGGCGGGCGACGTCGACCTGCGGTGTCCGAACGCGCGTTCGTGTCCCGCGCAGCTGCGCGAGCGGCTGTTCCACCTCGCCGGTCGCGGGGCGTTCGACATCGAGGTGCTGGGCTACGAGGCGGCGACGGCCCTGCTCACCTCGGGTGTCCTGCACGACGAGGGCGACGTGTTCTCGCTGACGGAAGACGACCTGCTGCGCGTCGAGCTGTTCCGCACCAAGGCCGGCGCACTGTCGGCGAACGGGCGCAAGCTGCTGGACAACCTGGAGTCGGCCAAGGACCGGCCGCTGTGGCGGGTGCTGGTGGCGCTGTCGATCCGGCACGTGGGGCCCACGGCGGCGCAGGCGCTCGCGCGCGAGTTCGGCTCGCTGGACGCGATCGAGGCAGCGGCGGAGCAGGCGGCGCACGACACCGCGGCGGCGGGCGTGGCCCTCACCTCGGACGGCGCGGCGGGTGACGCGGACCCGGTGGTCGAGGAGATCGGGGGCACGGGGTCGGCGGTCGCCGGGCCGGCGGAAGACGCGCTCGCGGCGACGGACGGCGAACCGGTCGGGACGGACGTTCGAGCCGACACGAGACCGGCACCCGAGCCGGCGACCCCGAGCCGGCGACCCCGAGACCGGCGACCCCGAGACCGGCGACCCGAGCCGGGGATGCCGACGCGGAGGCGCGGGCCGTCGCCGAGGCGAAGGCGGCCCGCGAGGCCGCCCGCGCCCGGGCCCGTGCCGTCGCGGCGGCCCTCGCGCCGATCGCGTCCGTCGACGGGGTGGGGCCCACCATCGCCGCGGCGGTACGCGACTGGTTCGCCGTCGACTGGCACCGCGACGTCGTCGCCCGCTGGCGGGCCGCCGGGGTGCGGATGGTCGACGAGGTCGACACCTCCGTGCCCCGCACCCTCGAGGGCCTGTCCATCGTGGTCACCGGCTCGATGGCCGGCTTCTCCCGGGACGAGGCGAAGGAGGCGATCATGTCGCGCGGCGGCCGCGCCGCGGGGTCGGTGTCGAAGAAGACGGCGTTCGTCGTCGCGGGCGACGCGCCGGGGTCGAAGTACGACAAGGCCCTCGAGCTGGGTGTCCCGTTGCTCGACGAGAACGGCTTCCGCGTCCTGCTCGAACGCGGGCCCGAGGCGGCGCGGGGGGTGGCGACGATCGGCGGTTGAACGGAGCCCTGTTCGACCCGGCTCGTCGGCCGATCGGGCGACGACCAGCGGTCGACGAGGGCTCGACGACACGAGGCACACTGCGCTTCCGGTCACAGGCAGTGGCGATCTTCGGCTGTCGTGCTTGGCGGTTAGTCTTGTCGTGTCAGGGTGACGGACGGCCCGGAAGGACGGTGGACGGTGCTGCAGGCGGCGCTCAACGGCTCGCGTCCGGAGGACGCGCACCCGGCGCTCCCGGTGCAGGCCCGCCACCTCGCCCGCGACGCGCGCGCCGTCGCCCGGCTCGGCGTCACCTCCGTGCACGTGCACCCGCGAGGGCCGGACACGCTCGAAACCCTCGAACCCGTGCACGTCGGGGACGCCGTCGCGGCGATCCGCACGGAGGTGCCGTCGATGGAGATCGGCGTCACCACCGGGCGCTGGATCCAGCCCGACCCCCGCCTGCGGATCGAGGCGGTGGTCGCGTGGGGCCGTCTCGGCCTGGCCAAGCCCGACTTCTGCTCGGTGAACGTGCACGAGCTGGGCTGGGAGGAGATCTGCCGCGCGGCCGCGTCCGTCGGCATCGGCGTCGAGCTGGGCGTCTGGACGAGCGGCGATGCCGTCACGCTGCGTAAGCGGGGGATTCCGCCGATGACGACCCGGGTGCTCGCCGAGTCGACCGTGACGGACCCCGACACGGCCGTCGCCGAGTCCGTGCGGATCCTGCGTGCGCTCGGCAAGCTCTCGGTGCCGGTGCTGCTGCACGGCGAGGAGGGCGGCGCCTGGCCGGTGCTGGAGTACGCGCTGCGCACCAAGCAGGACACCCGTATCGGCTTCGAAGACGTGCTGCAGCGGCCCGACGGCTGGCTCGCCACGGGCAACGACGACCTCGTCCGCGCCGCGCAGCAGATCCGGATGTGAGCGGCGCCGGGCCAGGTCGTCGAGGCGTCCCTGAGGGGCCTATCGGCACGGATTTGGCGTTTGCAACGGAATCGGCGCGCCGAGCGTGGGTCACGGCGTGGCAATCCGTCGGTCCGCTCAAATACCGTCAGACGTATGGTGCAGTGGCGGGAGATCGGTAGCCGGGCGGCGGCGCGGACGCGTGACGTCGCGAACCTGCTCACCACACCGCTCCTGCCCGATGATCTGCTGGGCACGCTGAACCCCGTCTGGTCGACCACCGAGCCGGCCGGGCGGGTCGTCGAGGTGCGCCGGGAGACCGCCGACACCAGCACGCTGCTGATCCGCACCGGCCCGCGCCGGCCGCAGCACCGGCCCGGCCAGTACGTCGGGGTCGGCGCCCGGCTCGACGGCGTCTGGCACTGGCGCACGTACTCGGTGACGTCGCGGCCGGACGACCGGCTGCTCGCCGTCACCGTCACCGCGATCCCGGGCGGGATCGTGTCGAACGCGCTCGCGCACGCCACCCCGGTGGGGACGGTGCTGCGGCTCGGCCCGCCGGCGGGGGAGTTCGTGCTGCCCGAACCGGTGCCCGAGAAGCTGCTGTTCGTGACGGCGGGGAGCGGCGTCACGCCCGTGATGGGGATGCTGCGCCACCTCGCCGCCCGCCGGCCGGACGCGCTCGCCGGTGCCGTCGCGGTGCACTGCGACCGGACCGCGGACGACGTCGTGTTCGGCGCCGAGCTGCGCGTGCTCGCGTCCGCGACCGGGATGCGGCTGGTCGAGCGGCACACCGCCCTCGACGGCCGGCTCACCCCGGACGCGCTCGCCTACCTCGTGCCGGACTGGGCCGCTCGGCAGGCGTGGGCCTGCGGCCCGGCCGGCCTGCTCGACGACCTGGGCGACTGGTGGGCCCGCCACGGCGACACGGACGCGCTGCACGTCGAGCGGTTCGTGGCGCCGCGCCCGACCGGGGACGTGGGTACCGGCGGCCGGGTGAGCTTCACCACCAGCAAGATCGAGGCCGAGGCCGCCCCGGGCCAGCCGCTCATGGCCGCCGGCGAGGCGGCGGGAGCGCTGCTGCCCAACGGCTGCCGCATGGGCATCTGCCACACCTGCGTCGGGCGCCTGCTGTCCGGCGCCGTGACCAACCTGCACACCGGCGAGCGCCACGACACCCCCGGGGAACCGGTCCGGACGTGTGTGTCGGGCGCTGCCGGCGACGTCGAGATCGAGCTCTAGGAGAACACGCTGTGGCTACGTTGACCGCCGACCACCTGACCGACGAGCAGATCGACGCGCTGGGGACCGAGCTCGACGCCCTGCGCGCCGAGGTCGTCGCCAGTCTCGGCGAGCGGGACGCCCGCTACATCCACAAGATCATCAGGACGCAGCGCGGCCTGGACGCCGCCGCGCGCGCCCTGCTGCTCTTCGCGAAGTTCCCGCCCGCGTGGATCGCCGGTACGGCGGCGCTGTCCGTGGCCAAGATCCTGGAGAACATGGAGCTGGGCCACAACATCATGCACGGCCAGTGGGACTGGATGCGCGACCCGAAGATCCACTCCACGACCTGGGAGTGGGACCACGCGTCGGCGGCCGAGGGCTGGAAGAAGTCGCACAACTTCGAGCACCACACGTTCACCAACGTGCTCGGCAAGGACCGCGACCTGGGCTACTCGATCATGCGCATCTCGCCGGACCAGAAGTGGCACCCGGCCCACCTGGCCCAGCCCGTCTACAACCAGCTGCTGGCGCTGTTCTTCGAGTGGGGCGTGGCGTTCTACGACCTCGAGGTGGACCTGGTCAGGGACGGCAAGAAGTCCAAGACGGAGTTCAAACGCGACGCCGCAGCGATTCTGGCGCAAGGCGCGCCGCCAGCTCGCCAAGGACTACGTGCTCTTCCCGGCGCTCTCCGTGGTGTCGGGCCCCCAGTCGGTGGTGGCCAGCATGGCCGCGAGCTTCGTCGCGAACTGCGTGCGCAACCTCTGGGCGCACGCCGTGATCTTCTGCGGGCACTTCCCGGAGGGCGTCGAGACGTTCCCGGAGGAGCAGCTCGAGGGGGAGACCCGCGGGCAGTGGTACGTGCGGCAGATGCTGGGCTCGGCGAACCTCTCGGGCGGCCCGCTCCTGCACACCATGACCGGCAACCTCAGCCACCAGATCGAGCACCACATCTTCCCGGACATCCCGAGCAACCGGTACGCCGAGATCGCGCCCCGGGTGCGGGAGATCTGCGACCGCTACGGCCTGAGCTACACCATCGGCCCGATGCACAAGCAGTACGGCAACGTGCTCCGCAAGGATCAACCGGTACGCGCTGCCCCGCCGCGCGGAGAGCACCGCCGCCCGGGCGAAGCTGGCCGCCTCGTTCGCGGCTCTGCCCGTGCGGACCGCGATCCCGGACGCCGACGAAGCAGCCGGTGCGCCTGGCCGGCTGACCCCGCCCGGCTCTCGGCACCCCACTTGGAGGCCGCTCCGTTTGCCAGGAAAGCCACCTTCAGGGCGCCACGCGTCATGAAAGTGGGTTTCCTGGCACGGGACGGCGGGTCAGGAGGGCGGGTCCGCCGGCTCGGTGGACGCCGGGGAAGCGGGGTGGGTCATCCGCAGCGCGATCGCCAGCTCCAGGCGCGCCCCCGGGTCGTCCAGCGTCTCGCCGAACGCCTCGCGCAGCGCCGCCAGGCGGTAGCGGACCGTCTGCGGGTGCACGTGCAGGGTCGCGGCGGCCACGGAGACGTCGCCGTGGGCGTCGAGCCAGGCGCGCAGCGTCTGCTCCCCCCGCGCACCCGCGCCGGCCGGCAGCGTGTGCAGCGGGGCCAAGGCGTGCTCGCACAGCTCGGCGGCCAGCTCCGGTTCGGCGGCCAGCAGCAGCGCCAGCAGGTGCGCGTCCGCCCGGACCATGCCGACCGGTTCGGTGCCGAGCAGCCCCGCCACGTGCAGCGGCCACGCCGCCTGGGCCCGGGCGACCGACCTGCTCGCCCGGGCCAGAGTGACCACCGGCCCGAGCACCGCGGGCCGGGCGCGCACCGCGATCTTCACCCGGTCCTGCCACGCGGTACGGCCGGGCACGGGCCGTTCCGGCACGGGCACGAGCACGACGCCCACCGGGTCGAGGTTCGCCCCCACCGCACCGGGCAGCCGGGCCGCCACCGCCACCGCGTCCTCGACGACCAGCGCGGCCAGCCGCTCGGGCAGCCGCCACGCGGCGGCCGCGGCCACCCGCTCCACCTCGGTCACGGGCGCGGGCGGCTGGCGGGCGAGCAGCTCGACGAGGGCGTGCCGGCGCGTCTGCACTGACCCGGCGTTGCGCGCGTCCTCGTACGCCCATCCCGCCACCGACGCCGCCCCGAGCTGCTCCACGTAGGTGAACAGCGCCTCGGCCAGCGCGAAGATCACGTCAGGGGGCAGCCGGCGGGCGGCCGGGCTGCCGGCGATCCGCCGCCATGCCGTCCGGGCGCCGACCTGGTAGGCCGACTGCAGCGCCGCCAGCGTCCGCCCCTCTCGGTGCTCGAGCTGGCCCAGACCCCGGTAGACCCGCAGGTCACCGGGGGAGGAGTCGACGCCGAGCAGGTCGACGAACTGGTTGAGCGCCACCGACACGCCCTCGGTGATCCGCCGCCCGAACCGCCCTTCCAGCGGCCGCGCGTACTCCGGCACCCCGGCCCGCACCGCCGCGATGATCTCCTCGGTCGCTACGAGGAGCTCGGGACGCAGTGCGGGGCCGACCCAGTCGGGCACCCGCGCCCAGGGACGATCCATGCGGCCTACCCGCCGGCGAGCACCGTCGCGATGATCCCGCTGAGGTGGGTGAGGCGAGCCAGCTCGGACGGGCGGAAGGCCGGGCCGCCCGGGCGGCCGACGACCAGCGCCCGCGGCGCGAGGCCGAGGGGGGCGGCGGCCAGCTCGGTGTCCAGCGCCGTCCACGGGGCGGGCACCCACTGCACATCGGGATCGATCACCACGGTGCGCTCCAGCGGCAGCCATGGCAGGTCCGCGGCCACCGTCTCCGGAGCGGCCGCGCTCTGGGCCAGCCGGTAGGCGCGGGTGCTCTCGCGGACGACGACGATCGCCCAGCCGGCCCGGAAGATCCGCGGCACGCCCTCGGCGAGGAGTGCGAGGCCCTCCTTGGGGTCGTTGGTGATCTCCTCGATCAGGCCCAGCTCGCGGGCGGTGTCGAGGCGTCCGGAGTGCGGGCGGACCGACTCGACCTCCACGCCCGGCACCGACTCGGCCGCCGTGATCAGGACGTCCGGCGGGCGCCCCGGGGGCAGCTCGACGGCCAGGTCGTCGACGGCGTGGCCGTCGGCCCGCTCGACCACGTCGACACCCAGGATGTCGGCGCCGGCGTTGCCCAGGGCGGTCGCCACCGCTCCCAAACTGCCCGGCTTGTCCGGCAGGACCACCCGGAGCAGGAACGACACGCGGCACACCCTCTCGATGCGATCGGCGAGGCCCCCCGGCCTCCGGCAGCCGCATGGTCACGGCCGTGCCCGTCGGCACGGCTGCTGCGGCGGAGTCACCGATTCTGTCAGGCGCAGGCGCCCGGAACGCAACAGGCGCGTGACGCTCACCGCATCGCGGTGGAACGACGTCGGTGCCGCAGCGACGTGGGGAGGTCTGCGAGGCGCGTGCGCGCCCGCGCCTAGGCTGTGAGTACCGCAGCTTCTAGGAGGGACATGTCCGCCGACTCCCCGGGCACGATCAGCCGGGACGAGGTCGCGCACCTCGCCCGGCTCGCCCGGCTCGCCGTCACCGACCGCGAGCTCGACCTGTTCGCCGGTCAGCTCGACGTCATCCTCGGCGCCGTCGCCCGCGTCGGTGAGGTCGGCGGCCGACGAGATACCGCCGACCTCGCACGCCGTCCCGCTGGAGAACGTCTTCCGCCCGGACGAGCGCCGCCCCGGCCTGACGCAGGAGCAGGCGCTGGCCTGCGCGCCTGCCGCCGAGGACGGGCGCTTCCGCGTGCCGCAGATCCTGGGGGAGGAGCAGTGAGCGAGCGCAGCGAGCGAGCAATTCAACACAGCAGCGACCGCGAAGTGCCGACCGAGCGCGGCGAGGGAGTGCGGTGAGCGAGCTTGCGAGCGAATCATCCAACACAGCACGTGTGCGAAGCACCGACCGAGCGCAGCGAGGGAGTGTGGTGAGCGACCTCACCCGGCTCACGGCCGCGGCGCTCGCCGAGAAGATCCACTCACGGGAGGTGTCCGCGGTCGAGGTCGCGCAGGCGCACCTCGACCGGATCGCGGCCGTCGACGGCACCGTGCACGCCTTCCTGCACGTCGCGGCGGACTCGGCGCTGCAGTCGGCGGCCCTGGTGGACGCGGCGCTCGACGCCGGCACCCCGCCCGCGTCGCCGCTGGCCGGCGTCCCGCTGGCACTCAAGGACGTCTTCACCACGATCGACATGCCCACCACCTGCGGGTCGAAGATCCTCGAGGGCTGGCGGCCGCCGTACGACGCCACCGTGACGGCACGGCTTCGGGCCGCCGGGATCACGATCCTGGGCAAGACGAACATGGACGAGTTCGCCATGGGCTCGTCCACCGAGTACTCGGCGTACGGGCCCACCCGCAACCCGTGGGACACCGCCCGTATCCCGGGTGGCTCCGGCGGCGGCTCGGCCGCGGCGCTCGCTGCTTTCGAGGCCCCGCTGTCGATCGGCACGGACACCGGCGGCTCGATCCGTCAGCCCGCGGCGATGACGGGCACGGTGGGGGTGAAGCCGACCTACGGCGGCGTCTCCCGCTACGGCCTCGTGGCCTGCGCGTCGTCGCTGGACCAGGGCGGCCCCTGCGCGCGCACGGTGCTCGACGCCGCGCTGCTGCACGAGGTGATCGGCGGGTACGACCCGCTGGACTCCACCTCGATCGACGCACCGGTGCCGTCGGTCGTCGAGGCCGCGCGGGCCGGAGCGTCCGGCGACCTCACGGGTCTGCGGGTCGGCGTGGTCCGCGAGCTGGGCGGCGAGGGCTACCAGCCGGGCGTCGAGCGCGCCTACCGCGGCGCGGTGGAGCGGTTGGAGAAGCTCGGCGCCGAGGTCGTCGAGGTCAGCTGCCCGCACTTCGAGTACGCCCTCGCCGCGTACTACCTGATCCTCCCCAGCGAGGTGTCGTCCAACCTCGCCCGGTTCGACGCGATGCGCTACGGCCTGCGAGTCGTCGGGGGCGCCTCCGCCGAGGAGGTCATGGCGCTCACCCGCGAGGCCGGCTTCGGCCCCGAGGTCAAGCGGCGGATCATCCTCGGCACGTACGCGCTCTCGTCGGGCTACTACGACGCCTACTACGGGCAGGCGCAGAAGGTCCGCACGCTGATCGCCCGCGACTTCGCCGCGGCGTTCGAGCAGGCGGACGTGCTGGTCTCGCCGACGGCGCCCACCACGGCGTTCCCGATCGGCGACAAGGTGGACGACCCGCTGGCCATGTACCTCAACGACCTCGCGACGATCCCGACGAACCTCGCCGGCACCGCCGCGATGTCCGTGCCGTGCGGGCTCGCCGAGGAGGACGGTCTGCCGGCCGGGCTGCAGATCATGGCCCCGGCGCTGGGCGAGGCGCGGATGTACCGGGTCGGCGCGGCCTACGAGGCCGCGCGCGACGCCGACGACGACACCCCGCTGATCCAGCGGGTGCCGACTCTGGAGGTCTCGGCATGACCGTCCCGACGCTGGTGGACTTCGCCGAGGTCGTCGAGCGCTTCGACCCCGTGCTCGGGCTCGAGGTGCATGTCGAGCTGTCGACGAACAGCAAGATGTTCTGCGGCTGCCCCACGGAGTTCGGCGCCGAGCCGAACACCCAGGTCTGCCCGGTCTGCCTGGGCCTTCCCGGCTCGCTGCCGGTGGTGAACCGCACCGCGGTCGAGTCGGCGATCCGCATCGGGCTGGCGCTGAACTGCACGATCGCGCCGTGGGGGCGGTTCGCGCGGAAGAACTACTTCTACCCGGACATGCCGAAGAACTTCCAGACCAGCCAGTACGACGAGCCGATCGCCGTCAACGGCTGGCTGGACGTCCCGCTGGACGACGGCACCACCGTCCGCGTGGAGATCGAGCGCGCGCACATGGAGGAGGACACCGGGAAGTCGCTGCACGTCGGCGGCGCGACCGGGCGGATCCACGGCGCGGAGTACTCGCTGCTCGACTACAACCGCGCCGGTGTCCCGTTGATCGAGATCGTCACGAAGATGATCCCGGGGACGCGGGAGCGCGCGCCCGAGGTGGCCCGGGCCTACGTGACGGCGCTCCGCGACCTGCTGCGCGCGCTCGGCGTCTCGGACGTGCGGATGGACCAGGGCTCGCTGCGCTGCGACGTGAACCTGTCGCTGTCGCCGCGCGGCTCCGGGGAGCTCGGCACCCGCTCCGAGACCAAGAACGTGAACTCGCTGCGGTCCGTCGAGCGGGCGGTCCGGTACGAGATGACCCGGCAGGCCGGCGTGCTCCTGGCGGGCGAGAAGGTCGTCCAGGAGACCCGGCACTTCGAGGAGGCCACCGGCACCACGCGCGCCGGCCGCCGCAAGGAGACCGCCGAGGACTACCGCTACTTCCCGGAGCCGGACCTCGTGCCGATCGCGCCGCCCGCGGAGTGGGTGGAGGAGCTGCGCGCCACGCTGCCGGAGCTCCCGTGGGCGCGCCGGGCCCGCGTCAAGGCCGAGTGGGGCCTGAGCGACCCGGAGCTGCGGGACCTGGTCAACGCGGGTGCGCTCGACCTGATCGCGGACACCGTCGCGGCCGGCGCCCCGCCCGCCGAGGCGCGCTCCTGGTGGGTCGCGTACCTCGCGCAGCAGGCCAACACCCGCGGCGTCGAGCTGGTCGGCCTGCCGATCACGCCGGCCCAGGTGGCGCGGGTGATCGAGCTGGTCTCGTCGGGCGAGCTGACGAACAAGCTCGCGCGCCAGGTCGTCGACGGCGTGCTCGCCGGCGAGGGCGACCCGGACGAGGTCGTCGAGCGCCGCGGGCTGAAGGTCGTCTCGGACGAGGGCGCGCTGGTCGCCGCGGTCGACGAGGCGCTGGCCGCGCAGCCGGACATCGCCGAGAAGATCCGCGGCGGCAAGGTGGCGGCGGCGGGCGCGATCGTCGGCGCGGTGATGAAGGCGACGAAGGGCCAGGCGGACGCCAAGCGCGTCCGCGAGCTGGTGATCGAGCGCGTCGGAGCCTGAGCGGGCCCGAGCGAACGCTCTTCGCTCGGGCCCGGGCGCGGCGCGCGTGCTCCGGATGTAGCGAAAGCGGCTTTCGGTGCGTTCAGTGCACTGAAAGCCGCTTTCGCTACGTCGGGTCGCGGCGGGGTGGGTCGGCGAAGTCGTCCGGCGAGACGTCGGACAGGAACTCGCGCATCTCCTGCACCTGCTCCTCCGGCGGCGCCGCGCCGCCCTGCGGGAACAGCTCCGCCACGGGCTGGCCGACCTCGTCGAGGATCTCCTCCGCCATCGTGATCGGCAGGCCCTCGCGCACCGCCACGGCCAGGGCGTCGCTCGGCAGCACCGGGATGCGGGTGTCGCCGTCGCAGACGAGCACCGCCTCGAAGACACCCTCGGTGAGGGCCGTGATCTCGGCGCCGTCGAGCGTGTGGCCGAGCCCGCGCAGCAGCGGGACCAGCACGTCCTGGGGGAGCACCGGGTCGGTCCCGCTGCGACGGCCGAGCGCGACGGCGTCGGCCTGCGGGCGGCGCAGGAACACCGGCACGCAGCGGGCGCCGTCCGCGGCCGGGCCGGCCTCGCCGAGCAACACGACGGGCTCGCGCGTGGGCCCGTGGACGACCAGCCGCAGCACGCGCATCGCCCGCATCCCGGCAGTGTCGCCCCGAAGGCCGCGGACGAGCATCTCACATTGAGACGGCTGCGCGTCGAGTCAGGAAAGCCACGTTCCTGACACGTGGCGACATGAAGGTGGCCTTCCTGTCACACCCGCGACGCCGCGCTCACTGCCCACACCCGCGACGCCGCGCTCACTGCCGCGACTCGCCCCCACCGGCCGGCGGCTGGATGCGGATCACCCGGTCGTCGCTGGGCACGATCTTGCCGCCCGAGCCCTTGTTCGTGGTGCCCAGCCAGAGCAGCCCGTCGGGCGCCGTCGCGGCCGCCGACAGCCGCCCGTACCGGTTCTGGAGAAGGGACTCCGGCGCGCCGGTGAACGTGCCGTTGTCGTCGGGCCGCAGCACGAACACCGAGCGCGCGCTCGTCTGCGCCACCAGCAGCAGCCCGGGCTGTGCCACGCATCCTGCGACGCCGGGGCGCTCCGGCCAGGTCCAGGACGGATCCCCGAGCGCGCCCGGTTTCGCCCGGTAGAGCACGTCCCGGGAGCCGGGGTGGTCGGTGATCCAGATCGCGCCGGCGTTCGTGCACACCCCGCCCGGGGCGCGCAGGCCGGAGCTGACGATGGGTGACGCCGGGTTCGGGTTGTCCGCGGCGGGCCTGCCGAGCGTGTCGATCCGCAGCAGCTTGCCGGCGAGCGAGCCGTCGTCCGACGGCAGACCCGCAGAGCCCGTGGCCACGAGCAACGCGTTGCGGCCGTCGGTGGCCAGCGCACCCCCGTTGTCGCGGCTGCCGCGCGGGATCCCGGTGAGCACCGGCTTCGGCTCCTCGCCGGGGGCCAGGCGCAGCACCCGGTTGTCCGTAGCCGTGGTGGCGTAGGCGTAGACCAGCCGGTCTTCGGCATATCCGGGGGAGAGCACCAGGCCGGTCAGGCCGCCGCCCCCGCTCGGGTCGACCGGCACCGTGGTCACCAGCACCGGGTCCGTCCCGCGCTGTACCCGCAGCACCCGCCCGGTGGTCCGCTCGGCCACGAGCGCGGTGCGCGAGTCGGGCAGCACCGCCACCGCCGAGACCGGCGCGAGGCAGGTGGCCACCACCTGCAGGTCCGGGTCGTTGCAGCCCACCGGCTCGGCCGTGGCGGACGGGTCCGAGTCCTGCGGGGACCCCTGCGGTTCGCCGGACGGACCGGGCTCGGGGACGAGCGGGGGCCCGCCCAGCTCGCCCGCCCCCTCGACCTTCTCCCGCCAGTCGCGCGGGCCGGCGTCGGGGAAGGTGGCGCAGCCGGCCAGCGCGAGGACGAGCGCCACCCCCGCGACCGCGCGCCACACTCGTCCGATCATCGGCTCCACGCTAGAGCCGGGCGGGTGAGCGTCCGGTGAGTAACGTGCCCTCATGGATCGGACACGCCATGGGTGACACGGTGGTTCTCGTCCCGTACGACGACGGGGTCGCGGCGCTGGCCGCCGTCCCCGGTGTGCACGCCGTGCGGTACGACCCCGACGGCCGGCTGCCGCCCGAGGCGGCCACCGCGCAGGTCTTCGTGCCGCCGTTCCTGGCGTCGACGCGGGTCGTCGACCTGGTGGACCAGCTGCCCGAGCTGCGGCTCGTCCAGCTGCTCACCGCGGGTGCGGAGAACTGGGTCGGCACGGCTGCCCGCGCAGGTCGCGCTGTCGGACTGCCGCGGCGCGCACGGCGGCGCCACCGCGGAGTGGATCGTCGCGGTGCTGCTGGCCGTCTACCGCGAGCTGCCGGGGTTCGTGCGCAGCCAGGACGCGCGGCGCTGGGACCAGCACTTCACCGACGAACTGGCCGGCAAGCGCGTGCTGCTGGTCGGCGCGGGCGACCTCGCCGAGAACACCGGGCGCCGGTTGGCGCCGTTCGAGGTCACCACCACGCTGGTCGGTCGCCGTGCCCGCGACGGCGTCCACGGCATCGCCGACGTGCATGCTCTCCTGCCGGACCACGACGTCGCCGTACTCATGGTCCCGCTGACCGACGAGACCCGCGGGCTGGTCGACGCCCGGTTCCTCGCCGCGATGCCCGACGGCGCCCTCCTGGTCAACGCCGCGCGCGGCCCGGTCGTCGACACCGACGCGCTGACGCGGGAGCTGCGGGCCGGTCGGCTGCGCGCCGCCGTGGACGTCACCGACCCCGAACCGCTGCCTGCGGACCACCCGCTGTGGACCGCGCCCGGCCTGCTGCTCACCCCGCACGTCGGCGGCAGCGTCCCGGGGGGAATGCGGCGCGCGTTCGGCGTCGTCGTCGAGCAGATCAGGGCGTTCGTGCAGGGAGACGCGCCGCCGAACCTGGTGGAAGACGGGTACTGAGACATGGGGAGCACTAGGCTGCGGACATCAGGCCGGCGAGGGGAGAACCATGAGTGACCAGCCGACCTCGTTGTTCGACAGCGGGTCCGGGTCGGTCGGCTCCGTGCCGGGATCCGGCCTCGGCGGCGCGACCACCCAACCGCTGGACCGCCCGAAGCGCCGCGAGCTGACGTGGAACAGCGGCACCGACTTCGGCCTGGTCCTGCTGCGATTCGCCGTCGGCGGGGTGGTCTTCGCGCACGGTATGCAGCACGTGTTCGGGCTCTGGGGCGGCATCGGCCTGCCCGGGTTGAGCAGCGCGCTGACCGCTTTCGGGTTCCGGAACGTGAACCTGCTGGTGTGGGTGACGGCGCTGACCGAGCTGGTGGGCGGTGCGGCGGTCGTCCTCGGCATCTTCACGCCGCTGGCCGCCGCCGGCGTGCTGGGCCTGATGATCAATGCGGTGCTGCTCAAGGCGGCCAACGGGTTCTTCATCGCCGGGCCGCCCGGGGCGGGCGCCGTCGAGCTGGAGGTCGTGCTCGGGCTCGGCGCCGCCGCGCTGTTGTTGACCGGCGCAGGCCGGATCGCCCTGGAGAGGGGCCGCACCTGGAACCGCCGCCCCGCCCCGTGGGGGGTGCTGTTCCTGATCATCGGGGTGGCGGCGGCCCTGCTGGTGTTCTTCCTGCTGCGCCCGCGCTGAGGCAGCCGCTCCACCACGTCGCCGCACGCGGAGCGGGCGAGCCTCAGGGGACGCGGCGGACGGCGCCGGTGTGCGCGCTCGTCGCCAGTGCCGCGTAGGCCCGCAGCGCCTTCGACACCGGCCGGTCGCGGTCACGCGGCTGCCACGGCCGCTCGGACGCATCCATCTTGGCGCGGCGCTCGGCCAGCACCTCCTCCGGCACGTCGAGCGCGAGGGTGCGCGAGGGGACGTCGATGACCACCCGGTCGCCGTTCTCGATCAGCCCGATCACGCCGCCCGCGGCGGCCTCCGGCGAGATGTGGCCCACCGAGATGCCCGACGACCCGCCGGAGAACCGGCCGTCCGTGATCAGCGCGCACACCCGGCCGAGCCCGGCGCCCTTGAGGAACGCGGTGGGGTGCAGCATCTCCTGCATCCCCGGTCCGCCGGACGGGCCCTCGTAGCGGACGACGATCACGTCACCGGGCTGCACCTGCTTGGTGAGGATGACCGAGACGGCCTCCTCCTGGCTCTCGACGACCCGCGCCGGGCCTGCGAAGTGCCACAGCTCTTCGGGGATCCCGGCCGTCTTGATCACCGCGCCGTCCGGGGCGATGTTGCCGCGCAGCACGGCCAGCCCGCCGTCCGCGGTGTAGGCGTGCGCGACGTCGCGGATGCAGCCGCCCGCGGCGTCCGTGTCCAGCGAGCTCCAGCGGTTCTCCGTGGAGAACGCCTCGGTGGTGCGCACCCCGCCCGGTGCGGCGTGGAACAGCTCGACAGCGGTCTCGGACGGCGCCTCGGCCCGCACGTCCCACGTCGACAGCCACGCCTCGAGCGAGGGGGAGTGCACCGTGCGGACGCCCTCGTCGAGCAGGCCACCGCGCCACAGCTCGCCGAGGATCGCGGGGATGCCGCCGGCCCGGTGGACGTCTTCCATGTGGTAGTCCGAGTTCGGCGAGACCTTGCTCAGGCACGGCACGCGCCGGGAGACCGCGTCGATCGCGGCGAGGTCGAAGTCGATCTCGCCCTCCTGCGCGGCGGCGAGGATGTGCAGCACGGTGTTCGTCGAGCCGCCCATGGCGACGTCGAGCGCCATCGCGTTCTCGAAGGCCTCCCGCGTGGCGATGTTGCGCGGCAGCGCGCTCGCGTCGTCCTGCTCGTACCAGCGGCGGCAGAGGTCCATGACGGTCCGGCCGGCCTGGAGGAACAGTTCGCGCCGGGCCGCATGGGTGGCCAGCGTCGAGCCGTTGCCGGGCAGCGCGAGGCCGAGGGCCTCGGTCAGGCAGTTCATCGAGTTCGCGGTGAACATGCCCGAGCACGACCCGCAGGTCGGGCAGGCGGACCGCTCGACGAGCGTGAGCCCGGAGTCGTCGACCTGCGGCGACGCCGAGGCGGAGATCGCGGTGATGAGGTCGGTCGGGGCCTGCGCGACCCCGTCCACGACGACCGCCTTGCCGGCCTCCATCGGGCCGCCGGAGACGAAGACCGTCGGGATGTTGAGCCGCATGGCGGCGTTGAGCATCCCCGGGGTGATCTTGTCGCAGTTGGAGATGCACACCAGCGCGTCGGCTGCATGGCCGTTGACCATGTACTCGACGGCGTCCGCGATCACCTCGCGGGAGGGCAGCGAGTAGAGCATCCCGCCGTGGCCCATCGCGATGCCGTCGTCGACAGCGATCGTGTGGAACTCCCGCGGCACCCCGCCCGCCTCGCGGATCGCGCCGGCGACGAGGTCACCGAGGTCCTTGAGGTGCACATGACCGGGCACGAACTGGGTGTAGGAGTTCGCGATCGCGACGATCGGGCGACCGAAGTCGTCGTCGCCCATGCCGGTGGCGCGCCAGAGGGCGCGGGCTCCGGCGGCGTTGCGGCCGTGGGTGGTCACGCGGGAACGAAGGGCCGGCACGTCGGTCTCCAGCCGGGTCGGGCAGCCGGCCGAGGCCGGTGCGAGGTGTGGGCGAAGGGGGCCGGGCGCCCCCGCGGGTCCGTCCGGGTTGATCGTCGCCCACGGTACGCGCCGGTTCGGACGCCGGGTCACGGGCCGGTTCGGAGGGCGAACAATGTCGCCGCGGGTCGACGAGCGGAGGAACCGGTGGACGAGTTGGCGGGCAAGGTCGCGATCGTGACGGGTGCCGGGTCGGGCATCGGGGAGGCCTGCGCGACGCTGCTGGCCCGGCGAGGGGCCAGGGTCCTGGTCGCCGACGTCCGGGCGGAGCCGGCCGAGGCGGTCGCCGCCGCTATCGGTGACGCCGCGCGTCACGCACGTCGTCGACGTCACCGATCCCGCCGCCTGCGAGGCGATGGTCGATGCGGCCGTCGACGCGTTCGGTCGGCTGGACGTCGCTGTCAACAACGCGGGGACTCGGCGGTCCGCAGGCGCCCACCGGCGAGTACCCGCTCGACGGCTGGGCTGCCGTCATCGCGGTCAACCTCAGCGGGGTCTTCTACTGCATGCGGGCCGAGATCTCCGCCATGCTCGCCGGCGGGGGCGGGTCGATCGTCAACATGGCGTCGATCCTCGGCAGCGTCGGCTTCGCGCAGTCGGTCGCCTACGTGTCGGCCAAGCACGGCGTCGTGGGGATGACGAGGACGGCGGCGGTCGAGTACGCCCGGCAGGGCATCCGGGTCAACGCCGTCGGTCCCGGCTTCATCGAGACCCCGCTGCTCGCGGCGGCGTCACCGGAGATCGTGGCGGGCGTCGCAGGCCTGCACCCGCTCGGCCGCCTCGGGCGCTCCGAGGAGGTCGCCGAGCTGGTGGCGTTCCTCGCCTCGGACAGGGCGTCCAACACGACGGGCGCGTACTACGTCACCGACGGCGGCTACACCGCCCAGTAGAGCTCATTCCGCCGTGGGGTCGGGGACGCGGCCGCCGCTGGCCACCGAGAGCTGGTGCAGGTCGCGGGTGCGGACGGCCGGGAGCGCGACCTCGCTCGCCGTCGGTCAGCACCGCGTGCACGACGTTGCGGCGGTCCACCCGCAGGCCGCCGAGGGCGTCCCACGGCACGCGCCGCCCGCCGACCAGCCGCCGCACCCGGAGCCCGTCGGCGTCGACGACGGTGCGGGTGCGCAGCGTCCACGCCACGATGCCCACCGGCACGAGGTAGATCAGCCACAGGTACGGGGCACCGAACGCGACGGGGATCGCGCACACCCCCAGGAACAGGGCGAACAGCACCACGAGCGGGGAGACCCGGAAGACGGCGCGCGGCCGTGGCGGGAAGTGCTCACGGCACCATCGTCCCACCATTCCGCCGTCCCACCATCCGGGCCGCGGCTCCCACTGGTTTGACGCTGCCCCGGCGCGGACGTTAACCTGCCGGTCATGTCCGTCCGCGGTGCACTCGTACTTCCCAGGCGCGTCGACGCCTGAGGACGTTCCCCGTCGACGCGCCACCCTCGCTCCGCCGTATCCGGCGGTCGAGGGTTTTTTTCTGCCCGGACCACCACCGAACCCCAGCGAGGCCCACTCCATGACCACCGCCACGCCCCGCCCGGTCCCCGGCCCGCCGAAACCGGCGCCGCCGCCGTCGCCGCGCACCGACCGGTCCGATTCCGGTCGCCCTGATCCCGGACGCATCGAGGAGCCGTCGCTCACCGGCGCCCAGTCACTCGTGCGCTCGCTCGAGGAGGCCGGCTGCGAGGTGGTCTTCGGGATCCCCGGCGGCGCGATCCTGCCCGCCTACGACCCGCTGCTGGACTCCACGAGGGTCCGGCACGTCCTCGTCCGCCACGAGCAGGGCGCGGGGCACGCGGCGACGGGATACGCGCAGGCCAACGGCAAGGTCGGGGTCTGCATGGCGACGTCGGGACCGGGGGCGACCAACCTCATCACCCCCCTCGCCGACGCCCACATGGACTCGGTGCCGATCGTCGCGATCACCGGGCAGGTGGCGAAGCCGCTGATCGGCACGGACGCGTTCCAGGAGGCCGACATCACCGGCATCACCATCCCGGTGACCAAGCACAACATGCTGGTGACCGACGCCGCGGAGATCCCGCGGGCGATCGCCGAGGCGTTCCACCTGGCGTCGACGGGCCGACCGGGCCCGGTGCTGGTGGACATCTCCAAGGACGCGCTGCAGGCGAAGACGACCTTCTCGTGGCCCCCGGAGCTGCGCCTGCCCGGATACCGGCCGACGACCCGGCCGCACGGCAAGCAGATCCGCGAGGCGGCGAAGCTCATCTGCGCCGCGCACCGCCCGGTTCTCTACGTCGGCGGCGGCGTGCTCAAGGCCGAGGCCTGCGCGGAGCTCCTGGCGCTGGCCGAGCTGACGAACATCCCGGTGACCACCACGCTGATGGCGCTGGGTGCCTTCCCGGACAGCCACCCGCAGCACGTCGGCATGCCCGGCATGCACGGCAAGGTGTCCGCGGTCGGTGCGCTGCAGAAGGCGGACCTGCTCGTCGCGCTCGGCGCCCGCTTCGACGACCGGGTCACCGGCCAGCTCGCGACGTTCGCCCCGGGCGCGAAGATCGTGCACGCCGACATCGACCCGGCCGAGATCGGGAAGAACCGCCGCGCGGACGTCCCGATCGTGGGCGACTGCAAGGAGGTGCTCGTCGACCTGCTCGCGGCCGTCGAGGCCGAGCGCAGGAACGGCACCGCCGACCTGACGCAGTGGTGGGCGCAGATCGACGCGTGGCGCGCCACGTACCCGCTCGGCTACGACTGGCCGGACGACGGGTCGCTGTCGCCGCAGTACGTCATCCAGCGGATCGGGAAGATCGCCGGACCGGACGCGATCTACGCGGCGGGCGTGGGCCAGCACCAGATGTGGGCGGCGCAGTTCATCGGCTACGAGAAGCCGCGCACGTGGCTCAACTCCGGCGGCCTGGGCACGATGGGCTACGCGGTGCCCGCCGCGATGGGCGCGAAGGTCGCGCGCCCGGACGCCGTGGTCTGGGCGATCGACGGCGACGGCTGCTTCCAGATGACCAACCAGGAGCTCGCCACCTGCGCGATCGAGGGCATCCCGATCAAGGTCGCCGTGATCAACAACGGCAACCTGGGCATGGTCCGGCAGTGGCAGAACCTGTTCTACGGCGAGCGGTACTCCCAGACCAACCTCGGCACGCACAAGTACCGGATCCCGGACTTCCTGCTGCTGGCCGAGTCGATGGGCTGCGTCGGGATGCGGGCCGAGTCGCGCGACGAGGTCGATCGGACGATCCGGCAGGCGATGGAGATCAACGATCGCCCCGTCGTCGTCGACTTCGTCGTCGGTGCGGACGCGCAGGTCTGGCCGATGGTCGCGGCCGGCACCGGCAACGACCAGCTGATGGCGGCACGCACCATCCGGCCGCTGTTCGACGGCGACGAGCTGAACGCCGACGTCGACACCGAGGCCGACGTCACGGCTGCAGTCAACGAGCAGTCCCAGGAGCAGGACGCGATGATGGAGAAGCACACGCTCTCGGTGCTCGTCGAGGACAAGCCCGGCGTGCTCGCCCGCGTCTCGGGGCTGTTCTCCCGCCGCGGGTTCAACATCGCCTCGCTCGCGGTGGGCCCCACCGAGCAGGCAGGCGTCTCGCGGATGACGATCGTCGTCTCCGTCGAGGACTTCCCGCTCGAGCAGGTGACCAAGCAGCTCAACAAGCTCGTGCACGTCATCAAGATCGTCGAGCTCGAGCCGTCGCAGTCGGTGCAGCGCGAGCTGCTGCTGGTGAAGGTGCGCGCGGACGGGACGGTGCGCAGCCAGGTGCTCGAGACCGTCCAGCTGTTCCGGGCCAAGGTCGTCGACGTCTCGCCCGAGTCGCTGACGATCGAGGCGACCGGCACCGCGGACAAGATCACCGCACTGCTGCGCATGCTCGAGCCCTACGGCATCCGCGAGATGGTGCAGTCCGGCATGGTGGCCGTGGGGCGCGGGCCCCGCTCCATCACGGCCGACGCAGCCGTCTCGCATCAGACACGTCCCGGTCTGGAGACGTCGGTAGCGTTCGCCGATGCCGGCGGCGCGCCGGCCGCCCTACCGTCACAGGCCACACCCCTTCCGAGAGGACGCACCACCCGTCATGAGTGTGAACATCTATTACGACGACGACGCCGATCTGTCGATCATCCAGGGCCGCAAGGTCGCGGTGATCGGCTACGGCAGCCAGGGCCACGCGCACGCGCTGTCCCTGCGTGACTCCGGCGTCGACGTGCGGATCGGCCTGCCCGAGGGCTCGAAGAGCCGGGCCAAGGCCGCGGAGGAGGGTCTGCGGGTGGTGACGCCGGCGGAGGCCGCCGACGAGGCAGACCTGATCATGATCCTGGCGCCGGACACCAAGCAGCGGCACATCTACTCCGAGTCGATCGCGCCCAACCTGAAGGCGGGCGACGCGATCTTCTTCGGCCACGGCTTCAACATCCGCTACGGCCTCATCACCGCGCCCAAGGACGTCGACGTGGCGATGGTGGCGCCGAAGGGCCCCGGCCACCTCGTGCGCCGCCAGTTCGTCGACGGCAAGGGCGTGCCCTGCCTGATCGCGGTGGAGCAGAACCCGACCGGCGGCGCGAAGGAGCTCGCGCTCTCCTACGCCGCGGCGATCGGCGGCGCCCGCGCGGGCGTCATCGAGACGACGTTCACCGAGGAGACCGAGACCGACCTCTTCGGCGAGCAGGCCGTGCTCTGCGGCGGCATGGCGGCGCTGGTGCAGACCGGGTTCGAGGTGCTCACCGAGGCCGGCTACGCCCCGGAGATCGCGTACTTCGAGTGCCTGCACGAGCTCAAGCTGATCGTGGACCTCATGTACGAGGGCGGCATCGCGAACGAGCGGTTCTCGATCTCCGACACCGCCGAGTACGGCGACCTGACCCGCGGCCCGCGCGTGATCAACGCCGCCACCAAGGCGGAGATGAAGAAGATCCTCGGCGAGATCCAGGACGGCACGTTCGCGCGCGAGTGGGTGGCCGAAGACGACAACGGCCGCCCGAACTTCACCAAGCTGCAGCGCGAGGGCCAGGAGCACCCGATCGAGGTGGTGGGCGAGAAGCTCCGCGGCCTGATGAGCTGGGTGGGCGAGAAGGCGAAGTAGGACAACCGCTCGGGGTCAGTGCCGCCGTCCTCGTCACGGGCGGCGGGCGCTGAGCGGTGAGTTGATCGTCCGGGATGAACTGGTCCTGTTATCGAGGGGATTCGGCCCGGACGATCAACGCTCCCGTGGACTCCCTGATCGTCCGGCGGCAATTCGTCCTCGTTCGGCGCGGATTGGGCCCGGATGATCAGCGCTCCGCCGCTCAGCTGATCGTCCGGCGGCAATCGTCCTCGTCGAGCGCGGGTTCGCCCAGATCAGCTCGCCGGCACCGGTCGGTGCACGCGACCCGTGCAGCCGCCACGCGCCGACCGAGGGCGATGGCGGCCCAACTACCATCGGGCCAGACCACCGTCCCCGATCCGGGAGCACTGCACCGCCGTGAGCACCGCGTCCCGCCGCCCTGTCGTCCTGCTCGCCGAGAAGCTCGCGCCCTCCGCGGTCGCGCTGCTCGGCGACGACGTCGAGATCCGCCACGTCGACGGGACGGACCGGCCGGCCCTGCTCGGCGCGCTCGCCGACGCGGACGCGCTGCTCGTGCGGTCGGCGACCAAGGTCGACGCCGAGGCGCTGGCGGCCACCACCCGGCTGAAGGTCGTCGCCCGCGCCGGGGTGGGCCTGGACAACGTCGACGTGCCCGCCGCGACGGCCCGCGGCGTGATGGTCGTCAACGCGCCCACGTCGAACATCGTCTCCGCCGCCGAGCACGCGATCGCCCTGCTGCTCGCCACCGCCCGGCACATCCCGGCCGCGGACGCGAGCCTGCGCAGCGGGCAGTGGAAGCGCAGCGCCTACACCGGTGTCGAGCTGAACGGCAAGACCGTCGGCGTCGTGGGCCTCGGCAAGATCGGCCAGCTCGTCGCGCAGCGCCTGGCCGCCTTCGACGTCCGGCTGATCGCCTTCGACCCGTACGTCGCGCCCGCTCGCGCCGCGCAGCTCGGCATCGAGCTGGTGAGCCTGGAGGAGCTGCTCCGGCGGGCCGACATGATCTCGATCCACCTGCCCAAGACGCCCGAGACCCTCGGCCTCATCGGCAAGGACCAGCTGGCGCTGACCAAGCCCGGCGTGCTGATCGTCAACGCCGCCCGCGGCGGCCTGGTCGACGAGGAGGCGCTGGCCGAGGCGGTCCGCAGCGGGCACGTCGGCGGTGCGGGCATCGACGTCTACGTCACCGAGCCCACCACGTCGAGCCCGCTGTTCGAGCTGCCGCAGGTGGTCGTCACCCCGCACCTCGGCGCGTCGACGGACGAGGCCCAGGACCGCGCCGGGACGGACGTCGCGCGCTCCGTGCAGCTCGCCCTCGCGGGCGAGTTCGTGCCGGACGCGGTGAACGTGCAGGTCACCGGCGTGGTGGGCGAGGAGGTGCGGCCCTGGCTGCCGCTCACCCAGAAGCTCGGCACGATGCTGCACGTGCTGGCGGGGCGGGTCCCCAGCTCCATCACCGTCGAGGTCAGCGGCGAGCTGGCCGCCGAGGACGTCTCGGTGCTGCCGCTGGCGGCGCTGCGCGGGGTGTTCACCCACGTGGTGGACGAGCAGGTCACGTTCGTGAACGTGCCGGCGCTGGCCGCGGAGCGGGGCGTCGGCGTCGAGCTGACCACCGTCCCGGAGAGCGACAACTACCGCAGCGTCGTGCAGCTGCGCGCCGCCATGCCGGACGGCGAGGCGATCACCGTCTCCGGTGCCCTGACCGGTCGGGCCCAGGTGGAGAAGCTGGTGGAGGTCAACGGCCGCCACTTCGACCTGCGCGCCGAGGGCGAGGTCATCGTGCTCGAGTACGCCGACCGGCCGGGCGTCATGGGTCGGGTCGGGTCGCTGCTCGGCGAGGCCGCGGTGAACATCGAGGCCGCCCAGATCAGCCAGACCACCGACGGCACGGACGCGATCATGCTGCTCCGCGTGGACCGGCCCGTCGACCCGGGCGTCCTCGAACCGATCGGCGCGTCCATCGGAGCGCGGACGACGCGCCTCGTCTCGTTCGACTGACCGGCAGCAAGGACCACCCGGCGGGAGGACCACCGTCGGGTGACCGCCGACGTCCGTGCGCCGTTGCACGGAGTAGCGTGCGGCAGCGCAGTTTCGAAGTGGGCTCGATCGACCAGGCCCGTATCGAACCGGCCTGTGGTGAACCGGCCTGTGTCGAACCGGGGCTGTCTTGAGCTGATTTGACGTGCAGAGAGGAACGAGGGCATGCGCCTTGCGGTCATCCCGGGCGACGGCATCGGGCCGGAGGTCATCGACGAGGCGCTGAAGGTCCTCACCGAGGTCGTCCCGGACATCGCGACCACCACCTACGACCTGGGCGCCGCGCGCTGGCACTCCACCGGCGAGCTGCTGCCGGAGTCGGTGCTCAGCGAGTTGCAGGAGCACGACGCGATCCTGCTCGGCGCGGTGGGCGACCCGTCGGTGCCCAGCGGGATCCTCGAGCGCGGCCTGCTGCTGCGGCTGCGCTTCGAGCTCGACCACCACGTCAACCTGCGCCCGGCGCGCCTCTACACCGGCGTACGCAGCCCGCTCGCGGGCAAGCCGGAGATCGACATGCTGGTGGTGCGCGAGGGCACCGAGGGCCCGTACGCCGGGGTCGGCGGGCACCTGCGCAAGGACACCCCGCAGGAGATCGCCACCGAGG
The DNA here is from genome assembly GCA_963780835.1 of uncultured Actinomycetota bacterium. GTDB lineage: Bacteria > Actinomycetota > Actinomycetes > Mycobacteriales > Pseudonocardiaceae > Pseudonocardia. Next base: position 46,132 of record CAWADQ010000013.1, on the reverse strand, counting down.
TCAGCGTGAACACGGCGTACGGCGTCGAGCGGGTGGTGCGGGACGCGTTCGCCCGGGCCGAGCGCCGCGAGCGCAAGCACCTCACGCTCGTGCACAAGACGAACGTGCTGACCTACGCGGGCTCGCTGTGGTCGCGGCTGGTGGAGGAGGTGTCGCTGGAGCACCCGGACGTCGCGGTGTCCTACCAGCACATCGACGCCACGATGATCCACCTGGTCACCGACCCCGGCCGGTTCGACGTGCTCGTCACGGACAACCTGTTCGGCGACATCGTCACCGACCTCGCGGCGGCCGTCACGGGCGGGATCGGCCTCGCGGCCAGCGGCAACCTCGACGTCAGCCGGCGCAACCCCAGCATGTTCGAGCCGGTGCACGGCAGCGCGCCGGACATCGCCGGCCAGGGCATCGCGGACCCGACGGCGGCGGTGCTGTCGGTGGCGCTGCTGCTCGACCACCTCGGCGACGCCGACGCGGCGCGCCGCATCGAGGCCGCGGTGGCCTTCGACCTCGCGACCCGCGACCACCAGGCGACGGGCCACACCCAGTCGATCGGGGACCGCCTCGCGGCGCTGGTGAGCCGCCAGGCCGCCCCGTCGGCCTGACCGTGCGACGCGGTTCCCAGGATGTGGGAGCGGTATGTGACGGCGTGGGAGCGGGCGTGCAACACTGCGCCCGTGTCTCACCTCTGCGTGATCATTATCGACGGGCGCGTCGGCTAAGCCTCTCCGAGCCGACGCGCAGACCTCTCGCACCCGCGGGGGGTCTTTTTTGTTGCCCGATCGCGCGCGCATCCACCACCAGGAGCCCCGATGTCCCCCCGCACCGTCCCGGCCGGCACCCCCCTCGGCGACGACTTCCACGTCTTCGACACCACGCTGCGCGACGGCGCCCAGCGCGAGGGGATCAGCTACTCGGTCGCCGACAAGCTCGCGGTCGCCCGCCATCTCGACGCGCTGGGGGTCGGCTACATCGAGGGCGGCTGGCCGGGGGCGCTGCCCAAGGACACCGAGTTCTTCGCCCGCGCCGCGGCCGGCGAGCTGACCCTGCGGCACGCCGCGCTCGTCGCGTTCGGCGCCACCCGCAAGGCCGGGACGACCGCCGATCGCGACCCCCAGGTCCGCGCCCTGCTCGACGCGCAGGCGCCGGTCGTCACGCTCGTCGCGAAGTCCGACCGCCGCCACATCGAGCGCGCGCTGCGCACCGACGTCACCGAGAACTGCGCGATGGTCGCCGACACCGTCGCGTTCCTGCGGGCGGAGGGCCGGCGGGTCTTCCTCGACGCCGAGCACTTCTTCGACGGCTACCGGTTCGACCCGGACACCGCGCTGCGGGTGCTCGACGCGGCCGTCACCGCGGGCGCGGACGTCGCCGTGCTCTGCGACACCAACGGCGGCATGCTCCCGCTCGGGATCGCCGAGGTCGTCACGCAGGTCAAGGACCGCACCGGGTTCCGGCTGGGCATCCACTGCCAGGACGACACCGGGTGTGCCGTCGCCAACTCCGTCGCCGCGGTGCAGGCGGGCGCGACACACGTGCAGTGCACCGCCAACGGCTACGGGGAGCGGGCCGGCAACGCCGACCTGTTCGCCGTCGTCGGGAACCTCGTGACCAAGCTCGGCATGCCCGTGCTCCCGCACGGCGCGCTCGCCGAGCTGACCCGGACCTCGCACGCGTTGGCGGAGATCGCCAACATCGCCCCCGACACCCACCAGGCCTATGTCGGGGTCGCAGCGTTCGCCCACAAGGCGGGCCTGCACGCGAGTGCGATCAAGGTCGACCCGGAGCTGTACAACCACATGGACCCTGTGGACGTCGGCAACGGGCAACGGGTCCTGGTCACGGAGATGGCCGGCCGGGCCAGCGTCGAGCTCAAGGGTGCCGAGCTCGGCCTGGACCTGGCCGGCCGTCCCGACGCCGTGACGAGCGTGGTCGGCACGGTCAAGGAGCGCGAGGCGCAGGGGTGGTCGTTCGAGGCGGCCGACGCCTCGCTGGAGCTGCTCATGCGCTCGGCGCTGGGGGACGACGACGGGGCGGTGCTCCCGTTCACGCTCGAGTCGTATCGCGTGCTGATCGAGAACCGCGGCGGCGAGGTCGTCAGCGAGGCGACGGTCAAGCTCGTCGTCGACGGCGAGCGGATCATCGCGACGCGCGAGGGCAACGGCCCGGTCAACGCCCTGGACGCCGCTCTGCGCGCGGCGCTCACGCCGTCGCGGCCGTGGCTCGCGGACGTCGAGCTGTCGGACTTCAAGGTCCGCCTCCTCGCGCCGCAGGGCGCGGGGGAGACGCGCGGGACGGACGCCGTCACCCGGGTGCTCGTCGAGTCGACCGACGGCGCGGGCTCGTGGACGACGGTCGGCGTGCACGGCAACGTCGTGGAGGCGTCCTGGTTGGCGCTGGTCGACGCCGTGGCGTACGCGGGACTGCGGACGGCCGTGCCCGCCGGCGTGCGCTGACCGGACGGCCCGTCGCCCGCACACAGGTAAGGGGTCTCGCACCCAGGGCAGAACCTGGGTGCGAGACCCCGTTCCTTGGTGCGAGCGGGCTCGGCGGTCAGTGCCCGGCCCGCGCCTGCCACACGGCGCTCGCCGACGCGACGTCCGGAGCCGCGAGGCAGGCCGCGAGCAGCGGCAGGACCTCGGCGAGGACGGTGTCGCGCGGTGCGTCGAACGCGCGCGCCGTCAACCGCTTGATCGCGACGACGCTCGCGGGGGAGAGCGCGGCATAGTGCGCGACCAGTTCGTCGACGCCGTCGGCGAACCGCTCCGCGGGGACGAGGTGGTCGACCAGCCCGAGCCGGTACGCCTCTGCCGGGTCGACCGTCTCGCCGGACAGGATGAGACGGCGCGCCGGACCGAGGCCGATCAGCCGGGGCAGGCGGAACGTGCCCATCGCCGGGAACAGGCCGAAGCGCGCGGCGGTCAGCCCGAGGACCGCGTCGGTGCTGCAGATGCGCAGGTCGCAGGCCAGCGCGGCGAGCAGGCCCGCGCCGAGGCAGTGCCCGTGCAGCACCCCGACGACGAGCTTGTCCATGTCCTCCAGCGCCGCGTACGAACGCTCGTGTGAGGGCACGAAGTCGGGCGGCATGCCGTCGGCGAGCATGTCGCGGTCGATGCCCGACCCGAACGACCGCCCCGCCCCGCGCAGCAGCACCACCCGGACCCCGGGCTCGGCCCCGACCGCGGCGACCGCCGCCTCCAGCCCGTGGCACTGGGCGAGGTCGGCGGCGTTCAGCTTCTCCGGCCGGTTGAAGGTGATCGTGGCGACCGGGCCGTCGACGGACACCAGCACGGGTGGCCCGCTCGTCCCGCCGCGCGCCGCGGTGCTCCGGTCGAGTTCCTGGTCGGCCGCCTGGCGTCGCTCACACTCCTGCCACCTGCCGCTGCTGTCCTACCCAGAACGGTTCCCGCAACGCTCGCTTGTGCACCTTGCCCATGCTGGTCCTCGGCAGCGCGGAACGGAACTCCACCGAGCGCGGCCGCGCCACCCCGCCGAGCCGTTCGCGGCAGAACGCGACCAGCTCGTCGGCGGTGACGGCGGCCCTCGGACGCAGGACGACGGTCGCGTGCACCGTCTCGCCCCACCGCGCGTCGGGCACACCGACCACGGCCGCCTCGGCGACCGCCGGGTGCGTGCACAGCGCCTGCTCGACGACCGCGCTGTAGACGTTCTCCCCGCCCGAAACGATCACGTCGGTGAGCCGGTCGGTGAGGTGCAGGTAGCCCTCGGGGTCGAGGTGCCCGACGTCACCCGTGCGCAGCCACCCGCGGCGCAGCACGGCGCGCGTCGCGTCGGGGCGCCCGGCGTACCCGGTCATCAGCTGCGGGCCGCGGACGACGACCTCGCCGTCCGTCCCGGTCGGCACCGGGCGGCCGCCGGCGTCGACGACCCGGATCCGGGTGCCGCGCAGCGCCCGGCCCACCGAGCCGAGCAGGTCCGGACGGGTGCAGAGCGCGAGCGCGGTGTCGGCCGGGGTCATCGTGGACACCGCCGCGGCCGTCTCGGTCAGCCCGTAGCCCTGCACCACCGCGCAGCGGAACACCTCGGTCGCGCGGCGCAGGGTCCGCGCCCTCGCCGGGGCCGACCCGGTGTGCAGCAGGCGCAGGGCCGGGTAGGCGCGGCCCGCGGCGCCCGGGACGTCGACCATCGGCGCGAGCACCGCCGGAACCAGTGCGGCGTAGCCGATGCGCAGCTCGTCGAGCGCCCGCACCAGGTCCGGCGGGCTCGGTGGTCTCGGCGATCACCAGACCGGCGCCCCAGGCCAGTGGCGCGAGGGCCGACCACACCGCTCCCGCGTGCGAGAGCGGCGCGACGACCAGCGCCCGCTCACCCGGACGCCCTCCGTGCGGGCCGGCCGCGATCTGCGTCATCGCCGAGTTGACCGCGCGCTGGCTGAGCGACGCGCCCTTGGGGCGGCCGGTCGTCCCTCCGGTGTAGAGGCGCAGCAGCTCGGTCGTGCCGGGGTGGTCGGGCGCGGTCGCCTGCCCGGCGGCGCACAGCTCGTCGAGGCCCGTGACCGGCATCGCCGGCGCCGTCGAACCCGGGCCCGCACACCAGCAGCGTCGCTCCGGCGTCCCGGACGACGTGGTCCCACTCGGTGGCGGTGCTGCGCGGGTTGAGCGGCACGAGCACCACCCCGGCCCGCGACGCGGCGACCTGGAGCACGAGGTACTCGATCGCGTTGCGGGCCAGTACCGCGCAGCGGTCGCCCGGGCCGAGGCCGGCAAGCCGCAGCCGCCGCGCGGCGCGTGCGCTCGCGTCGCGGGCCTGCGCCCACGTCGCCCGGCGGTCGCCCTGCACGGCGAACTCGCCGTGCGGGCGCTGCGCGGCCCACCGGTCGACGTGGTCGTGCAGGAGCATCGCTCAGCCCTCCACGAGCGGCGCCGGCCGTAGCAGGGCGGCGACCTCGCGTCGCAGCTCGGGAAGCGTGGGGTGGAAGGCGTTGCCCGGGCACTCGGTGGCCAGCCAGTCGCGGTGCCCGGCGATCGCGTCGACATCGCGCGTCGCGCCGCTGATCGGGTTGACGTAGTGCACGCAGTGACCGATCCGGCCACGACGCGGCCGCCCCGCACTCTGTGCGATCCGGCCGCCCCACGCCGGATCAGAATGCGGGTCGACCCGGGTGAGGGCACACAGCCCGGCGAGCAGGCCGACGAGCGTCTCCCGGGCGGCCGGGGTGGGCTGGGTGGAGGTCAGGTCGCCGAGCAGCGCGATCCCGATATTGCCTGACGGGGCAGTTCGGCGCCGACCTACCCACAGAGGTGCCATTCCATTGTCACGGCGCCGAACTGCCCCGGTAGTGAACCCGCCGACGTGCGCTGCGTTGCACATCAGCGGGCGGCCGCCGCGGGGGCCGAACACGGGCACCGGGTCGGGCCCGGACCAGCGCCCTTCGTAGACACCGCCCTGCTGGTCGACGAGCAGGTGGTAGCCGATGTCGCCGAAGTTCTGGGCGACCGTGTGGGCCACGTAGATCGCGCGGACGGTGGCGGCCGGGGTGGGGTCGGCGTTGGCCGTCACGGTGTGGTGCACGGTGAAGGTCTGGACGTCGAAGAACGCGGTGGGGAACAGCTCGGTGCCGTCGGGACCGAACCGGAGCGACTCGTCGGCCTCCCAGCCGGCGCGGTTGCGGTAGCGGGCGCGGTCACGCACGCCCGGCGGCGGGTCGGTCGGCACCGCGCGCCGGGCGGCCGTCCTGCGGGGGCCGTCGGTGGTGTTGATCGCCAGGGTCCGCACGTCGGCACCGGTTCCGGGTCGAGCTCGACGCCGAGCGCGCCGCCGGCCGGGAGGAGCGCGCGGCCGCGCCCGTCGTCGCGGTCCGCTCCTGCGGTGCAGCCGGCGGCGACGGGCTGCCACGGCCCCCAGCCCGTCGCCGTGCGGAACCGGACCGTCCCGCCGGAGGCGGCGCCGGACCAGCTGACCGCCAGGTACCCGACCGGGAAGCCCGGCTCGATGCGGCCGGCGGCACCGCCCGCGACCAGGGCGGCCGGGATCGTCCCGTCCGGGTCGGCGGGAAGGCCCGGTTGCGCGGCGGCGCGGACGGGCACGGCCGCGGCGGCGAGCAGGGTCGTCGAGAGCAACCGGCGTCGGGCGATCATGGAGACCCTCCGTAGGGGTGGTCAGGAAGGCCACCTTCATGCGGCCACGTGGCATGAAGGTGGCCTCCTGACACGATCGCGGGCAGCGCACGGGCGGGGGATCCGTGAGAGCTACCGAGATGTGAGCTACCGAGATGACGGCGGCAGGTCCCAGGCGTCGTCCCGGGTCCGCAGCAGGGCGACGGCGACGGCGGCGAACCCGACCGCGGTGAGGCCCCAGCCCGCGAGGGCGTCGACGTACTGGTTGTCGAGCACGACGAACGCCAGGAAGTGGATCGGCTGGGAGACGCCGAGCACGACGGCCGCCCACCGCGGCAGCACGCGGGCGCGGCGCAGGGCGACGGCCAGCAGGACCATGCCGAGGATGTGGCCGGGCACCCAGATGCCCATCGCGGTGCCCGTGATCGGCGAGTTCTCGATCGCGTCGGTGATCGTGAGGATCGTCGCGGGATCGACCCCGGCCCGGCCGCCGGCGACGGTGATCAGGTCGCCGCTCGCGACGGCACCGGACATGAGGCCGAAGGCCAGCGCGTTGATCGTCGTCGCGATCGTGGCGAGCACCGGGGCGCCGCGCCGGGCCAGGTGCCCGGCCGTGACGGTGGCCAGCAGCAGGAGCCCGGGAGCGAGGAAGCCGAGCCAGAGCAGGAGGTCCGTCGACGGCGACGCGAGGATCTTCGCGACGATCACCGCAGGGTCGTCGGAATTGCGGAACGGGCGCAACGCGAACGCGACGGCGACGAAGAGGGGGCCGAGCGGCAGCAGGACCGCGAGCACGATGCGCCAGAGGCGACGGAGGTCCCGCGGTTCCCGGCGCGCGGGGACAGGGCCGGGGTGCACGGGCGCCGGTTGCCCCGACGTGTGCGCGGTGGCTCCGTGCCCGGACGCGTGGCCGGGTGGTCGCAGAAGGTCCGACGGATGGGCCGGTGGTCGCGTGGGCGCCGGCTGTGTGAAGCCGGGTGCGGGCGGCGTCGGGCCCGTCGGCGGGGTCGGGTAGGCCGGTGGCGTTGTCGTCGAGTCCATGGGAGGTCCCTTCTCCTGTGAGGTTCTCCAGGGTCGGGACGCCGAGCCGACCGCACATCGGCGTCGGCACCGATCCGGGTCTGCGGGTCAGCACGGATCCCGGGGGCTGGTGCTGCTCTTTACGCTGCTCACATGGCTCGCGAGGAAGCGCGGCGGCCGGCCGCGCCGGTGGTCGGTGCCGCCGTCGGTGCGCTCGCGGCGGTCGTCGGGCTGCTCGGCGGGGTGGTCGGGCTGGTGCACGCCCCGGCGGCTGCGGACGCGGTCGTGCTCGGTGCGGCCGCGGCCGTCGGGTTGCCGGCGGTCGTGCTCGGGCTCCTGGTCGTGCGGCGCCGTCCGGGCAACCGGGTCGGCGCCCTGCTGACCGCCGTCGGCGCGGTGCCCTGCCTGATCTTCGGCCGCGAGGTGTACTCGGCGGCGGCCGGGCGGGTGCCGGGCCTGCCCGACTCGATGGTGCTCGTCGCGCTCGAGCAGGGCGCGTGGATGTGGTGGTACGTGCCCGTCGCGCTGCTCGTGCTGTTCTTCCCCGACGGACGGCTGCCCGGTCCGCGCTGGCGGTGGGTCGCCGCGGGCCTGCCCGCCGTCGCGGTGGTGTTCATGCTGCTGGTCGCCCGGGACCCCGCGCCGTTCCCCCCGCCGTACGAGGCCGCGCCGCACGCGCTGGGCACCTGGCCGCCCGCCGCCGTACCCGCGCTGACCGTGGCCGCCCTCGCCCTGCTCCCGGTCCTGCTGGGCCTGCTCGTCGCGACCGGCTGGTCCGCGGTGGTGCGGGCGCGCACGGCGGACCCGGTGCGCCGGGCGCAGCTGCGCTGGCTCGCTCTGGGCGGGCTCCTCGTGCCGGCCACCCTGCTGCTGTGCTGGACGAGCTACCTCCTGCTCGGCGGCGCCGACCTCGTGCTCATCGGTCTCGCGCTGACCTACGTGGGCCTGCCCGCCGCGGTCGCCGTCGCGATCCTGCGCCACGACCTGTACGACATCGACCGCCTGCTGTCCGCCACGGCCACCTACGCGCTGGTCACCGGCCTGCTCCTGGCCGTCTGGACCGCGGTCGTCGCGGGCGCGGGACTGCTGCTCGGTGGCGACTCGACCGCGGTGGCCGTCGCCGTCACGGCGCTCGCCGCCGTCGCGGTCGCCCCGCTGCGCACCCGCCTGCAGCGCCGGGTGGACCGCCGTCTCTACCCGGCCCGCTGGGCGGCGCTGGCGGCCGTCGACGACCTGCGGGCGCGCGTCGACGCCGGGACGGCGCGCCCCGAGGAGCTGCGGAGCGTGCTGGCGACCGCGTTGCGCGATCCGGATCTGCGCGTCGGCTACCGGCGGCCGGGCAGCGTCGGCCTGGTCGACGCGGACGGGGCGGCCGTCGAGCCCGGACCCGACGACGGCGCCGTGCCCGTGTGCTGGGGCGGCGCCGAGATCGGGGTGCTGTGCGGCGGCTCCTCACCCGCGCTGCGCGCGGAAGCGGGGGCGGCCGCCGCGCTGCTGGTCGAGGTGGTGCGGCTGCGCAGCGAGCTCGGCGCGGCGCTGCGCGAGGTCGAGTCGAGCCGGGCGCGGCTGCTGCAGGCCGGTTACGCCGAGCGCCGCCGGCTGGAGCGCGACCTGCACGACGGCGCCCAGCAGCGCCTGGTCTCGCTGGGCATGGCCCTGCGGCTCGCGCAGCGGCATGCGGGGCAGGTGGACGTGAACGAGGTGTTCGACCAGGCCGTCGACGAGCTCGCCACCGCCGTCGCCGAGCTGCGGCGGATCGCGCACGGGCTGCGGCCGAGCAGCCTGGACGACGGCCTCGGCCCGGCACTGCGCCGCCTGGCGACCACCGTTCCGTTGCCGGTCGAGCTGGACGTGTGTCCCGAGCCGCTGCCGGACGAGATCGCCACCACCGCCTACTACGTGGCGAGCGAGGCCGTGTCGAACGCCGTCAAGCACGCCGACGCCGACACCATCGCGGTGCGGGTCGCGCGCGACGCGGGCCGGTTGCAGGTCTCGGTGCGCGACGACGGCCGCGGCGGGGCGACGGCGCGCTCCGGCTCGGGGCTGGCCGGGCTCACCGATCGGGTGGCCGCGGCGGGTGGCGCGCTGCAGGTGCGCAGCGCCCCGGGGCGCGGCACGCTCGTCGAGGCGGTGCTGCCGTGCGCGTCGTGATCGGCGAGGACTCCGCGCTGTTCCGGCGCGGGCTGACGTTGCTGCTGGAGGACGCGGGGCACGAGGTGGTCGCCGCCGCGGGCGACGCGCCGGGGGTCGAGGCCGCGGTGGCGGCGACGGATCCGGACCTCGCCGTGATCGACGTCCGGATGCCCCCCGACGGCACCGACGACGGCGCCCGCGCGGCCCGCCGCATCCGCACGGCCCGCCCTGCGCTGGGCATCGTGCTGCTGTCGCAGCACGTCGAGAGCCGGCACTCGGTGGAGCTGGTGGCGTCGGGGCGGTTCGGCTACCTGCTCAAGGACCGCGTGCTGGACGTCGACGACTTCCTCGACGCACTGCGCCGCGTGGCCGCAGGCGGCTCGGCGCTGGACCCCGAGGTCGTGAGCCGGTTGATCGGCGGCCGGAGCGTGCGCGACCCGCTCGACGCGCTGACGGTCCGTGAGCGGGAAGTGCTGGCGCTGATGGCGGAGGGCCGCACGAACGTCGGCATCGCGCGGCGGCTGTGGCTGGCCGAGCGCACGGTGGAGACGCACGTCGGCTCGATTCTCACCAAGCTCGGCCTGCCGACGGGGGAGGAGCACAACCGGCGGGTGCTGGCGGTGCTGACCCACCTGGGCACCTCCCATCGGTGACCGCCCGCCGCCCCGGCGCCGATAGCCCCGGACGATCAGCCCACTCGAAGCCGAGCTGATCCTCCGGGCTGAACCGGGGCGGATCCGGCGCCCACAGCCCCCGGACGATCAGCCCACTCGAGACCGAGCTGATCGTCCGGGCAGAATCGAGGTCGGACGGCGGGCCCTACTGCACCGGGCGCCCCGTCGGGTCCGCGGCCGTGTCCGGGCGCGCCGGTGCCGCGGCGACGGGCAGCTCCGGCCGTCGCGCCCAGTCCGGGGCGTGCTCGGGCAGCGGGCCGATGGCGATCACCCGTCCCGGGATGCCCTGCAACACCGGGAACCGGCGCACCAGCCGCAGCGGGAGCGGCAGCGACGCGGACGGCGCCTCGGTGCCGGTCCGGTCGTTCAGCCCGGTGGGACGCGCGGCGGCGTGCCCGTTCCCCTGCGCCCGGCGGCCGCGGCGCCGGTTGCCATCGTGCCCCTGCCGGCCCACTCGCCGGCCCACCCGCCAGCACCGGCCGCAGGATCCGCCGGTGCGCCAGCCGCTGCCCGGCCTGGATCAACGCCGTCGGCCACCATCGCCGCAGCTGCACGCGCCGCAGCACCGGGACCGGCACCGACCCGTCCGCGCGCAGCGCCGGCGCCAGGATCCGGGCCGCCGCCACGGCGTCCTGCACCGCCAGGTTGATCCCGACGCCGCCCACCGGGCTCATCGCGTGCGCGGCGTCACCGATCAGCAGCAGCCCGTCGGCGTACCAGCGCCGCAACCGGTCCAGGCGCACGTCGAGCAGCTTCACGTCGTCGAACGAGGCGAGCGCGTCGACCCGGTCCGCGATCCACGGCTGCAGTGCCGTCAACCGGGCCCGGAACCCGTCGATCCCCTCCGCGCGCAACCGGACGTCGCTGCCCTTGCGGATCAGGTAGGCGCACTGCCAGTAGCTGCCACGGTCGATCATCACCATGAACTCGCCGTTGCCGACGCGCCCGACGCCGCCCTCCGGGTCGTCGGCGTGCCGAGGCAGCCGGAACCACCAGACGTCCATCGGCACGCCGAAGGCCCGCGACCGCAGCCCGGCGGCCGCCCGCACCGCCGAACCGCGGCCGTCGCAGGCCACGGTCAGGGCGGCGCGCACGCTCGTGGACCGACCCGTCGGTCCGGTCGGTGAACCGCGCCCCGACGATCCGGCCGCCCTCCCGCAACAGGTCGGTGACCTCGGCGTTGCGCCGCAGGGTGAACGTGGGCTCCGCCTCGCTCCGGCGTCCGCGAGCAGGTCGAGCAGATCCCACTGCGGCACCATCGCGATGTGCTTGTGCGGGCCCGGCAGCCGGCTGAGGTCGCCGAGCTGGACCGTCCCGCTGTCGAGTTGCACCGTGGCGCGGTCGAGGCGGCGCTGGGGGAGCGCGGCGAACCGCGCGCCGAGGCCGAGCTCGTCGAGCAGGGTCAGCGTGGAGGCGTGCACGGTGTCGCCGCGGAAGTCGCGCAGGAAGTCGGGGTGCTTCTCCAGGACGGTCACCGGGACGCCGGCGCGGGCGAGCAGCAGGCCCAGGACCATCCCGGCGGGGCCGCCGCCCACAACCAGACAACCAGTGCTCGCCACATTCACCATACGTTGAATTATAGCGCGGCAAGAGTCGCGAGGCGAGCGGCCGTCCGGGTTTAGCGTCGTGGCCGGGTAGCGACGTCGAGGTAGCCTGCCGCGGATCGGACAGTGGGAGAGCCCTGTGAGACGACCTTCCTCCGGGTTGCTGCTCGTCGTTGCGACCTGCGCGGTGATCGGCTGTGGGATCTGGGCGGTGGTGCTCCTGCTCCGGGGTTCGGGTGTCGCGGACAGTGCAGCTGTCGTCGGAGTGCTGGTGGCATTGGTCGCGTTGTTGACCACTCTGAGATACCGGATGCAGGACCGACTGGAACCGACGGACGCCAACCTGGAGCGCGTGAAGGCGCTGCTCCGCGATCGCCTCCTGAGCGGACAGGACGAGGTACGGGCCAGGCTCGTGGACAAGACCCGCTTGTTCGGCACCGAGGTCGAGCTCGTCGAGACGCCAGGGCGGCGGCTCGACGATGTGCCGATCATCGCCGGTATTGCCGAGATGGGCCGACTGCTTGACAGCGTCCCGCACCATCGCCTTCTGATTCTCGGTGACCGGGGTTCGGGAAAGAGCATCCTCGCCTTGGCGCTCGCCGATCAGATCCTTCAAGACGCGACCATTGGCATTCGAGCCGTCCCGGTGATGTTGAACGTCTCTCGCTGGCGAGCTGGAACGCCACTCGACTCATGGATGGTCGATGAGCTCGGGCAGGAGTTCCAGTTGGCGACATCGCTCGCCGAGGGTCTGGTACGGCGACGGGAGATCATCCCCGTCTTAGACGGGTTGGACGAGCTGGGGGCGGCACCAGCGGGTGACCGTCACACACGCGCCCGTGAACTGATCGGGTATCTGAACGCATACACGCGGGGCGGCAGGCCGAGCCCGCTCGTGGTGACGTGCAGGACGGACTACTACGAGGGACTCGCGGCCGACGGCCCGGCATCGCCGCTCGACGCCACGGCGTACCGCGTCCTGCCGCTGACGGAGGGCGGGGTGCGGGACTACCTGCGAGGAGGTCTGGACGCCGCCATCTGGCAGCCCGTCATCGCTGCACTGGACAACTCGACAGCGCCGCTCTTGGCGAGCAGGTTCCGGCAACCCCTGTGGCTGTCACTCGCGATCGCGGGCGTGAGCAAGCGCGTCGTCGAGCCGCGGAGTCTGCTCGCGCAGGAGATCGGCCACGAGTTCGAGGAGAGCCTGATGGATGCGCACCTGACGGACCTCCTGACGTCGATGAGGTTCCGCGCTGTCCTCAGGGCGAGCAGGCCGGACGACCTCCGACGCTGGTTCGTCGGCTTAGCCGTGTATCTCACCCGCAACGAGGCCCAGGTGGCCGTCGGCGACAGGATTCTGTCGCCGTCCGGACTCGTACCCCACGAACTGTGGCCGTTCGGCGGGATCCGCCGCGTGCGGAATGTCGACTTCGCACTCTCTCTGGCAGTCTCCGCACCCGGACTCGCATGGCTCGGAGACCTTCTCCTGCCCAGGTCGTCGTGGTACCTCGTCCTGCTCCTCCCGTTCTACGCCGTCTACACCGCAGCGCTGGTCAGAACCAGTCGGAAATACTGGATTGCGCCGAAGTTCTTCGTGGTACGGCAGTTGTTCGGACGGTCGGCGGTGGCGCAGTTTGGTCTGGCCGCGCTCGGGGGCGTCGTCGCCACTCGCATCTTCGACGGGGTGGTAGGTGTGGTGGTCGCCGTCTCCGTCTGGATCATGTCCGGCCTATCGATCGGTATTTCACAGACGCTGGTGATGCCTCCGCGCAGATCGTCAGGTCCGGATGCGCCACTGCTGGGGGAGCGCTCGATCTCGTTCGTGGCGGCCGCGGCGGGAGCCCCGGCCCTGGGCCTGATCGCGTGGCGGACCTCCGGTCAGGTCGGCCTTGTACTGGCGCTGATCTACGCGCTGCTCGTCGGCCTGACCGTGGCCTCCGCCCCGTGGCGCAGGTACGTCTCCTTCCTGCTCTGCCGGGGTAGGCGGGCGCCGCTGCGGACGCTTGCCCTCCTGCGCGCGGGGCACCGTCACGGCCTGCTCCGGGTGTCCGGCCTCGAGTACCAGTTCCGCCACGTAGAGTTCCAACACCGGTTGGCAGCCTTGGAGGGGTCGACTCCCCGACAGCTGCCGACCTGAGCCACGATCCCCGCACGACCGGCGTCTACCCTCGCGGAGTGACCGCGCCTGCCCTCGTCCGGGTCCGCTTCTGTCCCTCGCCCACCGGCACACCGCACGTCGGGCTGGTCCGGACCGCGCTGTTCAACTGGGCCTACGCCCGCCACACCGGCGGCACCTTCGTCTTCCGCATCGAGGACACCGACGCCCAGCGCGACAGCCTCGAGTCCTACGCCGCGATCCTCGACGCCCTGACGTGGCTGGGCCTGGATTGGGACGAGGGGCCGCAGGTCGGCGGCCCGTACGGCCCGTACCGGCAGAGCGAGCGCCGCGACACCTACCGCGACGCGCTCGGGCTGCTGATGCAGGCGGGCGACGTGTACGAGTCCTACTCGACGGCGGACGAGATCGAGGCGCGGCACCGGGCGGCGGGCCGCGACCCGAAGCTGGGGTACGACAACGCGGACCGCGACCTCACCCAGGAGCAGAAAGCCGCGTTCCGGGCCGAGGGACGACGTCCGGTGTTCCGGCTGCGCATGCCGGATCACGACATCTCCTTCACCGACCTGGTTCGCGGCGAGATCACGTTCAAAGCGGGCGTGGTGCCCGACTTCGTGCTCGCCCGCGGCGACGGCACGCCGCTCTACCCGCTGACCAACCCTCTCGACGACGCGTTGATGGGCATCACGCACGTCCTGCGCGGCGAGGACCTCCTTCCGTCGACACCGCGGCAGATCGCGCTGTTCGAGGCGCTCGGCCGGGTCGGGATCGGCAACGGCGCGCCCGTGTACGCGCACCTGCCGCTGGTGACCGGCGAGGGCAGCCGCAAGCTCTCCAAGCGCGACCCGCAGTCGAACCTCTTCCTCTATCGCGACCGCGGCTTCGTCCCTGAAGGGTTGCTCAACTATCTGGCCCTTCTCGGCTGGTCGCTCCCGGTCGGACCCGAATCGGCTGATCGGGACGTGTTCACCCTCGCCGAGATGGTCGCGGCGTTCGACGTCGCGAAGGTATCGTCGAACACTGCGCGGTTCGATCTCAAGAAGGCCGAGGCCATCAATTCCGCACATCTGCGGATGCTCGCGCCCGACGACTTCGCGCGGCGGCTCGAGCCGTATGTCGTGGCCGAGCTGGCGGACACGACGCCCGTGATGAGCGACACGCTCAGTGACGAGCAGCGGCCCCTGCTCGTCGCCGCAGCGCCGCTGGTGCAGGAGCGCAGCACGGTGCTGTCGGACGCCGCGCGGATGCTGAGGTTCCTGTTCGTCGACGACGGGGGGTTCGCGCCCGACGCCGATGCGGCGGAGAAGAACCTCGGCGCGGACGCCGCTCCGGTCCTCGAGGTAGCCCTGAACAGCCTCGATGCGCTCACGGACTGGACGGCGCCGGAGATCGAGACGGCCCTCAAGGGAGCGCTGGTCGACGGGCTGGGGCTCAAGCCGCGCAAGGCGTTCGCGCCCGTGCGGGTGGCCGTGACGGGCCGGACGGTCTCCCCGCCGCTCTACGAGTCGATGGAGCTGCTGGGCCGCGAGCGGTCGCTGGGACGGCTGAGGGCCGGTTTTGAGCGTGCCGGAGCCGTCGGCTAGAGTGGTGACAGAGGGCACGCAGCGGGCACCGGCTGCGATCTCTTGGGGTATGGTGTAATTGGCAGCACGACTGATTCTGGTTCAGTTAGTCTAGGTTCGAGTCCTGGTACCCCAGCGGAAACACCGCATTCTGAGAATGTTAGTGTTCCCGGTATATGTGAATGGTCGCGGCCCCGTCGTCTAGCGGCCTAGGACGCCGCCCTCTCAAGGCGGTAGCGGGGGTTCGAATCCCGTCGGGGCTACTCCGAGAAGGGCCCGTTCCGGAATCCGGAACGGGCCCTTCTCGGCGTGTCCGCGCTGATGCTGTCCGCGCCCACCGGTTCCGATGGCGCGCTCTCAGTCGTCCTCGCGCTTGGTCGTCGACGTGGTCGTCGGCGTCGTCGACTCCGACCCCGGCGGTTCCGAGGCCGACGCCGATCCGGTCGGCGTGGTCGGCTCGGTGCTCACGCTCGGGCCGGCTGTCGTCGTCTCGACGACCGGTGGCACGGCGGCCCGCCGGGTCCGGGCGGCGCCGGGCGCGGCCGGTGGCTGGTCGTGAGCGTCGGGGTCGGCGTGAGCTCCGCGGTCGGTTCCGCGGGCGCGGTCACCGCGGGAACCAGGGGCGCGGGCCGGCTGATCGCGCTGTTCGTCGTGCGCGGCGCAGGCCAGAGGAACAGCGTCGACACCACGGCCACCGCCGCCGCGGCCCCGCCGATGCTCACCAACGCGGCCGGGCTGCGGACCCGCTCGACGGCCGGTGCCGGCGCCGCGTCCGGCTCGCGCTCGTCGGCCTCCTCGTCGTCCGACACCGCGACCCACCGGCCGCTGCCGTTGCGTTGTGCCGGCAGGGCGAGCGGTTCGTCGGTCTCGACGATCAGAGCGGTCGCCCGGCTGCCGGTCGCGGACAGTGCCAGCCCGGACGGCGGCGTGTAACCCGACAGCAGGCCCGCCGTGTTGGTGGCGCCGAGGGTGCCGGTGAACCCGCCGAGCGCCGCGAGCAGATCGTCCGCCGCCCCGGCGTCGTCGACGACCGGGTCCGCCTCGGTCCGGTTCAGGGCTGCACGCGCTCCGGACGCCTCCGTCGAGCCGTCGTGACCGCGGGTGCGCGCATCGCCGACCGCGTGGCCGCCCGAGCCCTCGACGGGTGCCTCGTGCGCACCGGATCCTTCGACCCGACGCTCGTCTGCGTCGGCCTGGGCCCATGGCCGGTCGGCAGGCGGTGTGTCGTCCGCGGGCCGGTCGCCCGAGTCGTGGGTGCGGGGGGCCGGCACGTCGGCGGACGGGCCGTCGTCCGGGTCGCCGCCCGTCCTGGCTGCCGGTATCCCCGGGAATCGCGCGAGCGCGGCCATGTGAGCGGCGACGTCGTCGGTGCGCTCCGCCTCGACGTCGCCTGCCAGCAGGGCGAGCGCTGCGCCGCACGCCGCGGCGGACGCGACGGGCGCGGAGTCGTCCGGGGCGGGGGTGTGCCACTCGGCGGCGCGCGCCGTCGTGAGGAAGGTGACGTCGAGGTCCTGCTCGGCCAGCGCGCCGGCCAGCAGTTCGATGCGGTCGTCGTCCCACGTGGCGGGGCGGGTGACCGCGATCCCGGCCGCCGGGCCGTCCTCGCGCTCGGCGACCCGGTCCACGACCCAGCGCACCAGCCACGCCGTCAGCTCCTCCGGCGCCCACGGCTCGCCCGCCAGCAGCATCGGGACGTCGTCGCCGATCCGGCCCGGGAACCCGCGGACCACCCGCTCGGGCTCGCCGTCGGCCCACCGCTCGGCCGCCGCGCCGACGTCCAGGCTGCCGTCGGCGCCGAGGTGCAGCACCGATGCGACACCGCACCCGCCGTCGCCGAGATCGACCGGCTCGACGTCGTCCGAGCCGGGCCGCGCGACGGCCGCGGACGTGCGGGCAGCACCCACGTCGATCCCGAGGACATAGCTCACCGCACTCCCTCGCTGCGCTCGGTCGCACGCTTCGCGCAAGCGCTGTGACACTGGTTCGCTCGCAAGCTCGCTCACCGGCCGCTCCGCACTGCGCGGCCGCGCTGCGGTGGACGCCTCTCGAGGACCGCCTCCGGAGCCGCGCTGCTGCTCCGGGCGCGTCCGGGCAGCACTGTGGCTCCGAGGTGCGGTCACGGGTCCTCCTCGCGCGCGGGGCCCGGCGGGCGGCGCGAGGCCGTCGGGGAGATGCCGGGTCGTCGGGCGGCCGTGGATTTCACGGTGCAGCCGGTCATCGCGGCTGCCGATCGGCACGTTAGCCGGGGTTGCCCGGCGGACCGGCGGCGCGGGCCGGATGCGCGCCGGGCTGCGGTGGGCGGTCGCCACCCGGCTCGTGCACACCGCGGCTGGCCGTCGCACGCGTTGCAGCACCGTCGCACCGGGCTGCTCCGGTGTGCACCGCAGGCTCTGCGGCAGCGAGCGGCCGAGCGCTACAGCCGGTGCTGCAACGCGTCCGCCGCCGCCAGCAGGTCCGCCGCCCACCGCACGCCGGGCCGTCGGCCGATCCGGTCCACCGGGCCCGAGACCGACACCGCCGCCACCACCGTGCCCGCCGCGTCGCGGACCGGCGCCGACACGCTCGCCACCCCCGCCTCGCGCTCGGCCACGCTCTGCGCCCACCCGCGGCGGCGCACGTCGAGGAGCGCGCGCTCGGTGAACGTCGCCTCCGGCAGCAGCGCGCGCTGGGTGGCGGGGTCCGCCCAGGCCGCGAGCACCTTGGCGCCCGATCCGGCCGTCATCGGCAGCCGGCTGCCCACCGGCACGGTGTCGCGCAGGCCGCTCGCCGGCTCGGCCGCGGCGACGCAGACGCGCTGGGTGCCGTCGCGGCGGTAGAGCTGCACGCTCTCGCCGGTGATGTCGCGCAGCCGGGGCAGCACGGCCGCCGCGGCCTCCAGCAGCGGGTCCACGCCGCGGTGCGCGAGCTCGGCCAGCGCGGGGCCCGGCCGCCATCGCCCGTCCGCGCCGCGGTGCAGCAGACCGTGCACCTCCAGGCCCACGGCGAGGCGATGCGCCGTCGCCCGGGGCAGGCCCGTGCGGGCACACAGCTCGGACAGCCCGCACGGCTCCACGGCCGCCGCCCGCAGCACCCCCACGGCCTTGTCGAGTACGCCGATGCCGCTAGACTGTCCCACGAAGCAATACTAACTTCCCGGATTCTGAGATGTCGAGGAGACGGCCCATGGGATCGACAGGGTACCACGCTGGCCGAGAAGGTGTGGAATGAACACCTGGTCGCAAGGGTGAGGGGCAGGAGCCCGACCTGCTCTACATCGACCTCCACCTCGTGCACGAGGTCACCAGCCCGCAGGCCTTCGACGGGCTGCGCCTCGCCGGCCGCCCGGTCCGCCGGCCGGACCTCACCGTCGCGACCGAGGACCACAACGTCCCCACGCTGGACGTCCTCGCGCCGATCGCCGACCCGGTGTCCCGCACCCAGGTCGAGACCCTGCGCAAGCAACTGCGCCGAGTTCGGCGTGCCGCTCTACCCGATGGGCGACGCCGAGCAGGGCATCGTGCACGTCGTCGGCCCGCAGCTGGGGCTCACCCAGCCCGGCATGACGGTCGTCTGCGGCGACTGCCACACCTCCACGCACGGCGCGTTCGGCGCGCATGGCGTTCGGCATCGGCACCAGCGAGGTCGAGCACGTGCTCGCCACGCAGACGTTGCCGCTCAAGCCGTTCAAGACCATGGCGATCAACGTCGATCGAGCACGGCGAGCTGCGCCCCGGCGTCACGGCGAAGGACATCATCCTCGCCGTCATCGCCAAGATCGGCACCGGCGGCGGCCAGGGCTACGTGCTGGAGTACCGCGGCAACGCCATCCGAGCGCTCTCGATGGAGGGCCGGATGACGATCTGCAACATGTCGATCGAGGCGGGCGCCCGGGCCGGCATGATCGCGCCGGACGAGACGACCTTCGCCTACCTGAACGGCCGCGCACGCGCCCGACGGGTGCCGACTGGGACGCCGCCGTCGCCGACTGGCGCGACGCTGCGCACCGACGACGACGCGGTGTTCGACGCCGAGGTCGACATCGACGCGGACACGCTGACGCCCGTTCGTCACCTGGGGCACCAACCCGGGCCAGGGCGCTGCCGCTGCGGCGAGCGGTGCCGGACCCGGCAGATCGCCGACGACAACGAGCGCGTCGCCGCCGAGCGGGCGCTGGAGTACATGGGCCTCAGGCCGGCACGCCGCTGCGGGACATCGCGCGTCGACACCGTCTTCCTCGGCTCGTGCACCAACGGCCGGATCGAGGACCTGCGGGCCGTCGCGAGGATCATGCGGGGCCGCAAGGTCGCCGACGGCGTGCGGATGCTGGTCGTCCCCGGCTCGATGCGGGTGCGGCTCGCAGGCCGAGGCCGAGGGCCTCGACAAGGTCTTCATCGACGCCGGCGCCGAGTGGCGCTCCGCCGGCTGCTCGATGTGCCTGGGCATGAACCCCGACCAGCTGGCGCCGGGCGAGCGCAGCGCGTCGACGTCGAACCGCAACTTCGAGGGCCGGCAGGGCAAGGGCGGGCGCACCCACCTGGTCTCGCCGCTGGTCGCGGCCGCCACCGCGGTCCGCGGGACGCTCTCGTCGCCCGGCCGACCTCGTCTGACACGCCGAGCGACGCCGGCACTGACCAGATGGACGCCGTTCACCACCCACACCGGCGTCGGGGTCCCGCTGCGCCGCAGCAACGTCGACACCGACCAGATCATCCCGGCCGTCTACCTCAAGCGGGTGACCCGGACCGGCTTCGAGGACGGGCTGTTCTCGGCCTGGCGCAAGGACCCGCGTTCGTCCTCAACCAGCCCGCCGTTCGCGAGGGCTCGGTGCTGGTCGCCGGCCCGGACTTCGGCACCGGTCGTCGCGCGAGCACGCCGTCTGGGCGCTGATGGACTACGGCTTCCGCGTGGTGATCTCGCTCGCGGTTCGGCGACATCTTCCGCGGCAACTCGGGCAAGAGGGCCTGCTCACCGCGCGAGGTCGGCGCAGCCGGACGTCGAGCTGCTGTGGAAGCTGCTCGAGAACGAGCCGGGCACCGAGCTGACCGTCGACCTGCGGGACGACGCACGGTGCAGGCCGCGGACCTCACGGTGCCCGTTCGAGATCGACGACTACACGCGCTGGCGGCTGCTGGAGGGCCTGGACGACATCGGCCTGACGCTGCGGCACGCCGACGACATCGCCACGTTCGAGACGGGCCGCCCGGGGCGCCTGCCGACGACGATCGGCTGACGACTCGCCCCCGCGCGGGTCACCTTGAAAGCCACGTTCAGGGCGGCACAGATCCCGAACGCGGCGTTCACGACGTCCGGCGGTGGACTCAACAGCCGGTGCTGCACGCGTCCGCCGCCGCCAGCAGGTCCGCCGCCCAGCGCGCGCCCGGCCGTCGACCGATCCGTTCCACCGGGCCCGAGACCGACACCGCCGCGACCACGGCGCCCGCCGCGTCACGCACCGGCGCCGACACGCTCGCGACCCCCGGCTCACGCTCGGCCACGCTCTGCGCCCAACCGCGGCGGCGCACGTCGAGGAGCGCCCGCTCGGTGAACATCGCCTCCGGCAGGACCGCGCGCTGGTGGCGGGGTCCGCCCACGCTGCCAGCACCTTGGCGCCGGAGCCGGCCCTCATCGGCAGCCGGGCGCCCAGCTGCACCGTGTCGCGCAGGCCGGTCGTCGGCTCGGCCGCGGCGATGCAGATGCGCTGGGTGCCGTCGCGGCGGTAGAGCTGCACGCTCTCGCCGGTGCTGTCGCGCAGCCGCGGCAGCACCTCCGCCGCGGCCTCCAGCAGCGGGTCGTGGGCGCCGGCGCGAGCTCGGCCAGCGCGGGGCCCGGTCGCCATCGCCCGTCCGCGTCGCGGTGCAGCAGCCCGTGCACCTCCAGGCCGACTGCGAGGCGATGGCCGTGGCGCGCGGCAGTCCGGTGCGGCACACAGCTCGGCCAGACCGCACGGCTCCACCGCCGCCGCCCGCAGCACCTCCACCGCTTTGTCGAGCACGCCGATGCCGCTAGACTGTCCCATATAGCGATACTAGCTTCTCGGATTCTGAGATGTCGAGGAGACGGGCCGGTGGGATCAACAGGGCGTAGCACGCTGGCCGAGAAGGTGTGGGACGAACACCTCGTTCGCAAGGCTGAGGGTCCGGAGCCGGACCTGCTCTACATCGATCTCCACCTCGTGCACGAGGTCACCAGCCCGCAGGCCTTCGACGGGCTCCGCCTCGCCGGCCGGCCGGTGCGCCGCCCGGATCTCACCATCGCGACCGAGGACCACAACGTCCCCACCCTGGACGTCGTCGCGCCGATCGCCGATCCGGTGTCCCGGCACCCAGGTCGAGACCCTGCGCCACAACTGCGCCGAGTTCGGCGTCCCGCTCTACCCGATGGGCGACCTCGAGCAGGGCATCGTGCACGTCGTCGGACCGCAGCTCGGCCTCACCCAGCCCGGGATGACGGTCGTCTGCGGCGACTCCCACACCTCCACGCACGGTGCCTTCGGCGCGCTCGCGTTCGGCATCGGCACCAGCGAGGTCGAGCACGTGCTCGCCACGCAGACCCTGCCGCTCAAGCCGTTCAAGACCATGGCGATCACCGTCACCTCGAGACGGCGACGCTGCGCCCGGGGGTCACGAGCAAGGACATCATCCTGGCCGTCATCGCCAAGATCGGCACCGGCGGCGGCCAGGGCTACGTGCTCGAGTACCGCGGCGACGCCATCGGGACCTCTCGATGGAAGCCCGGATGACGATCTGCAACATGTCGATCGAGGCGGGCGCCCGCGCCGGCATGATCGCCCCGGACGAGACGACCTTCGACTACCTCCAGGGCCGCGCCGCGCGCCGCAGGGCGCGGACTGGGACGCCGCCGTCGCCGCACTGGCGCGAGCTGCGCACCGACGACGACGCCGTGTTCGACGCCGAGGTCGACATCGACGCGGACACGCTGACGCCGTTCGTCACCTGGGGCACCAACCCGGGCCAGGGCCTGCCGCTCGGCGAGCGGGTGCCGGACCCCGAGACGATCGTCGACGAGAACGAGCGCGTCGCCGCCGAGCGCGCGCTGGAGTACATGGGCCTCGAGGCCGGCACGCCGCTGCGGGACATCCCCGTCGACACCGTCTTCCTCGGCTCCTGCACCAACGGCCGGATCGAGGACCTGCGGGCGGTCGCCGCAGATCATGCACGGCCGCAAGGTCGCCGACGGCGTGCGGATGCTCGTCGTCCCCGGCTCGATGCGCGTGCGGTTCCAGGCCGAGGACGAGGGCCTGGACAAGGTCTTCATCGCCGCCGGGGCCGAGTGGCGCTCGGCCGGCTGCTCGATGTGCCTGGGCATGAACCCGGATCAGCTCGCCCCGGGCGAGCGCAGCGCGTCCACCTCCAACCGGAACTTCGAGGGCCGGCAGGGCAAGGGCGGCCGCACCCACCTGGTCTCGCCGCTGGTGGCCGCCGCCACCGCGGTCCGCGGAACCCTGTCGTCGCCCGCCGATCTGCTGAGCACGGAGTACCTGGCAAGTCGATGGAAGCCTTCACCACCCACACCGGGATCGGCGTCCCGCTGCGCCGCAGCAACGTCGACACCGACCAGATCATCCCGGCCGTCTATCTCAAGCGCATCACCCGCACCGGCTTCGAGGACGGGCTGTTCGCCGCCTGGCGCGAACGACCCGTCCTTCATCCTCAACACCCCGCCGTTCGCCGCCGGTTCGGTGCTGGTCGCCGGCCCCGACTTCGGCACCGGCTCCTCCCGCGAGCACGCGGTCTGGGCGCTGATGGACTACGGCTTCCGGGTCGTCATCTCCTCGCGGTTCGCCGACATCTTCCGCGGCAACTCCGGGAAGGGCGGGCTGCTCGCCGCCAGGTCGCCCAGCCGGACGTCGAGCTGCTGTGGAAGCTGCTGGAGAACCAGCCGGGCACCGAGGTGACCGTCGACCTTCGCGCGCAGACCGTGCAGGCCGCGGACCTCACGGTGCCGTTCGAGATTGACGACTACACGCGCTGGCGCCTGCTCGAGGGCCTGGACGACATCGCGCTGACGCTGCGGCACGCCGATTTTTTTTTTTTGTGAGACGAGCGGCTGAGCGCTCGTAAAGCCGGTGCTGCAACGCGTCCGCCGCCGCCAGCAGGTCCGCCGCCCACCGCACGCCGGGCCGTCGGCCGATCCGGTCCACCGGGCCCGAGACCGACACCGCCGCCACCACGTGCCCGCCGCGTCACGGACCGGCGCCGACACGCTCGCCACCCCCGCCTCGCGCTCGGCCACGCTCTGCGCCCACCCGCGGCGGCGCACGTCGAGGAGCGCGCGCTCGGTGAACGTCGCCTCCGGCAGCAGCGCGCGCTGGGTGGCGGGGTCCGCCCACGCCGCGAGCACCTTGGCGCCCGATCCGGCCGTCATCGGCAGCCGGCTGCCCACCGGCACGGTGTCGCGCAGGCCGCTCGCCGGCTCGGCCGCGGCGACGCAGACGCGCTGGGTGCCGTCGCGGCGGTAGAGCTGCACGCTCTCGCCGGTGATGTCGCGCAGCCGCGGCAGCACGGCCGCCGCGGCCTCCAGCAGCGGGTCCACACCGCGGTGTGCGAGCTCGGCCAGTGCGGGGCCCGGCCGCCATCGCCCGTCCGCGCCGCGGTGCAGCAGCCCGTGCACCTCCAGGCCCACGGCGAGGCGATGCGCCGTCGCCCGCGGGAGGCCCGTGCGGGCACACAGCTCGGACAGTCCGCACGGCTCCACGGCCGCCGCCCGCAGCACCCCCACGGCCTTGTCCAGTACGCCGATGCCGCTAGACTGTCCCACGAAGCAATACTAACTTCCCGGATTCTGAGATGTCGAGGAGACGGCCCGTGGGTCAACAGGGCTACCACGCTGGCCGAGAAGGTGTGGAATCAACACCTGGTTCGCAAGGGTGAGGGGCAGGAGCCGGACCTGCTCTACATCGATCTCCACCTCGTGCACGAGGTCACCAGCCCGCAGGCGTTCGACGGGCTCCGCCTCGCCGGCCGCCCCGTCCGCCGGCCGGACCTCACCGTCGCGACCGAGGACCACAACGTCCCCACGCTGGACGTCCTCGCGCCGATCGCGGACCCGGTGTCCCGCACCCAGGTCGAGACCCTGCGCAAGAACTGCGCCGAGTTCGGCGTGCCGCTCTACCCGATGAACCACGCCGAGCAGGGCATCGTGCACGTCGTCGGCCCGCAGCTGGGGCTCACCCAGCCCGGCCTGACGGTCGTCTGCGGCGACAGCCACACCTCCACGCACGGCGCGTTCGGCGCCATGGCGTTCGGCATCGGCACCTCCGAGGTCGAGCACGTGCTCGCCACGCAGACGTTGCCGCTCAAGCGGTTCAAGACCATGGCGATCAACGTCAACTCGAGCACCGGGGGGCTGCGCCCCGGGGTCACGAGCAAGGACGTGATCCTCGCGATCATCGCCAAGATCGGCACCGGCGGTGGCCAGGGCTACGTGCTGGAGTACCGGGGCAACGTCATCGAGAACCTCTCGATGGAGGCCCGGATGACGATCTGCAACATGTCGATCGAGGCGGGCGCCCGGGCCGGCATGATCGCGCCGGACGAGACGACCTTCGCCTACCTGCTCGGCCGCGACCGTGCGCCGAAGGGTGCCGACTGGGATGACGCCGTCGCCGCGTGGCGCGAGCTGCGCAGCGACGACGACGCGGTGTTCGACGCCGAGGTCGACATCGACGCGGACACGCTGACCCCGTTCGTCACCTGGGGCACCAACCCGGGCCAGGGCCTGCCGCTCGGCGAGCGGGTGCCGGACCCCGAGACGATCGTCGACGAGAACGAGCGCGTCGCCGCCGAGCGCGCGCTGGAGTACATGGGCCTTGAGGCCGGCACGCCGCTGCGGGACATCCACGTCGACACCGTCTTCGTCGGCTCCTGCACCAACGGCCGGATCGAGGACCTGCGGTCGGTCGCCCAGATCATCCAGGGCCGCAAGGTCGCCGACGGCGTGCGGATGCTGGTCGTCCCCGGCTCGATGCGCGTGCGGTTCCAGGCCGAGGACGAGGGCCTCGACAAGATCTTCCTCGACGCCGGGGCCGAGTGGCGCTCGGCGGGCTGCTCGATGTGCCTGGGGATGAACCCGGACCAGCTGGCCCCGGGCGAGCGCAGCGCGTCGACGTCGAACCGCAACTTCGAGGGCCGCCAGGGCAAGGGCGGCCGCACCCACCTGGTCTCCCCGCTGGTCGCGGCCGCGACGGCCGTCCGCGGGACCCTGTCGAGCCCGAAGACCTGTTGAACACCGAGGACCTGGCCTGATGGACGCCTTCACCACCCACACCGGCATCGGCGTCCCGCTGCGCCGCAGCAACGTCGACACGGACCAGATCATCCCGGCCGTCTACCTCAAGCGCGTGACGCGCACCGGCTTCGAAGACGGGCTGTTCTCGGCCTGGCGGAACGACCCGTCGTTCATCCTCAACACCCCGCCGTTCGATGAGGGCTCGGTGCTGGTCGCCGGCCCGGACTTCGGCACCGGTTCGTCGCGCGAGCACGCCGTCTGGGCGCTGATGGACTACGGCTTCCGCGTGGTGATCTCCTCGCGGTTCGGCGACATCTTCCGCGGCAACTCGGCCAAGGGCGGCCTGCTCGCCGCGGAGGTCGCACAGCCGGACGTCGAGCTGCTGTGGAAGCTGCTGGAGAACCAGCCGGGCACCGAGCTGACCGTCGACCTGCGGGAGAAGACGGTGCAGGCCGCGGACCTCACGGTGCCCTTCGACATCGACGACTACACGCGTTGGCGCCTGCTGGAGGGCCTGGACGACATCGGCCTGACACTGCGGCACGCCGACGACATCGCCACGTTCGAGACGAGCCGCCCGGGGCGCCTGCCGACGACGATCGGCTGACGACTCGCCCGCGCGGTTGTCGTGAAGCCACGTTCAGGGCGTCACAGGTCCTGAACGTGGCTTTCACGACGTCCCGCGGTGGCCTCATCCTTCCCAAAACACCTATCAAAACCGACAAATACAAACGTTGGCTCTCCTGCTGAACGGCGCATCTTCCTTGCCGCACAACGGGTCCCAACTGGTGGACAACGCGCCGTACGCCTACCGTCTGCGCGCATGAACAAGTCCCAGCTCGTGGACGCGCTGGCCGACCGCCTCGGCGACCGGAAGACCGCGGCCACCGCCGTCGACGCCCTGCTGCAGATCGTGGTCGACACCGTCCGGTCCGGCGACTCGGTGTCTCTCGCCGGGTTCGGCGTGTTCGAGAGCCGCGCCCGGGCCGCTCGCACGGGCCGCAACCCGCGTACGGGGGAGACCGTCGCGGTTCCGGCGACGACGGTGCCCGCCTTCCGCCCGGGGACGGGCTTCCGCAGCGCGGTGGCCGGCGACGTACCGGCCGACACGGCGCCGACGAGCCGCCGCTGCCCGAGCCCGCCGCGTCGCCGAGACCCCGGCCCCCCGCGCCGTCGCCGGTCCTCACGTGCGGCGGCGACGAACGGTTCGGGCGACGGTGCGGCGCTCAACGGTGCCGTCGACCTCAGTTCGGTGCCCACCACGACGCTGCTCGCCGACCCGCCCGCGGCCGCCGACGACAAGCCGGCCAAGGCGAAGAAGCCCGCTGCAAAGAATAATAATAATAAATTTAACACAAAAAAAACAAATAATAAAAAATCCGACGCAAGAAACCAGACGCCAAGAAGGCGGCCGCCAAGAAGCCGGAGCGAAGGTGGAGGCCAAGGCCGACGCGAAGTCGGGCACCAAGGCCGACGCGAAGAAGGGCAAGACTAGAGGGAAGAAGGGCAAGAAGAGCAAGCAAGGGCAAGTAGCACAGCCTTGCCGTAGAGCTAATATAGTGATCGAGAGCTGCGGGCATATATAATTATTAATATAATAATATTTTTTATAAAATTTAAAAAAAAAAAAAAAAAAATTTTTATGAGAGTCGCGTCGCGTGATCGTGCAGGGATGATCGGTGACGGCGGGGTCGTCGGGACGACTGCGGTAGTCACTTGCCCTCGCGCGTCGTCATCACCCACGGGACCGGCACGACGCCCGCCTAGCGATCGGCTGCTCTGGATCACGCCGCCGCGGCCAGCTCCGCGCGCACCTCGGCGACGATCCGTTCCGGCGCGAACAGCACCACGTACGCGTCGAACCGCAGGATCCGCCAGCCCGCCGACACCAGTGCGGCCTCCCGCTCGAGGTCGCGGCGCGCCCGTTGCTGCGTCCGATGGTCGGCGCCGTCGTACTCGACCGCGACCTTCAGGTCCGGATAGGCCAGGTCGAGGTAGTAGCGACGGCCGCGGACGACGACGGGGTGCTGCACCGCGGGCGGCGGCAGGCCGCCGAGCACCAGCGCCATCCGGGCCCGGGACTCCATCGGTGACTCCGCGCGCCGGTCGGTCAACCTCAACACCTCGGCCACCTCGCCACCGTGACGGGCGCCGAGGTGACGGTGCCGCAGCGCCCCGACATCGGCGACGTCGACTCGGCGGTGGTGGGCCAGCGCGTCGACCGCCGCCACGCGTTCTGTCAGTGTGGGCGCCCAGCGCGCCAGGTCGAACGCCGTCCGCTCGGGCGTCGTCACCGCGACCCCAGCGACGCGGATGATCTCGTCCGGCGCAATGCGGTCCCGGTGGACCCGGAGGCCCGCGCACGTGTACGACTGGCAGCGCGGCGCCGTCAACAGCACCTCGGCAGGAGCGTCCGGCGGCCCGCTCGACGCTCCCAGCAGCTCCGCCGCGGAGTACCCGGCGACCGCACCGCGTCCCGCGACCAACACCCCCGCCGCGCGTGACCGCAGCAGGAGGTCGTTCTCGAGGTGCGCGGGGGCGTAGACGTCGGGAAAGAGCTTTCTGGAACCGGGGCCCGCGCAGTATCCCGCGGGTCAGGAGACCGGCAGCGAGGGCGGTGGATCCGCGGAACGGGCCGTCAGGCTCAAAAGGCATGCGGTACGGACGGGTGCCGGCGCGTCGCTAGGTTCCGTGTTTCGCACGTATGATCCATGATGGTTACGCAGGCAGCTATCGGCACCCGCGCTGTCGGCTCTTCACCGATTGCTGTCGGCCCGCCGTCGTTGGTGATCACGTGAGTAGCCATCCGCGCCCGCGCTTCGCGATCGCCGACGTCTCCACCCGCCCGCCGCGATCACCGCGATCAGCTCCGGGGCGCTCGAGGTAGTCCGCCGACACCAGCGCCCCGTCGCGCAGCCCCAGCACCCAGACGCTGCCCTTCTTCGACGGCACGTCGTCGACGTCCACGTCCACCGGCAGCGCCGCCTCGCGGGCCAGCGCGGCGATCATCGCCGGGATCACGCCGCCCTGGCTGCACACCGCGGTGACCCCGGGCTGGGCCGCCAGCTCCCGCACCCGCTTCAGCGTGGCGTCCGGATCGTCCTGGTAGCTGTCCTCGCTGAGCAGCGGCTCGTCCGCGATCGGCAGGCCCAGCGCGTCGGCCAGCGGCGCGACCGTGTCGCGGCAACGCACCTGGGGCGCGCTGCCGATGCGGTCCGGGCCGTACGAGGGCAGCAGTTCGGCGATCGCCTGCGCCTGCTTGCGGCCGGCGGTCGACAGCGGGCGGTGGCGGTCGTCGCCGTCCCACTTGTCCCGGCTCCCCGCCTTGGCGTGCCGCACCACCAGCAGGACGGACGTCGGCGGCCCCAGCTCGACGAACCGCGCGAGGACGTCCCTGTCGTGGTCGTAGGTCAGCAGGTCCGCCGCGGCGTCCGGCGAGACCCAGCGCAGCTCGTCCACCTCGTGGTTCGGTGTGAAGTCGGCAGGCGTGAGCGCCTCCGCCGACCAGAACCGCACGAACTTGCGGCCGTCCGCCACCGCGTAGCGGACGTCGCGCAGCCACGGCCCGAGCCGCGCCCGCACCCCGGTCTCCTCCTGCAGTTCGCGCACCGCGGCGGCCGCCAGCGACTCGCCCGGATCCAGCTTTCCCTTGGGCAGCGACCAGTCGTCGTACCTGGGGCGGTGGACGACCGCAAGTTCGACGCCGTGCTCGAGAGAACGAAACAAGACTCCACCGGCGGCGAGGATGTCGCCAGGATCCGGACCGTTCACTCCGCCGCGGCCCGGGACGCGCCCCGCGAGTGCAGGTGCATCATCTCGGCCTGGTGGTCGCGCACCGGCGACACGCCCGAGTCGGGTGCCGGCGACGGCCACCACGAGCCCTCCGCCGAGAGCGTCCAGCACCGGGTCGCGGGGTCGAGGCACGAGTCGAGCACCGTGCGCAGGTAGCCGGCGAGCTTCGGTTCGGCGACCCGCAACAGCACCTCGACGCGCCGGTCCAGGTTGCGGTGCATCATGTCCGCGCTGCCGATCCAGTACTCGTCGGCGGCACCGAAGTGGAACACCCGCGAGTGCTCGAGGTAGCGCCCGAGGATCGACCGGACGTGGATGTTCTCGCTGAGCCCCTCCCGCCCGGGCCGGATCGCGCAGATCCCGCGCACCACGACGTCCACCGGCACCCCGGCCTGCGACGCCCGGTACAGCGCGTCGATCACCTGCTCGTCGACGAGCGAGTTCACCTTGATCCGGATCCGGGCGTCCTTGCCCTCGCGGTGCGCCTCGATCTCGTCCTCGATGCGCCGGATGATCCCGCGCCGCACGCCGTAGGGCGCCACGAGCAGGCTCTGGTACGACGTCTGGCGCGAGTAGCCGGTGAGGGCGTTGAACAGGTCCGTGAGGTCTTCGCCGATCGCCGGGTCCGCCGTCAGCACGCCGAGGTCTTCGTACAGCCGCGCGGTCTTCGGGTTGTAGTTGCCCGTGCCGATGTGGCAGTAGCGGCGGATGTGGTTGCCCTCCTGGCGCACCACCAGGCAGGTCTTGCAGTGCGTCTTGAGGCCGACGAGCCCGTAGACGACGTGCACGCCCGAGCGCTCCAGCTCGCGCGCCCACCGGATGTTGGCCTGCTCGTCGAACCGCGCCTTGATCTCCACCAGCGCGACGACCTGCTTGCCCGCCGCCGCGGCGTCCTTGAGGGCGTCGACGATCGGGGAGTCGCCCGACGTCCGGTAGAGCGTCTGCTTGATCGCGAGCACGTTCTCGTCGGCCGCGGCCTGCTCGATGAAGCGCTGGACGCTGGTGGCGAACGAGTCGTACGGGTGGTGGACGAGGACGTCGCCCTCGCGCAGCGTCGCGAAGACGCTCTTCGCGGTCTCGCCCTCGGCGAAAGCCGGGGCGGTGGCGGGGCGGAACGGCTCGTCCTTCAGGTCCGGCCGGTCCACACCGACGAGGCGCCACAGCGCCGTGAGGTCGAGCAGGCCGGGAACGGTGACGACGTCGTGCGGGTCGACGTCCAGCTCGCGCAGCAGCAGCTCCAGCACGTGCGGGCTCATCGTGTCGACGACCTCGAGCCGCACCGGCGGCCCGAACCGGCGGCGGGCCAGCTCGCGCTCGAGGGCCTGCAGCAGGTCTTCGTCGCGGTCCTCCTCGACCTCCAGGTCCGCGTTGCGCGTGACCCGGAAGGCGTGGCACTCCGCCACCTCCATGCCGGTGAAGAGCTCCGACAGGTGCGCGGCGATGAGGTCTTCGATCGGCAGGAAGGTGATCGACTCGTCGTCCGGGTCCTCCGGGGCGACCCGGACCAGGCGCGGCACGTTGTTGGGCACCTTCACGCGCGCGAACCGCTCGGTACGGCCCTGGGGGTCGCGGACGGTCACGGCCAGGTTCAGCGAGAGGCCGGAGATGTAGGGGAACGGGTGCGCGGGGTCGACGGCCAGCGGCGTCAGCACCGGGAACACGGTCTCGGTGAAGTAGGTCGACAGCGTCGCGCGCTGGCCGTCCGTCAGCGACGACCACCGGTTGATCCGGATGCCCTCCTTGTCCAGCTCCGGGCACACCTCGTCGAGGAAGACCTTCGCGTGCGCGACGGCCAGCGCCTGCGTCCGCGCGGAGATGCGGGCCAGCTGCTCGCGCGGGGTGAGCCCGTCCGCGCTGCGCACCTGCAGGCCGGCCTCGTCGCGGCGCTTCAGCCCGGCGACGCGGACCATGTAGAACTCGTCCAGGTTGCTCGCGAAGATCGCCAGGAACTTGGCCCGCTCCAGCAGCGGCTGGCTGGGGTCCTCGGCCAGCGCGAGCACGCGGGCGTTGAAGTCCAGCCACGACAGCTCGCGGTTGAGGTAGCGGTCGTCGGGCAGACCGGAGGTGTGGGTGACGGTCCGGGCCGGCGGCACGACGGGCACGGCCGCGTCCGGTGCCGTCGCCGTGTTCGCCCCCGTGGGGGCGGCCGCCGGCTCAGGGACCACGGGTTCCTGCTCCTCGACGGTCGCCGAGGCCCGGGTCGCGACGCGGGTCGCCGGTCGGGCACGGACATCTCTGCTCTTCGCCTCGTCACCCACACCGCGATTCTTCCTCACGCATCCGCGGTCAGGGCCGTTGCAGCGAGAACATCCGAGTGAACTCCCATTGCCTGGGACCGCCCCGTCCAGGCGGTCGGGTCCGCCGCCGCCCCGGGAAGGTTGGCGGTGGGGGACACGCGCAGGAACATGGGTGCGAGGCGTGTCGACTCGTCGAAGGGAGCGCGGTGCCCGGCCTCCGTCGAGCCGTGCTGATCGTCGTGACGTGGGCGGCGGCGACGATGTTCGGTCTGGCGTTCGCCGAGCTGACCAAGGTCGGACCGGTCCTGCTGACGCTGAGCTACGGGCACGGCATCCACGTGGGCGACCTCGTCGCCTTCGCGGCCGCCTACAGCGCGGCGGCGTTCCTGACCCGCCACCTCCGCGTCCGGCACCCGTCGCTGCGGTGACCCGGTCAGCACCGCCCGGTCGGGGCCAGCACCGCCCGGGTGTGCGGGCCCAGCCCCAGCTCGGCGGCCGCACACAGGTCGTCGCCGGTGTCGACGTCGCGTCGCAGCCCCGGCCCCGCCGCGGCGAGCGGGACGGCTCCGGACGCGCGGTGGCGCGCCGCCGACCCCGCCCCGAAGCGCGGGTCGAGCGGGGCGCCCGCCGCGGCGAGCAGCAGCGTGGTGCCCGTGCCCTGCGCGTCCGGGCAGAACGCCCGCCGCGCACCGCTCGCGAAGAGTGCGGCGGCGTCGTGCAGGGCCTCGTCCAGTTCGGACGGACGCAGCGCGGGCAGGTCGGCCTGCAGCGCCCCGACGGGTGTGCCCGGATCGGCCGCGCGCAGGATCGCGGCGCCGTGCACGAGGGCGGCGTTGAGCCCGCCTGCCACGTCCGGCGCCACCTCGACGCCGACGGCCGCCAGCTCCGCGGCCACCACCGGGTCCGAGCTGATCACCAGCAGGCGCCGGACGGCCCGCGCCGCGAGCACGGCCGCGACGGTGTCGTGCGCGAGGGCGAGCGCGAGCGCCGCGTGCGCGTCGGGATCGCCGACGCCGTGATCCGCCACACCCCGCAGCCGGGTCTTCGCCGCGTGCAGCGGCTTGACCGGAACCACCAGATCCACACGTCCATCGTCACAAACGTGGGCGCGCGGGAGTGCAGCAAGGTGGCTTGCTGCACGGACTGCGAGCCAGTGCCCCGTCCAGCGGCGTCGCTGCCGGTACTCTTCGGCATCGTGACCACTGCAGCGGAAGCTCGGCCCTGGCCCGAGGACCCCGGCCTGCTCGATGCTCCACCTGCCGTCGTTCGCGCGGCACTCGTACCGGAAGACGCCGAGCGTTTCGACGAGCAGTGGCGCGCCGCCATGGCTGCTGCGACCGACTCCCTGGACCTCGGCCCGGTGCACCGGCTCCTCGAGTCGTGGCGGCGGGTCGCCCGGGTGACCGTCGGGTTGGGGCACGACGGCTACCGGCGCATGCTCAGCGAGGCCGATCACCGACTGCGCACGGGGGAGATGCCGGACAACCCCGTGCCGCTCGACGAGGTTCGGCTCCGCCTGGCGGAGCGGATCGCCGCCGGCCCACGCTGACGACGCCGGACGCCTGACGTACCTGATCCTCGAGGATCAACAGCGTGTCGACCTCATCCGGGTTGTCTGGGTCGCTTGACGGGCTTCACCGAAGTGGGCAGGTCGCCCGGAGCGGGGCTGCGGTGGACCGCGCGGCCCACCACCCGCGAGACTCTGCCCACCGAACGACCGGGGCAGCACCGACGAGCGACAGGAGGACGACGCGGTGGCGCGCGAGCGGGGCGGGTTCTGGATCGGGCTCTGCGCCGTCTTCTTCTATCCCGTCGGCTGGCTCAGCGCCCGCCCCCGGTTCGTCGGCCTCGAGCACATCCCGCGCACCGGCGGCGTCGTGATCGCGGCCAACCACATCTCGCACATCGACCCGATCTACAGCGCGCTCGCCGTCCACCTCGCCCGCCGGGTGCCCCGCTTCCT
Organism: uncultured Actinomycetota bacterium; assembly: GCA_963780835.1. Taxonomy (GTDB): domain Bacteria; phylum Actinomycetota; class Actinomycetes; order Mycobacteriales; family Pseudonocardiaceae; genus Pseudonocardia. The sequence goes on along the minus strand of CAWADQ010000013.1, from coordinate 12,790 downwards.
CGCCAAGGACAGCCTGTGGCGCGTCCCCGTGCTCGGCACCGTGCTGCGCGCCACCGGCCAGATCCCGGTGTTCCGCGGGACGGCCGACGCGAAGGCCAGCCTGCGGGAGGGCACGGCCGCGCTGGAGGCCGGCAAGGTGCTGATCGTGTACCCCGAGGGCACGATCAGCCGTGACCCCGCGCACTGGCCCATGCACCCGCGCACCGGCGTCGCCCGGCTCGCGCTCGCCTCGGACGTGCCGGTGGTCCCGATGGTGCACTGGGGCACGCACACCGTGCTCGACGGCTACCGCAAGCGGTACCGCCCGCTGCCGCGCACCACCGTCACCGTCCGCTGCGGGGAGCCGGTCGACCTGTCGGCCTACCGCGGACGGACCGTCGACGCCGCGCTGCTCCGCGAGGTCACCGACCTGATCATGGGCCGGGTCCGCGACCTGCTCGCCGAGGTGCGCGACGAGGCCGCCCCGCAGGAGTTCTACCGGCGGGAGACGGCGTGACGATCAAGATCCAGCGGGTCGCCGTCCTCGGCGCGGGGTCGTGGGGGACGACCTTCGCGAAGGTCCTCGCCGACGCCGGCCGCGACGTCGTGCTCTGGGCCCGCCGCCCCGACGTGGCCGCGGCGATCACGGAGAGCCGGTGCAACCCCGAGTACCTGCCCGGCGTCGAGCTCCCGCCGCTGGAGGCGACGACCACCGCGGCGGCCGCGCTCGAGGGCGCCGACGCGGTCGTGCTCGCCGTCCCGTCGCAGACGCTGCGGCACAACCTCACCGCCTGGCGGCCGCTGCTCCCTGCCGGGCGGACGCTGGTCAGCCTGGCCAAGGGTGTCGAGCTGGGCACGCTGGAGCGGATGAGCGAGGTGATCGCCGAGGTCGCCGACGTGCCGTCCGATCACGTCGCGGTGCTGTCGGGCCCGAACCTCGCCCGCGAGATCGCCGCGGGCGAGCCGACCGCCACGGTGATCGCCTGCCGCGACCACGACCGCGCCGTCGCCCTGCAGCACGCCTGCCTGACCGGCTACTTCCGCTCGTACACCAACACCGACGTGATCGGCTGCGAGCTCGGCGGCGCCGGGAAGAACGTGATCGCCCTCGCGGTCGGGATGGCCGCGGGCATGGGGCTGGGCGACAACAGCCGCGCCTCCCTGATCACCCGCGGGCTCGCCGAGATCAGCAGGCTGGGCGTCGCGCTCGGGGCGGACCCGCTGACCTTCGCCGGCCTCGCCGGGCTGGGCGACCTGGTGGCCACCTGCTCGTCACCGCTGTCGCGCAACCGCACGTTCGGCGAGCGGCTCGGCCGGGGCGAGACGCTCGCCGAGGCCGAGGCGGCCAACCACGGCCAGGTCGCCGAGGGCGTCAAGTCCTGCCTGTCGATCTGCCAGCTCGGCGGGCGCCACGGCGTCGAGCTGCCGATCTCCGACGCGGTGCGGCGGGTGTGCCACGAAGACCTCCCGGTCGCGTCCCTCGCCAAGGAGCTGATCAGCCGGACGCCCCGGCCCGAGTAGGCAGGCCCTCAACGGCGATGAGGCGACGAGGCACGTATGGCGGCCTCCGGCCTACGCTGTCTCGATGGAGATCGGCGACGGGACGCGCTGCGTGCACGGCGGACACACCGCCGACGGGTCCCCGGGATCGCCGCTGCACCCCGGCCCGGTGCTCTCCACGACGTTCCACCTCGACGCCGCCCAGCCGGATTCCACACTGCCCGACTACTTCTACGGCCGTCCCGGCAACCCCACCTGGACCGCGCTCGAGGAGGCGATCGGCGCGCTCGACGGCGGCGAGTGCGTGTCGTTCGCCTCCGGCATGGCCGCGATCGGCGCCGTCCTGCGGCTCACCGCCCGGGCCGGCCGCGCGATCGTCCTGCCGTCGGACGGCTACTACGTCACGCGCGCGCTCGCCCACACCGAGCTCGCTCCGCTGGGTGTCGAGGTCCGCGAGGTGCCCACCCCCGGCCCGTGGCCGGACGGCGTGCTGGACGGGGCGACGCTGCTGCTCGTCGAGACGCCCTCCAACCCCGGCCTCGACGTGTGCGACATCCGGGCCGCCGCGGCGGCCGCCCACGCCGCCGGCGCGCTGCTGGCCGTCGACAACACCACCGCCACCCCGCTGGGCCAGCGTCCCCTCGCGCTCGGCGCGGACCTCACCGTCGCCAGCGACACCAAGGCGCTGGCCGGCCACGGCGACGTGCTGCTCGGCCACGTCACCGCCGCCGACCCCGCGCTCGCGCAGCGCCTGCGCGAGGCCCGCACCCGCAGCGGCGCCGTCCCCGGCCCGATGGAGGCCTGGCTCGCCCACCGCGGTCTGGGCACGCTCGACCTGCGCCTGGCCCGCCAGGCCGCCAACGCCGAGGCGTTGGCCCGCGCCCTGCGGGGCCACCCCGCCGTCAGCGACGTCCGGTGGCCAGGTCTGCCCGACGACCCGTCGCACCCGGTCGCCGCCGCGCAGATGCGCCGGTGGAACGGGGTGCTGCGGTTCACGTTGCCCTCGCCGGAGGCCGTGAGCCGGTTCCTCGCCGCCTCCCGCTACACCGCGTCCGCCACCAGCTTCGGCGGCCTGCGCAGCACCGCGGACCGCCGGGAGCGCTGGGGCGACGCCGTCGCACCCGGCCTCGTCCGCTTCTCCGCCGGCTGCGAGGACACCGGCGACCTCGTCGACGACGTCGTGACCGCCCTCGACGCCGTCTGAATAGTCGACGTCCGGCGCAATATCACACTCGCGTAACCCGGCTTCGCTATGGTTCGCTCCGGAGTGACGGAGGTGGTCGATGCCCGAGCGACAACCCGACCCGGCTGACCCCGAGCAAGCCGACGCCCCGCCGGGTGGCGCGCCTCCGACGGGGTCCCGGGTCCTCCTGCTCAACGCCACGTTCGAGCCGCTCGCGGTCGTCACCGCCAAGCGTGCCGTCGTGCTCATGCTCACCGGCAAGGCCGAGTGCGTGCAGGCCGCCCTCGTGGGCGCCTTCCACTCCGAGAGCCTGACGATCGCCGCGCCGTCGGTGATGCGTCTGTCCCGGTACGTCCGGGTGCCCTACCGGCGCCCCGTGCCGATGACCCGCGCCGGCGTCCTGCGCCGCGACGGGCGCCGCTGCGCGTACTGCACCCGCCGCGCCGACACCATCGATCACGTCGTTCCCCGCAGTCGCGGCGGCGGACACACCTGGGAGAACTGCGTCGCCGCGTGCCGTGCGTGCAACTCGCGGAAAGCGGACCGCCTGCTCGACGAGCTGGGGTGGACCCTGCGGGTGAAGCCGATTGCACCGCATCGCGCCCCGGGCGGGGTGATGGTGTTGTCCGTCGAGCCGCATCCCGCGTGGGAGCCGTGGCTGGGGGTAGCCGCTTAGGCCGACCGCCACCGGATTATGCTCCGTTCAGCCGTTCGGAGCACGGCCGCGCCGCCTCACGGGCTTGGTCCGAACGTGCGCGACCCCGCCTCCGCGCTCTGTGCAACGATTGCACCGCACCCGTGGGAGGCCTCCGTGATTCGCGTGATGGTGGTCGACGACCACGAGTTCGTCCGCAGCACGATGTGCGAGCTCATCGACGGTGCGGACGACATGCAGGTGGTCGGCGAGGCATCCGGACGGTGTGCACGCCGTGTCCGTCGCCCGGGAGACCACGCCGGACGTCGTGCTCATGGACCTGTCGATGCCCGTCATGAACGGGATCGACGCCACGCGCGAGGTGACGGCCTCCGTCCCGACGGTCCGGGTGATCGTCCTGACGACCTCGACGAAGGGTCAGGACGTGCACGACGCCGCTGCGGCCGGCGCGGTCGGGTTCCTGTCCAAGGGCGCGGACCCGGACGACGTGCTCGACGCCATCCGCGCGGCCGGGAACGGCGGCACCGCGTGGGACCGGCGCTCGGCGGAGATCCTTCGTCAGCCGAGCTGACCGCGGGTTGCCTGCCGGGTGCGGTTCGTCGCCCGGCTGTAATGGAATCGTGCCCGCGGTCGATGGGTGACTGACCGTCGTACTCCCCGCGGCGGTCCTGAAGGTGAGCTCCCCGCTCCGCCTGCCTCGCTCCCCGCGGAGGACCATCGTGACTGCAGTTCCCGTCATGGCGCGTGTCCCGCTGCCCCGTGACCCGCGGCCGACACCGACACGGCTGCCCGACGGCCGTCCCGCGCTCCGGCGCCCGGCTGTCGACCTTGAAGTCGTCGTGCCTGCCTACAACGAGGCGGAGCGCCTGCCCGCCACGGTGGCCGCGACAGTGGACTACCTGTCCGCAGCAGCCCTGGGAGTCCCGGATCGTCGTCGTGGACAACGGCAGTTCGGACGGCACCGCCCAGGTGACCCGGGCGCTGGCCGACCCGGCGCCCGCGTCCCCGTCACCGTGATCGGGTGCGCCCGCCCCGGCAAGGGCGCCGCGGTCCGCCGCGGCGTTCTGACCAGCGAGTCACGGTACGTCGGCTTCTTCGATGCCGACCTCGCCACTCCGGTGGAGACTCTCGGCCACCGCGATGAACCTGCTCGTCGAGGGCGCCTCGGCGGTCGTCGCCTCACGCTACGCCCCGGGTTCCGCGCTGCTGCGCCGCCAGCCGTTGTGCCGCCGGGCCGGCGGCGCCGTGTTCCGCCGGCTGACCCGGACGATCGTCGACGGTGTCAGCGACACGCAGTGCGGGTTCAAGTTCTTCCAGCCGCGCGGTCTCCCGGGCCCTCGCGCAGTGCCGGACCACCGGATTCGCCTTCGACGTCGAGCTGCTCCGCCGCATCTCAGGCCGACGGCGGCTCGATCGTCGAGATCCCGGTCGCCTGGACCGACGACCCCCGCTCGACGTTCCGCGTGATCCCGGACGGCATGTCGAGCTTCGCAGCGCTGCTCAGCTCTGGGGGGGCTGACCGCGTGACCCGGCGGGTGCCCCCTCGCCCGCGCTCCCGCAGCTCGCAGGGCTGCGCGTGCTGGTGCTCAACTGGCGCGACATCCGACATCCCCAGGCCGGCGGCGCGGAGCAGTACATGCACCAGATCGCCCGGCGCTGGGCCGCGGCCGGCGCGCGCGTCACCTGGTTCACCGCGCGTGCCGCCGGGCAGGAACCGACGGAGGTGATCGACGGCATCCGGATCGTGCGCGCCGGTGGCGATCTCGCTCTACCCGCGCCCGCGCGCTGGCCTGCGCGCCGCTCCGGCGTTCGACGTGGTCGTCGACTGCCAGAACGGCATCCCCTTCTTCTCCCCGCTCTTCGCCGGAGCGGACGTGCCGATCGTGCAGGTGGTGCACCACGTGCACCAGGACCAGTTCGACCTGCGCTTCCCCGGCCGTCGCCGCGGTGGGCCGCTTTCTGGAGGGCACGGCGACGCGTCGGGTGTACGGACCGCGGGCCGTCGCGGCTGTCTCGCCCTCCACCCGGCAGGAGCTGCGCCACCGGTTGCATTTCCGCTGCCCGATCCACCTGGTGCCGAACGGCTCCGCGTGCCCGAACCTGCGCCGGCCCGCGCGACCCCGACCCGACGGTCACCGTCGTCGCGCGGCTGGTGCCGCACAAGCGGATCGACCTGCTGCTGCACCACCTCCGGACGGCGACGCGGCGCGTTCCCGGGCTGCGGGTCGACGTCGTCGGCGACGGGCGGAGCGGGCCCGCCTCAGGCCTGGTCACGGACCTGGGCCTGCACGCACGGTCACCTTCCACGGCTACCAGCCCGACGACGTGCGCGACAGCCTGCTGAGCAGGGCCTGGGTCACCACCGCACCTCGGTGGCGGAGGGCTGGGGCTGCTCGGTGATCGAGGCCGCCGCCTGGGGCGTGCCGTGCGTGGCGATGGCGGCGCCGGGGATCAGCGACTCGGTCGTCGACGGCCGCACGGGCTGGCTGGTCGGCCCGGCCACGACTTCGGCGAGGCGCTCGCCGACATGCTGGCGGAGCTCGCCGACGACGGCGGCGCGCGCCGTCGCCGCCGACTGCCAGGCCTGGGCCCGCTGCTTCACCTGGGACCGCAGCGCCGAGCTTCTCGCCGGGGTCGTGCTCGGCGAGATCAGGTCCGGGCACAGAGGGCCGGGCCGGGCGAGCAGCGCTTCGCGCGCGGCGACATCAGCACCGTCGCGACGTTCCCGTCGCGCCACGGCGCCGATCTGCGGGCAGGCCTGCGGGCGACCGACGAGATCGTCGACCGCGGGCGGCACCACGTCGCTGCTGCTCGGCGGCTGCGACGAGTTCGACGCCGTCGCCGTCCTGCGCCGCCTCCGGGTCCCCGACGCCGACGTGCGGCTGGCGGAGCCGGAGGACCTGCTCGCCGGTCCCGGCGCGGCGCGGCGCCTCGCGCGGCAGTTCCGCCGGACCCCGGCGGGCGCGTCATGCGCCGGCACATCGTGCGGGGGCCTGGCGGTGAGCGCACCGACCCGGGCCACCAGCGGCCCATGAGAGGTCCACGGTTGCGCCGGTGCGCCCGGCCGCGCCGGTGGCCACGGCCCGGTCGAGCGTGCTGCTGTCCGCGTCGGCGAGCGCGGTGGGTGTCGTGAGCTACGCCTGCGCCCTGGTGCTCGCGCACCTCCTCCCGCCCGCGGAGTTCGCCGACTTCGCAGCCGGGCAGGTCCTGTTGACCGTGGTCGGGACGGCCGTGGCTGCGCTCGTGCCGCTGCCGCTGGCCCAGGCGGTGCGCCGGTACCCGCCCGGCACGAACGGCCGCGGCGCCGCGGTGGCCTTCGCCGTGTTCGTCTCGTTGGCGGTCGGATGCGTGGCAGCGGCCGTCACCGGAGGGCTCGCGCTCGGCTTCGCCGGCCCCGGTGTCGCGCTCGCCGTGGCCGGGTCGGCGGTGCTGGTGTGCGCACTCGTGCCGGTGTGGGGCTGGCTGCAGGGGTGAGGGCCGGTTCGTGGTGTACGCCGGCCTCTCCGTGGGCGAGGTCGGGGTCCGCATGGCGACGAGCGCGGGCGTGGTGGCGATGGGCGCGGGTGCGGCCGGTGCGCTCGGCGGGTTCGCCGCCGGCTCGGCCACCGTGCTCGCGCTGGCGGCCGCCCCCCTCTGCCGCGACCTCGGGTGGCGGCGCGACGTCCTCACCCAGCGCGCGCGGTGGGGGGAGACCGGGCAGATCGCCCTCGTCCAGGTGGTCCTCTCGGTCCTGGTGGCCGCCGACGTGCTCGCGGCCGCGTTCAGCCCTGAGGGCGCCGTCGCCGTGGCCGGCTACCAGGCGCTGTCCACGTTGGCCAAGGCCCCCGTGTACGTCGCGGCCGGGACGGTGCTGGTCGCCTTCCCCCTGCTGCGCGCATCCGGCCCGGGTGCCGCGGAGGCATTGCGCGGCGCTCTGCTGAGCTTCCGCCGCATCGCGCTGCTGGCCGCCTCGGTCCTGGCGACCGTGCCCGTCTCGGTGGCCGGGGCCGTCCTTCCCGAAGTCTACCTGCCCGCGCTCGCAGCGCTTCCGTGGCTGGCCCTCGCCGGGCTCGGCCACTCGACGACGATCGTCGCAGCGACGCTGCTGGTCGCCGGTCGGCAGGAGCGCCGCAGCCGGGTCAGCCTCGCCGCCGCCGCGGTCCTGCTCGCGCTGGGGCTCGCCATCGGGCACACCCTCGCCGGCGTGGTCGGTCTCGCCGTCGGCGCGGCGGTCGCGGCGCTCGCCGTCGCGCTGCCGCTCGCCACGCTCGCCGCACCCCTGTCACCACCCGGCTTCGCCCGCGCGACCGCCACGGATGTCGCGGTCGCCGGGCTCGTGCTCGGGGTGCTCGTCGCGGTCCGGCCGGTCGGCCTGCTCTGGCTCGCGGCGGCGAGCGCGGCCCCGCCGCGGGTGTGCTGCGCCTGCTGCTCCGGACCCCCGCGAGCCGCGCCGCCCGGAGCCGGACCCCGGCCTCCGACGGCAGGCTGAAGATCCTCCACCTCGGCTTCGAGGACCCGGCCATGCCGGGTGCGGGTGGCGGGTCGCTGCGGACGCACGAGATCGGGCGGCGGATCGCCGCCTCGCACGCGCTGACCGTGTTGGTCCAGCGGTTCCCCGGCTGCGTCGACCGCGTCGAGGACGGCGTGCAGTACACGCACGTCGGGATCGGCGCGGGTCGCACCCGCCTGACCCGGGTGCTCGGCTACATGGTCATGCTCCCGCTCGCGGTGCGCCGGCGACCGGCCGACGTGGTGTGGAGGACTTCTTCGCTCCGTGTCGTCGATCGCCGCGCCGCTGTGGACCGGTCGCCCCACGCTCGGCATGGTCCAGTGGTTAACGCCCGCGAGAAGGCCGCGCAGTACAAGGTGCCGGTGCACCTCGTGGAGCGGTTCGGCGTCCGGCGGCACCACCGGGTCGTGGCCGTGTCGGAGGGCATCGCCGCACAGCTGCGCACCGTCAACCCCGAACTGACCGTCGACGTCATCGGCAACGGCGTGCCTGCCGCGGCGTTCGACGCGGAGCGTGCGCCGGGCGACGACGTCGTCTTCGTCGGACGGCTGGAAACCGCGCAGAAGGGCCTCGACCTCCTGCTCCACGCGTGGGCGCGGCGTGCGAGCGGGTCCCGGGCACGTTGGTGATCGCGGGAACCGGCCCGGACGAGCAGTCGCTGCGTGCGCTGGCGGACGAGCTGGGCATCGCGACCGGACGCGGTTCGTCGGCTGGGTCGCCGGGCCGGCGAAGTTCGCGCTGCTGGCGTCCGCGCGCCTGGTGGCGCTGCCGTCCCGGTTCGAGACGTTCGGGATCGTCGCGCTGGAGGCCGCGGCCACCGGAGCGCCGGTGGTGGCGTTCGACATCGACTGCCTGCGCGAGGTGCTGCCCGACGAGTGCGGCCGCCGGGTCGGCCCCTTCGACGTCGACGCCTACGCCGACGCCCTCGTCGCGACCTACCACGACACGGGCTACGTCACGGCCGACGGGGAGCGCCGCACCTTCGCGCGCCGCTTCGACTGGGACACCGCCGCGGCGCGGCAGGAGCGGGTGTACCGCGCCGTCGCGGCCGGCCGGGTCGGGCCGCCGTGACGAGCGTCAGGCAGAGCCGCCCGGTGCCGCCACCCCGGCAGCAGCCGCCGCGCCGACGGCCGCCGCCTTCCCCGGCCGCCTGCTCCCCGGCCGCAGGCGGCCCGGTCCCGGTGCCCGGCCCGGTGCCGGTTCCGCGCTTCCGCTGGGTGCCGCCGCCCGACCCGCCGACCGACCTGGTGACCATCGTCATCCCCCGCCCTCGTGGCGCGGATCACCGCCGGCCGCCCGGCCGCTTCCTGCCAGGCGGGTCCCGCCGCCTACGCGGCGGCCTCCTGCCAGGACCCACCGGCGCACCGTGGCCTCCCGCCCGGCGCTGGAGTGGACGCTCGCCGGGCTGGTGGTCCTGATCGCAGCCGTCGTCCGGGCCACCGGCCTGACCAGCGCGAACGACCTGTTCATCGACGAGCTGACCTACGCCGACCTCTCGGCGATGCTCGCCACCGGCCGGTTGCCCGCACTCTTCGGCGAGCCGTTCTTCCTCCACCCGCCCGGCGGGATGCTCCTCGACGCCGCGACGATCCGGCTGCTGGCCCTGCGCGGCACGCCCATGGATCTGGTGTTCGAGGTCCGCTGGGTGCACGTCGCCCTCGGCGTGCTGATCGTGCTGCTCGGCTACCTGGTCGTCCGCAGCGTCACCACGCGCGTGGTCGCCGTCCTGGCGGGTCTCGTCCTCGCACTTGACCCGTTCCTGCTGCGCAACGACACCCGCGTGATGCTCGAGACGCCGATGACGGCGTTCCTGGTGGGTGGCCTGCTCGGCCTGGTCGTCGCGGTCGCACAGCCCGCCGGGCGGGTGCGCGCCCTGCTCGAGGTATGCGCCGGCCTGCTGCTGGGCTGCGCGGTGTTCACCAAGGACATGTCCGCTGTGCCGATCGCCGTGCTGCTCGTCCTGGGCTGCACGGTGCGCCGCACGCTCCCCCCGGTGACCGTCCTGCGCGTCGCCTCCGTCGTGCCGCTGCCCTACGTGGGCTACCTGGTCGTAGTGGCCCGCGCCGGGCTGTTGCCCGCGTGGTGGGAGGCCAAGACGTTCGGGATACGGCGGATGACCGGCGCGGAGCAGATCACCGGGTTCAACATGCCGAACGCGCCCAGCCTGGTCTCCCGCCTGCTGGTGCAGCTCAGCCGGTTCGGCACGAGCTACGTCCTCCTCACGGCATGTCTCGTCGTCGGCGTCCTGGCGGCTTGCAGCCCCCACCCCCGCCGCCGGCTCGTGGGTTTCCTCGCGGCCGGTGCCGGCGCGCTCGGCGGGTACGCGGCCGCGGCCGGCACCCTCGAGGAGCAGTTCGGTTACGTCGTCGTGGTGTCGTCCGCCCTCGCGGTGGCCGTCGTGGCGCGCGACCTGCACGAGCGCGGCCGCCTGCAGCGAGTCCTCCCGGCGGCCGCGGTGCTGTTCGTCGTCACCACGGCCGTCCTGGGCGGGATCGCGCGGTCGGCGCAGGACGACGGCTTCCGCCGGGCCCGTGCCTGGATGGACACCGAGCTGGCGCCGGGCGCCCGGGTGGGCCTGACCGGCGTGACGGCCGAGTTCGCGCTGCTGCCGCACCCGGGGTATGGGGTCTGGCCGTCGTTGCGCTCCCTGGCGGACAACGACGCCGAGTACGTCGTGACGCAGAGTGCGACCCTGTTGCAGGGGTACGGGTACGCCCGGCCCGAGCTGCTCACCTGGCTGGACGCCCACGCTGGCCCGTCTTCCGCTTCACCGGCCCGTCCAACGGCGCGACCATCGTGTGGAAGCTGGACCGCGAGGTCGTCCGGGACGCGGTGGACCGCGGGGTGCTGCTCCCGCCGATCTCCGGAGGGTTCTCGTGAGCCGCGCCGTCGTTCGGGCCGCGCTGGGTACCGCTCTCGTCCTGGCGCTGGCCGCGTGCGCCGCAGCCGCGGGCGCCGCGCCGGCCCGGACGCCGCTGGAGGTCGGCGTGCTCGCCACGTCCTGCGAGCCCGAACGCGCCGCGACGCAGGCGCGGGCCGGAGTGCGGCTCGCCGTTCTCGACATCGCGTGGGACCGGTACGAGCCCCGCCCCGGCGAGTTCGACGACGGCTACGCCGCCGACGTCCGCCGCCGGGTGACGACGTGCGCCGCCGCCGGCATCGCACCCGTGCTGGGGCCCGGGCTCCAGTACCCGCCGGGCTGGGTGCTCGGGCTCCCGCCGGCACCTACCGCAACCCCGCCGGCGAGACCCCGGACCCGCCCGCGGCGAACCTCGTGTTCAGCTGCGCGGTGCGCGACGCGGCGGCGCGGTACCTGGCCCGGCTCGACGCCGACCTCGGGCTGGAGCGGTTCCGTGCCGTCCGCATAGGCACCACCCCTACCGGCGAGCTCGGCTATCCCGGGCCCGGTCCGCGTGCCGCGTTCTGGGCCTTCGACGATGCCGCGCAGGGCGGCGCGGGCCGGGCCTCGCACCGTCGCCGCTGCCCGGGTGGGCGCCGGGGGAGTCGGTGTGGCGGCGTGCTCCGGTGACGCCGGACCAGGTGACGGCCTGGTTCCACTGGTACAGCGATGCTGTCGTCGCCGCGCTGGCCTGGCAGGTCGACGTCCTGCGCGGGATGGGCTTCGCCGGTGACCTCCACGTCCCCGTCGCGGGACGGGGCACGTTGCCTGCCGACCTCGCCGCCGCGGTCGTGCACCGGCTCGGGAGCACCGGCCGTGACGGCGCACTGGGACGCGGGCTGGACTATCCCGCCCAGTTCCCCGCTCTCGCGCGGCTCGACGCCGGTCCCGGTCGCGTGGTGATCGACTTCGCCGGGCTGGACGACGTCTCCGCCGTGCGGGCGAGGGCACTCGACCCGCCGCAGGACGCCTGCCTGTCCGACGACGTCGACACCGTGCGGGCGAGGAGCGGCGAGGTGGCCCTCTGGTCCGCCCAGCGCTGGACGACCGCGAACGCCCGGCTCGCCGGGCTTCCGCTGGTGGGGGAGAACCCGGGCGGACCGGATCTTGCCCACACCGGGGGAGCCCCCGACTCCGACAGCGCCACCGAGCAGCTGCGGTACGCCCCCCGGTACGCGCAGGAATGCGGTCTCACGCAGTTCTTCTGGGCGTTCGAAGACACCTTGTACGACGCACGCTCGGGCGTCGGGATGGCCGATCTGGAGACGTGGATGAGTACGGCGACGTGACCGCGGATCGATGCCGGACGTGTCCGACCTCCCGACGGACCGACACCGGTTGAAGGACGTCATGCTCCCCCTCCTGCTCCTGGCGAACGCCCTGTTCATGACCCTGATCGCCGCGACGACCTTCGTGTTCCAGTCGTATAAGTGGTGGCGGCCGGAGAACTGCGACCCGGACCGCTACGGCACGCCGGGACGCCCACGAGGAAAGGGACTGATCCTGCTCGCGGCACGGTTCGAGGAGAACGTGATCGGGCCGACCCTGGAGCGGCTGGCCCATATCGACTACCCGAACTGTGTCGTCGCAGTGATCATCGATCATCCGGATGACCCGAAGACGCTCGCCGTGGCTCGGGAGTGGGCCCACCGCTTCCCGCGGCGCATCGTGCTGATCCGCTACCCCGAGGACACCGACGTCCACAACAAGCCCATCGGTCTGAACCGGGCGCTGCGCGACCTCGAGGCCATGGGTATCTGGGACTGGGACTGGGTGGGCGTGCTGGACGCGGAGGACCTGTTGCACCGCGACGTGCTCACGATGGTGGACCACAGGTTCCGGGTGACCGGGGCCGGCATCGTGCAGGCCGGCGTTCAGCTGATGAACTTCAGCTCGGATCCCGGGCGGGTGCCGCTGCCGCCCAGCCGGCGGGAGGAGGCTACCACCGCCGGGCAGCCCGGTCGGGCGGGTGCGCCAGCCGCGCGCGATGCGCCGACAGCTGTGGCTCTGCGAGCGCCGCGTGCATCGGTGGTTCGCCGTCCACGCCTCGGCGTGGTGGCGGGCCGCGAACTGCCTGGAGTACTT
>CAWADQ010000012.1:0-32974 GCA_963780835.1 uncultured Actinomycetota bacterium | reverse complement strand
ACTTGAACCCCCACGCCCGTTAAAGGGCACTAGCACCTCAAGCTAGCGCGTCTGCCATTCCGCCACTCGGACCAGCGCACGGCCTCACCATGCCGTGTGCGGAAAGGATAGCGGACGTCCGGGGGCCCTCCACACGGTGGTAGGAAGTGACCATGACGAGCGCCGCCGAGGACGAGGTCGTCGAGCTGGCCTCGCAGCTCATCGCGATCGACACCACCAACACCGGTGAGCCGGAGGGCACGGTCGGGGAGCGGGAGGCGGCGGAGTACGTCGCGGGGAAGCTCACCGAGGTCGGGTACGAGGTGGAGGTCCTCGACTCGGGTGCGCCCGGCCGGTCGAACGTCTTCTGCCGCCTGCCCGGGGCGGACCGGGACCGCGGCGCGCTGCTCGTTCACGGTCATCTGGACGTGGTGCCCGCCGAGCCGTCGGAGTGGTCGGTGCACCCGTTCTCCGGGGCGGTGCAGGACGGCTACGTGTGGGGCCGCGGCGCGGTCGACATGAAGGACATGGACGCGATGATGATCGCGGTCGCCCGGCAGTTCCGCCGCGACGGCGTGGTGCCGCCGCGGGACCTGGTCTTCGCGTTCCTCGCGGACGAGGAGGCGGGCGGCGCCCTGGGCGCGCAGTGGCTCGTCGAGCACCGGCCCGACCTGTTCGACGGCTGCACCGAGGCCGTCGGTGAGGTCGGGGGCTTCTCGCTGACGGTCAACGAGCAGCGGATGTACCTGATCGAGGCCGCCGAGAAGGGCCTGGGCTGGATGCGGCTGCGGGCCCGCGGGGTGCCGGGGCACGGGTCGTTCCTGCACGACGACAACGCCGTCACCAAGATCGCCGAGGCGGTCGCGCGCCTGGGCAACCACCGGTTCCCGCTGATCGTCCACGACACCGTGCGGCAGTTCCTGGACCGGTTGGGCGAGGTCACGGGGCTGGAGGTGCCCGCAGACGACGTCGAGGGCGGGCTGCGCAAGCTCGGGCCGCTCGCACGGATCGTCGGCGCCACGGTGCGCGACACCATCAATCCGACGATGCTCAAGGCCGGCTACAAGGCGAACGTGATCCCGTCGACGGCGGAGGCGGTGGTCGACTGCCGGTTCCTGCCGGGCCGGGAGGAGGCGTTCCTGCGGGAGGTCGACGAGCTGCTCGGGCCGGACGTCACCCGCGAGTGGGTGACGCACCTTCCGGCGGTGGAGACGCCGTTCGAGGGCGCGCTGGTGGACGCGATGGCGGCCGCTCTGGCGGTGCACGACCCGGAGGCGCACATCGCGCCGTACATGCTCTCCGGCGGGACGGACGCCAAGTCGTTCGCGAAGCTGGGCATGCGGTGCTACGGCTTCGCGCCGCTGCGGCTGCCGCCCGACCTGGACTTCGCGTCGCTGTTCCACGGCATCGACGAGCGGGTGCCGGTGGACGCGCTCACGTTCGGGACGCGGGTGCTCGCCGAGTTCCTGCAGAACTGCTGACGTCATCGGCACGTGCCGCTCGCGCGGGTCAGATCGAGAGTTCGGGCAGCATTCTCGAGCTGCGCCTGCGGCGCAGCACCACCTTGCGCACTCCGCCGGGGTAGAGGCGCACCCGGGCGAGTTCCCATCCCCCGAACTCGGCCTGGATGGCCAGCCGCACCGCCGCGGTCAGCCGGGACACGTCACCGGGAAGCTGGACCGGGCGGTACTCCCATTCCCCGTCGGCCGTGTCTCCTTCGGCCATGGCGGTCGCGCGTGCACGCTCCACCGGCTCACCTCCGCATCGAGGACCGGGCCGGGCGCCGACCCGTTCCGTTACCTTATGTCCGTCGTGGCGTCGGAGGCCAGGAACCGTCGGTGAGCCGCGGTCACGGACCGTCCCGGCCGACCTCTCAGCCCTCCGCGCTGACGTCGTCCAGGGCCGCCCGGATCTCCGCCGGCAGCGTCACCGCCTCGGCTGCCATGGACGCCCCGAGCTGCGCGGCGTCGCGGGCACCGACCACGGCCGCGGCCACCCCGGGCCGGTCGCGCACCCAGGCCAGGGCGACGGCCAGCGGGGACGTGCCCAGCCCTTCGGCGGCGGTCAGCACGGCCTGGACGATCCGGGCGGCGCGCTCCGTGCGGCGTTCCTCGACGTACGGGGACACCGCGGGCGTGTCGGCGAAGGTCCCGGTCAGTACCCCCCGACCGAGCGGCGCCCACGCCAGCAGCCCGGCCCCGTGGTGCGCCGCCGCGGGAAGCAGCTCGGCCTCGGCGTCGCGGGCGAGCAGGGAGTACTCGGCCTGCACGGAGGCCGGGACCGCCGGCGGCCACCGCGCGCGAGCGCGCTCGGCGACCGAGGCGAGCTGCCAGCCGGCCGGCCCGACGAGCCCCACGTAGCGGACCCGGCCGGACGTCACCGCCGCGTCGGCGACGGCGAGGGTCTCGTCGAGCGGGACGTCCGGGTCCCAGCCGGGGAGCTGCCACAGGTCGAGGTGGTCGGTGTCCAGGCGGCGCAACAGTCGGTCCAGCCCGCGCAACAGGGCCCCGCGCCCCGCGCCGCCGCCGTGCGGGCCGTCGCCGAGCAGGCTGCGGCCGGCGATCACGAGATCGTCGCGCGACACCGCCCGGCGCAGGAGGCCCGCGAGGACGTCCTGCGCGATGCCGCCGCCGTAGCCGTCGGCGGTCTCGACCAGGGTTCCGCCCGATTGGACGAACACGCGCAGCTGGTCCGCCGCGGCGTCGCCGTCGGTGTCGTCGCCCCACGTCATCGTGCCCAGGCCGATCCGCGACACCTGCAGCCCGCTGCTGCCCACCCGTCGTCGCTGCACGTCGGGCAGCCTAAGAGGGTGTCGAGCCCCTCGGCAGCACGGCGCGCCCGCCACGAGCCCAACACCCTCTCAGGAGATCACCAAAAAGGGCCGGTAGCGTCCGGCGCCGTGACGTTCACCCCCTGTGTGCAGCCGATGACCTCCGCGAACGGGACGAACCCGACGTGAATGCAGCAGTGTGGCGGACGCCGTCGACGAGCGTCAGCGAGGAGGCGGCATGAGCGAGCTTGCGAGCGAATCAGTGTCACAGCGCTTGCGCGCTGAGTCGAACCCCTCTGGGCCGACCGAGCGCAGCGAGGGAGTGCGATGAGCTGGCTGGAGGTCGTCGTCCTGGGGCTGGTCCAGGGCCTGACCGAGTTCCTGCCGATCTCCTCGTCGGCGCACCTGCGGATCGTGTCCGGGGTCTTCTTCGGCAACGACCCGGGGGCCGCGTTCACCGCGGTGTCGCAGCTGGGCACCGAGGCCGCGGTGCTCATCTACTTCGCCCGCGACATCGCCCAGCTCGTGGCGGGCTGGGTGCGCGGGCTGATGCACCGCGAGGAGCGTGCCGAGCCGGAGTACCGGCTGGCCTGGCTGGTGATCATCGGCACGATCCCGATCAGTGTGCTCGGCCTGCTGTTCAAGGACCAGATCGAGACCGTGGCGCGCAACCTGTGGCTCATCGCGACGACGATGGTCGCCTTCGGCGTGCTGCTGGGGATCGCGGAGCGCGTCGGGCGGCAGAAGGTCGACCTCGAGCGCGTGACCGTGCGCCAGGGGTTGGGCATGGGACTCGCGCAGGCGCTGGCGCTCATCCCCGGCGTCTCGCGGTCCGGCGGCACGATCACCGCAGGCCTGTTCCTCGGGCCTGACGCGACCCGCGGCCGTCCGCCTGTCGTTCCTGCTCGCCATCCCGGCGGTCGTCGCGTCCGGGCTGTTCGAGCTGCCCGCCGTGCTCACCCCCGGTGGACCCAGCGGCCTGCAGATGGCGGTGGCGACGGCCATCGCCTTCGTCGTCGGTTATGCGGCGATCGCCTGGCTGCTGCGCTACATCGAGCACCACAGCGTCTACCTGTTCGTCTGGTACCGGATCGCGCTCGGGGCGGTGCTGTTCGCCGCGCTCGGCGCGGGGTGGATCTCCGCGACCTGAGCGGTGCCGTACGTCCGTCCGGCGCCACACGTAGGCTCGCTATTCGTGACTACCCTCATCCTGCTGCGCCACGGGCGCTCGTCGGCGAACGCGGCCGGCGTGCTGGCGGGGCGCACCCCCGGCGTGGAGCTCGACGAGACGGGGCGCGCCCAGGCTGCGCGGGTCGTCGAGCGGCTCGCCGGGGTGCCCTTGTCCGCGGTGGTCAGCTCGCCGGCGCTGCGCTGCGAGCAGACGGTCGCGCCGCTGCTGGCCGACCGCGGGCTGACGGTGGTGACGGAGCCGGGGCTGGCGGAGGTCGACTACGGGTCGTGGACCGGCCGGGAGCTGAAGAAGCTGACCGAGGAGCCGCTGTGGCGGGTGGTGCAGGTGCACCCGTCGGCCGCGGTGTTCCCCGACGGGGAGGGGCTGGCGGGCATGCAGGCCCGCGCGGTCGCCGCGGTCCGCCACCACGACGCGCGGATCGCGGCCGAGCACGGGCCCCGCGCGGTCTGGCTGGTCTGCAGCCACGGCGATGTGATCAAGTCGATCCTGGCCGACGCGCTGGCCTCCCACCTCGACAACTTCCAGCGGATCGTCGTCGACCCGTGCTCGATCAGCGTCGTGCACTACACCGAGACCCGGCCGTTCGTGGTGCGGGTGAACGACCTGGGCGGCGACGTCGCCGGGCTGGTCCCGCCGGCGCCGAAGCCCGGCGAGGACGGGGAGGGGACGTCGGACGCGGTCGTGGGCGGATCCGTGGGGCAGCCGGAGGAGGCCCCGGCCGGGCGGTGACTTCTGCGCCGGGTCGGCCATCAGCGGCCTCTGCGGGGTGCCGGTCGCGGCTGCGCGGTCTACCCTGGGTGGGGTCATGTCACGCGTCATCCATGTCTTCCGCCAGCCCGAGCGCTTCGTCGCCGGGACCGTCGGCGAGCCCGGCGACCGCTCCTTCTACCTGCAGGCGATCGAAGACGCCCGCATGGTCAGCGTGCTGCTGGAGAAGCAGCAGGTCACGGTGCTCGCCGAGCGCGTCACCGCACTTCTTCAGGAGGTGGCCCGCCGGTTCGGCCCGGACGTCCCCGCCGTCGCGGGCGATCCCGACGCCGACCCGCTCGCCGTTCCGTTGGAGGAGGAGTTCCGGGTCGGCACCATGGGGCTGGGCTGGGACGCCGACTCCCGCACGGTCGTCATCGAGCTCCTCGCCGTGAGCGAGGAGGAGGTCGACGAGTCGGTCGTCCTGGACGACGGCGAGGAGGGGCCGGACGCGCTGCGGGTGTTCCTCTCCCCGGTGCAGGCCAAGGCGTTCGCCGAGCGTGCCGAGAAGGTCGTCTCGGCCGGCCGTCCGCCGTGCCCGCTGTGCGCCGAGCCGCTCGACCCCACGGGCCACGTCTGCGTCCGGCTCAACGGCTACCACCGCCGTCCCACGCTCGCGGAGTGACCGCCGCTCCCGTGGACCTGCGCGACCCGGCCGTCCCCGAGCTGCTGCGCCACGGGCGGATGGAGATCACCGGCAGGCTCGTCGACGCGTCGAACACGACGCTTTTCGGCACGGTCACCGCGGACGGGCTGGACCTGCGGTGCGTCTACAAGCCGGTGCGCGGGGAGCGGCCGCTGTGGGACTTCCCGGACGGCACGCTCGCCGGCCGCGAGGTGGCCAGCCATCTCGTATCGGAGGCCGCGGGGTGGCACGTCGTCCCGCCGACCCTGTTGCGCGACGGGCCGTTCGGACCCGGGATGGTGCAGGTCTGGGTGGACACGGACGACGAGCGCGAGCTCGTCGACGTCCTGCCGCCGACGGACGTGCCGTCGGGCTGGCTGGGAGTGCTGCGGGCGCGCGACGGGCGCGGCGAGCCCGCGGTGCTGGTCCACGCGGACGTCCCCGAGCTGCGGGCGATGGCGACGTTCGACGTGGTGGTGAACAACGCGGACCGCAAGGGCGGGCACGTGCTCGCGGGCGTCGACGGCCGGATCTACGGGGTGGACCACGGGCTGTGCCTGCACGTCGAGCACAAGCTGCGCACCGTGCTGTGGGGGTGGGTCGGGCAGCCGATGCCCCCGGAGGTGCTCGACCCGCTGCGCCGGTTGCGGGCGGCGCTCGACGGGGGCGGGGCGTTCCGCGACGAGCTGGGCGCGCACGTCACCCGCCGCGAGGTGCGCGCGCTGCGGAGCCGGGTGGAGACGCTGCTCAGCGCACCCTGCTTCCCCGAGCCCGCGGGCTACGGCCCCGCGATCCCCTGGCCGGCCTTCTAGCCGTGCGAGCATGGGCCGGTGACCGCGGAACGCATCGGCACCGCCGTCGTGCTCGGTGGCGGGGGAGTGCTCGGTGCAGTGCAGGTCGGCATGCTGCGCGCGCTTCTCGACGCGGGCGTCCGCCCCGATCTCGTCGTCGGCACCAGCGTCGGCGCGATCAACGGCGCGGTGCTCGCCGCCTGCCCGGCGGTCGAGGTCGCCGACCGTCTGGAGAGCCTGTGGCGCTCGCCGGACGCCGCCGAGGTCTTCGCAGCCGGCACCGTCGCCCGGCTCCGCGAGCTGGCGCGCACCCGCACCGCCGCGCACTCCGCGGAACCGCTGCGCCGGGCGCTGGTCGCGCAGCTCGACGACCGCCGCATCGAGGACCTGCCGGTGCCGTTCCAGTGCTGCGCCGCCCGGATCGAGGACGCCGCGGAGCACTGGTTCGACCGCGGGCCGGTCGTCGACGCCGTCCTCGCCTCCGCCGCAGTGCCCGGCCTGCTCCCCGCGGTCCGGATCGGCGAGTATCACTACCTGGACGGCGGTCTCGTCCACAGCATCCCGCTCGGGCGGGCCGTCGAACTGGGCGCACAGCGGGTGTTCGTGCTTCAGGTCGGGCGCATCGAGCAGGCCCTCACCGCTCCGCGCAACCCGTGGGAGGTCGGCGTGGTCGCGTTCGAGATCGCCCGCCGGCACCGTTTCGCCCGCGACCTGGCCACCGCCCCGGACGGCGTCGAGGTGCACGTCCTGCCGGCAGGCGACGGCGCGGCGCCGCGGTGGAACAGCCGGGAGGCGTTGCGCTACAACGACTTCTCCGCCGTCGACCGCCGGATCGACGGTGCGTACCGGGCGGCGGCGGCCTACCTGGAGCAGGTCGTCCGATGCCCCTGATGACGCCGAAACCGCTGCCGCCCCGGTGGATGCGCCGGATGGTGCTCGCCCCGGCGATGATCGGTGTGACCGTGACGCTGCTGCTCACGCTGCCCGTATGGCTGCTCGTCGCGGCCGCGGTGTCGCCGCTCCTCCCGGGACGGCTCCGGGCGCTGCGCGTGCTGTGGGTCCTGATCGTCTGGCTCGTGCTGGAGAGCGCGTGCCTGATGGCGCTCTTCGGGCTCTGGCTCGCCTCCGGGTTCGGTGCGCTCACGCGGACGCCCCCGTTCCAGCGCATGCACTACCGCCTCGTCGGTGGGTACCTGTGGGTCTTCCACCGGGCGGCGACGCGGGTGCTCGGGTTGCGGGTGGAGGTCGAGGGCCCGGTTCCGGACGAGTACCTCGGCCGGCCCCTGCTCGTGTTCTGCCGGCACGCCGGGCCGGGCGACTCGTTCCTGCTCCTGCACGCGCTGGTCAACTGGTACGCCCGGGAGCCGCGCATCGTGCTGGCCGCTGCGCTGCAGTGGGACCCGGCGATCGACGTCGTGCTCAACCGCCTGCCGAACCGCTTCCTGTCCACCGGCGGTGAGGCGGTCGAGCAGCAGATCGGGGCGCTGGCGACCGCGCTCGACGACGACGACGCATTCGTGATCTTCCCCGAGGGCGGCAACTTCACCGAACGCCGCCGTGCGGCCGGGATCGCCCGCCTGCGGGCGCGGGGGCTCGAGGAGGCGGCCCGGCGCTCGGAGGCGATGCGGCACGTGCTGCCCCCGCAGCCGGGAGGTGTGGCCGCCGCGCTGGCGGCCGCCCCGGAGGCCGACGTCGTGTGGGTCGCCCATGCCGGGCTCGACCACCTGTTCACCGTCGCCGACGTCTGGCGCGAGCTGCCGCTCGACACGGTCGTCCGGATGCGGTGGTGGCGGGTTCCGGCGGGCGAGGTACCGCACGGGTTCGAGGCCCAGGTGCAGTGGCTCTACACCTGGTGGGAACGGATCGACGCGTGGGTCGACGCGGCGCGGGCGGGCCGCTGATCCGCGCTACCGCGGGACGCCGGGGGCGCTCTCCTCGAGGAACGTGACGCCGATCTGGCGCCGCACCTCGTCCACCAGCTCCAGGGTCGCCACCGACGCGGCGAGCGGGCGCAGCGGTGTGCCGGTCTCGCCCGCCGCGATCCGGCGCGCCGCCTCCACGGCCGTCACGAACAGCCCCTCGTGCCCGATCGCGGGCTCGGTGTACCGGATGGTCGACTTCTTGCCCGCCGACGTCAGCGTCAGGTCGCCGGGAAAGAAGAACGGCCCGTCCGTGACGAGCGTGGCGCCCGTCCCGGCGATCACGGCCCGGTTCGGGGTGTCCGCCATGATCGTCGTGTTGATCGCCGACTGGGCGCCGCCCGCGTGCCGCAGCACGGCCGAGACCTGCCCGTGCACCTCGCCGCCCGGCACGTCCTGACCGATCGCGACGACCTGCTCGGGCTCGCCGAGGACCCACGCCGCGAGTGCCAGCGGATAGGTGCCCAGGTCGAGCAGCGCGCCGCCGGCCAGGTCGTGACGCAGGATGCGGTGGGTGTCGGGGAACCACTCGCCGTGGTCGGCGAGCACGGTGCGGACGTCGCCGAGCACGCCGTCGTCGAGCAGTTGCCGGATCACGTCGTAGCTCGGCAGGTAGAACGTCCACAGCGCCTCGGCGCAGTACACGCCCCGCTCGGCCGCCCGTGCGGCGATCTCCGCTGGCCTGCACCGCGTTCAGCGCGATCGGCTTCTCGACCAGCACGTGCTTGCCCGCATCCAGCGCGAGCAGGGCGTGGCCGTGGTGGAAGTTGTGCGGCGTCGCGACGTAGACGATGTCGACCTCGGGGTCGGCGACGAGGTCGGCGTACGAGCCGTGCGCCCGGCGATGCTCGGCCCGGTCCGCGAACTCCTTCGCCGACGCGACCGAGCGCGACCCGACGGCGACGACCTGCTGGCGCGTGTTGCGGCGCAGGGAACCGGCGAACCGCTCGGCGATCCAGCCGGTGCCCAGCACGCCCCACCGCAGGGCGGGCGCGGCCATCGGATCGGGCAGGCGGGAGGCCGGGAACGTGCTGGGAAACGTCATCTGCTCCACCTTCGTCACGCGCCCTCCGGCGTGCATCGACGTGATGACCGCCTCGGCCACGGCGCTCGCGGTCACGCCGTCCCGGCCCGTCGCGAGCGGGGTCGGTGCACCGGCGAGCACGGAGTCGATCCAGGCCTGCAGCTCGATCCGGTAGGCGTCGGCGAACCGCGGGCGCCAGTCGGCGGCATAGCCGATCCCGTGTCGCTGTCCCGCGTCGAGCCGCACCCGGGCGGGCTCGGTCAGGCTGATCGCCCCGGTCTCGCCGACGACCTCGCAGCGGATGTCGTAGCCGTAGCGGGCGTTCAGGAACGTCTCGCAGGTGCTCAGCACGCCGTCAGCGGTCCGCAGGTGGATCAGCTGCGGGTCCTGCAGCCCCTCGTGGACCTGCGACGAGCGGCGCGGCGCCACCCAGGACACCTCGACGACCGGGGAACGCAGCAGCCACGGCACGACGTCGAACTCGTGGATCGCGGAGCCGGTGATCGAGAACTCCGAGGTGGCGTTCGGGGCACCGCTCACGCCCCGGCTGATGTTGTGCACCAGCACCGGCGGGCCGATCGTCCCGTCGTCGATCGCCTGGCGCAGCTGCACGTAGCCGGGGTCGAACCGGCGCATGAAGCCCAGCGACAGCAGCGCCTCGCCGGTGGAACCGATGTCGCGCAGCACCTGCCGGCCCTCGGCGAGCGTGGGCGCCAGCGGCTTCTCGCACAGCACCGCCTTGCCGGCCTGCACCGCCGCGACGACCTGCTCGGCGTGCACGGCGTCGTGCGAGGCGATGACGACGGCGTCCACGGCCGGGTCCGCGATCAGCGCGAACGCGTCGTCGTAGGCGCGGGCCCACCTCCGCGGCGGCGGCCTCGGCCCGGGCGAGGTCCACATCGGCGATCGCGGTGACCTCGGCACCCCAGACCCAGCGGGCGCAGTGTGCGCGCGTGGTCCGCGCCCATGATGCCGGCGCCGATCACGCCGACCTGCACCGTTCTCGGCCGCGCGGTCATCGGGCCGAGCGACGAGCGACGGCGCTCGGTCTGCGCGGCCAGCTCGGCCACGAACGTCTCCTGGTCCCAGTCGTTCTCCAGGGCCCGCCAGACGAGCTGGGCCTGGCTCTCCGGGTTCAGCGAGCCGACCGGCGTGTCGCGGTCCAGGTTCGTCGGGAAGGGGTAGCCCTCCGCGGCCGCGGCGACGACGTTGTGCAGGTCCGCGCTCGAAGCGCCGGCCGCCTTGCGGGCGCGCAGCGTCGGGTAGACCGCCTCCGCGACCCGCTCGGTGTCGACCGTGCCCAGCGCCCGGCCGAACGCCGACGAGACCTGCAGCAGGTTCGCCATCCGCTTGACGTCCGTGGTCCGGTTCGTGCCCGCGCCGTGCAGCAGGGCGGGGTTGAAGAACACCGCGTCGCCCTTCTCCAGCGGCAGCTGCACGTAGTGCGCCTCGAAGTACTCCTGGAACTCCGGCAGGCCGATCGCCATGTACCCGGGCTCGTACTTCTGCGAGTGCGGCAGGTACATCGTCGGTCCGGTCTCGACCGGCATGTCGACGTGCGCGACGGCGCCCTGCAGCGTCAGCACCGGCGACAGGCGGTGCACGTGCGCCGGGAACTGCGCGGCGAGGTCGAGGTCCATGAAGCCGAGGTGGTAGTCGCGGTGCGCGGTCTGCGCGGTGCCGCCGGGGTTGACCACGTTCGGGTCGGAGACGATCTGGTAGTTCGGGCCGAGCCAGGCGACCGAGACGAGGTTGACGACGTCGTTGGCGAAGTAGTCGACGAACGTCTCCGGGTCGGTGACGGCCAGCTTCTCCAGCGCGCTCCACAGCCGGTCGTTGCTGCCGGGCTTGGCGAAGTGGTCGCCGGTCTGCACGCCGCGGGCCTTCTGCTCCGCGATCAGCGACGTGATCACCGTCGAGGCCCGGTCGACGACCGCCGAGTCGAACGCGTGCGTGAAGACGACGATGCCGGGCCCGTCCATCAGGGCGTGCGCCAGCTCGGCCTGCACGGCGCGGCGGCCCTCGGCGGTGGCGACGTCGTCGGCGAGGGTCTCGCCGTAGAACAGCACGCCGCGCTCGACACGGTCCGCGTGCGGGTAGTCGGCGGCGTCGGTCTCGACCTCGACGACGGCGCGGAAGTCCTGCAGGTTGCAGTCGTCGCGGGTCAGCCAGGCCCGGAACGAACGGATGTGGGCCGGACGGGGGCTGCGGTCACGTCGGACTCCTTCGTCAGCTGCGTGGACATGTCCAGGTTCACCGCCGCGTTGCCATCGGTCAACCCTTGCCGATCCCTCAAAAACCCCTCACGATGGTCGGTGTGGGGCACCCCTTCCGGATCCGCGAGATCGCGATCCAGGCCGGGTTGTCGGAGGCGACCGTCGACCGCGTGCTCCACGGCCGCAGCGGGGTACGGACCAGTACGGTCGCCGAGGTCCACCAGGCCATCGAGGACCTGCACCGGCAGCGCACGCAGGTTCGCCTGGCCGGGCGGACGTTCGTCGTGGACCTCGTCGTCGACGCCCCGATCACGGTTCTCGAGCGGCGTGCGGGCCGCGTTGGAGGCCGAGCTCCCGGGTATCCGGCCCGCCGTCATCCGCTCGCGGTTCCACCTCACGGAGGCCGCACCGGTGGGCGAGATCGTCGACACCCTCGACCGGATCGCGACGCGCGGCTCGCAGGGCGTCGTGCTCAAGGCCCCGGACGATCCGCGGGTGATCGCGGCCGTGGACCGGCTGGTCGGCGCCGGCATCCCGGTGGTCACCTTCGTGACCGACCTGCCCACCAGCCCGCGGGTGGCCTACGTCGGCATCGACAACCGCGCCGCAGGGGCGACGGCCGCGTACCTGGTCGACCAGTGGCTCGGCGACGCGCCGGGCAGCGTGCTGGTCACCCGCGGCGACGGGTCGTTCCGCGGCGAGGACGAGCGGGAGATGGGCTTCCGCGGCACGCAGCGCGCGCTCCGGCCCGGCCGCTCCCAGATCGACCTCGTCAACGCCGACGGGCAGGACGACGACCTGCACCGCCTCGTGCGCGCCGCCCTCGCCGCGCACCCGGACATCGTCGCCGTGTACTCGATGTACGCGTTCGGCGGCAACCGCGCGACCGTGGAGGCGTTCGCGGCGGCAGCGGCGGACGTACCGGGTGTTCGTCGCGCACGACCTGCACGAGCACAACCTCGCCCTGCTGCACGACGGCCACCTCTCGGCGGTGCTCCACCACGACCTACGCCAGGACATGCGCCACGCCTGCCAGGTGATCATGCAGGCGCACGGGGCGCTGAGCGGGCTCCCGCGGTCGTGGCACTCGGCGATCCAGGTGGTGACGCCGTACAACCTCCCGCCGACGTCGGCCGGCGGCTGAGAACGACCTCGGTGCACAGCCCGGCAGGGCCGTGCACCTCTCCTGCGGTGTGCACGAGTCTGCGCCGGTGTGCACCCGCGGGCCGCGGCAGCGCTCGCGCGCCGTTGCCGATCTGCGGAAGGCTGCCCTCACGATCGTGCGCCGCCGCCACCGAGGTCGTAACGTGCGCATCCGCCACCGTCGGAGCCCCGCGTGCGAGGGCGCTCCGTGCCCAGCGAGGGAGACTGATGAGCGAGCCGACCGGACAGCGCCCAACTGCTGGGGCACGCATCGGGGTGACCGGGCTGGCGGTGATGGGCGCCAACCTGGCCCGCAACATCGCCCGCCGGGGGACTCCGACCGCCGTGCACAACCGGACGACGGCGAAGACGACGGAGTTCATGAAGGAGTACGGCCACGAGGGCCCGTTCACCGGCTGTGAGACGACCGAAGACTTCGTCGCCGCGCTGGAGACCCCGCGCAAGATCATCGTGATGGTCAAGGCGGGCAAGCCGGTGGACGCCGTGATCGAGGAGCTCACCCCGCTGCTCGACGAGGGCGACATCATCATCGACGCCGGCAACTCGCACTTCCCGGACACCGTGCGCCGCACCGAGGAGTGCGCCGCGAACGGCATCCGCTTCATGGGTGTCGGCGTGTCCGGCGGCGAGGAGGGTGCGCTGCTCGGGCCGAGCATCATGCCCGGCGGCGACCCGCGCCGCCTACGCCGAGGTGGAGGAGATCTTCACCTCGATCGCGGCCGTCGTCGACGACACCCCGTGCTGTGTGCACGTCGGCCCCGGCGGTGCCGGGCACTACGTCAAGATGGTGCACAACGGCATCGAGTACGCCGACATCCAGCTCATCGCCGAGGCGTACGACCTGCTCACCCACGTCGCGGGCCTGGACGCCCCGGCCATCGCGAAGATCTTCGAGGAGTGGAACACCGGCGACCTCGACTCGTTCCTCATCGAGATCACCGCCAAGGTGCTCGCGAAGACCGACGAGAAGACGGGCGGCCCGCTCGTCGACGTGATCGTCGACCAGGCCGAGCAGAAGGGCACCGGCACCTGGACCGCTGTCGACGCCCTCGGGCTCGGCATGCCGCTCACGGGCATCACCGAGGCGGTCTTCGCGCGCGGCCTGTCGGCGCTGCGCGACGAGCGGAAGAAGGCGTCGACGACGCTGGCCGGCCCCGCTCCGGGCCAGGGCGCGGACCGTGACGACCTGATCGAGGACATCCGGCTGGCGCTCTACGCGAGCAAGGTCGTCGCCTACGCGCAGGGCTTCGCGCAGATGCGGGCGGCGTCGGAGGCCAACGACTGGAACCTCGACCTCGGCGCCATGGCGACGATCTGGCGCGGCGGCTGCATCATCCGCGCCCGGTTCCTCAACCGGATCCGGGACGCCTACGCCGAGCACGGCGACGTCGAGAACCTGCTGATGGTGCCGTACTTCACCGAGGCCGTGGCGAACGCGCAGGACGCCTGGCGGCGGGTGGTGACGGTGGCGACCGAGCAGGGCGTGGCGATCCCGGCGTTCTCCTCGAGCCTGTCGTACTACGACGGCTACCGGCGCGAGCGCGGCCCGGCGAACCTGATCCAGGGCCTGCGCGACTTCTTCGGTGCGCACACCTACCGGCGGATCGACGCGGAGGGCTACTTCCACACCCGGTGGAGCCAGGACGGCACCGAGGTGCAGACGAGCTGGAGCAGGCGCGCCGAGGTCGATGCGGACGGGGAACGGCTCGGTGGCGGCGAACACGCCGGTCACCGGGCCGGGATCGGCGTAGCCGAACTCGCCGGCGAGGTGGTGGGCGGTGAGCGTGATGCGGTCGCCGGGCTCGCCGAGGTCGACGATCCAGTAGTGCGGGATGCCCGCGTCGGCGTACTCACTGCGTTGCACCGTGTCGACACGACGGGACCCCGGAGAGATGATCTCGACTGCCAGGACGACTCCGCCGCGCGGAGCAGGCCGCCCTCGCGGCGCACCCGCTCCAGCGCAACACGAGGAACGACGACGAGGTCCGGTGCGCGCACCGTGGCCGGTCGGTCGCTCGAGCACCAGCTGAAGGTCGACGTCGACCTCCGGAAGCACCTCGAGACCGCCGGAAGCTGGTCCTCCAGCTGCGAGACGTGCGTCGCAAGCAGAGCTGGTGGTCGGGGACGGGGCGCGGCGACATCACGAGGCTGCCCTCCTGCAGCTCGTGGTGGACCTCGGTCTCCTCGGGAAGCGCGAGGTAGTCAGCGACCGTCAGCAGTCGCTGTGGCTGCGAGGGGAGGGCGGTCATGGCACGGAGTGTGGCACGCGGCACCGACAGTTCGTGGCCACTTCGGACGGCTCGAGCAGCCTGCTGATCCGACACATCAGACCAGCGCGTCGAGGTCGATCCGGACGGGGAACGGCTCGGTGGCGGTGAACACGCCGCTCACCGGGCCGGCGTCGGCGTAGCCGAACTCGCCGGCGAGGTGGTGCGCGGTGAGCGTGACCCGGTCGCCGGGCTCGCCGAGGTCGACGATCCAGTAGTGCGGGATGCCCGCGTCGGCGTACTCGTGGCGTTTGACCGATGTGGTCGAGTCCGCCCGATCCGGGCGAGACGACCTCGACGGCCAGCACCACCTCGGAGGCGCGCAGGACGCCGCCCTCCCGCCGCTGCCGGTCCAGCGCCGCTCGCGGCACGACGACGATGTCGGGCACGCGGACGAAGCCGGGCTGCGTCGGAGGAACCAGGCCGCAGATCGACATCGACCTCGGTGATCGCGTCAGGTCGCCGGGCAGCTGGTCCTCGGAGCTGGCTGCAGCAGCTCGTAGATGCAGCGCTGGTGCTCGCCGATCGGGCGTGGCGGCCATCACGAGGTTTCCTTCCAGCCAGCTCGTAGCGCGCGCCCTCTGGGTCTTCGGCGAGTGCGACGTAGTCGGCGACTGTCAGCGGCAGCCGGGCCGCGGAGGCAGGGGAAGAGCGGTCATGGCACGGAGTGTGGCACGCGGCACCGACAGTTCCCCGGTCACGCGCGGATGCCCGGCAGCGCGACGACCTCCCGGGCTGCGCGTCGAGCCGCACGGGCGCCCGGGATGCAGCATGGTGGCTTTACTGCACTCCGACCGCAGCAAAGCCACCATGCCGGCGCCCGGCGATCCCCTCAGCGCACCGGCACGATCTCCGGCGCCCCCATCCGCGCCGCGTCCGCCGTCTCGTCGTCCGGCATCCGCTGGCTCTCGCGCTCGGCCTCCACCCGCTTGACGTAGTGCTCGACCTCCCGCGCCACCTGCTCGTCGCTCCACCCCAGCACCGGCGCGACGAGCCGGGCCACCTCCTCGGCCGCCCCGATCCCGCGGTCGAACGTCTCGATCGAGATGCGGGTGCGGCGGGCCAGCACGTCGTCGAGGTGCCGGGCGCCCTCGTGCGAGGCCGCGTACACCGCCTCGGCACGGATGTGGTCGGACGCACCGGCGAGCGGCTCCCGCAGCGTCGGGTCGTCCTCGATCAGCGCGATCACCTCGTGGACCAGCGACCCGTACCGGTTCAGCAGGTGCTCGATCCGTGCCTCGTGCAGGCCGCTGCGCCGCGCCAGCTGCGACCGCGCGTTCCACAGCGCGTGGTAGCCCTCGGCGCCGAGCAGCGGGACGTCGTCCGTGACCGACTTCGGGACCTTCTTGCCGTTGACCGTCTCCAGGGCGTTCACCGCGGCGTCGATCGCGTCCTTCGCCATGACCCGGTACGTCGTGTACTTGCCGCCCGCGATCACCACCAGCCCCGGGACGGTGTGCGCGACGGCGTGCTCGCGGGACAGCTTGGACGTCGACTCCGACTCGCCCGACAGCAGCGGACGCAGGCCGGCGTAGACCCCCTCGACGTCCTCGTGGGTGAGTGCCGGTGCGATCACCGAGTTGACGTGGTCGAGCAGGTACTGGATGTCCGCGGCGCTGGCGGCGGGGTGGGCGAGGTCGAGCGCCCAGTCCGTGTCGGTCGTCCCGATGATCCAGTGCCGGCCCCACGGGATGATGAACAGCACCGACTTCTCGGTGCGCAGGATCAGCCCCGAGTCCGAGCGGATCCGGTCGCGGGGCACGACGAGGTGGATCCCCTTGCTCGCCCGGACGTGGAACTGCCCGCGCTCCCCGGCCAGCCCCTGCGTCTCGTCGGTCCACACGCCGGTGGCGTTGACGACCTGCCGGGCCCGGACGTCGAACACGCGGCCCGACTCCAGGTCGTGCACCTGGGCGCCGACGACCCGCTCGCCCTCCTTGAGTAGCCCGACGACCCGCGCCCGCGACGCCACGTGCGCGCCGTAGGCCGCGGCCGTGCGGGCGATGAACATCGTGTGGCGCGCGTCGTCCACCTGCGCGTCGTAGTACTGCAGCGCGCCCACCAGCGCGTCCTTCTTCAGTGCGGGGACGATGCGCCGGGCCCCGCGGCGGGTGAGGTGGCGGTGGTGGGGGACGCCCCGGGCCCGGCCCGACAGCAGACCGAGGGTGTCGTAGAGCGCGACACCCGAGCCGGCGTAGAGCCGCTCCCAGCCGCGGCCCTGCAGCGGGTAGACGAACGGCACCGGCTTGATCAGATGCGGGGCGAGCTTCTGGATCAGCAGCCCGCGCTCCTGCAGCGCCTCGGCCACGAGCCGGAAGTCGAGCATCTCGAGGTAGCGCAGGCCGCCGTGGATGAGTTTGCTCGAGCGGCTCGACGTGCCGGAGGCGAAGTCGCGGGCCTCGACCAGCCCGACGGTCAGACCGCGGGTGGCGGCGTCGAGGGCGGCACCCGAGCCGACGACGCCGCCGCCGACGACCAGGATGTCGAGCTCACCGCCGGGTTCCGTCGTCGCCGCCAGTGCATCCAGCGCGCGTTCCCGGGTTGCGGGGGACAGGGCGACCGATCTCATGGACGTGTCCTTTCCGGGCGGGCCGGGCGTGCGTACCCATCGGGTCCTACCCCGCGCGGTGCGACACCGCACCCCGGACGTCCGATGCGACGGTAGGGAGGGCTGTGACCGCGGTCAACCAAGCACGTTCGACATGGTCGAACACGGGTCCTAGGCTGCGGACTCGATGCCCGGAACCATCCAGTCGATCGAACGTGCCGCCGCGATGCTGCGCCTGCTCGGCAGCGCGGGGCGTCCGCTCGCCCTCGCCGAGATCGCCGCCCCGCTGGACCTGCCGCGCCCGACCGCCCACGGCATCCTGCGCACGCTGCGCGAGGTCGGGTTCGTCGACCAGGACCGCGACACCGCGCGCTACACCCTCGCCTCGGCCCTGCGCCGGCTCGGCAGCGAGTGGGACCGCCACGACCTGCGCTCCCGGGCGATGAACTGGGCGGACTCGCTGGCCGGGAGCTCGGGGCAGGAGGTGCTGCTCGGCATGCCGGCCGGAGCCGTCGTCGAGCTCGTGCACCACGTCTTCCGGCCCGACGGCTCACCGCAGCGGCTGCGGACGGGGGAGCAGCTACCGCTGCACGCCACGGCCGTCGGCAAGTGCCTGCTCGCCCTCGCGCCGATCGCCGTACCCCGGCCGCACGAGCTGGACCTGCAGCGCTACACCGGACGCACCATGGTCGCCGTCGGCACGCTGACCGAGCACCTCGCCGCGGTCCGGCACCGGGGCTGGGCGGCGGAGCTGGGGGAGCACCGGACGGGCGTCGGCGGGATCGCCGCGCCGCTCCGCACCGGCGGGGGGCTGGTGGTCGGCGCGCTGGGCGTCGAGGGCCCGGCGGAGGAGCTGTTCAACGGCGGCGGGACACCGCACCTGCGGTTGGTCGAGCAGCTGCTCAACGCGGCGCGGGAGATCTCGGCGGGGCTGGGGGCCACCCGGTGAGCGAGCTTGCGAGCGAACCAATGTCACAGCGACTGCGGGCACCGCAGACCGAGCGCAGCGAACGGGGAGGTGAGGCCGGATCCAACCGCCTGAACGGTCGGTTCCTGCCGACTCGCCCGGCCTCGCCTCTCCGGGGAGGAGAGCGGTGACCGAGCGTGTCGTCGCGGCGATCGACCAGGGCACCACCTCGACCCGCTGCCTGCTGTTCAACCCGGCCGGCCGGATGGTCGCCGTGGCCCAGCGCGAGCACCGCCAGTACTACCCGCGGTCGGGCTGGGTCGAGCACGACGCGGAGGAGATCTGGCGCAACGTCACCCGGATCGTCCCGGCCGCGCTGCGCAGCGCGGGCCTGGGGCCGGAGAACATCGTCGCGCTGGGCATCGCGAACCAGCGCGAGACGACCGTGATCTGGGACCGGCATACCGGGACGCCGCTGGCCCGGGCCATCACCTGGCAGGACACCCGGTCGGAGGGGGTGGTCGCCGGGCTGGTCGAGGACGGGCGCGCGGACCTCGTGACGCAGCTGTGCGGGCTCCCGCCCGCGACCTACTTCGCCGGGCCGCGGCTGCGCTGGCTGCTCGACCACGTCCCGGGCGCCCGGGCCGGCGCGGAGGCCGGCGACGTGCTGTTCGGCACGATGGAGAGCTGGCTGGTGTGGTGGCTGACCGGCGGTCCGGACGGCGGACGGCACATCACGGACGTCACCAACGCCAGCCGCACGATGCTCATGGACCTGCGGAGTCGGGAATGGGCCCCGCCGCTGCTCGACGCGCTCGCGGTGCCGGCGCGGATGCTGCCCGAGATCCGGTCGAACGCCGAGGTCTACGGCACGTGCACCACGGTCCTGCCGGGTGTGCCGGTCGCCGGGGCGCTGGGCGACCAGCACGCCGCGCTCGTCGGTCAGGCGTGCTTCGCGGCGGGCGAGGCGAAGTGCACGTACGGCACCGGCGCGTTCCTGCTGATGAACACGGGCCCGCGGATCGCCCGCACGACCCACGGCCTGATCCCGACCGTCGGCTACGTGCTCGGTGACGAGGTCCGCTACGCGCTCGAGGGCTCGATCGCGGTGACCGGGTCGCTGGTGCAGTGGTTCCGCGACGCGCTCGGGATGATCTCCACGGCGGCGCAGATCGAGACGTTGGCGGCGAGCGTGCCGGACAACGGCGGCTGCTACATCGTGCCGGCGTTCTCCGGGCTGTACGCGCCGCGCTGGCACCCGGAGGCCCGCGGCGTGATGGTCGGGCTGACCTCCTACATCACCCGTGGCCACCTGGCTCGCGCCGTGCTGGAGGCGACCGGGTGGCAGACGCGCGAGGTCGTCGACGCGATGAACGCCGACTCGGGACTGCCCGTCACCCGGCTGAAGGTCGACGGCGGGATGACGGCGAACCACCTGCTCATGCAGTTCGTCGCGGACGTGCTCGACGTGCCGGTCGAGCGCCCGCTGGGGTCGGAGGCGGTGTCGCTGGGCGCGGCGTACGCGGCGGGCCTGGCGGTCGGGTACTGGTCGGACCTCGAGGTGCTGCGCGGCAACTGGCACCGCGCCGCGGCGTGGGAGCCGGCGATGGATCCCGAGGTCCGCCGTCGCGAGCGCGAGAACTGGAGCCGCGCGGTCGACCGCAGCTACGGCTGGGCTCCACCGCCGGCCCCCGAGTAACCCGCGAGTCGGCACCTTTGTCGGCCCGAGTTGCACGTTCCGACAGGGCCAGCGACGTACGAAAGTGCGAACTCACACTGACGAACGTGCCGACTCGCGGGGACACCCCCGGGGTTGCAGTGGCCGGTACCGCGAGTACGTTGACTTCTCATCTGTTGAGTGCTCATTCAGAGGAGCCCCGATGTCTCGCTTCAGGTTGCGCCGCACACCGCTCCGGCTGACGACCGGCGCGTTCATCCTCAGCGCCGGCCTCGACAAGTGGAAGGGCGACGAGCAGACCGCGGCAGGCGTGCACGGTTTCGCCACCGGCACCTACCCGTTCCTCAAGAAGATCGACCCGCCGACGTTCCTCAGGCTGCTGGCCGCCGGCGAGATCGCCGTCGGGTCGGCCCTGCTGCTCCCGGTCGTGCCCGCCGCGGTCGCCGGTGCGGCGCTCGTCGGGTTCTCCGCCGGGCTGCTCGGGCTCTACGTCAGGACCCCGGGAATGCGGCGCGGCCGCTTCGACCCGCGCTCGACCCCGGAGGGCCTGCCGATCTCCAAGGACGTCTGGATGCTGGGCGCGGGCCTCGCCCTGCTGATCGACGGCGCCACCGCCGACGACTGACCCGGCCCCGGGCGAGCTCGGCGGTCACCGCGGCACGGCGGCCCGCTGCGGCGTCGCGAGGGCGACGTCGAGCAGGTCGAAGACCCGCATCCATCCCGGCGCGGTCGCGGCGCAGGTCAGCGGCCGGTCGGCGGCGACCCGCCGCTCTCGCAGCAGGACCCGCACGTCCGGGTCGGTGAACCGGACGAGCCATGTGCCCGCACACCCGTCCGACGCCTCGACGGGCCGTAGCGCGTCCACCTCGAACGCCCCGGTCGCGACCCGGGCATGGTGCTGCGCGGCCTGGACCGCCGGCGACAGCGACGCCCGGCCCCGCACCCCGCGCTCCGGCAGCAGCCCCTGCGCGTAGCCGGCGGCGATCCCCGGACCGTCGGCCGCGGCGACGTTCCCCAGGACGACCCCGTGCGGCAGCAGCACCAGCGCTGCGGCGAACCGGCACCCGCCGAGGTGGCTGGACTCCCACGTGCACTCCGGCAGTTCCGCGGCCATCGCGGCGGCCAGCGGCCGACCCCGCAGGGCGCAGCACGCGTCGTGCCGGCCGTGGGCGCACACCAGCACGAGCCGGCCGTCGTGGGCCACGCCCGCGCCCGGATCGGCGACGACGTCCACCAGCTCGGCCTCGGCGCTGAACCGCCCGGCGCGGACGGACTCGTGCCCCGGCCGCCCGTCGACCCGGAACCAGCGCCGCTGCGCCGACCGCTCGCGACGCCCGGGCCTGCGGATGAAGAGCACGCGCCCGTTCACATCCCGCGCCCACCGGTCGAGGACGGTCGCGGCCAGGGCGTCGAAACCCGGTCCCGCCAGGATGAACCGGTTCCACGGGCCCGGGTGCTCGACGAGGAACCAGTGGTCGGCGGGCGGCGCCGTGCCCTCCAGCGCGGTCGCCCGCCGCCTCGGCCGCGTCGGCGCAGCGCAGCCCGTCCGGCTGCTCGGGGACGGGCGCCGTCACGTCCGACCGGCGGGGACCACGACACCTTCGCGCAGCAGCCGGCGCACCAGCACGATCTGGTCGGCCTCCTCCATCCCCGGCAGGCTACCCACCGCGACGGGTGTTCCGCGCGTCAGCGCGCGCACGGCCGCCTCCGTGAACGCGGGCAGGCTGATCTCCCGGTCCGGCAGCTCCAGCACCACGTGTTCCCCAGCAGGGCGCAGGCGGTGGTGCAGCCCGACGCGGAGCCGGACGACGTCGCCCGACGCGAGCCCCGCGGCGAACGCCGTCCCCGCCACCACGCCGACCGGCTCGGGTCGGCCGCCCGACCACACCCGGCGGCGCACCCGCCGGGCCACGGCCTCGTCCGGTACGCGGCACAGGGCCTCGGCCAGGGCGGTGCGGACGGCGTCCAGGTGCGGGGCGAGCGCGGCGGGGTCGGCGACGTCGATGCCCAGCGGGAGCGTGGCGCGCAGCGCGGGGTCGTCCGCCACGAGCGCGGCCAGCGCCTCGACCAGGGCGAACCGGGTGACGACGTGGATGCCGACGGTCAGGTGCGCCGACACCTCGCCCAGCGCCGTCGCCGCGTGCAGCCACCCTCGCGGCAGGTACAGCGCGTCACCGGGCTCGAGGACCGTGTCGATCACCGGCTGCTCCTGCGCCGCGGCGGCGACCGCGGCCGACCGCTGCCCCCACGGCTGGTCGCGCAGCGGGTCGGCGAGCACCGGGGCGTGGATCGTCCAGTGCTTGCGTCCGGCGAGTTGGAGCACGAACACGTCGTGCACGTCGTAGTGCGCGGAGAACCCGCGCGACGACGGCGGCGTGACGTAGGAGTTGGCCTGGACCGGGTGCCCGAGCTCGGCCGCGAGCCGGGTGCAGAACTCGATCACCGGGGGCCAGGTGCGGTGCAGGGCCTGAAGGACGACGGTGGCGCCGTCGCGCGAAGTGGGCCGCCACCTTGTCGTCGC
Source organism: uncultured Actinomycetota bacterium (assembly GCA_963780835.1). Taxonomy (GTDB): domain Bacteria; phylum Actinomycetota; class Actinomycetes; order Mycobacteriales; family Pseudonocardiaceae; genus Pseudonocardia. Next base: position 10,626 of record CAWADQ010000012.1, on the reverse strand, counting down.
GGACCTGGTCGCCGATCTCGGCGCCGACCCCGCCGGGCGCGGTGAACGACGACGAGTCGAGCACCTGACCCGCCTTCGCCATGCGGATGAACGGGGTCCGCAGGCCGCGGCGCGACAGGAGCTCGTCGACGCCGTCGAGGTCGAGCAGGTCCCGGAACCCGCCCGTCGCGTTCCGGGTCAGCAGCGGCGCCCGCCCCCAGTACTGCGCCGCGAACACGTCCGGGTCGCCGACGCAGCGGGCCAGCGGGCCGGGTTCCGGGCGGCCCACCGCGGGCCGCCCGGTCACCGGTGATGCCGCGTCGGCAACGGCAGGGTCAGCTGGCACCGCTGTCCGCGCCCCCGTCGGCCCCGCCGTCGTGTGCGCCGGGCGTACCCGCGCCCGCACCGGAGTCGGCCGGGCCCTCGGCTGCGCCGCCGTCGGCGCCGCCGTCGTCGACGCCCGGGGTGCCGCCGCCGGCTCCGGAGTCGGCGGGGCCCTCCGCTCCGCCGTCCGCTCCGCCGTCGTGCTCACCCGGGGTGCCGCTGCCCGCGCCGGAGTCGGCGGGCCCCTCGGCCCCGGATCCGCCGGTCGTCGTCATGTCCTCGTCGTCGAGTGCCACTGGTCCTCCTCGGGGTCGTCGTCACCGCAGCCGGTGACCGCGCGGGACTACCCCGAAGGTCGATGATCCAGTCCCCTCCGTCCCAGCGGATTCCCTGGCGGACCGGCCCCGACCCGGTCTTTAGGTACTCTTTACGTATCCGGCCCGGAGCCGACGGGTATCCGGTCCCGTCACGGCGGCCGTGCGACGAGGGAGATCACCAGAGTGCTGCAGATCAGCGGGCTCACCTGGGCCGTGACGATCGGGGTGATCGTCGCGCTGCTCGCACTGGACCTTGCGCTGGCGGCACTGCGGCCGCACCGGGTGGGCTTCCGGGAGGCCACGGCGTGGTCCGTGTTCTACATCCTGGTCGCACTCGCGTTCGGTGCCTGGATGTGGTGGGCGCACGGCAGCGAGTTCGGCACCGAGTACCTCGCCGGCTACATCGTCGAGAAGAGCCTCTCGGTCGACAACCTGTTCGTCTTCGTGATCATCATGACGACGTTCGCCGTGCCCGAGGAGCACCAGCACAAGGTCCTGACCTTCGGGATCGTGCTCGCGCTGATCATGCGTGCGATCTTCATCGCGCTCGGCGCCACGCTGCTGTCGCTGTTCTCGTTCATGTTCCTGATCTTCGGGCTGCTGCTGATCTACACGGCGGTGCAGCTGTTCCGGCACCGGGACGAGGACCCGGACATCGAGGACAACGCCGTGGTCAAGACGGCGCGGCGGCTCCTCCCGGTGACCGACGAGTACGTCGGCGGCAAGCTCGTCACCCGGATCGACGGGCGCAGGATGGTCACCCCGCTGATGATCGTGCTCGTCGCCATCGGCGGCATCGACCTGCTGTTCGCCCTCGACTCGATCCCCGCGGTCTTCGGCGTCACGCAGGAGGCCTACATCGTCTTCGCGGCGAACGCGTTCGCCCTGCTCGGCCTGCGGGCGCTGTTCTTCCTCGTCAAGGGCCTGCTGGACCGGCTGGTCTACCTCTCGACGGGGCTCTCGCTGATCCTGGCCTTCATCGGCGTCAAGCTGATCCTGCACTGGCTGCACGTCGACATCAGCCCTGCCGTGCCGGAGATCTCCACGCCGGTCAGCCTCGGGGTGATCATGGTCGTCCTGGCGGTCGTGACGGTGGCGAGCCTGGTCAAGACCCGCAACGACCCCACGGCGAAGGCGCACCCGGGCTCGCTCAGGGCGTCCCGGAAGCGGCCGGCCGACGCCGAGCGCTCCTGACCGGCGGGCGCGGACCGTCAGGCGGGCAGGCCCGGGCCGCCGAGCGGGGTGAGGTCGACCAGCTCCGGCGGGCCCGCCAGCAGCTCGATCACCTCGCCGATCCCGGCCTCGCCGAGGTCGCCGGACAGCGCCCGGTCCGACGCGGCCTCGTCCGCCCACACCTCGGTGACCCAGACGGTGTCCGGCTCGTCCGCCGACGAGGTTGACGACGTACAGCTCGCAGCCGGGCGCCCCGCGCATGCTCTCGGCGACCTTCAGCAGCTTGCCGGCGAGCACCGACCCCTTCCCCGGCAGCGCCGACATCCGCACGTATCGCCCGATCCGCCCGCCCTGCCCGAAGTCCACGCCGACGACCGTAACCGCGCGGGTACGGGGCGGACGTGGCGGGGCCGGTCGCGGCTGAGTCCCTGTCAGATCGCGTAGCGCCAGATCGTCAGGGCGTACCCGCCGAACCACGCCGACGCCAGTGCGGCCGCCACCACGACCGCGACCGCCGTCGTCGTACGGCGGCGGGCGAGCCCGAGCGCGACGGGAATCAGCAGCGGGAACGCCGGCATCAGCAGGCGCACCCGCGAGTGGACCTGCCCGTCGCTGCACCACACCGTGATCAGCACGGCGGCCGTGTAGACCAGCAGCGGCCACGGCAGGCGCATCCGGACGGCGACGACGAGCAGCAGGAGCGAGCCGATCAGCGTCAGCAGCACCGCGAGGTCGTAGAGCTCGTGCCCGGTCGACAGGGCCCGCCCGACGAACCGCACCAGTGACGCCCCCGCGTCGAACTGCGAGCCCCACCCGGTGCGCTGGATGTCGAACCAGCCGGTCGGCGTCCCGGTGCGCCACGCGACGTAGCCGAGGTAGCCCAGCAGGCCCGATGCCGCCAGCACGCCGGCCACCCAGGGGCGCAGACCGTCGCGTCGACCGACGACGGCGACGAGCGCCGCCAGCCCGACCGCCAGTGCCAGCGCGCTGCCCGTCGGCCGGACCAGCCCGGCCGCCGCCGAGCACAGGCCGGCGAGCAGCCACTGCCCGCGCAGCACACCGACCAGCGCCCACACCGCGAACGCGCAGAACAGCGCCTCCGTGTAGGCCATGCTGAGGACCACGCCCATCGGAGCCGCCGCGAACAGGGCGACCAGCAGCAGCCCGGCCCGGCGCGACCCACCAGGTACCAGCTCGGTGAGCCGGACCAGCCCGAACGCCGTCACCACGCCGGCCACGGCCGTCACGAGCAGCGCGGCGGCGACGAGGTCCCCGCCGGTCAGCAGCCCGACGGCGGCGACCGTCGCGGGATAGCCGGGGAAGAACGCGTACGCCGTGTCCGCCGTGTGCCGGCCGAACGCGTCGACGAGCACGGTGGGCACGCCGTCGTAGCCGTAGTGCGCGATGTTGAGCAGCCAGATGGCGTCCCAGCTGCGCAGCGCCGTGACCAGCGGCATGTCGCGCCCGGCCGCCATGAGGCCGAGCACGGCGACCCCGACGGCGCGCACGGCGAGGTAGACGGCGGCGGGGGTGAGGGCGGTCGCGACGGCGCGGAGCCCGCCGCGATCGACGACCCCGCGCACCAGGCCGGCGCAGCGCGAGGTCGCGGGACCGCGCGTGCGCGCCGGGCCGGTGTTCGGCCGGGCCGCGTCCGGCTCGTCCGTCGACGCCGCGACGCCCGCCGCCCGCCGGGGCCGCTCGCCGGTGTGCACGTCGCGATTCTGCACCGGCAGCCCGTCAACCTGCGGCGGGACGCCCCAGGACGGGTTCGATCGACCCCACCGGAGCCCCGTGCCCGAGCACGGCCGTGTGCCCGGCCGCCGCGAGCTCGGGCCCGTCGACGCCGAGGGCCTGCAACGCCGCCGCGACCACCGCCCGCACCGGCCGCCGCGACCCGTCGAGGATCTTGAGCGCCACCGCTCGCCCGTCCGGGAGCGCCGCGGCGAACACGCCCTCCGCGCCGTCCTTCGCCACCAGCCCCGGCACGGCGGCGGCCAGCCGGACGACGTCGCGCCCGGTGCCCGCCACCCACCACGGATGCGCGCGCAGCGCTGCGGCGACCCGGCCCTCCGGGGTGTCGGGCGACGCGGTCGCGATGCGCGCGAACGCCCGGGCGAGCCCGGCCGGAGTGCTGGAGAACAGCGGGGCACCGCAGCCGTCCACCGCGGTGTGCGCCACGGGCACGCCGGTCAGGTCCTCGACCGTCGCCCGCACCGCCCGTTGCAGACAGTGACCGGGATCGAGGTACGTGGCCGTGTCCCAACCGGCGACGCGGCAGGTGGCGAGCATCGCCGCGTGCTTGCCGGAGCAGTTCTGGGCGAGGGCGGACGGGGGCCGGTCCGCCGCCCGCCAGCGGCCGGCCGCATCCGGGTCGAGCGGGAGGTCGGGGGTGTTCTGCAGGTCGTCGACGCCGAGGCCGGCGTCCCCCAGGATGCGCCGGACCCCGTCGAGGTGCGCCGGCTCGCCGGAGTGGCTGGCGGCCGCCAGGGCGAGCAGCGGGCCGTCGAGGTCGAGACCCGCCCGCAGCATGGCGGCGGCCTGGAGCGGCTTGACCGACGAGCGGGGGAAGAAGGTGACGTCCGGCTCGCCGACGGCGACGACTCGCGCACCGTGGCCGTCGAGCCCGACCACGTGCCCGAGGTGCACCGATTCGACCAGCCCGGCACGCACGACGTACGCCACCGGCGCGGCGCTGATCCCGATCCCGTCGATCACTCTGATGACGGTACGTGTCGTCGGGATCGCCCGCCCTCGGCCGCGTCGCCTCCCTCTTGTCCGGGTTCGGCCGGTTCAGACGGTGTTCACCGAGGTGCCGATGCTGCGGAAGAAGATCACGATCGAGTCGATCGCATTGCCGATGTAGGTGCCGACCGCGGCGGGGTTGGGCAGGATGAAGACGAAAATGATGATGATCGATGATCAAGGCCCAGACCCACCGCGGCATGAGATCAGCCTGACGACGACAGCGCGCGAGCGCCAGTGCACGCGCCGTTCTCGTAACAGAAGTGATGCGGATGGACCAACCTGGTTCGGGTGATCGGGTGACATTCCGTACCCGATCCGAGAGGTTCTCACCGGGTCACCAGGGGTTACGCGCCGCTGACCGGAGGCCCGTCGGGTCGCCTCACGCGGGGGTCCTGCTGCACGGCGTGGTGGGGGAGCGCCGGCTCCGCGAGTGGGACGAGATCCCGGCGCCGTCGAGGCCGTACCCTGAGCCCTCCGTGGAGGCCTGCGCCGAGCAGGGAGGCCGGGTGTGACGCTGCGGATCTTGCTCCTGGGTGAACAGGCCATCGTGGACGACGCGACCGGTGCCGCCCGGTCGCGGTCCGCCCGGACCCTCGCGCTCGCCGCGTTCCTCACCGTGCACGCCGGCGCCCCGCAGACCCGCCAGCGGATCGCGGCACTGTTCTGGCCCGACTCGACGGACGCGCAGGCGCTGACGAACCTGCGCCGCGAGCTGCACAACCTGCGGCACGCGCTGGCCGGGGAGCCCTGTCTCACCGTGACGGCGCGGGATCTGTGCTGGAACGACGGCGGTGCGGTGCACGTCGACCTGCGGGTGTTCTGCCGGGAGAGCGACGCGGCCCGTGACGCCGCCGGGGACGACGAGGCCGTGCTCGCCCACGCCGACGCGGCACTGGCCGTCTACCGGGGCGACCTGCTGCCGGGCGTCTACGACGACTGGGTGCTGGAGGCGCGGACGCAACTCCAGGAGCGCTGTGTCCAGATGTGCGCACTGGTGTGCACGACGCGTGCCCGCCGCGGTGACGGCGCCGCGGCGCTGGACGCCGCCCGGCTCCGGATCCGGCTCCGGCCGCTGGAGGAGGCCGGCTACCGCGTCCTGATGGAGCTGCAGGCCGGCCTCGGCGACCGGGCGGCCGCGCTCGCCACCTACCACCGCTGTGCCTCGATCTTGGAGCGTGAGCTGGGAGTCGAGCCGGACGAGGCCACGCAGGCCGTCCTGCGCCGGCTGCTCGCCCGCCCGTCCACGGCGGAGACCGGGACGGCGGGTGCCGTGCCCTTCGTCGGCCGGGCCCGGGAGGTCGGGGTGCTGCGGGCGGCCTGGCGGGCGGCCGCGGCGGGGCGGCCCGGCGTGGTGCTGGTGCGGGGCAGCCCGGGCGTCGGGAAGAGCCGGCTCGTCACCGAGGTCACCGAGGCGGCCCGCCGCGCGGGGGCCGTGGTCGCGACGGCGCACTGCTTCGCGACCTCCGGCCGGCTCGCGCTGGCCCCGGTCGCCGCGTGGCTGCGCAGCACCGAGGTGCAGGCGACGCTCGGCGGGCTCGACCCGGTGTGGCGCGCGGAGGTCGACCGGCTGGTTCCCTCCTCGGGTGGTGACGCCACGAGCCGGGCACTCGCGGACACGTGGCAGCGGCACCGGTTCTACGAGGGTGTGGCCCGGGCGCTCCTGGGTGTCGGTCGTCCGATGCTGCTGGTCCTCGACAACGTGCAGTGGTGCGACGAGGAGACCTTGTCCTTCCTCACCTTCTGCCTGGACCTGCTGCCGCGCGCTCCCGTGCTGCTCGCGGCGACCCTGCGCGACGACGGTGGACCGGACGACGCCGCGCTGGCCGACTGGGTCGCCCACCTGCGGGCGTCGGGGATGCTGACCGACCTCGCGCTCGGGCCGTTCGACGAGAAGGACACCGCGCGGCTGGCCGAGGCGCTGCGCGGCGGTCCGCTCCCGGACTCGGAGCGCGGGCTGCTGGCCGCGGTCACCGGCGGGTTTCCCCTGCACGTCGTGGAGGCGATGCGTGCGGTGGGCCGGGGATCGCTCCCGGCGGGGGATCTGGCCGCCGTGCTGCGCAACCGGCTCGGCCAGGCCGGGCCCGGCGGCGCAGGAGATCGCCGGGATCGCCGCGGCGGTCGGCCGGGACGTCACGCTCGACCTGCTCGCGGTGGCCGCCGACCTGGACACCGACGGGGTCGTCGCGGCGGTCGACGAGCTGTGGCGCCGCCGGATACTGCGCGAGCACGGCGACGGTGGGGAGAGCTACGACTTCTCCCACGACCTGCTGCGCGACGCCGCCTATGCCCGGCTCAGCCCGCCGCGGCGCTGGCTGCTCCACCGACGCGTCGCCCAGGGCCTCGAACTGCTGCACGCCGACGACCTCGACCCGGTGGCCGCGCAGCTGGCGGAGCAGTACGCCCGGGGCGGCCAGCCCGAGCGCGCCGTCGCCCACTACCGGCGCGCGGCGGACGTGGCGGCGGGCGTGTTCGCGCACGCCGAGGCGATCCGGCTGCACTCCGCCGCGCTGGAGATCATCCGCGCCCGGCCGCAGGGACCCGACCGCGACCGCCGGGAGCTGGCCGTGCTGGAGGCCATGGCGGCGCCGCTCAACGCCCGGTACGGCTACGCGTCGGACACCCTGGAGGCCGTCATGGAACGGTCGATCGAACTCGCCGAGGCGCTCGGCCGCGCGGACTCGCTCGTCGACGGGCTGGTCGGGCTGTGGTCGTCCCGGTTCGTCCAGGGCCGGACCAGGGCCGCGCACGAGGCGGCGACGCGGGCCCTCGCGCTCGCGGCACCGGGCTCCGAGATCAGTGGCGCGGCGCACTTCGCGTTCGCCGGGTCGGCGATGAGCCTCGGCAGGCCGGCCGAGGGGCTGCAGCACCTCGCCATGGCCGCGGCGCTCCCGCACGGGATGCTGGTCAGCGTCGGCACCCGCACCGACGTGCACAGCCGGGCCTGGGCCGGCCACGCGCACTGGCTCCGGGGCGACGACGCGGCGGCCGAGGCGAGCACCCGCGAGGCGGTCGAGCGGTCCCGGTCGCTGGACCACCCGTACAGCCTCGCGGTGGCGCTGGCCTACGCCGTCATGCTCCGTCAGATGCGCGGCGACCGGGCGGGGCTGCAACGCATGGTCGCCGAGCTGCGCGAGTTGTGCGACCGGTACGGGTTCGGCTACTACCGGGAGTGGGGGCTGGTGCTCGACGGCTGGTCTCGCGGCGGGACGCAGGGCGTCGACCTGGCCCGCCGCGGTGTCGCGAACCTGGTCGCCGACGGTGCGCTCGCGCGCCGGCCCTACTGGTTGTCGCTGCTCGCCGACCTGCTCGACCAGACCGGTGACCGGGACGGCGCGCGACGCACCCTGGACGAGGCCGCCGCCGACGCCCGTGCCCGGGACGACGTGTGGTGGCTGCCCGAGGTACTGCGGATGCGTGCCGCGTACGACGAGCGGGACGCCGCGGTGGTCCGGCTGCAGGAGGCCGCCGACCTGGCCGCGGACCAGGGCAGTCTGGCGCTCCTCGACCGCTGCGAACGCGACCTCGTCGCGCTCGGCGTCGCGGGCGTTCGCCCCTCCTCCTGAGCGGGGCACGCCGGGCGAACGCTGCGCGAACGCGGCGTTCCTAGCGTCAGGGCCGACCGCTTCCCCGCATGCAGGAGACCTGATGACCACGACCCAGATCGCCCCGTTCGACGAGCTCACCGCCGCGCTCCGGGGCGAGGTGATCACCCCCGCCGACCCGCGCTACGACGAGGTGCGCGCGGTGTACAACGGCATGATCGACAAGCGGCCCGCGGCGATCGCCCGCTGCCGGGACGTCGCGGACGTGCTGGCGTGCGTGCGGTTCGGCCGCGAGTACGACGTCACCCTCTCGGTCCGCAGCGGCGGGCACAGCGCGAGCGGGCTCGGCGTCTGGAACGACGCGCTGGTCGTCGACCTGTCCCTCATGCGCAGCACCACCGTCGACCCGGAGCACCGCACCGTCCGCGTCGACCCCGGGGCCACGCTCGGCGATCTCGACCACGCCACCGGTGCGTTCGGTCTGGCCGTCCCCACGGGTTTCATCGCCAACACGGGCATCGCCGGGCTGGCCCTCGGCGGCGGGGTCGGGTACCTGACCCGCAAGTTCGGGATGACGCTGGACAACATGCTGGCGGCCGACGTCGTCCTCGCCGACGGGACGTTCGTCACCGCATCCGAGGACAGCCACGCCGACCTGTTCTGGGCACTGCGCGGTGGGGGCGGCAACTTCGGGATCGTCACCTCGATCACCTTCCGCTGCCACCCGGTCGGCGAGAACGGTCTGATCATCGGTGGACCCGTCCTGTACGACATCGCCGACACGACCGAGGTCATGCGGTGGTACCGGGACCTGCTGCCGACGTTGCCCGAGGAGCTCAACGGCTGGTTCGCCCTGGTCACCATCCCGCCCGCCCCGCCGTTCCCCGAGGAGCTGTGGGGCCGCAAGGCCTGTGGCGTCGTCTGGTGCTACACCGGTCCGCACTCCCGCGCGGACGAGGTGCTCGCCCCGGTGCGGGAGTTCGGATCCCCGCTGGTGATGGGCTTGGCGCCGATGCCGTTCCCGGCGCTGCAGAGCGCGTTCGACCCGCTCTACCCGCCCGGGCTGCAGTGGTACTGGCGCTCGGACGTGTTCACCGAGATCTCCGACGCCGCGATCGAGGTGCACCGTCGCTACGGCGAGCGTCTGCCCACCGGCCACTCGACCATGCACCTGTACCCGATCGACGGCGCCGCAGCCCGCGTGCCGGAGGACGCGACGGCGTTCCCGTACCGCGACGGCGGCTGGATCGGCAACATCGTCGGGGTCGACCCGGACCCGGCCAACGCCGAAGCGATCACGCAGTGGACCCGCGACTACTTCGCGGACCTGCACGCGATGTCGGCCGGAGGAACCTACGTCAACTTCATGATGGACGAGGGGGAGGACCGCGTCCGGGCGGCCTACCGCGGCAACTACGAGCGGCTGGCGCAGGTCAAGGGGCGCTACGACCCGGAGAACATGTTCCACGTGAATCAGAACATCCCGCCGGCCGGCTGACCCGCCGTCGCCGGACGGTCTTGCGCGGCGCGGGCGGCCGGACCCAGCATGGTCTGCCCGCGCCGATCGGGGACGACGGAGGCCTGCGTCATGCAGCAGCGCGATCAGGAACAGTCCGAGGACTACGGCTACGACCTGGTGCACGAGATCACGGCCGGCGATCCGGGCCGACGGAAGGACGCGGCGCACCACGACCGCGGCGGCCGGGGCCCCGCGCCGGTGGAGCCCGACGGGGACTACGGCTACGACGAGGCCCACGACCTTTGACGCTCGCCGTCGTCCGCCCGCTGGTCCGCGCCGACCGGGAGCGACTCGGATCGTCTCCGGATCATCCTGTTCCGTGCACCCGGTGCACGACCAGCTCGGGGACGGTCAGGTTCCCGGCCGGTCGACGGTCCGGGAAGTCGAACACGCCCAGGATGAGCTGCAGCGGATAGCCGGGCGCCTGCGCGCACACCCGCGTGCGCTCGCCGTCGACGAAGAACTCGACGCGCCCCGGACGCCAGTCGATGGCGTAGCGGCGCGGCCGCGTGACGTCGAGCGTCATCAGCTCGGCCGAGAACTCCTCGACGAGCTCGGGGTCCCGGAAGCGGTGGATCCCCGAGCCGACGGCGGCACGGTCGCCGTCGAGGGTGTCGCCGAACACCTCGACCAGGCAGATCTCCCCGCAGCGGTTCGGCTCGTCCTCGATGCCGACCATCCACGCCGAGAACATCGACCACGGCGGGATCCGCGCCGAGCAGGTCACCTCGACGTGCCCGTGGTGCGGGGTGTAGCCGAGCACGGTGGGCTGCTCCTCGCGCACGACGAGGCCGTCCTGGAACGGCTGCTGGCCCCGGGTGCTGCCGACGGGACCCGACCAGTTGCCGGTCTGCACGGCGGACACCCGCAGCGGCGTGGGGTGCAGGTCGGGGCACCACAGCGGGTGGTCGGCGGGGATGGTGAGGTGCAGCCCGTCCTTCTCGACGGAGTAGGCCGCGGCCGCCGCGGCGCGGGAGCTCCACGCCGGCAGGTACGACGTCGTCCATACCGCCGGGTCGAGGACGGA
>CAWADQ010000011.1:0-42421 GCA_963780835.1 uncultured Actinomycetota bacterium | reverse complement strand
CATGGTGCCCGTGTCGGCCTCGAACAGGTACAACGCCCGGCCGGTGCCGTCGACCAGCGCGGTGCCCGGGGCCAGCGCCGCGGCGCTGATCTGCAGGGCGGCGGGCGCGGCCGTCCGGGAGGTGGCCTGCGCCCCGTACGCGGCGCCGCCCACCGTGGCGGGGCCGGCCAGTGCGTTGCCGTACGCCGCGCCGCCGCCGGCCAGCGCCGCCGCGGCGAGCACGCCGGCGAGGATGTGGATGCGCTTCATGGGGGTGCCTCCGGTCCGTATGCCCCGTGCCGTCGGATGGTGGGCGGCCGAGGGGCCGCGGGACCGCCCACCGCCCCTTCCACGCGTCGCACCCGACGAGGCGTTCAGCCGGCGACTCAGAGGGATGCAGACTGGGGGGCACGGGCACGAACAAGCGGCCGGCCGTCGGGCCCTGGTCTCATCCCCCTGCCCGCTGAACGCCGGCGTAACTACTACTCGTATTAGTAGACATGACGACGGTTCTTTCCCACGCGCACGCCGCCACCGACTCCGGAGCCGCACTGCGCGAGCTCTACCGCGACCACGCCTCCGCCCTGCTGCGGTACGCGCAGTGGTTCACCGACGACCGCGCGGCCGCCGAGGACGCCGTCCAGGAGACCTTCCTGCGCGCCTGGCGACACCTGCCCCGGCTGGTGGACGACGGCCGACCGCTGCGGCCCTGGCTGCGCCGGGTGCTCCGGCACGTCCTGATCGACGCCGGCCGCACCGCCCGCGCGCACCGCGAGACCCTGCACGACATCGTGCCCGTCGAGGGTGAGGTCGACGGCGGGTACGAGTGCCTTCTCGACCGCGGCCTGCTCGACGTGGTACTGCGCGACCTGTCGCCCGCCCATCGTGAGGTGCTGGTCGAGACCTACTACCGCGACGCGCCTGCGGAGCGGGTCGCCGCCCGGCTCGGTGTCCCGCCGGGGACCGTCCGCTCGCGGCTCTACTACGCGCTTCGCGCCGTGCGCAGCCGGCTCGACGAGCTCGCCGAGGCACCGGCAGGTGACGACCGTGCCGTGCGACCTCTGCGCTCCGTCTAGGGCGGGGCTGGTGCACCTGCCGCCCGTGCGCCAGAGTGGCGCATGCCGACCGGCGAGGCCTACGCGGACTGGGAGGCCGTGTACCGGGACAACGTGGACCGGGTCTACCGGACGATGTTCGCCAAGGTCGGGAACCGGCCGGATGCGGAGGACCTGACCGCGGAGGTGTTCCTGGCGGCGCTGCGGCCCCTGCGGGTCTCGGCGAGCGTCGGAGAGGTCCGGGCCTACCTGGCGGCGACGGCCCGCACCGTGCTGGCACGGCACTGGCGGCGCACACTCGGACTGGAGGTGACGACGCTGGACGACGAACACACGGCGACCGCCGCTGCCGAGCAGGCTCCGCCCGCCCCGCCGGGCCGGACCCGGGCGATCCTGGCCGCCCTGCCGGCCAACTACCGCCGCATCCTCGAACTGCGCTTCCTCGACTCGTGCTCGGTGCAGGAGGCCGCGGCCGCCCTGGGAGTCAGCACGGCCAACGCGAAGGTCCTGCAGCACCGGGCGCTGCGCCGGGCGGCGCAGCTCGCGCAGGAGGCGGGCCGGTGAGGGCCGCGCTCGAGCTAGAGCGCTTCGTCGAGTTCGCGGACGAGGCGGGTACGACCTGCGCAGGTACGACCGTGACCGGGCGCGGGTTGCGCCGCCACCTCGACGACCTGCTCACCGGGCGGCGGCCCCGACCGTTCCGGGCCACGCCCGCCGAGGCCGACGAGCTGCGCGTGGCGATCGAGCTGAGTGCCGCGCGGCCGGGCGCGGACGAGCCCCGGGCGGGGTTCGTCGACGAGCTGCACGCCCGGCTGGCGGCCGAGCTCGGCGCTGTCGAGATCGACCCCGCTGCAGCGCCTCCCCGGGGGCTGCCGCCCTCGCCCCCGTGCCCACGCCGGGGGACGCGGGTTCCGAGCACCCCCGGTCCCTCGGGCGCCGGCGGCTGCTCGTGCAGGGCGCGGGTCTCGCCGCCGCCTCCGCCGCGGTGGGCGCCGCGGTCGGTCACGCGCTGACCGGCCCCGAGCAGGCCCCGGACGGTTCCGCACGATCACTCCGACCAACGGGGTCTGGCACACCGTCGCCGCCACCACCGAACTGCCCGAGGGCGCCGTCCGCGCCTTCGACCTCGGCGCCGTCGCCGGGTTCGTGCACCGGGTCGACGGCGTCGTGCGCGCCGTGTCGGGGTCGTGCACCCATCAGGGCTGCCGGCTCGCCCTCGACGCGGCGCGGAACCTCGACTGCCCGTGCCACACCACCGTCTTCGCGCTGTCCGGCGACCTGATCCGCCACCAGCTGCCGGTCGCGCCCCGGCCGCTGCCGACGTTCGCGACCCGTGAGGCCGACGGCGCCGTGCAGGTGTACGCGCCTCGGGCGTGACCCGCGGCGGCCGCCTCCGAGCGGGACGTATCCGAGGGGGCCGGACACTCCTCTTCTCCCAACCGGGATCGGTGGGAGCGCCGGGAGGTGTGGCATGAGCGAGCGTAGCGAGCGAATCGATGTCACAGCGCTTCGCGCTGAGTCGGATTCTCCTGGGCCGACCGAGCGAAGCGAGGGAGTGCGATGAGTTCTGTGGTGGTGTGCGGGGGAAGCATGATCGGGCTGTCGGTGGCGATGATGCTCGCCCGCGACGGGCACGACGTCACCGTCCTGGAGGCCGATCCGGACGGGGTGCCGACGGCGCCGGCGGAGGCGTGGGGGTCGTGGAAGCGTGGCGGGGTCGCCCAGTTCCACCAGCCGCACAACACGTTCGCGCGGTTCCGGCAGGTCTGCGACGCCGAGCTGCCGGGGCTGACCGACCGGTTGCTGGCGGCGGGCTGCCGATGGGTCGACTACCTCGACCCGTTGCCGCCGACGCTCACGGACCGCAGCCCCCGCCCGGGCGACGCGGCGCTGCGGCACGTCACCGGCCGGCGGCCGGTGGTCGAGGCGGCGACCGCGGCCGCGGCGCAGGAGCAGCCCGGCGTGACCGTCCGCCGCGGCGTCCGGATCTCGGGGCTGCTGACAGGTCCGTCCGCGGTTCCGGGGGTGCCGCACGTGACCGGCGTCCGCACGGACACGGGGGAGGAGCTGCGCGCGGACCTCGTCGTCGACGCGATGGGCCGGCGGACCCGCGCGGCCGACTGGATCGCCGGGCTGGGCGGCCGCCCACCGCAGGCGCAGGCCGAGGACAAGGGTTTCGTCTACTACACGCGCTACTTCACCGGCCGGGCGCAGCCCCAGCGGATGGGCCCCGTGCTCACGCCCCTCGGCAGCATCTCCGTGCTGACCCTCTACGGCGACAACGACACCTGGTCCGTCACGGTCTTCACCGTCACCGGCGACGCCCCGCTCAAGGCCCTGCGCGACGTCGACGGCTTCGACCGGGTCGTGCGCGCCTGCCCGCTGCAGGCCCACTGGCTCGACGGCACGCCGCTCACCGGCGTGCTGCCCATGGCCGGGGTGCTCGACCGCATCCACGGCTACGTCGTGGACGGGCGGCCGGTGGTCACCGGCCTCGCCGCGGTCGGCGACGCGTGGGCCTGCACGAACCCGTCGGCCGGCCGCGGCCTGAGCGTCGGCATGATGCACGCGCAGGTGCTGCGGCAGGTCGCCGCCGCCCACCTCGACGATCCCGCGATGTTCGCGCAGGTGTGGCACGCGCGCACCGACCGCGAGGTCGCGCCGTACTACTGGAACCAGGTGCGGGCGGACCGGCAGCGGGTCGCGGAGATGGCCGCGCTGCGGGAGGGGCGCGAGCCGCCGGCCCCGGACCCGACGACGACCCGGTTCCTCGCCGCCGCCCGCACGGATCCCGACGTCTTCCGCGGGCTGATCGAGACGGTCCAGTGCACCGCGCTGCCGCAGGAGGTGCTGGCCCGGCCGGTGATCGCGCAGCGGATGGCGCAGCTCGGCGACGACCCGTTGCCCCCGCCGCCCGGCCCCGATCGGCAGCAGCTCCTACGCCTGCTGGCCGCCTGAACCCCGGGAGCGTTGCCCCCGGGCCGGGTTCTGCGGTGGGATGCCTCCCCCACCCTCGAGCGATCGGTTGCCGATGCAGACCCCTTTCACCCCGGTCCCCGACTGGTTCCCCTGGGAGAACGCCGGCGCCTCGATCGCCGTCGCGGACGTCGACGCCGACGGGCGTCCGGACGTCGTGCTGCTCATGGTCGACGCGCCCCCGGGGCGCAACGCCGCCTTCTACCGCGTCGGCCGTGCGCTCGACGACTCCGGCGCGCTCACCGGCGGATGGACCGCCTGGCAACCCGTCCCCGACTGGTTCTCCGACGAGAACCAGGGCGCCGGTGTCGCGGTCGCCGACGTGAACGGCAACGGTGCACTCGACCTCGTCGTGTTCCTCCTCGACGCCCCGGACGGACCCAACCTGGGCTGGTTCCGGGTCGGCTGGTCGCTGGACCCGGCGTCCGGAGCGGTGACCGGCGGGTGGACGGACTGGCAGCTCGTCCCCGACTGGTTCCCCTGGGCGAACGCGGGCGGGGACATCACGGTCGCGGACGTCGACGGCGACGGCCGTCCCGATCTGGTCGTGCTCATGGTCGACGCCCCCGACGGCCCGAACGCCGCCTACTACCGCAGCGGCCCGCTCGACGCCGACGGCACCGTGACCCACTGGCGGCCCTGGCAGGCCCTGCCGGACTGGCCGTTCTGGGAGAACCAGGGCGCCGGGCTCGCCGTCGCCGACCTCGACGGTGACGGGCACGCCGAGCTCGTGGTCCTCGCCGTCGACAACCCGGTGGCGAAGAACGAGGCGTTCTACAGCGTCGGCTGGCACCTCGACGGGCGCGGGCGGCCGGGCGACGGCTGGGGACCGTGGACGAAGATCCCCGACTGGGACTTCTGGGAGAACCAGGGCTGCGGGCTGGCGATCACGCCACTGGGCGCGGCGGGCGAGCCGCACCTCGTCGTGGTCGCCGTCGACGCCCCGGTGGGACAGAACGCCGCGTTCCAGCGGGTCCTCGACGCGATGACCGACCTCGAGATGGCGCCGGAGATGGGGGTCTGGCGCCTGCTCGAAGACGGCTCGGGCACGCTCGCCGTGCACGCCGCCCTGCTGCACACCGGCGACCTGCTGTTCTTCGCGGGCTCCAGCAACGACCCGGACCGGCACAACGCCCACCAGTTCGGCACGACGGTGTGGCGCTATCCCGGCGCGGAGCAGGAGCAGCCCGACACGCCCGTCGACCTCTTCTGCGTCGGGCACGCGTTCCTCCCCGACGGGCGGCTGCTGGCGGCCGGGGGCACGCAGCAGTACGACCCGTTCTTCGGCCTGACCCAGTCGATCGCGTTCGACCCGGCGACCCGGACCTGGGTGCCGCAGCCCCAGATGGCGGGCGGGCGCTGGTACCCGTCGCTGCTGGCGCTGGGCGACGGGCGGGTGCTCGCGACCTCGGGGCTCGACGGGACCAGCCAGCTCAACCTCGTCCCCGAGATCTACACCGACGGGGCGGGCTGGGCGACCCGGCCGCAGTCCCCGCACTGGCCGATGTACGGGCACCTGTTCCTGCTGGCCGACGGCCGCGTGTTCTACAGCGGTGGCCAGTACGGCGACAACAACGGTGTGCGGCCCGCGGTCTGGAACCTCACGACGAACGCCACGACCGACGTCCCCGGCCTGCCCGACCCCGGCAGCCGCAACCAGTCCGCCAGCGTGCTCCTGCCCCCCGCGCAGGCCCAGCAGGTGATGATCATCGGCGGCGGGCCGTACGACATGCACAACCAGGCGGGAGCGACGGCCGCGACCGCCGTCGCCGACCTCACCGCCGCCGCTCCGGCCTACACCCGCACGGCCGACCTGCACATGGGCCGCATGCACCTGTGCGCGACGCTGCTGCCGGACCGCACCGTGCTGGTCAACGGCGGCGCGATGATGGAGGAGACGGCCGCGCAGGCGGCGTTCGGCGCCGAGATCTACCACCCGGCGGCGGGGGAGTGGCGCATGGCGGCCGACAGCCGGGTGCCGCGGCTCTACCACTCGGTCGCCGTGCTCCTGCCGGACGGCAAGGTCGTGACGGCGGGGTCGAACCCGCAGCGCAAGACCGAGGAGATGCGCGTCGAGGTCTTCTGGCCGCCCTACCTGTTCGCGGGGCCCCGGCCGTCGGTGGTGCCCGCGCAGCAGGAGGTGACCTACGGGTCGGTGCTGACGGCGACGGTGCCGGACGCGGCCGCCGTCGCGAGCGCCGCGCTGATGCGACCCGTGGCCACCACGCACTCCAGCGACCTGGAGCAGCGGCTGGTCGACCTGCCGCTGACCGTCACCGGAGCGGACACCCTCGCGCTGACGCTCCCGGCGTCACCGAACCTGGCGCCGCCCGGCTGGTACCTGCTCACGGTGCTCGACGCGGCGGGAAGGCCGTCGCCCGCGGCGTGGGTCCACCTGAGGTGAGGGGAGACGAGACGCGATGACGACCGCAGAGCCGAGCGCGCCGCTGCGCACGGGCTGGGAGGAGGGCACCCCCTCCCCTGCCGCCCCTGAGAGCCCGGCCGCGCTCATCCCCGGCCGGGCTCCAGCCCGGCGAGGAGCACGGCGAGGATGTCGCGGATCGAGACGACCCCGACCACGGTGCCGGCGACGGCGATCGGGACGTGCCGCACGCCCGCATCCCGCATGAGCGCGCCGACCGTGGCGATGCTGTCGTCCGGTTCCGCGGTCACGAGATCGGCCGTCATGATGTCCGCGGCCTGCCGCTCGTCCAGGTCTTCGCCGTCGGCGACGACCTGGACGAGGTCACGCTCCGAGAGCAGCCCCGTCGCGCCGCCGGGGTTGTCGACGAGCACCACGCCGACCTCGCTCTCGTAGAGCTCGCGGGCGACGTCGCGCAACGACGTCTCCGACGCCACGCCGAGGAGCCGGCGGGCCATCACCAGCCGCACGGGATCGGTGGGGGCGGGACCCGTCCGGGGGATTCCGGCGAGGGCCGCAGTGCCCTCGCCCTCCACGAGTGTCATGGCCCGAGCGTGCTCCGCGGCACTCCGACCGGACAGGGGCCCGACGACCCCGCCCTGCCGGGCACTAGTCCCCCCACCGATGGACCTTCGCCTTGCTCCGCTGCGGCGTCGACGCCCAGGACACGGGCCGGGTCACGAGCTCCAGGTCGGTGATCCGGTAGCGGAAGAACTCGCCCGTGGTGAAGCCGTCGGTGTCGGGGAACCAGCCGATCCGGCCGGCCGTGGGCACGGTGACGCCGCGAAAGTCCGGTGCTCGGTGAACTCGCCGCCGAACGGGTGCCAGTCCCACTCGCCGGTGCCCTTCGGGTCACCCCACCGCGCGAAGACGAAGGACAGGGCGCAACCGCGGGTGTCGAGCCGCAGGTGGAGCGCGATCGGCGCGTCGCCGACCGCGAAGCGCGCGGTGATGCACCGGTCCGACTCGGCCGTCCAGCTCACCCCGAACCGGGGCAGCAGCGTCGTCGGCACCCACACGGCCTCGCCGCCGCTGCGGCCGGCCGCGCTGAGCGTGACGTCGCGGCCCTCGGCGTGCATCACCGGGACCAGCCCGGCGAGCCGCCAGTCGGCCAGCCCGGCGCCGTCGACGTAGCGGTCCGACCCCGTGATCACCGCTCCGGCGCGTGCGGACCAGACGAACCCGGTGTGCGGGCTGATCACCTCGTGGGCCCGGAACGGCAGCCACCGCCCGATCCTGATCGTCCCGTGCATCCGGATCCGGGCCGTGCGCGCCAGCGGTGTGCCGGGCGAGACGGCCGCGTTCAGGTACCGCAGCACCGGCTCCGGCAGGCCGTCGAGCTCGCCCGGCGAGAACACCCCCGGCTGCGCCGGCCGCACCACGCGCCGCTCGGTGTCCGTCGTCGTCCGCACCATGGCCCCACGGTGAGCCGCGGCCGCCGGGGGCGACAGAGGCGGACGACCCGCCCCGTCCCGAGGGTGCAGGGGCTGCCAGGTGGACCCCCACGGCAGGACCAACGACCGTGGCCCGGCGCCCCGCCGCGGCCCGACAGTGGACAGCGTTGGCGTGAAGGCGGGTGGGGCATGGACGATCACCACGGGGACGGATGGGCCGCGGACGACCCGGCCGCCCGGGCCCGCCTGGCCCATGATCGGCACGACCAGGTGATCCAGCAGCTCTTCGCCACGGGCCTGGCCCTGCAGTCGGCGCTGCCGCGCATCCGCGACCCCGAGGCCCGCGAGCGGGTCATGCAGTCGGTGGTCGCGCTGGACGTGATCATCCACGAGATGCGCGCCACGATGACCGAGTTGCGCACGACGCGCTGACGCGGGTCCGGTGGATCGACGTCTAGCCCTTCGCGGGGCGCCCGTGCTGGCGCCGCTCGGTGGCGTACACGGCCGCCTCGGTGCGCCGGCCCAGCCCGAGCTTGTGCAGGAGTGACGACACGTAGTTCTTGACGGTCTTCTCGGCGAGGTACATCTCGGCGCCGATCTGCCGGTTCGTGAGCCCGTCCGCGACGAGCTCGAGGATCCGGCGCTCCTGCGGGCTCAGCGACTCGTAGCGCGGGTCGTCGGGTTCGTCGCCCCGGCGCAGCCGCTCGAGCACGAGCGCGGTGGCCCGCGGGTCGAGCAGCGAGCCGCCGCCGGCCACGGTGCGCACGGCGCCGATCAGGTCCGTGCCGGCGACCTGCTTGAGCAGGTAGCCCGCCGCGCCCGCCATGATCGCGCCGAAGAGCGCCTCGTCGTCGGAGTACGAGGTGAGCATCAGGCACGCGGGCGGCGGGTCGACCGTCGAGCGGATGTCGCGGCACACCGTGATGCCGTCGCCGTCGGGCAGCCGGACGTCGAGGATCGCGACGTTCGGCCGGAGCGCGGGGATGCGGGCCATCGCCTGCGCGGCGGTGCCGGCCTCACCGACGACCTCGATGTCGTCCACGGTCTCCAGCAGCTGTCCGATGCCGCGACGCACGATCTCGTGGTCGTCGAGCAGGAACACCGAGATGGTCACCGGGACTCCTCCGCTGGTGCTGTCGACACCGTGGTCAGGGGACCGGCACACCGTACATCGCGCACCGTTCGAGGCGGCCTGCCACATCGCGGTGGAGGACCGAATTCGACCCGATCTACGGCCGAATCAGGTCGGCGAGCGGTCGCCGCGGGGTGCGCGTCGTCGGCCAGCCGCGCCCGATCCGGAGCACGGCCACGGGCGGGCGCGCCGCCCCGACGAGCCTGCGCAGCTCCTCGCGCACATCGGGGACCTCCACCAGCTGGGAGAGGAACGACACCGCCAGGCCGTCCACGGTCGCGGTGAGCAGCACCCGCTGCATCGCCTCGCCCGCGCGGACCTCCGCCGCCGGGCCGGTCACGTGCGGGATCAGCACGGCGAGCAGCGGCTCGTCCTCGGCGTCGCGGCCCGGCACCCGCGTCCGCGCGGTGCCGCCGGTGAAGTCGCGCACCACCCAGCGGTCGTGCGGAGCCGGTGCCGGCCCGGCGGCGCGGGCGGGCACGCCGTCCGGCCGGTCGGCCTCGGCTCCGGTCCAGTGCAGCAGCTCGTCGCGGAACGCCGGATCGGCCAGCTGCCTGCGGTGCGCCGCGACCGAGAGCCGGCCGACCTCGGCCCGCTGGGCGGGCGGCACGACGTGCAGCAGCGCCCCCTCCTCGGCGGCGGCCCGGCACAGTGCGTAGCGCTCCGCGGCGGTGACCGCGGCGTCGGTGAACGGGCGGCGGTTGGTGTGGCGGCGGGGCACGGCGTCGAGCAGGCGCGTCAGTTCGGGTGTCGCGTGGGCGGTCCCCGCGCGCCGGACCTCGGCGACGAGGTCGCGCCGGGCGGGGTCGGGGAACAGCGCGACGGCCGGGCGGACACCGCGCGCCGTCAGCGCGAGCCGGAGGTTGAACAGGGCGGCACCGCAGCCCAGCCGCAGCTCCTGGTCGTCGGGGTCGGCCACGGGCATGCGCCGCGTGGGGTCGGCGTACAGCTCGACGACGTCCGGGGCCGTCCGGAAGGACCAGGGCTGCGCGTTGTGCACCGACGGCGCCAGCGCGGCCGTCTCGAGCACGGCCACGGTGTCCGGGACGGACAGACCCAGCGCCGGTCCGACCAGGTCCACCTCGTGCGACATCGCGCCCCTTCCTCCGTGCCGTGCACCCTCTACGGTCCTCCCGTGGGCGGCGGGCGGGAACGGGCCGTTCGTCCCGCGGGTGACCGACCACCTACCCCTTGGGGCGGACGTCGCCGACGCGGCATGATCGGCATGCGGGCCGCGGAGGGCGGCCCGCCGTATGCGGCCGGGAGGGCTGATGAGCACCTCGCGCAGGCGGGCAGTGGTGGTCGGGGTGGACGCCTCCGACTCGGCGCGGCAGGCGGTCGGCTGGTCGGCCGAGCTCGCCTCGGACACGGGCCGAGCACTGCGACTGGTGCATGTCCCGGCCACCCCGGGGCCCGACGACGGCATGCTCCCGGCCTGGTTGCGCGAGCTGGTCGACACCGCCGAGCGGCAGGGCGCGGACCCCGTCGAGGCGGTGCTCGCCGAGGGCGGGGTCGCCGACGCGCTGCTCGAGCGGACCACACCCGACGGGTTCCTCGTCGTCGGCAGCTACGGCGAGGGCGTCCACTGCCGGGATGCTCGCCGGCACCCTCGCGCTGGCCCTGCTCGCCCGCGCCGACTGTTCCGTGGCGGTGGTCCGGGGAGCCGCACCCGGACTGCCGCCACCCCGCACCGGGCCGGTCGTGGCCGGGGTGGGCGACGGACCGACCGCCGACGCCGTCCTGGAGCGGGCCGCGGAGATCGCCGCCGCGCACGGCGCGCACGTGCTCGCCGTGCACACCTGGAGTGACATCGTCGTCACCGCGGGCGGCCACAGCGTGCGACGATCCGCGTCGCACGGCTCCGAGCTCGCCGCCGACGCGGCGGCGGCGCTCGAGTCGCGGGTGGCCCGATGCCGCGAGCTCCGGCCCGGTGTGGTGATCGAGTCGCGGGTCGTGGGTGACACCGCCCTGCGGGCGCTGCTGGATCAGGCGGCCGACGCCCGCGCCGTCGTGGTCGGCCGCTGGCGCGGGCCGGAGACCGGGGGCATGCTCGGGTCGACGAGCCGCGGGCTGGTGGAGTTCGCCCCCTGCCCCGTCGTGGTCGTCTGAGCTGCGTGCCGACGCGGTGTCCTCTCAGCGAGCAGCAGCACGACCGCGCACAGCGCGACCCACGCCGCGCCGAGCAGCCAGCCGGTGACGACGTCGGTGGCCCAGTGCACGCCGAGGTACACCCGGCCCGCTCCCGCCGCGGTGATCATGACGGTGGCCGCCGCGACGATCGCGGCGCGCCGCCGACGGCTTGCCGTCCGGGCCACGAGCACGAGTGCGAGCACGCCGAGCACCACCGTGGCGTCCACCGTGTGCCCCGACGGCAGCGAGAATCCGGCCTCGGGGATGAGCTGTTCCGCCGCGGGCGGTCGCGGTCGGCCGTACCCCAGCTTCAACGTGTCGCCGAGCAGCGTGCTCACGAGCGGCGTGCCGGCCACCAGCAGCGCGTCCAGCCGTCGCCCGCGCAGCACCAGCAGCAGGCCCACGGCGCAGGCCAGGGCGCCGAGCGCGACGATGCCGCCGCCGACCCGCAGCGCCGAGGCGATCACCGTGCCGGCGGTGGCGCGGTGCTCGACGACGAAGGTCCACACGGCGCTGTCGTAGCCGGTGGGGCCCTTCCCCGCGTCGGCGACGTGGTCGGCGAGCGCCGCGCCCGCGCCGAACAGCAGGGCCGCGACCCCACCCGCGACCAGCACGCCGGGCCGCACGAGGCGCCGGGGGACGGCCCGGCGGCGAGCCACGACGGTGGTCGCGGCGAGCACGATCCACCCGGTCGCCGCCACGGCGGCGACCAGCTCCATCCGGTCGGCGAACATCAGCGGTCCTCGGCGGGTCGGGTCGTCACGGTGGCTGCTCCTCGTCACTCCGGATACCCAGGACCCTGCCCATCGCTCGCTGTGGGGACGCTGAGTGACTCGTCAGGCCCGGCGCGCCCGGTAGGCCGCCACCGCGAGCCGGTTCCCGCAGGCCGCGCTGCAGTAGCGGCGGGAGCGGTTGCGCGAGAGGTCGAGGACGATGCCGTCGCACGTCTCGTCGGCGCAGACGGCGAGCCGGCTCAGCTCGTCCGCGCGGATCACGTCGACCATCGCCATCGCCGTCTCCACCGCGATCCGGTCGGCCAGCGGGGCGGACGGGTCGGTGGCGTGCAGGTGGTAGTCCCAGCCGTCGTGGCGGACCAGCCGGGGGACCGCGCGTCGCTCGGCGAGGATCGCGTTGAGCTGCGCCACCGCCTCGTCACGGTCGGCGGTGAGCAGCGCGCGCAGCGGAGCGCGCAGCGCGCGGACGGTCGCCAGTTCCGCGTCGTCGTGGGTGCGGTCGCCGCTGTAGCGGTGGGCGACGAAGAAGGCGTCCAGCTGGGCCGGGGTGGTCAGCGTGTCCGGCGGCTCGGCCGAGTTGACCAGTGCGACGGCGGCGAGCAGGGATGCCTCGGTGTCATGGGCGAAAACCACTTTGACAGCTTACCGCCCGCCGTCTAGTGTCATGAGCCATGGCGACGATGACTCATGACACCATCCGCGCCGGCATCCCGGTCTCCGGTTGGCTGCTCGCGGCGGTGTCGGCGGCGTCGTTCGGGCTCTCCGGCGCCGTCGGCCGCGGCGTCATGGACGCCGGCTGGTCGGCGGCCGCCGCCGTCGCGGTCCGGGTGCTCCTCGGCGCGGCAGTGCTGATCCCGGTCGCGGTGCTGCAGCTGCGCGGCCGCTGGCACCTGGTCCGCCGGAACCTCCCGCTCATGGCCGTCTACGGCGCCGTGCCCGTCGCGGGCTGCCAGCTCGCCTACTTCACCGCGGTCAAGCACGTGCCGGTCGGGGTCGCGCTGCTGATCGAGTTCACCTCACCGGTCGCCGTGGTCGGCTGGCTGTGGCTGCGCCGCGGGGAGCGGCCCACCCGGCTGACGATCGTGGGCGCGGCGCTCGGCGTCCTCGGGCTCCTGCTCGTCGTCGACCTGGCCGGTGGCACGACGAGCCTCATCGGCGTGCTGTGGTCCCTCGTGGCGATGGTGGGCGGCGCGTTCTACTTCCTGCTGTCGTCGCGCGACGTGGACGGCCTACCCGGCACCGCGCTCGCCGCGGGCGGGCTGCTCGTCGGCGGGCTCCTGCTGCTCGGCGCGGGGATGACGGGGCTGGTCCCGCTCACGGCGTCGGTCGCGCCGGTCGCCTACGACGGGTTCACCGTCGCCTGGTGGATCCCGATCACCGTGCTCGGCGTGGTCACCGCGGCGGCGGCCTACGGCTTCGGGATCGCCGCCACCCGCCGCCTCGGCGCCCGCCTCGCGTCGTTCGTCGCCATGTCCGAGGTCCTCGCCGCGCTGGTCTTCGCGGGCCTGCTGCTCGGCCAGGCCCCGGCCCCCGTCCAGCTGGTCGGGGGGCTGCTCATCGTCGCCGGGGTGGTGACGGTCCGGCGCGGCGAGCCGGTGGCCGCGTGAGGCATCGGACGCCGGGGACGGCCGCCGTGGTGCGGCAGGCAGCGTGATCCGCAGCGTCGTGCCCGGCGGGGCACCGACGTCGACGTCGCCGCGGTGCGCCGCCGCGATCTCGGCGACCAGAGCCAGCCCGAGCCCGTACCGGCGCCGACCTGGCTCGGCCGCGGACGTGCCGGCGGCGAAGCGGTCGAACAGGTGGGGCGCGACCTGCGGGTCGATGCCCGGGCCGTCGTCGGTGACGGTGACGACGACGTGGTCGCGCACCCGCGCCGCCGCCACCGACACGGTGCTGCGCGCGTGCCGCAGCGCGTTGTCGACCAGCGCCGTCAGGGCGCGGTGCAGCGCCACCGCCGAGCCGACGACCTCGGCCGGGTCGGCGGTCGGGTCCGGCCCGCGCAGCGCGACGCCCCGGTCGTGCGCCAGGGCACCCGCCGACCGCACCGTGTCGCGGCACAAGGCCGTGAGGTCGACGACCCGCTGCGCGCGGCCGGTGCGCGGGTCCGCCGCGAGCAGCAGGTCCTCGAGGATCGCGGTGAGGTGCGCGCTGTCGGCCACGACGCCGTCGACGTCGGACAGGGCGTGGTCGGCGAGGGTGCCGGCCGTGAGCGGGCCGGCGGCCGACCAGGCCCGTGGCGGCTCGCCGCCGTCGCGCACCTTCTGCAGGCGCCGCCGCAGCAGCTGCGCGCGGGTGCCGATCAGGGTCAGCGGCGTGCGCAGCTCGTGCCCGGCGTCGGCGACGAACCGGCGTTGCAGCGCCAACACGGCCGACAGCGGCTCCAGCGCGCGCCGGCCGAGCCACGTGCCTGCGGCCGCGGCGAGCACCAGGCCGGCCGCGCCCGCGGTGAGCATCGCGGCCAGGATCCGGCTCCGGTCGTCCTGCCGTGGGGTCAGGTCCAGCACGGCCTGGACCACGAACCCGTCCGGGCGCCGCTCGGTCATGGTGCGGTAGGTGACCCCGCCGACCCGGTGCTCGGTCGTCGTCGGCGGCCCGCCCGCGACGACCGCGGCGAACGCCGCCGGGTCGTCGGCTCCCGCGGGAAGCCCGCCGGTGGCGTTCTGCCCGCGTGCGTCGCGGATCACCAGCCAGGTGTCGAGCGGGGGGTCGCCGACGTCGTCGGCCAGGGCGACCGTCGCTTCCAGCAGCTTGGTGACCGCCCGCTCCTGGTCGCGCAGCAGCACGGCGACCGCGGCCGCCGTGACCAGCACGACCGCGACCGCCACGAACGCCGCCGCCTGCATCCCCAGCCGGCGCGCCGCCCGGCGCACCAGGACGGACTCGGCCCTGAGCCGGGGCACCGCTCAGCCCCGGCCGAGCCGGTAGCCACGCCCGCGGATGGTGTCGACGACCTCGCGGCCGAGCTTGCGCCGCAGGTAGTGCACGTAGGTGTCGACGGCGACGGGGTTCTCGGCCTCGGGGAAGACCAGCATGAGCAGATCCGGGCGGGAGAACACCCGCTGCGGGCGGTGGGCGAAGGTGGCCAGGAGCGCGCACTCGCGTTCCGACAGCGCGACCGGCGCGCCGCCGACGCCGGAGACCTCGCGGGTGTCGAGGTCCAGGAGCCCGCCGCGCACGGGCAGGGCCCGCGCCCGGTCGAGGTGACGGCGCTGCAGCGCGCGCAGCCGGGCCAGCAGCTCGTCGACGTCGAACGGCTTGGCCAGGTAGTCCTCGGCCCCGGCGTCGAGTCCTTCCACCCGCTCCGCCGGGTTGCCCTGCGCCGACAGCACCAGTATCGGGGTGGTCATCCCGCGGCGGCGCCACGTGCGCACCAGCTCCAGACCCTCGACGACGGGCAGCCGCCGGTCCAGCACGACGACGTCGTAGGTACGGGTCAACCCGTAGTGCAGGCCGGTCTGCCCGTTCGCGGCCACGTCGACGGCGTACCCCTCGTCCGCGAACAGGTCGCTCAGCATGCCGGCGAGCGCCGTCTCGTCCTCCACGAGGAGCAGCCGCGGTCCGTCGAGGTGCACGCGACCGATTCTCACCCGTGCCGGGCCCGGTCAGCAGAAGGGGTCGGCAGCGTCATAGAGCTCGTGCAGCCGGACCGGGTACGGGTGGCGGATCTCGTAGGCGGGCAGGTCGTCCAGCGCGTCGACGAGCAGCGCCAGCTCGCGCTCGCGCACCGTGTCCAGCGCAGCGCTGACCCGGTCCGGGAAGGCGAACCGGAACTGCTGATAGGCCGTCGTCAGCGGGGCGCGCTCGAACTCGAGCGAGCTGACCATGCGCCGCGCGACGGTCTTCGGGTCCGTCGGTACCACGGTCGTCTCCTCGTCCTGGCCGAGCACCGGCAGGAAGACGCGGTCCAGCGGCGCCCGCCCGTGCCAGACCCGGTCGCCGAACAACCGCGCGGGCGGGATCCGGTCGACGGCCTGCCAGGGACCGCCGCCGTCCGCGCTGGCCTGGCGGAGCAGCCGGACCGGCCAGGCGCGCACGTGGTCGTGGCGAGGCAGCGCCCGGTAGAGCCGCCGGTAGCCACGCCACACCCGCAGCCGGGCGCGCTGTGCCGGCGTGATGCGCTCCCAGTACTCCGGCACCTCCCGCAGGTGCCAGTCCCACAGCCGGGCCACCGCCGACAGCCCGTACATGCCCCGCTCGGCGCCCCCGACCACGGTCCACTCGTCGGCGACGTAGTCGGCGCCCGCGGCCGTGAACGGCAGCAGGGTCTCGGTCTTGCCGCCCTTCTGCCAGCCCGTGACGAGCACCCCGCGGCCGCGGTGCACGAACGACGCCGCGTGCAGCAGCACGTGCCGGGCCGCCGACAGGTACAGGCCGAGGATCGGGATGAGCAGGGGGATCCGCGCGATCTCCCGCTCGCAGAGGATCTCGCACGGCTCCCCGAGCCGGGTGAGGTCGACCCGTGCCCGGCGGCGCTGCGGGTCGAGCAGGTAGAAGTGCTCGTCGTCGAACGCCGCGTCGTGCAGTCCGAGCAACCGCAGGTAACCGGTGGGCGGCACCCGGTCCACGAACCGGACCACCAGGTCCGGCTCGCGCCCGGGGGCGGCCCGGGGAGCGCCGAGCTCGCGGGTGACGTCGTCGACGACGTGCTGCGGGGCGTCGTCGAGGCGCAGCGTGACCAGCCCGTGGACGTCGTAGTGCGTGACAGGAGCGGAGCTCAACGCACTCCCTCGCTGCGCTCGGTCGGCTTCGCCGGGCACTGTGCTGATTGCGCGCTCGCAAGCTCGCGCGCAGGGCGCAGGCGCTGTGACATTGATTCGCTCGCAAGCTCGCTCACTGCGGCCCTTCCTCGGTCTGCATCCGGCGAAGGCTCCACCCGTCCTCTTGGAGATTCCTCAGAGCGCACCGCGCCGTGGTGGAGGTATCTGCGGCCCCGTTCGGCACTCCTGTTCGATGTACTCGGCTCCGCACCGCGGAGCGGTGAAGACGAGGGGAGGCGCGCATGCCGCGCAGCTGTGGATCCGTGCAGAACTACTTCCGGCAGGTCGACTTCTACCCGGACCTGCGGCGCAACCAGGCCGTGCTGGAGGGCATGACGCTCGCGTCGGCGCGGCAGGGCGGCGCGGTGCGGCGACAGCTGCCCGCGGAGATCCCGGTGGTGGTGCACATCCTGTACCGCGCCGAGGCCGACGACCTCTCCGACGAGCAGGTCGCCACCCAGATCGCGGTGCTCAACGAGGACTACGCGGCGACCAATAAGGACCTGAAGAACGTGCCCCCGGTCTTCACCGACCGCGTCGGCAACCCCGGTCTGCGCTTCGCGCTTGGCGACCGTGGACCCCACCGGCGCCGCGACGAGCGGGATCACCCGACGGAAGATCACGACCGCGGCGTTCGGGGTCGACGACCGGATGAAGGCCGAGTCGACGGGCGGGACCGACCCGTGGGACGCCACGCGTTACCTCAACATCTGGGTCTGCCGGCTCAGCGGGGGCGTGCTCGGCTACGCGCAGTTCCCGGGAGGCCCGCCGCAGACCGACGGCGTCGTGATCCTCACCTCGGCGTTCGGCCGCGGCGGCAGTGCGGCCGCCCCCTTCGACCTCGGGCGCACCACGACCCACGAGGTGGGCCACTACCTCAACCTCTCCCACATCTGGGGCGAGGCGCGGGTGCCGACGTGCGCGGACACCGACTCCGTCGACGACACCCCGAACCAGTGGGGCCCGAACTTCGGCAAGCCGAGGTTCCCGTCGGCGTCGTGCCAGAACGTGCCCGACGGCGACCTGTTCATGAACTACATGGACTACGTGGACGACGACACGATGGTCATGTTCACCGACGGCCAGGTCGCCCGCATGCACGCGGCGCTGGAGTTCGCCCGCCCCGGCCTCGGACGCCCGGCCGACGTCCCGGACGACCCGCCGGCCCTGGCGGCCCCGAAGGTGCGGCACCGGCGCCCGGTGTCGTGAAGAATCTGACGGACCGCACCTGGCTGCGCTCCCAGGAGGAGGAGACGGGCGACGTCCGCGTGTACCGACCCGCGGACCACCCGTTCCCGCCGGCGCGGGGCCGGGAGGGGCTGACGTTCCACAGCGACGGGCGCTTCGACTACCGGGCGCCCGGGCGCGGCGGCACCGAGACCGGGACGTGGCACGACAGCGGCGACGAGGTGCGCGCGGACATCGCCGGCCAGGTGATCCGGCTGTACGTGACCGAGGTGGGCGACGACGTGCTGCGGCTGCGGTGGCCGCACCCCTGACCCGGATGAACCCCTGACCCGATGAACATGGAGCGGACGAACATGGAGGCGACACCCGTGGTCCCGACCACCCCGAGCGGCCAGTCCACCCCGACCGTTTCGCACCGTCACGGCGGCTGCCGGAGCGGGCACCGCCCGCCCGGCCTGCACCCGCTGGTGTCGCCACCGAGCCGGGTCGAACGCGTGGCGCCGGACCCCGAGGTCGTCGCGCTGCTCGGCACGCTCTCCCGGGACGCGTTCCTCGCCGACCTGGAGGCGCTCGCCGCGCACCACACCCGCCGCAGCGAGAGCACCGGGTTCGACGAGGTGGCGACCTGGGCCCGGGCCGCGCTCGCGGACGCGGGCTACACGGTCACGACCCAGCCGGTGCCCCGCGGCGGCGGCCACTGTCGCAACGTGATCGCCGACCGGCCGGGTTCCGGCGGGGAGCCGCGCGACGTCGTGCTCGTCACCGCGCACCTCGACTCGATCAACCTCTCGGGCCGCGCCGAGCCCGCCCCGGGCGCGGACGACAACGGTTCGGGCAGCGCGGGCCTCCTCGCGCTGGCCCGGGCGCTCGCGGGTCGTCCCACGGCGCTCGACCTGCGGCTGATCCTCTTCGGAGGTGAGGAGGAGGGGCTGTTCGGCAGCGTGGCGTACGTCGCGGCGCTGCCGGACGACGAGCGGGCCCGCGTCCGCGCGGTGCTGAACATGGACATGATCGGCGGCCGCAACACCCCGGAGCCGGGCGTGCTCCTGGAGGGCGCGGCGGTCTCGCAGGACGTGATCGACGCCCTCGCCCGCGCCGCCGCGACCTACACCGACCTCGCCGTGACGACGAGCCTGCACCCCTTCAACAGCGACCACGTCCCGTTCATCGACGCGGGCATCCCGGCGGTGCTGACCATCGAGGCCGATGACAGCGCGAACACCCGCCCGCACACGGCCGCCGACACGGTGGCGGCGGTGGACCCCGACCTCGCGATGGAGATCCTCCGGATGAACCTCGCCTACCTCGCGGAGACCCTCGGCCGTACTGTGCGCGGGTCGAGCTGATCGTCCGGGAGCTACGCGGGCGGATCCGGCACCGATTGCGCCCGGATGATCAGCTCTCGCCGCGTCCTACAGGGGCCGCTCGTCGATCGCGTCGACGCGGTTCGGGTAGAACGCCAGCCGGTCCTTGATCTCCGCGACGGCCTCGTAAGGCGCCTCGTACGTCCAGACCGCGTTGGTCCCCTGCTCGCCGGCCGCGGGAATGCTGTAGTACGCGGCGTCGCCCTTGTACGGGCAGTAGGTCGCGTGCTCCGTCCGCTCCAGGAGCGCGAGGTCGGTGTCCTCGCGCGGGATGTAGAACACCGGTGGGTAGGACGCCTCGCGCAGCGCCAGCGCCGTGCGCGTGTCGGCGACGACCTGTCCGCCGGCCGTCACCACCACCCGCGCGGGGTGCGGCGTGATGGTGATCGGGTGGTCGGGGCCCGGCAGCTTGACTGGCTTGGACATGCCTCGGCCAACCCGCCGATCTTGTCGCCGATTCCCGGGCCGGCTGCCACGCCGCCCGTTCCCCGTCGTGCACACCGGCGCCTCACCGTGCACACCGTGTGCCATGTGCCCGGCCGCCCGCCTACCCGCGCGCCAGCGCCGAGTCCAGACCCGCGTCCGTCGCCAGCTTCACCGCGAGCTCCCGGGCGTGGGGGAGCAGCGCCGGGATGTCCACGCCCAGCACGCGGCCCTCGGCCACCACCGGCTCGCCGTCCACCCAGACCTGCGCGACGTCCCGCTCCGAGGCGCAGTAGACGAGCTTCTGGTAGGGGTCGTGGATGTTCGCCAGCGACGGGCTCCGCTCGAGGAACAGCACGAGGTCCGCCGCCTTGCCGGGCTCCAGGCTGCCGATCTCGTCGGCCATGCCCAGCGCCCGGGCGCCGCCCAGCGTCGCCATCTCCAGCACGTCCCGCGCGGTCAGCGCCCGCGCCTGCAGGTGGTGCACCTTCTGCAGCAGCGCCGCGGTCTTCATCGTCTCGAGCATGTTCTGGCTGTCGTTGCTCGCCGCCCCGTCCACCCCGAGCCCCACCGTGACCCCCTCCCGCCGCAGGCGCGGGACGGGGCATACGCCGGACGCGAGGATCATGTTCGACACCGGGTTGTGCGCGACGGCGACGTCGTGCGCGCGCAGCAGCGCGACGTCGTCGTCGTCGAGCCACACGCAGTGCGCGGCCAGTACCTGCGCGTCGAGCAGCCCGGTGTGGGCGGCGTGGCCGATCGACGTCGTTCCGCGCGTGATCCGCGACTGCGTGACCTCCTCGCGCACCTCGTTGAGGTGCACGTGGAAGCGGGCGTGCGCGGCCACCAGCTCTGCCGTCGCGGCGATGAGCTCGTCCGACGACGTCGGCACGGTCGCCAGCCCCACCCGGAACCGGCTGCGCCGGGATCGCGCGGCAGCCGCCGCCAGCGCCTCGTGCTCGGCGACGACCTGCGAGAGCGGTCGCGGGTTCGGGTCGTCCGCCGCACCGTAGGAGACATCACCGCGCAGCCCCAGCCGCTCCAGCCCCTCGACGACCCCCGGTGTCACCGGTTCTGGCCCGGGCGCGATGCACATCATGTCGGCGACGGTCGTGACGCCCGACAGCGCCATCTCCGCCCCCCGCAGCAGTGTGCCGACCAGCGCGATCTCCCGGGTCACGTACGGCTCGAGCGGGCCCGTGACGTGCACGAACCACTCCCACAACGTGTGGGTCTCACCGATCCCCGACACGAGCGCCTCGCTGAAGTGCCCGTGGCAGCTGACGAACCCGGGCACGAGGATCCCGGTGCCGTCGCCGACGACCGGGGCCGCCGGGTACGTCGCCCGCAGCAGGGCGAACGGCCCGACGGCCGCGATCCGGCTGCCCGCGACGGCGACCGCGCCATCGCGCACCTCGCCCGCCGGTCCGGACGTGAGGACGTGGCGCGCCCGCACCAGCGTGACGTCGTCGTCAGTCATCGCACTCCCTCGCTCCGCTCGGTCGGCCCAGAGGGGTTCAACTCAGCGCGCAGGTGCTGTGACACTGGTTCGCTCGCTCGCTCGCTCACGAGGCTGCGAGCCCGATCGACGGATCGACGAACTCGTTCGTCACCAGCTGGTCGGCCGCCAGCCCGGCCTTGATCGGCTTGTTCTGGCCCGCGAACACCGGCCCGAGGATCTCGATCATGTGCGCGACCCGGGCCGTGTCGAAGTTGCCCAGCGTGGCGTCCGGGCCGTTGCCCGCGACGCCGCGCTCCCGCATGGCGCGTGCCGCGAAGTCGGCGAGCCCGGGGGAGTAGCTCCAGACGGAACCGGCGTCGGCCTGCACCGCCGAGACGATCACGCCGTTGGTGCGCGCCGGATCGGTCAGGTACGCCACCTGGGCGCGCTGCACGATCGGGACGAGCTTCGCCAGGCACGGGGCCAGCGCGGCCTTGTCGGCGGCGCGGACCGACAGCGCCTGCCCGTACATCGGGTAGCCGGTGTCCGCGACGAGCTGCAGGTCGACGTCGTAGCTGCGGCCGTCGCCCAGCTCGTTCTTGTAGATGTAGGGCTCGGACGTGGCGAAGCCCGCCTCGGCGACGTCGCCGCCGGAGGTCACCCACCGCGACGGGCTGCCGTCGTAGCTGCCGTCGACCTGGTCCGCGTGCAGCAGGCCCGTCGCCAGCAGGTACTGCATGTAGGTGTCGGTCTGGTAGTAGAGCACCGGGATGTTCGCCCGGCCGAGGTCGGCGATCGTGTGGACATCGGGGTGCTTCGCCCGGTCCCACATGATCATCTGTGGGCTGGTCTCCAGCGGGGCTGCGACGGCGACCGTGGGCAGCTCGGTGGAGTTCTGGATGGCCTCGTCGGTCGACACCAGGCCGAGCGTGATCGCCTTGTCCGCGTACAACTGCGCACTGACCTGCTGGAAGCCGATCGCCGCTCCGCCGTAGCGGATCTCGAGCCCGACGCCCGTGGGTGCGCCGCCGTCGACGAGCGGGGCGGTCGCCTTCTTGACGTTCGTGTCGAACTGCGGGTCGTCGCCGAGCATCTGGAAGTACGCGCCGTACTCGGCCTCGGGGAACCAGTCGGTCTGCACGACCACCGGGTCGGGGCACACCCCGGCCAGTGGACCGCCTGCTGCCGTCGGCGGCGCGGCGGCGGGGGTGCCGCCGCCGCAGGACGTGACGGCGAGGACGGCCAGACCGGCGGCGAGCGCGCGCCACCTCGTGACCTTCGACATGTGCACGGGCCTTTCTGTGGACAGCGTCGGTCTGTGAACGAGGTCGGTCTGTGAACGGAACGGTCAGCGGGGTCGGTCGTAGGCGGTGGCGCCGTACCAGGCGCCGGTGGTGGCGCGGATCAGCAGGCCGAGCAGGGCGAACGCGGCGACGCCGAGCAGGCACGCGAGCAGCGCGGCACCCAGGAGCTGCTCGGTCTGCAGGCGGGCACGGTAGAGGTCGATGAGCACACCGATCCCCGGGGTGCCCTGCTTGAAGAACAGGTCGCCCACGACGGCGCCGACCACCGCGAGCGTGGCGGCCACCTGCATCCCGGTCAGCAGCGCAGGCAGGGCGCTGGGGAACTGCAGCTTGAGCAGGCGGGTCACCCGGCTCGCCCGGTGCAGCGACAGCAGGTCGTGCTGGCTGCGGTCGGCCGACTGCAGGCCGAACAGCGTGCCGCTGATCACCGGGAACAGCGCGATGAGGACGGTGACGATCACCCGGCTCGTCAGCCCGAAGTCGAACCAGAACCCGATCACCGGGACCAGGGCGAGGATCGGGACGCACTGCAGCAGCACGGCGTAGGGGTAGAGCGACCGCTCCACCCACCGGGCCTGGCTCATGGCGGTGCCGATCGCGACGCCGAGCACGGCCGCGACGAGGAAGCCGACCAGCGCGACGGTCGCCGACAGCGCCAGCCCGCGCAGCAGCGGTGCCCGGTTCACCGGATCCAGGAACGCCACCTCGACGACGGCGTGCGGCGGCGGCAGCAGGAAGCGCCGGTCGGCGTCGAGCACCACGTCGCTCACCAGGTACCAGAGCCCGACGAACACGGCGAGGGCGACGGCGGGCGGCAGCCAGCGGGTGCGCAGCACGGTGAGGTTCACGCCGAGACCGTCCAGTCGGCGCTCCCGCCGTCGGTCGTCGCGCAGCAGGTCCGACACCCGGGAGGCGAGCCTGCCGAACTCGGGGGCGAAGCGCAGGTGCTGGGGGCGCGGATAGGGGAAGGGCACGGTCACCTCGCCGACGACGTGTCCCGGACGCGGCGAGAGCACGACGACCCGGCTGGACAGGAACACGGCCTCGGCCACCGAGTGGGTGACGAACAGCGCGGTGAACGCACCGCCGGTGAACAGCGCCACCAGCTCGTCGTTCAGCCGCTCGCGGGTCAGCTCGTCCAGCGCCCCGAACGGCTCGTCGAGCAGGAACAGCTCCGGCTCGAGCACCAGCGAGCGGGCCAGCGACGCCCGCATCCGCATGCCGCCCGACAGCGCCGCGGGCCGCGCGCGGTCGAACCCGGTCAGGCCCACCAGGTCCAGCACCCGCGCCACCCGGCGGCGCCGCTCCGCGCGGGGGATGCCCTCCAGCTCGGCGAGCAGCTCGACGTTGCGCGCCACCGTCCGCCACGGCAGCAGCGTCGGGTCCTGGAAGACGTAGCCGAGCCGGCAGGGCGCGACGTGCACCGCCCCCGTCGTCGCGGGTTCGAGTCCCGACACCAGCCGCAACAACGTGCTCTTGCCGCATCCCGACGGGCCCACGACGCTCACGAACTCGCCGCGACGCACCCGTAGGTTCAGGTCCCGGACGGCGGCGGTGCCGTCGGCGAACGTCCGGCCCACCCCGGCGAGTTCGAGCATCGCATCGGCAGGCGAGGGCACGGGCACACCCTAGCTGGGGGGTGGCGCCACCGAGGTGGCCCGAGATGTCACCCGATCGTGGAATGACACGCCGCGCCCCTGGCGCCGGGACAGGGTACCGATACCGATGATGTGTTCCCGGGTACTGCTCGACCGAGGGGTGGCGGTGAAGATGCGTGAATCGGTCGTGCGTGCGGCGGTCGTCCTGGGCGCGGTGGCGGTGCTCGCCCTCGGGTGCGGTACGGCCGAGCCCGCGGCGCCGGCTCCGCCGCCGGCGTCGGTCGTCAAGGCCCCGGATCCCGACCGGAGTGCGGTTCCCGCCGCCCCGCAGGGCAAGCCGATGTTGACGATCACCGGGCGGATCGGCGTGACCAACGGCGACCGCGCGCTCCGCTTCGACCAGACCGAGCTGGACCGGTTCGGCCTGCTGGAGATGAGCGTGAACGACCCCTGGGCGAAGCAGCGGATCGCCCTGCAGGGCACGTGGCTGCGCGATCTCGTCGACATGGCCCGCCCCGACACCGGGGCCACGAGCCTCCACCTGGTCGCCCTCGACGACTACCAGGTCGACCTGACCCTCGCCGACGTGCGCGACCAGTCGGTCTTCCTCGCCACCCGCACCGGTGACGGCACCGTGCTGCCGATCGAGGACGGCGGGCCCACGCGCATCGTGTTCGCCGACGGCCTCGCCGATCATTTCAGCCCCGACATGTGGATCTGGAACATCGAGACGATCGAGGTGCGATGACGGCCGGCACGAGTCGGTGGGAGCGCTGGGCGCGCCCGCGCGTGCTCATCGCCGTCGTCGTCGTCGTGCTCCTCACCACCGTCGGCCTGATCGTCCTGTTCTCGCTCCTGCTCGGCCGGATGAGCAAGCAGGTCGAAGAGGCGCAGTCACGGTCGGCGAACCTGTCCAACGCCGACCGTGAGGTCCTGATCCTGCAGCAGGCCGTCACGCATCTCGGCCCCGACGGCGACCCCGACGACGTCGGGCTCCACCGCGCCGTCGCGACCCGGCAGATCGTCGTCTCGATCGTCTCGTTCGAGCCGGACAGCCCGCAGGTCCGCGAGCTGCAGGACGTCCGGACCCAGCTCGGGGCGTTCCCCTGGGACCGGCTCGTCGCGAGCCGTGGACGTGACGACGCCCTGCGCCGCGAGGCGATGGAGCTGATCGCACGCTCCGAGGAGCGGGTCAACGCCCTGCGCAGCGCGCAGGAGAAGCACTTCTACGCCGTGACGACGGCGTCGTTGAAGGCGAACCAGCACGGCCAGTTCGCGCTCGCCACGCTGGTGACGCTCGTGCTCGGGCTCGGCATCGTGGGGATCACCGTCGTGCTGCGCCGCAGCCGCAGCGACGTGGAGCGCGCCTACACCGCGCTCAAGGGCGAGGTCGACGAGCGGCGGGTGGCCGAGGAGGCGCTGCGGGCGAGCGAGGGCCGGTTCCGCTCGCTCGTGCAGCGCGCCTCCGACCTCACGATCGTCACCGACGACCGCGGGGTCGTCACGTACGTCAGCCCTGCCGTCGAGGCGTTGGTCGGCTACCGGCCGGACGACTTCCTGGAGCTGCCGCTGCTCGTGCACGTCGAGCCGGCGGAGCGGGCCGACGTCGCCACGGCCATCACGCTGCTCACCGAGCGGCCCGGCCTCGTGCGCACGATCGAGCTGCGCCTGCGCACCCACGACGGCCGCACCCGCTCCGTCGAGGCCGTGTGCCAGAACCTGCTCGACGACCCCGACGTCCGCGGCCTCGTCTGGAACGGGCGCGACGTCACCGAGCGCAAGGCGCTGGAGAACGAGCTCAACCACCGCGCCCACCACGACCCGCTGACCGGCCTGCCCAACCGGGCGCTGCTGCTGCAACGGCTGGCCGACGCGCTGACCTCGACGAGGTCGTCGCGGCGACGGCTGTCGATGGTGGTCGTCGACCTCGACGGGTTCAAGAACGTCAACGACACCCTCGGCCACGGCGCGGGTGACGAGCTGCTGGAGGAGGCCGCGCGGCGGCTGCTCGGCAGCGTGCGGGACGGCGACATCGCGGCGCGGCTGGGCGGCGACGAGTTCGCCGTCCTGATCTGCTCGGTGGATCCGGACGACGCGCTGGTGATCGCCGGTCGGATCGTCGAGGCGCTGCAGGAGCCGTTCACGGTCGCCGGCCACCACGTCACCGTCGGCGCCTCCGTCGGGATCGCCCACGCCGGCGGCTCCGGGTCGGCGGACGGGCTGCTGCGCGACGCGGACATCGCGATGTACGTGGCGAAACGCACGGGCAAGGGCCGCGTCGAGGTCTTCGAGCCGGACATGCGGGTGAAGGCCTCGCACCGGACGCGCCTGCAGCAGGAGCTGGCCCGCGCCGTCGAGCGCGGCGAGATCGACGTCGCCTTCCAGCCGGTGATCGACCTGTGCACGCGGCGACCGTCGATGCTCGAGGCCCTCGCGCGGTGGCGCCGCCCCGGCCAGCCCCCGGTGCCTGCGGACGTGTTCATCGCGCTGGCGGAGGAGTCGGGCGCGATCAACAAGATCGGCCTCGAGGTGCTGCGCCGCGCCTGCCGGGCCGCGGAACGCTGGCGGCACCTGCCCGGGTTCCCCGACCTCGGCATCGCGGTGAACG
Source organism: uncultured Actinomycetota bacterium (assembly GCA_963780835.1). Classification (GTDB taxonomy): domain Bacteria; phylum Actinomycetota; class Actinomycetes; order Mycobacteriales; family Pseudonocardiaceae; genus Pseudonocardia. Next base: position 15,916 of record CAWADQ010000011.1, on the reverse strand, counting down.
TCTCCGTGCACCAGATCCTCGCGGGCCACCTCGCCGACCACGTCGTCGAGGTCCTGCGCGACACCGGCCTCCCGCCGACCCGGCTGACGCTGGAGATCACCGAGAGCGCCGCCCTCGGGGACTCCGACCGGGTGGCTGCCGAGTTCGCGCGCCTGCAGGCGATGGGCGTCTGCATCGCCGTGGACGACTTCGGCGCCGGCTACTCGTCGCTGGGCCTGCTGATGAGCCTCGACGTCGACGCGTTGAAGATCGACCGGAGCCTGCTGGAGTTCGACACGACCCGGCGCGGGTCACTGGTGATGGCGATCGCGGAGCTGGGCCACACGCTGGGGTTGAAGGTGGTGGCGGAGGGCGTCGAGACCCCGAAGCACCTGCACCGGGCCCGCGAGGCCTGCTGTGACGCGGTGCAGGGCTTCTACCTGTCGAGGCCGCTGGAGGAGCCGGCCGTGGTGGACTTCCTGACGACGTGGACCGCGGCGCGGCTGGGCGACCCGGTGGGGCAGGTCTGAGGACGCCAGTTGAACGCGTGGGCGCGGTGTGGGCTGCCGGTCCACCTGCGGTGAGGAAGCCGATGCCGAGGACGAGGCCACAGATCCGGCCCCCGACCCTGCGTACGGGGGAGGCGGCGACGGCCAGTCGGCTCGAGCTGTTCTTCGACCTCGCCTACGTGCTGGTCGTGCTGGAACTCGCGACGCCTTCACGGCGACCTCTCCTGGCGCGGGTTGGCCGTCTTCGATCGCCCTCTACGTCGCCCTGTGAGTCATCCTGGGTCGGCTGCAGCGTCGATCTCCGCCCGGAACCAGTTCGATAGCGATGAGCGTGATCGTCCGGAACGACTGTGGGCTGTATAGCGTCGCTCCATGGCGAAGCACGCCCACGTCGACTCGGCCCGGCCGAACGATGACGACCGCGTCAGCCCGACTCCGTGCAGGGGTGGCGGGAGTGGCTGGCCGCCCACTCCACCCGCCGGACCGGCGTCTGGCTCGTGACCTGGCGAGCCGGGTCGGGCGGGCCGCAGATCGGCTACGACGAGTCGGTCGAGCAGGCGTTGTGCTTCGGCTGGGTCGACAGCTTGGGCCGCACGCTCGACGACCGTCGGACGTATGCTGTGGTTCGACGACCGCGACGGCGCGCAGCGGATGGGCCCGGTCGAACAAGGAGCGGATCGACCGGTTCTCTACCGCCGCCGGCCTGATGGAGCCCCGCCGGGCTCGCATGGCCGAGGCGGCATGGCGGACGCTCGTGGCGCACCCGTTCGACGCTCTGCCGTCCGACGGGGCTGGACCTCGCCGCCGCGCTCGACGCCGCCCCTGCTCGGCACGGGCTTGATCCTCGGCGGCACGCATCGGACGTGGCGAGGAGCGTGGCCGTGGCCGACGGCGGCGATCCCGGTCGTGCTGGCGGCGCGGCCGTCCCGCATCGCAACGCGCTGTTCCTGGTCGGGCGGGCCGCGCTCATGACCGTGGCGCTGACGGTGACGGCGTGCTGCGCGGCGACCCCGAGCGGGCCGGCGGGCGGTAGCGTCGCGCGGGTGGTCGTCGACGACGAGGAGCGCCCGGTCCTGCTGCGCGGCCCGGTGCGGCGGGTGGTGAGCATCGTCCCCTCGCTGACCGAGGCGGTCGCGGCCACCGACCGGAACCTGCTGGTCGGGGCGACGGACTGGTGCACGCACCCCGCCGACCTGGACGTCGTGCGGGTGCGTGGCACGAAGAACCCGGACGTGGAGCGGATCGTCGCGCTGCGCCCCGACCTCGTCCTCGCCAACGCCGAGGAGAACCGCCTGCCGGACCTCGACGCCCTGCGCGCGGCGGGCGTCGCCGTGTACGTCACCGACATCCGCACGCTCGACGGCGCCTTCGCCGCGCTGCGGCGGATGCTCGCGGCCTGCGGGTTCCCGCGCGTCGGCTGGCTCGCCGACGCGGAGGCGGCGTGGGCCGCGGTGCCGGAGCCCGCCGTCCGGCGCCGGGCGGTGGTGCCGATCTGGCGGCGGCCGTGGATGGCGGTCGGCCGCGACACGTTCACCGGCGCGGTGCTCGCCCGCCTGGGCGTCGACAACGTGCTCGCCGACGCTCCCCCAGACAAGTATCCACAGCGCTATCCGCGCATCGACCCGGGCGCGCTCCCGCCGCACGACCTGGTCGTGCTGCCCGACGAGCCGTACGCGTTCACCGCCGACGACGGCCCGGAGGCGTTCGCCGCGCCGTCCGTGCTCGTCTCCGGGCGGCTCCTGACCTGGTACGGGCCGAGCCTCGGGGAGGCCGCGCGCATCCTTCCCCCGCTGCTCGTGCGAGATAGTAGGATGTCCGACAATTGACCCCTGACCCAAAGGAGCGCCGTCGATGCACGCACCGCAGCACCCCGTCCGCTTCGTGACGGCGGCGAGCCTCTTCGACGGGCACGACGCGTCGATCAACATCATGCGGCGGATCCTGCAGCGCCACGGCGCCGAGGTGATCCACCTCGGGCACAACCGCTCGGTGGACGAGGTGGTCACCGCCGCCATCCAGGAGGACGTGCAGGGCGTGGCCGTCAGCTCCTACCAGGGCGGCCACGTCGAGTACTTCACCTACCTCGTCGAGCTGCTGCGCGAGCGCGGCGCCGGGCACGTGCGCGTCTACGGCGGCGGTGGGGGCGTGATCGTCCCGACGGAGATCGCGCTGCTGCACGAGCGCGGGGTCGCGCGGATCTTCTCGCCCGAAGACGGCCAGCGGCTCGGGCTGCCCGGGATGATCGACCTGATGATCAAGGAGTGCGACGTCGACCTCGCCGTGCGCGCCGGAGTCCTTCGACGGGCTCCGCACCGGCGATCCCGCCACCGTCGCCCGCGTGCTGACGCTCGCCGAGAGCGGCCGCCTGCCGGAGGTCGACCTCACGCCGCGGCAGCAGGTCCCGGTGCTGGGCATCACGGGGACGGGCGGCTCGGGCAAGTCGTCGCTGACCGACGAGCTGCTGCGGCGGTTCCGGCGCGACCAGGAGGACAAGCTGCGCATCGCCGTGCTCGCCGTCGACCCCAGCCACCGGCGGGGCGGGGGAGCGTTGCTCGGCGACCGGATCCGGATGAACGCGGTGACCGCCTCGGCGGCCGGCGGGCAGGCGACGGGCGACGTCTTCTTCCGGTCGATGGCCACGCGCGGCGCGGGTGGGCGGCTGCCCGAGCACCTCGCCGCGGCGATCGCCGTGCTGAAGGCCGCGGGCTTCGACCTGGTCGTCGTCGAGACGCCCGGCATCGGGCAGGGCGACGCCGAGATCATCCCGTTCGTCGACCGCGCGCTGTACGTGATGACACCGGAGTTCGGCGCGGCGTCGCAGCTCGAGAAGATCGAGATGCTGGACTTCGCGGACGCCGTCGCGATCAACAAGTTCGAGCGGCGCGGCGCCGAGGACGCCCTGCGGGACGTGGGCCGCCAGCTCGTCCGCAACCGCGAGGCGTTCGGCGCCGCGTGGCAGGACATGCCGGTGTTCGGCACCAGCGCCGCCACGTTCGACGACGACGGCGTCACCGCGCTCTACCACCACCTGCGCGACCTCCTCGCCGCCGACGGGCTGCCCGTCAGCGAGGGACGGCTGGCGCGCCTCGCCGGGAAGACCTCCACGCGCCGGGACGCGGTGCTGCCGCCGAACCGCGTGCGCTACCTCGCGGAGATCGCCGAGACCGTGCGGGGCTACCGGGACGAGACGCAGGCGTGGGCGGAGCTCGCGCGGCGGCGCCAGCACCTGCGGACGGCGCGGGAGGTCGTCGGCGAGGCCGTGGCGCCCGCGCTGGACGAGGCGGAGCGCGCGCTGCCGGCTGCGGCCGCGGCGTTGCTGGAGGAGTGGCCGCGGACCGTCGAGGAGTACTCGGGTGACGAGCTGGTCGTCACGGTCCGCGACCGCGAGCTGCGGACGCCGCTGACCCGCGAGACGCTCTCGGGCAGCCGGGTCCGCCGGGTGGCCCTGCCGCGGATCGCGGACCACGGCGACCTGCTGCGGTTCCTGCGCACCGAGAACCTGCCGGGCCGCTTCCCGTTCACCGCGGGGGTGTTCCCGTTCAGGCGCGAGGGCGAGGACCCGGCGCGGATGTTCGCAGGCGAGGGCGACGCCTTCCGCACCAACCGGCGGTTCCACCTGCTCAGCGAGCACGCCCCGGCGAAGCGGCTGTCGACGGCGTTCGACTCCGTCACCCTCTACGGCCGCGACCCCGACACCCGTCCGGACGTCTACGGCAAGGTCGGCACATCGGGCGTCTCGATCGCGACCGTGGAGGACATGGAGGCGCTCTACGCCGGGTTCGACCTCTGCTCGCCCACGACGTCGGTGTCGATGACGATCAACGGTCCGGCGCCGACGATCCTCGCGTACTTCCTCAACACGGCGATCGATCAGCAGGTTTCCGTGTTCGTCGAGCGGGAAGGGCGCGAACCGTCCGACGAGGAGCGGTCCGAGCTGACGGCGTTCGCGTTGGCAGAACGTGCGGGGCACGGTGCAGGCCGACATCCTCAAGGAGGACCAGGGCCAGAACACCTGCATCTTCTCCACCGAGTTCTCCCTGCGGATGATGGCCGACATCCAGGAGTGGTTCATCCAGCACCGGGTCCGCAACTTCTACTCGGTGTCGATCTCCGGCTACCACATCGCCGAGGCCGGGGCGAACCCCATCTCGCAGCTGGCGTTCACGCTGGCGAACGGGTTCACCTACGTCGAGGCGTACCTCGCACGCGGCATGGAGATCGACGACTTCGCGCCGAACCTGTCGTTCTTCTTCTCCAACGGCATGGACGCCGAGTACACCGTGATCGGCCGGGTCGCCCGCCGGATCTGGGCGGTCGCGATGCGCGAGAGGTACGGGGCGACCGAGCGGTCGCAGAAGCTCAAGTACCACGTGCAGACCTCGGGCCGGTCGCTGCACGCGCAGGAGATGGACTTCAACGACATCCGCACCACGCTGCAGGCGTTGTGCGCGCTCTACGACAACGCGAACTCGCTGCACACCAACGCCTTCGACGAGGCGGTCACCACGCCGACGGAGGCGTCCGTCCGGCGCGCGATGGCGATCCAGCTGATCATCGGCAAGGAGTGGGGGCTGTCGGCGAACGAGAACCCGCTGCAGGGGGCGTTCGTCGTCGACGAGCTCACCGACCTGGTCGAGGAGGCCGTGCTCGCCGAGTTCGACCGCATCGCCGAGCGCGGCGGCGTGCTGGGCGCGATGGAGACCGGCTACCAGCGCGGGCGGATCCAGGACGAGTCGATGCTCTACGAGCACCGCAAGCACGACGGGTCGCTGCCGATCGTCGGGGTGAACACGTTCGTCCGCGAGATCGCCGCCGCGCCGCCGGAGGTCGAGCTGGCGCGGGCGACGGAGCAGGAGAAACAGTCCCAGCTCGACCGGCTCGACGACTTCCACGCCCGCCACGCCACCGAGGCGGCGGCGGCCCTGCGCCGGTTGCAGGACGTGGCGACCGGTGGGGGGAACGTGTTCGACGAGCTGATGCGCGCGGCGCGGGTGTGCTCGCTGGGGCAGCTGACGGGCGCGTTCTTCGAGGTCGGCGGCCAGTACCGGCGCAACGTGTAGGCGCAGCCAGATGTACCGAAAGCGGCTTTGGGTGCGTTGGATGCACCGAAGCCGCTTTCGCTTCATGCGGCGGCGGTTCCCGGGCAGGCAGGGCGGGGTGCGGGCGACGGGGAGGCGGGCCAGGATGGGGCGGTGCCGGACACCCCGCGGGACTTCGACCTCGTCGTGTACGGCGCCACCGGGTACGTCGGGGCGTTGACGGCCGCGCACCTGGCCGCGCACGCGCCGCCGGGGACACGGATCGCGCTCGCCGGGCGGTCGCGGGAGAAGCTGGCGGCGGTCCGGGCGGGCTTGCCGGGCGGTCGGGAGTGGCCGCTCCTCGAGGCGGACGCGACCGACCCGGCGTCGCTCGCCGCTCTCGCGACCGCCACGCGGTCGGTCGTGACGACCGTCGGTCCGTACGCCAGGTACGGGCTGCCGCTGGTCGAGGCCTGCGCCCGGGCCGGGACGCACTACGCGGACCTGACCGGCGAGGTGTTGTTCGTCCGCGAGGCGATCGACCGCGTCGACGCCGTCGCCCGGGAGACCGGCGCGCGGATCGTGCACGCCTGCGGCTACGACTCGGTCCCGTCGGACCTGGCCGTCCTCCTGCTGCACGAGCGCGCGGCCGCCGACGGCGCCGGCGGGCTGGGCGACGTGCGGCTCGTCGCGACCGCCCGCGGCGGCCTCAGCGGCGGGACGATCGACTCGATCCGCGCGCAGGTCGACACGATGCGCCGCGACCCGGCAGCGCGCCGGCTGGCCGCCGATCCCTTCGCGCTGAGCCCGGACCGCGCCGCGGAGCCGGACGGGCCGCAGCCGCCCGACGCCGGCCGCCCCGCGCGGACGACGGACGGCCGCTGGACCGCCCCGTTCATCATGGCGGCGTTCAACACCCGGATCGTGCGCCGCAGCAACGCCCTGCAGGGCTTCGCCTACGGCCGCGAGCTGCGGTACGCGGAGGTGATGGGCACCGGGCGCGGGCCGATCGGGGCGGCGGCTGCGGTCGCGGTCACCGGCGGGCTGTTCGCGTTCCTGACCGCGATGGCCGTCCCACCGACCCGCGCCCTGCTCGACCGCGTCCTGCCCGCGCCCGGCACCGGGCCGAGCGCGACCGCCCGCGAGCGCGGATGGTTCCGGATGGCGGTCGACGCCGGGACCGCGAGCGGCGCCCGCTACCACGCCGAGGTCCGGGGCCGCGGCGACCCGGGATACGCCGCGACGGCGGTGATGCTCGGGCAGAGCGGCCTGGCCCTGGCGCTGGACGGCGAGCGCCTGCCGGACCGCGCCGGCTCCCTGACCCCGGCGACGGCGTTGGGCACGGTCCTGGTCGACCGGTTGCGGGCGGCGGGGCACATCTACGAGGTGAGCACCGGTCTGACGCGCACCCGCAGACGCCCTCGCACGATGCGACGGCCTGCGCGGCGCCGACCCGCCGGCCGTCGCACCCCTTCCCCGCTGTCGCACGGCGAGTGGGGCTGTCGCAGCCCGCACAGCGGGTGCGCCGGCTCGTGTAGGTGTGCGACGGGGTGCTGGCCGGGCGCGTCGCACGCGGGCCAGCGGCGTCGCACCGGTCCGACCGCGCACCCGCGCACCGTGGGGGCTGTCGCGCTCGATGCGCGACCGCGCCGGTGCCGCGGACTGTCCACATCCGGTCGCGCGCATCCACAGGTGGAGCAGGACGGCCCCGGCCGGGCGGAGTGCGCGGCACGCTGAACCTGTGCTGGACGACATCTCCGATCTGGTTTTCCGGCCCGCCCTTCGGGCAGCGGGGATCACGGACGACGAGCTGCGGCGGCTGCGCGCGCAGCGCCGGCTGACCGTGGTCCGCCGCGGTGCCTATGTGCCGTCGGCGGACCGGCGGCTCGACGACGCCGTCGCCCGGCACGCCCTCACCGCTCGGGCCGCGGCTCGCACGATGTCACCGCATGCCGTCGTCAGCCACGTCTCCGCCGCCGCGCTGCACGGCCTCGTGCTGTGGAACGTCGCCCTGGATCGGGTCCACGTCACCCGGAACCGCCGCTCCGGCGGCCGGCGCACGAAGGTGCTGCACGTGCACACGGCAGGGCTGGACGTCGACGAGGTCGTCGAGGTCGACGGCGTCGCGGTGACCTCGGTGCCGCGCACGCTGGCCGACCTCGCCCGGACGCTGCCGTTCGAGCAGGCGCTGGTCGTGGCGGACGCTGCGCTGTACGGGCACCGGGCGACGCCGGCGGCCTTCGCGGAGGCCGTCGCGCGGGCCGCCGGTCGGGAGGGCAGCCCGCCGGCGCGACGGGTCGTCGCCGCAGCCGACCCGCGCGTGGAGAGCCCGGGGGAGACGCGCAGCCGTGTGGCGATCGCGCGGGCTCGGCTTCCGCCGCCGGTGCTGCAGCACGACGTTCCCGAGCTGGGCGTCCGCACGGACTTCTACTGGGAGGAGTTCCGGACCGTCGGCGAGTTCGACGGGAGAACGAAGTACGGCCGCGGTCTCCGGCCGGGCCAGGACCCGGGCGAGGCCGTGTACCGGGAGAAGCGCCGCGAAGACGCCCTGCGCGACCTCGGGCTGCAGGTGGTGCGCTGGACGTGGGACGAGCTGTCCCCGTTCGACGGGCCCGCCGAGCGCATCCGCCGCGCCTTTGCGCGCTCGTGACGCCCGCCGACCCGCGCGGCCACGCGTTGCATGGCGGTCGGGGCGTCACACATCCTGCGGGTCGGCGCACCTGCTGTGCGGGGTGTGACGGCCCTACCAGCTATGCGAGGCCCCACCGGGGTGCGACGGCCCGCCGCGGCCGCCGCGGCGTGATCGGCTACGAGGCGGCCGGGCGACGGCGCCGTCACCAGCGGCGCTACCCTCCCGGGCGTGACTCCGGAACCCCCACAGCTGCCCGGGTTCCGGCAGCTCGCCCCGCTCCGCCGGGGCCGGTCCGTTGCCGTGTACCGGGCGCGGCAGCACCACCCGGACCGCTGGGTCGCCATCTCCGTCTTCGACGTGCGCCTCACCGAGCGCGCGGCGGTGGAGCAGTTCCGGGCGGAGGCACGGGCGATCGGGAAGCTCGCCCACCCCGGCATCCTCCCCGTGCACGGCGCGGACGTGCTGCCCGACGCGCGGCCCTACCTCGTCACCGAGCTGTGCGAGGGGTCGCTGGCCGACCGCATCGCCGCGCGCGGCAGGCTGGACCCGCATGAGGTGACCGCGGTCGGGCTGGTCGTCGGGCGCGCGCTGCTGCACGCGCACGACGCCGGTGTGCGGCACGGCGACCTCACGCCGGAGGGTGTGCTGCTGCGCGACGGCGCCGTGCCGGTGCTGGCCGGCTTCGAGCTGGCCGTGCTGTGCGACTACCGCGACGCCGGCGAGCCCACCCCCGCGCACGCGGCCCCGGAGACCGTGCGCGCCGACGGGGCCGTGGACGAGCGTACGGATGTCTACGGTCTCGGCTCGATCCTCTTCACCGCGCTCGCCGGCACGGCACCGTTCCCGACCCGGCGGGGCGAGCAGGAGCAGGACCGGCTCGCGCGCATCCTGCTCGACGAACCGCCGGCGGCGCCCGGGCCGGCCTGGCTCGCGGACCTGGTGCGGGCGATGCTCGCCAAGGACCCCGCGGCGCGGCCGACGCTCCACCGGGTCGTGGACGTGCTCGCCGCCGACGCCGCCGACGCCGCCGAGTCGCTGCCAGCAGAAGCCGCTGACGCCCACCCGGCGGTGCCCGCCGCGCAGCCGGACGCCGGACGGCACGCGTCACCGTGGGCGCTCACCGCGGCCTGCCTCGCGGTGCTCGTCGCCGTCGTCGCCGGTGTGCTCCTGGTCTGGCCGGCCGTCGGCTGATCCCGGCACGGACCGGACGCGCGGCGTCGCTCAGACCCGGGTGTCCCGCACCCGGGTCAGGCCGCGGTAGCGGGTCGCCGCCCGCAGCCGGGCGCCCAGCGGCTGCTCCGCCAGCGCGCCCCGGATGGCCTTCTCCGCCGCCCAGGCCCGCACGGCGAGGTCCGGGTCGCCGGGCGCCGCGGCGTCCCCGGCCCACAGCGCCTCGTCGACGCACCGGGCGAGGTGCTCCAGCTCCGTGCCGCTGCCGTTGAGCATCCCCGCGGCCGGGCGCCGCAGGTCGCGGACGGTCATGTCCGTCGTGGCCTCGACGCCGTGGTCGCGCAGCCGGTCGCGGACCTCGAGCCACGCCCCGACGACGGCCCCGCTGCCGCCCGCCCGCCGCCGGCGCATCCGGCGCACGCGCTTGACCAGCGGCACCCCGAGGAGCATCAGCAGCACCGCCCCGACGAGGGTGCCCGCGGCCGCCGGGACGACGACGTCCCACGGGCCCGGCAGCGGCACCGGCTCGTCGTCCGACGGCGCCGTCACGGCCGGGGGCGGCGCCGGTGCCGGGGCGGCGGGCGGTGCGACGGCGCGGCGCCGGGCGGTCTCCGTCGCGGCGTCGGTCGGTGCCGCCGGTCCGGTCACCTCGCGGACGCCGCCGGTCGGGTCGAGCGGCACCCACCCGACGCCCGCCACCGCCACCTCCGGCCACGCGAACGCGTCGCCGTTGCGCACCACCGCCACGCCGTCGGGCCCGGCCGGCCCGGGCCGGAAGCCGACGACGAGGCGGGCGGGGATCCCGACCGACCGCGCCATCAGCACGTACGCGGCCGCGAACTGCTCGCTGGTGCCGGTCTTCGTGTCGGTGAGGAAGCGGACGAGCTGGACGTCCCCGCTTCCCGTGGGCCGGTCGCCGCCGGCCAGCCGGTAGTTGTCGCGGAACCAGCGTTCGAGCACCAGCGCGGTCGCGAACGACGGCGGCGCACCGTGCAGCGCCCCGGCCGCCGCCGTCGTCACCGCGCCGGGCAGGGCGCCGTCGACCTCGGTGCCGGCGGCCTCGGGATCCATCGCCGCGTCGACGAGCTGCTCGGGCCCCGGCATCGCTGCGTACCAGCTGAGCCGGTACCGGGCGCCCGCGGTGCCGTCGGGGAGCAGCAGGCTGCCGCTCGCCGGGTCGACCGCCGGGCGCAGCCCCTCGACGGAGCGCACCGCGGCCTGCCCGGGCAGCCACGGCCCGCGCAGCCCGTCGGCCACGGCGACGTCCGCGGTGCCGAGCCGCACCGGCACGGTGAGGGTGGTGTCGGGCGGCAGCTCCGTCCCGAGCGGGCGGTACCGCGCGCTGCTGGTGAACCCCGCACCGTCGTAGCCGTCGAGCACCACCAGCGGCCACCGGGTGACGGGCAGCGTCGGCGCGGGCGGTGAACACGACGTCGTCGGGCCGGTCCAACCGGCCGGCGAGCTCGGCGAGCGGGCTCACGGCACCGCCGGTGACCGTGATCGGCGCGATCCGGTCCGCCACCGTCCACGCCGGGCCACCGACCGGGTCGACGACGGCCAGGACCCACCCGGCCAGCGTCGCGACGAGCGCGAGCGGCAGCGCGGGGCGCGCGGCGTCGGCGAACCGGCGGCTCCCGCCGGCGAGCACGACGGCCGCACCCAGGCCGTACACCACCGCGAGCCCGACCGCGAGCAGCCAGCCGACCGCGGCGAAGACCTGCGCGAGCACCACCACCGCCAGGCTCGGCAGCAGCGTCAGCGCTGCGGCGACGCCGCGGCGCAGCCATTCGGCCCCGACGACGGCGGCGAGCAGCACCAGCGCCGGGACGAACGCGACCAGCGTGAGGTCGGGGTGGGCGGGCAGCGTCGACTCGAGAGTGCGCAGCCAGCCGTGCAGGACGCCGTCGCCGAGCGCCTGCAGCGTCGCGCCGGTGAGCGGGACATCGCCGGGCAGCAGCAGGCCCGCCGCCCCGGCCGTGGCGCCGAGGAGCACGCCGAGCGGCGCGCGCAGGGCGGCGACCCGGGGCCGGCCGAGCGTGAGCTGGTCGGCGGCCGCGACCCCGGCGACGACCCCGAGCACCGGCAGGAGCAGCGCGGACACGGCGAAGGTGCCGGAGAACGACAGTCCGGCGGCGGCGGTGGCGAGCAGCAGCCCGAGGCCGCCCGCCCGGCCGGTGCGGTCGCCGTGCGCCGCCTCCCGGTCGGTCCAGGTCGGTGCCGGCCCCGACGCGACGTCCCGCATCCGCCGGCGACGGCCCCCGGTGGGCGGGGCGTCCACCGCGTTCGCGGCAGTTCACCGGGGCACCGTCGCGTTCCACCGCCGCAGCGCCTGCGCCGCGTCGCGTTCCTGGATCGTCAGCAGACCCCCGGCCGGCTCCGCCGTGTCCGACAGGTCGAACGCTGCCGAGAGGTCAAACGCTATCGCCTCCGCGTACCGGGCCGCCTGCACCGCGACCGCCTCGCCCGGCGGTCCGCCGACGTGCACGAACCATCCGTCGCCGAGGCGCGCGCCGACCGTCGCCAGATCGAGCGCCGCCGCGGTGTCCTGCGGCCTGCGCGACCAGGCACAGCTGGTCCGCCGCCGCCCGCAGCCCGGTCGTCCCCGAGCGGACGTCGAGCACCAGCCCACCGGTCGTCGCCAGCCGCACCGGCCGGTCCTGCTCGGCGGCCGCCCACAGCACCGAGGCGACGATCTCGACGGCCGCCTCGAACGCGTCGGCGTCGAGGACGTCGCGGCGGGTGTCCAGCACGACGACGCACCACGGCTGCGCCGGGTCGACGTACTCGCGCACGATCAGCTGCCCCGTCCGCGCCGTGGCCTTCCAGTGCAGGTGCCGCAGCTCGTCGCCGGGCACGTACGGGCGCAACGCGCGCAGGTCCATCGCCCCGGCCATCGGGTGCGGCGGCGGTGCGCCCTCGTGGTGGTGGCGGGCGCGGCCCGCCTCGGCCAGCCGGACGGAGTGGCGGCGGGGATGGACCCACACGTGGGTCTCGCCGCCGGCGGCCTGGCGCCGGCCCACCAGCCCGAGCAGGTCCGCGCGCTCCACGGTCAGCGGCCCGATCGGAATGCGGCCACGCCGGGTGGTGGGCAGCTCGTAGCGGTAGCGCGCCGACCCGCCCGGCGGCAGCGACCGCACCCGGACGGGCCGCGCCTGCGACCCGACCTCGTCCACCGCGGTGAAGCCCGCCCGGCGGCTGTGCGTCCGGTTGCGGACCACCAGCTCGGCGAACGCGGGCTGTCCCACGTCGACGCGGTCGGGGTGCACGGCCCGGGTCACGCCCAGCCGCAGTTTCCCGGCCGTCGGCACGAACGCCAGCGCGACGGCCCCGAGCGCCGTCCCGGCCAGCGCCCGCAGCAGCGGCAGGTTCAGCACGACGCCGAGCGCGAGCAGCACGACGGCACCGGACAGCACGGCCGCGCCGCGCGCGGTCAACCGCACGGTCAGGCCCGGACGGCGGTCGGCTGCGGGGTCGCGCCGAGCACGTCGTCGAGCACCTCCGCCGCCGTCCGGCGGTTCAGCTCGGCCTCCGGGGTGAGCACGATCCGGTGCGCGAGCACGGCGTGCGCGACGGCCTTGATGTCGTCCGGGGTGACGAACGACCGGTCCTCGATCGCGGCGGCCGCCCGCGCCGCGGAGACCAGCGCGACGCTGCCGCGCGGGCTCGCGCCGTAGCGGACGGCGGGGTGCTCCCGGGTACCCGCCGCCAGCTCCACCGCGTAGCCGGCGACCAGCGGGTCGACGTGCAGCCGCCGCACCTGCGTGATCACCGCACCGAGCTCGGGAAGGTCGAGGACGGGCGTGAGCGCGTCGGGATCGACGCCGGCGGCCGCGCCGAGCACCACCCGGACCTCGGCGTCGTGGTCGGGGTAGCCGACGGCGACCCGCATGAGGAACCGGTCGAGCTGGGCCTCGGGCAGCCGGTAGGTGCCGTCGAGCTCGATCGGGTTCTGGGTGGCGATGACGAGGAACGGCCGCGGCACCGCGTGCGGCACCGAGTCGACCGTGACGATCCGCTCGGCCATCACCTCCAGCAGCGCGGACTGGGTCTTCGGCGTGCCGCGGTTGATCTCGTCGGCGAGCACGATGTTGGCGAACAGCCGCCGGGGCGGAACTCGAAGCTGCCCGTGCCCTGCTGGAAGACCATGACGCCGGTGATGTCGCCGGGCAGCAGGTCCGGGGTGAACTGGATGCGGCTCCACCGGCCGCCGATGCTGCGGGCCAGCGATCGGGCGAGGCTGGTCTTGCCCGTGCCGGGCACGTCCTCGAGCAGCAGGTGCCCCTCGGCGAAGAGGGCGACGATCGCGAGCCGGACGACGTCGGGCTTGCCCTGGATGACGCGCTGGACGTTGTCGGCCAGCAGCGTCGGCGGCCCGGGCGGGGGACAGCGGCATGGGGAGCTCCGTGTCATCGGTCGGGGAGGATCGGTCGGGGGAGGCTCGGGGTGCGTCGGGGGGGAGGGTCTCGTCGGTGGTCACCGACACGGGGTCGGTCCGGGTCGTGGTGCCGTCGGGGTTCCGGGCGGTCAGCACCACGGTGTAGGTGGTCGCGGGGTCGAGGCCGCCGACGGCGATGCGGGTGCGGGCGCGGTCGCCGCAGGTGCCGGACCAGCGGATCTCGTCGTCGACGCTCAGCGCGCACGGGCCCGTCGCCCCGCCGCCGTCGCTCGCGATCACGGTGATCGCGTCGCCGCCGTCGGGCGCGGCGTCGAGCGTCATCCGCACGGCGCAGGTGCCGGGTCGCGCGGTGACGGTGGAGGTCGTCGGGGGGCGGTGAGCAGCCGCCCGCCCGGCGCACGGGTCACCGCCCGCACCGACACCGTGTACGGGGCGGCGCAGGGGTCGCCGACGACCGCGGCGAGCGACGTGGCGGTGGTCGTCCGGCTGGCCGTCACACCCCTCGCGGAGGTCCAGCTCACCTCGTAGCGCACCAGCGCACCGCCGCCGAGGTCGGGCGGCTTCCAGGACGGCGCGAACGTGTACGGCCGCGGACCGTCCGGCGCCGCGAGCGTGAGCCCGACCGGCGCACCGGGCCGCGCCACGGCGGCGGAGGCGGTGACGACCGTCGAGAGCGGGCCGGTCCCGGCCGCGTTGGTCGCCGACACCGCGACCCGCACGGGGCGGCCCGCCGGGCTCTGCAGCGTTGCCGAGGTGGCCGTGGTGGTCGTCACGACCGCGCGGTTGAGCACGACGGTGTAGTGGTCCACGGCGCCGGCCGGGGCCCGCCACGCCACCGTGAGCACGTCGCCCTGGCGCTTGACCGCGACGTCGGTCGGTGCCTTCGGCAGCGCGACGCCCGGCCCGTCGGACGGGTCGGTCGCCGGTGCGGCGGCCGGTACGGCCGCGGCGAGCGCCGGGACCGGCCGGGCGACCGTCCCGGACATCGTTCCGCCGGTGGCGACGGTCGTGGCCGACCCGTCGGAGTCGACGACGGTCGTGGCGGTGCCCTGCGGGTCGTCGACGTACAGGCGGCCGTCCTCCCCGCGGACCGGGCCGACGGCGCCGGGCGCGAGCTCGGCGGTGCCCCGGAGCGCGCCGTCGCGGTCGAACGTCCGCAGCCGGCCGCTGTCCTGGTCGAGGACGGCGACGACGTCGCCTGCGGCGGCCGGGGCGGCGTAGCGGCCCGGGCCGAGGTCGACGACGGTCGGTGCGCCGCCTGCCGGGTCGGCGAGCACGAGCGTGCCGCGGTCGGGGACGACGACGGGCAGCCGGCCTGCGCCGTCCGTGTCGCCCACCAGCACGGCCCCGGTCAGGTCGGCGCCGAGGGCGACCGGGGCGCCGTCGCCGGTCGACAGCGTGCCGGCGGTCGTGTCGAGCCAGGCGGGGCGACCGGCCACGACCGTGAGCGCCCCGGCCGCACCCGGTGCGGTGCGGGTCGCGCAGTCCGGCGTCACCGCCCCGCTGCGCAGGGCGCACACCTCGCCGGTGTCGGTCCGGTGCACCCACACCGTGCCGTCGGCGGTGCGGACCGGGGCGCCCACCGGGCCGCCGACCTCCACCGCCGTGCGCGGCTCGCCCAGCCGCTCGATCGTCCCTGCCTGCGGACGGACCAGGTACGGACCGCCGACGACCTCGACCCCGACCGGGGCTTCGTCGCGCGCGGCGCGCTCCGGGGCGCCGACGGTGAGCGCGGCGCGGGCGATGGGCGACACGGCGTCGCGGGCCACGACGAAACCCTGCCGGCGGTCCTGCAGCACCATCAGCGGGTCGCCCGCGGACGACGGCACGTCGACCCGGGCGTCGACGCTGCGGGTGCCCGCGTCGACGTGGAACGCCGCCCGCTCGAGCCGGTTGTAGACCAGTGCCCGGGCTCCTGGAAGTTCACCGACAGCGGGCCGGTGCCGGTGGCGACCCGCGCGGCCGCGACGACGGCGCCAACGGCGACGACCGTGACGAAGAGGGTGACCGTGTGCGTCGCAGAAGTCGCGATAACGCGCACGTACTCCTCCGTTCGGGTGGCCGGGTCGTCCTTCCTCTCGCGCTACGACGGCTGAAGTGACGTTGCGTTGCCCGGCGTGTCCCGATCGAGATGTTGCGCTCACCCGACCGGCGCGCGACTCCGCTGTCGCCGAACTCAGTTGTCCGGGGGACCCTGGTTGTCGGGTTGCGC
>CAWADQ010000010.1:0-21952 GCA_963780835.1 uncultured Actinomycetota bacterium | reverse complement strand
CACGAGCTGACCGCACACGACGACGGCCCCCTCCCATCGGGGAGGGGGCCGTCGCCGTTGCCGGAGTCGGGCTCAGCCGTCGGACAGCACCGCGTCCGCGTATCCGCGGCAGTACTCCCAGCTGACGTACTCGGCCGGGTCGGGGTCGAACGCCGGCTCGTGCGGGCGCATGTGGCCCTCCTCGAGCAGCTGCTGCAGGCTCGCCCGCAGCAGGCTCCACTCGTGGAAGTGCTGCTCGCCGCAATCCGCGCAGTCCACGACGATCCCGCGCACCCCGCGGGACTCGAGGAGCGCCTGGTAGACGGCCAGGTCGGCCAGGTCGGCCACGACCTCGTCCCGCTCGGCCTCGCTCATCTCCTCGGGCTCCTCCGGTGCGGGGGCATCGAGGGAGAGCGCCGGGTCGTGGGGGTCGCCGGCGAAGGGATCTGGCGGCAGTGCGTCCGATGACACAACACGGAGGGTACTCGCCTCCACCGACGACACACTCGCGCGTGCGCCGCGCGTCCCGGGTTCACAGAAGACCGCCGAGGGGGCTTCGCCTGACGGCCGAGTCCAGCTCTCCGGGGGATCGATACGATGGGGTGAACGGGATCGTCCCCGGTCCCGGTTCAGATCGACTTCTCGGCGACACGAGCGCCGGTGAGGGGCTGCCAGGATGACCAGCGAGATCGTCACCGGGCTGCCGCCCAAGTTCGCGATGCTCGGCCTCACGTTCGACGACGTGCTGCTGCTGCCGGCGGAGTCGGACGTCGTGCCCGGGCAGGCCGACACGGGCACACAGCTCAGCCGGCGCGTCCGGCTGAACGTGCCCCTGGTCTCGTCGCCGATGGACACCGTCACCGAGTCGCGGATGGCCATCGCCATGGCCCGGGCGGGCGGGCTCGGCGTGCTGCACCGCAACCTCGCTCCAGAGGAGCAGGCGGCTCAGGTCGAGGTGGTGAAGCGGTCGGAGGCCGGGATGGTGACCGATCCCGTCACCTGTTCGCCGGACGACACGCTCGCCGACGTCGACACTCTCTGCTCGCGCTTCCGGATCTCCGGGCTGCCGGTCACCGACGGTGACGGCAAGCTCGTCGGGATCATCACGAACCGCGACATGCGCTTCGAGATGGACCACAGCCGTCCCGTCCGTGAGGTCATGACGCACGCGCCGCTGATCACCGCCAAGATCGGTGTGTCCGCCGAGGCCGCGCTCGGCCTGCTTCGGCGCAACAAGCTGGAGAAGCTGCCGATCGTCGACGGCGCAGGCATCCTGCGCGGGCTCATCACCATCAAGGACTTCAACAAGACGGAGAAGTACCCGCTGGCCACGAAGGACCCCGACGGCCGGCTGGTCGTCGCGTCCGCCGTGGGCGTCGGCGAGGAGTCGTACGCCCGGGCGATGACGCTGGTCGAGGCCGGCGTGGACGTGCTCATGGTCGACACCGCGCACGGCCACTCACGGCGCGTGCTGGAGATGGTGGCCAAGCTGCGGGCCGAGATCGGGGACTCCGTGGACGTCGTCGGCGGCAACGTCGCCACCCGGGGCGGCGCCCAGGCCCTGGTCGAGGCCGGGGCGGACGCGGTCAAGGTCGGCGTCGGCCCGGGCTCGATCTGCACCACGCGGGTGGTGGCCGGCGTCGGCGCGCCCCAGATCATCCGCGATCTACGAGGCGTCGCTGGCCTGCAAGGAGGCGGGCGTCCCGGTGATCGGCGACGGTGGCATCCAGTACTCCGGCGACATCGCGAAGGCGATCGCCGCCGGGGCGAGCACGGTGATGCTCGGCAGCCTCCTCGCGGGCACCGCCGAGTCGCCGGGTCAGCTGATCTTCGTCGGCGGCAAGCAGTTCAAGACCTATCGCGGCATGGGGTCGCTGGGGGCGATGCAGTCGCGCGGCGACGCGAAGTCGTACTCCACGGACCGCTACGCGCAGGACGACGTGCTCAGCGAGGACAAGCTCGTCCCCGAGGGGATCGAGGGCCGGATCCCGTTCCGCGGGCCGCTGGCACAGGTCGTGCACCAGCTCGTCGGTGGTCTGCGGTCCGGCATGGGATACGCCGGTGCGCCGACGATCGAGCGCCTCCAGGAGGCGCAGCTCGTGCGGATCACGGCGGCGGGGCTGAAGGAGAGCCACCCGCACGACATCACGATGACGGCGGAGGCCCCGAACTACGCCGGACGCTAGCCCCCTACGCTGGTACCCCGTGCGTGACCTCGTGGAGATCGGGATGGGCCGGACGGCCCGCCGCGGCTATGACCTGTCGCAGGTCGAGATCGTGCCCTCGCGGCGCACGCGCAGCTCCAAGGAGGTCTCCACCACCTGGCAGCTCGACGCCTACCGCTTCGACATCCCGCTGGTGACGCACCCGACGGACGCCGTCGTCTCCCCGGCGAACGCCGTGCGGGTCGGCAAGCTCGGCGGCCTCGGGGTGCTCAACGCCGAGGGGCTGTGGGCGCGGCACGCCGACGCCGAGGGCGCGCTGGCGCGGGTCGTCGAGGCCGCGGCGTCGGACGACCCGGATGCCGCGGTGTGCATCCTGCAGGAGCTGCACGCCGCCCCGATCCGCGACGACCTGCTCACCGAGGCGCTGCGGACCGTGCGGGACGCCGGCGTGACCGTCGCGGCGCGGGTGAGCCCGCAGCGGGCCCGCGAGCTGGCGCCGCTGCTGCTGGCCGCGGGCGTCGAGGTGCTGGTCGTGCAGGGCACGATCATCTCGGCCGAGCACGTCTCGACCGGCGAACCGCTCAACCTCAAGGACTTCATCGCCTCCCTGGAGATCCCGGTGGTGGCGGGCGGGGTCGGCGACTACCGCACCGCGATGCACCTCATGCGCACCGGAGCGGCGGGCGTGATCGTCGGGTACGGCGAGTCGTCGGCGACGACCACGGACGCGGTGCTCGGCATCGGGGTCCCCATGGCGACCGCGATCGTGGACGCCGCAGCCGCGCGGCGCGACTACCTCGACGAGACCGGCGGCCGCTACGTCCACGTCATCGCGGACGGCGGGATGGACCACTCCGGCGACCTGGCCAAGGCGATCGCCTGCGGGGCGGACGCGGTGATGCTGGGCGAGCAGCTCACGGAGGCTGCGGACGTGCCGGGCCGCGGCCTGTACTGGACCTCCGCGGCGGCGCACCCGTCCCTGCCCCGCTCGGAGGTGACGGGCTTCGGCGGCCCGGGGGCGCGAGACCTGGAGACGGTGCTGTTCGGGCCGTCGAGCACTCCGAACGGCACCGTCGACCTGTTCGGGGCCCTGCGCCGGGCGATGGCGAAGACGGGCTACTCGGACCTCAAGGAGTTCCAGCGTGTGGGGCTCACGGTCCGCGGCTGAGCCGCGCGCCGTGATCGCACCGTCAGGTTCCTCGCCCGCCCGACGCGGAGTCGTCCGCTCGGTCGTGGCGGCGCTCGTCGTCGGGGCCGTGACCGCCTGTGGCGCACCGGAGCGGGCGGCACCCGTCGTCGTCCGCACCGCACCGGCCCTCCCGACCCCGACGACGTCGGCGGCACCGGTCCCGGAGGGCCCCTCGGTGACCGAGATCGCCGACGCGCTCGGGGAGATCCGCACCCTCCGCCATCCCCGGGACAACACCGGGTCGTGCGCGGTCGTGGCGGGGTGCCGGGGGTTGATCACGGCCGGCGAGGTGTCGATCTACGAGTGGCCGGACGTCACGGCCGCGTCCCGGTACGTCGGGGACGGCCCGGGCAACGCGGACCGGATCGGTCGCTGGGTCCTGAGCTACCGCACCCGCGAGCAGCGCTCCACACCCACCACGGTGCGCAAGGCGTTCGGCGAACGGGTGCGGGCGCTGGTCGGGCCGACGGCCTGACCGGCCGGATCGGACGATCGCGCGTGAACACGGCCGGCGGCGGCCGTCCGACACCGGCGTCCGCCCGCGCACCCGCGCGTCCGCCTGACCCGCGTGGAGCCACCCGACGCGGATCACCCGGCCGGGGCGACGTTCTGGTTGAGATGGAACAGGTTGCCCGGGTCGTAGGCCGCCTTCACCGCGCGCAGCCGCTCGTACGTGCCGCCGTAGTTCTCCGGCGCCCGCTCGGCATCGTCTGCGGACATGAAGTTGACGTAGCCGCCCTCCGTGCCCGAGTAGGGGTGCACTGCGGCGTAGTAGTCCCGCACCCAGGCGACGTCGGCGTCGTCGTCAGC
The DNA here is from genome assembly GCA_963780835.1 of uncultured Actinomycetota bacterium. Classification (GTDB taxonomy): domain Bacteria; phylum Actinomycetota; class Actinomycetes; order Mycobacteriales; family Pseudonocardiaceae; genus Pseudonocardia. The sequence goes on along the minus strand of CAWADQ010000010.1, from coordinate 17,809 downwards.
GGCGTCGGGCCAGAACGCCGCGATGACCATCGCGTAGCGTGCGTCGCGATGGCCGAATGCCGTCTCCTCCGGGCCCACCCGCGCCGCCGCGCCGTTGATCGAGTACAGGTGCATTGTTGAGGCGACGGTCGGGGTGTGCGGGCCGTGCTCGGCGTGCGCCGCGATCGCCTGGTCGGGCAGGTCCCGGACGAAGTCGGCCTTCCAGTACTGCCGGATCCCCTTGAAGAACAGCGCGTCGAACGCCGAGTTGAGGGCGGGGTAGGGCATCGGGCCGACGAACTCGGCCTTGACCTCGGCCACGTCGCGGAACGGCTTGATCATCTGCTCGCCCTGGTCCGGCCGTCCGCTCCAGCACGTGACGATGGCGCAGAACACGTCGCCGTGGCGGTCTTCCGGAATGAACGGCAGTGGCGGCGCGAGCTGCCAGCCGAAGAACGCGCCGAGCTGCTCGGGAGCCTCCTGGATGTAGTCGTCGTACGCGCGCATCACAGCGGGCGCGTCCGCGACCTCGTACAGCATCGGCCCGCCGTAGATGGTCTCGACCGGATGCAGAGCCAGCTCGAGGGAGGTCACGACGCCGAAGTTCCCGCTGCCGCCGCGCAGTGCCCAGAACAGGTCCTCGTTCTCGTACTCGCTCGCGACGAGGATGCGGCCGTCGGCCGTGACGACCTCGGCGCTCACCAGGTTGTCGCATGACAGGCCGCAGCCGCGCGCGAGATAGCCAACACCGCCGCCCAGGGTCAGCCCGCCGACCCCGGTGGTCGAGATGATCCCGCCGGTCGTGGCGAGGCCGTAGGCGTGGGTGGCGTGATTGAAGTCGCCCCAGGTGGCCCCGCCACCCGTGCGGGCGGTCCGCTTGGCGCGGTCCACGAACACGTTGTTCAGCAACGACAGGTCGAGGACGACACCTCCCTCACTCGTGCCGAATCCGGGGGCGCTGTGGCCGCCGCCGCGCACGGCGAGGTCGAGGCCGGCGTCGCGGGCGTAGTGCACGACCGCCACGGCGTCCGTGGTCGCCGCGGCCCGGACGATGAGCGCCGGACGCCGGTCGTGCATGCCGTTGTGGACGCGCCGGTGCTCCTCGTAGCCGTCCTGATCCGGCTCGATGACAGGGCCGCGCACCTGTTCGCGCAGCTCAGCAATGGTCGTCATGGTCCACTCCCCTCGGTCGGTGCCGGTGCCCGACCCTGTCGCACAGGCGTTCCCCAACCGTTCCCGATCTCGAGCGCGGCGCGCGTGGCGAGCACACGGTCACGCAGCCACGGCGACTCCAGCGCGTCGGCCGTGTCGACGGCCCGCTGTGCGGCGGCCATGGCGCCCGCCCGGTCGCCCGAGAGGGCGAGGAGTTCCGCGTCGATCCGGAGCAGCTCGGCGAGCAGGTAGTGCTGGCCGGTGCGCTCGGTCCAGGCCAGCGCCTCGGCGACGGCGGCCCGAGCGGGGGCGGGCTCACCGGCCTGCTGGTGGGCGCGCGCCAGCAGGCTGAGCCCGAGCGTGAGGGCCAGCGGTTGCACGCGCCGCATCCGCTCGGTTGCCCGCCGCATCGCGGCGAGCCCCCGAGGGTCGCCTGTGCGGCTGTCGCGCCATCCGCAGAGGAGCTCGGCCATCATGGCGTAGTAGTCGATGTGCATCGTCGAGGCGACGGTGTCCGCCGTCGCGACCGCGGCGTCCAGGTCATGCCCATCGGGCTCGAGTGCGGCCAGAACCGCGTCGAAGGCGCGGACGTAGCTGATAGTCATCGGGTTGCCGAGCTCGGTGGCCACGCGCACCGCCTCCCGCATCGTTCGATCGGCGTCGCCGGGTCGGCCGCGGAAGAGCTGGGTGAGCGCCAGCCGCGACAGGCACACGCCCAGCGGGTCCTGGGCGTAGCGTTCGACGTGCAGCGGTGCGTCCTCGATGCGGTACCGGTCGACGGCGGCGGCGAGGTGGTACTCGGCCGTGGCGAACTCGCCCCGCCAGAACTGCGTCACACCGAGCACGTACTCGCCCTCGACGCGCGCGGTGCGGTCGATTCCCTCCGCCGCGATCAGCTCTCGGGCCGTCTCCTCGGCCCGGTCGAAGCGGCAGGTGACGACGGCGTCCAGCGCGAGACCGCGCAGCACCGAGGGGCTGGGACGGCGGCCGAGCCGGCGGTGCAGCGTGAGCGCACGCTCGTAGCAACGGCGGACCTCGGGCACCCCGTAACCGCGTCGGGCGACCAGCGGAGCGCCGATCGCCGAGAGCAGCCGCAGTTCGACCTCGTCGCGCATGTCACCGCGGGCCGACTCCGCGAGCACCTGCAGGGCCCGCTGCAGCAACCCGATGCATGCGTCGAGGGCGAACAGCTGATACGCGTGCCGTGCCGCCCGCTCGTAGGCCTCCAGGGCACGCCACGGCAGCCCCGCGGCGGTGAAGTGGACGGCCTGGCGGGCGCTCACCGACCCAGGATCGCCCGCGTGGTGGACCTCGATGGCCTCGGCGACGCGGCGATGCAGCTTCCGCCTGCGGGCCGGGCTGATCGACTGCAACACGACGTCGCGCAGCCGGTCGTGGCTGAAGTCGTAGGCGGGGCCGCGGTCGCGGATGATGTGGAGCCGCCACAGCTCGTCGAGGTCGTCGGCGAGGTCGTCCTCGGGGCGCCCGGCCGCCGCGGCGAGAATCGGCGCCGTGAACTCCCGGCCGATGGTGGCCGCCAGCTCGGCCAGGTCACGCGCGGGCGGGCCGAGGCGGTCGAGGCGCGCCGTGATCAGGGCGTGGATCGTGGGGGTCAGCGCGACCGGCCCGGCCACTCCGGTGCCGAACCCGGCCCGGATCGCCTCGACGATGAACAGCGGGTTGCCCTCGGTCTCCGTCCACAGCCGCGCGACGGCCTCCGGGGTCAGGGCCCGTCGGCCGACGAGGGCGGCCATCTCGGCGGTCGCCTCCCGGTCCAGGGGACCAAGGCTGATCACGGTCGGGGCGAGGTGGCGGCGCCACCGGTCGAGCAGCTGCGCGCCGGCGGTGTCCTCGGTGCGGATCGTTCCTGCGGTGAGGACCGGAGCCGACGGCGCGCTCGGGACGAGGAGCTCGCAGAACTCCACCGTGTCGGTGTCGCACCACTGCAGGTCGTCGACGACGAGCAGCAGCGGCTGCCGCCCGGCCAGGAGGCCACGGCGGACGGCGACGAGGAGATGGTGGCGCCGCCCGGGGTCCGTCGCCGGCGGGGCGTCCGGAAGGTCGGGATGCGCGAGTCGAAGCTCGGGCAGCAGCCGGGCGAGCTCGGTCAGGCAGGCGGGGTCGAGGGCGTCGAGGTAGGGGCGGACCGGCCCGGACCGCAGCCAGTCGATCACCGAGCCCCACGGCGGGCGGCCGGCCGCCTCGTAGGCCCGGCTATAGGCCACCGCGTGGCCGTCGGCGGCCACCCGGCGGGCCAGCTCCTCCACGAGGCGGGACTTGCCGATACCCGCCTCGCCGACGACGCAGAGCAGGCCGGCCCGGCCCGCGGCTGCCGCCCGCCAGGCTCCGCGGGCCACCTTCCACTCGGCCGTCCGGCCGACCCGGGCGTGGGTCGCGCCCTCGTCCCGGGCTGCGCGCCGCAGCCGGTCGGCAAGCGCGGTCGTCGCCGACTCCGGCGCCGTTGCGAGATCATCTTCCAGCCGGGCCGCGAGGCGGTCGTAGGACCGAAGCGCCTCGCTCCGCTCGCCCTGCCGGGTCAGTGCCCGCATCAGCAGCCGACAAGCCCGCTCGTGGAGGGGGTCGAGCCGGAGCAGGTGCCGGGTGTGCTCGACGACCTCGGCGTCGCGACCCGCGGCGTCGGCCGAGCTTGCGAGGCCCGCGAGCGCCTCGACGGCGAGGCGCCGCAACCGCTCCCGCTCCGCGAGGGCCCAGTCGTCGTCACAGCCCGGCAGCAGGTCGCCCCGGTAGCACGCCACCGCGCCCGCCGGGTCTCCACCGGCGAGTGCGTCGTCGAAGGCGACGACGTCGACCCACACCGCCGGCCCGGCGTTCCACCGGACCAGGGCTCCACCGACGTCGACGACGTCCGGCGGGCCGGGCATCGCCCTGCGCAGGTTGTGGAGCAGCTTGCGCAGGTTGGTCCGGGCCTGCGCGGCGGCGGAGTCCGGCCACAGCTCGCGGGCCAGCTGGTCGCGGGAGACCCAGGCCCCTCGGGCGAGGGTCAGCCGGGCCACCAGGCGGGTCATCCGCTGCGCCGCGAGAACGGGAACGACCTGCCCGCCGACGGTCGCCTCGGCCTCGCCGAGCAGCCGGATCACGACATCCACGTGTCCGGGACGCCCTTCCTGCTCGACGACCGTCGTGGTGACCACCCCTGCCCTCCGCTGGTCGGGCGCCCGCTCCTGAGTGGACGCCTCGGCCGCACCCAGTCCAAGCCCCGTTCGGGGGAGTGCGCCGAGGATGTGCAATCAGGAGAACTGACCGGCGGCGTCCGATACACGTGGGCGGAACCACCTGTGGACACCGGGACTTTCGGTACCGTCGGGCTGGTGCCCCTCGCCGACCGCACGCTGCTCCCCGACGGGGCCCGCTGGGCCGCGTCGGCGGTCGCGGTGCTCGCGGCCACGGTCGTCGCGGTCCTCGCCGTGCGCTACGCGGGTGACCACACCGCCGGCCGGGTCGACGGCCACCTCGACCGCGCGGTCGACGCGTTGCCCGCGGCGTGGGACGGGTTCGTCCGGGCCGTCACCGTGCTCGGCTCGCCGCCCGTCGTCACCGTCTCCGCGGGTCTGCTCGCCTCGTCTGTCTCGTGACCGGCGCACCGCGGGCGGCGGTGCTCGCGGTCGGCGGTCCCGGGCTGACCGGGTTGATCACCACGTTCGGGAAGCCCGTCGTCGACCGGACCATCGGCCGCGACGACACCTTCGCGTTCCCCAGCGGGCACACCGGTGGCGCCACGTCGCTGATCCTGGTGTGCGCCCTGCTGCTGGCCGCCGCGTTCGGGCTGCGGGCGAGCGGTACGGCGGTGTTCGCCGCGGCGAGCGCCGTCATGGTGGGCGGCGCCGTGGGCATGGGCATGGTCGCGGGCGGCTCGCACTACCCGACCGATGTCGTGGGCGGCTTCTGCACGGCGGTCGCCTCGGTGCTCGCCGTCGCGCTGGTGCTCGACGCCGTGCTGCTCCGCAGGCGCGCGGGCGTCCGGTAGGGGATGTGCGCCTGCACCAGGTCGTGCACGAACCGCAGCTTCTCCAGCACCGTCGGGGCCAGCACGAACGGATAGAGGTCGTTCGCGCCCATGCTGCGGTTCACGGCGTTGAGCGCGTACGTCAGCGGCAGCCAGGTCTCGACGATCTCGTCGAAGGTCGACGGCTGCTCGCTCGGCACCGCATCCAGCGGCGCCTCCGGGGGTGCCGCTGCGTCGTCCGGGCCCTCGACGACCAGCCCGTAGGCCGCCGCGGTCTGCTCGGTGTCGCGGATGTGCAGGTAGTGGGCGAACGACTCGGCCCAGTCCTCCCACGGGTGCGCGGTGGCGTAGGTGGAGACGTACCGCTCCTCCCAGCCCGCCGGCGGCTCGCCCCCGTAGTGCTGCTCGAGCGCGTCGGCATAGCTGACCCGCTCGTCGCCGAACAGGGCGCGGAACGCGTCGGTGTTCCCCGGCCGGTCCACCAGCACCTCCCAGTACCAGTGCCCGGTCTCGTGGCGCAGGTGCCCGAGCATCGTCCGGTACGGCTCGGCCAGGCGGATGCGCAGCTGCTCGCGGTAGCCGTCGTCGCCCTCGGCCAGGTCGATGGTCACCACACCGGAGGCATGCCCGATGACCACGTTCTCGTGCGCGCTGGACAGCAGGTCGAACGCCAGGCCGCCCTCGGGATCCCCGTCCTTCCCGTCCCGGCCGACGACCGGCAGCCCGAGGTCGTCGAGCTGGTGGAGCAGCCGGCGCTTGGCGGCCTCGGTGCGGGCGAACATCGGCAGCGCGGCGGTGTCGCCGTCCGCGGGCCGCGTGCGGGTGAGCCGGCAGCAGTCGCACAGCGGCCTGTCCGGGGTGGTGAGCCAGTTGCAGGCGGCGATGTCGCTGTTGGTGCACCGGACCAGGCCGCCTGCGGTCTGCCCGTCGTGCAGCACCACGCATCGCGCGGTCGGCGCGGGAGTACCCGAGGTCGGAGTCGCTGACCAGGCAGCGGGTGGCTTCGAAGGGGACGAGCGAGGAACAGTCGGGGCAGGTGAACGCGCGCACGCGGCCTGGTACCCGCAGGCACCGTCCCGAACACGGGATGTGGCCCGGAGCGCAGAAGGGCGCGGGAGAGGTACTGACTACGCTGGGCGGGGTGCAACCGCCGACCGTCCTCGTCGTCGACTACGGGGCGCAGTACGCCCAGCTGATCGCCCGCCGGGTGCGGGAGGCGCAGGTCTACTCCGAGATCGTGCCCGGAGACACCCCCGTCGCCGAGGTCCTCGCCCGCAAGCCCGCGGCGCTGATCCTCTCCGGGGGCCCGTCGAGCGTGTACGCGCCCGGCGCTCCCAGCGTGGACCCCGAGCTGTTCACCGCCGGGGTGCCGGTGCTGGGACTGTGCTACGGCTTCCAGGCGATGGCGCAGGCGCTCGGCGGGGAGGTCGCGCCGGACGGGACGCGCGAGTACGGCCGCACCGAGCTGACGGTCACCGAGGAGGCCGGGGCCCTGCACGCGGGCCTGCCGACCCGGCATCCGGTGTGGATGAGCCACGGCGACTCGGTCGTGCGGGCCCCCGAGGGCTTCACGGTGACGGCGGCGTCGGAGCGGGCGGCGGTCGCGGCCTTCGAGGACCGGGAGCGGCGGCTGGCCGGCCTGCAGTACCACCCCGAGGTCGGGCACTCGCCGCACGGCCAGCAGGTGCTGCGCCGCTTCCTGCACGACGTCGCCGGCATCGCCCCGGGCTGGACGATCTCCTCGATCATCGAGGACACGGTCGCGGCGATCCGGGAGCAGATCGGCGACGGGCGGGCGATCTGCGGGCTGTCCGGCGGCGTCGACTCCGCGGTGGCGGCCGCGCTCGTCCAGCGGGCGATCGGGGACCGGCTGACCTGTGTGTTCGTCGACCACGGGCTGCTGCGGGCGGGCGAGCGCGAGCAGGTGGAGAAGGACTTCGTGGCCGCCACGGGGGCGAGGCTGCACACCGTGGACGCGCGGGAGCGCTTCCTCACGGCGCTGGCCGGGGTGACCGATCCCGAGACCAAGCGCAAGACGATCGGCCGCGAGTTCATCCGGGTGTTCGAGGCGGCGACGGCCGAGGTCCTCACCGCTGTGTCGGACGGCGGCTCCGCCGAGGCTCCGCCGGGCGATCACGTCGGGTTTCTCGTCCAGGGGACGCTCTACCCGGACGTCGTGGAGTCGGGCGGCGGCTCCGGCACCGCGACGATCAAGAGCCACCACAACGTCGGCGGGTTGCCGGACGACATCGAGTTCGCGCTGGTCGAGCCGCTGCGTGCGCTGTTCAAGGACGAGGTGCGCAAGGTCGGCGCGGAGCTGGGCCTGCCCGACGAGATCGTCCACCGGCAGCCGTTCCCGGGCCCCGGCCTCGGGATCCGGATCATCGGCGAGGTCACCGCGGACCGGCTCGAGACCCTCCGGGCCGCGGACGCGATCGCCCGCGAGGAGCTGACCTACGCCGGGCTGGACCGGGAGATCTGGCAGTGCCCGGTGGTCCTGCTCGCGGACGTGCGCAGCGTGGGGGTGCAGGGCGACGGCCGCACCTACGGCCATCCGGTGGTGCTGCGCCCGGTCAGCTCGGAAGACGCGATGACCGCCGACTGGACGCGGCTGCCGTACGACGTGCTGGAGCGCATCTCGACGCGGATCACGAACGAGGTGGCCGAGGTCAACCGCGTGGTGCTGGACGTGACGAGCAAGCCGCCGGGCACCATCGAGTGGGAGTAGCCGGCCGGTGCCGACAGAGCGAACGCGGCGTTCGGTAAGTCAGACCTACCCAACGCCGCGTTCGCTCACTTCGGGGCCGGCTCCCCAACCGACCCCGCTGTCCGGTCAGCTCCCGCCGCGCCGTCCCCCCGAACGGCTGCGCAGGTTGCCGACCAGCAGCACCAGACCGACCACGGCCGCCCCGCCCGCGAGCAGCCAGCGGGGGTCGAACCCGCTGAGGTCGGGCAGGTCGCCGACGAAGGCGAACACCGCCATCGCCAGCGTCGCCAGCCCCACGAGCAGCGTGAGCGGGTCCGGGCCGCGCCGCCGGGCGGACGGCGTCCGGTCGTCGGTGGTGATGACGTCGGTCGTCTCGGCGCGGATCGCGTCGGTGTGCATCGCCTCTCCGTTCTCGGTGCCGATCTCGTGGTCGATGTGATCCCGCTCAGCCACGGTGCACCTCCACCGACCCGACGCCCGCGTGCACGTCGAGCACGATCGGCCGCCCGGCGGCGACGCCGTCGGCGCCCAGGTCGTTCACGCTGAGCCGGGCCCCGGGCCCGTCGTTCTCCTGGTCGTCGAACTCCACCGAGCCGAGGCCGGACTCGCCGGTGAAGCGCACGTCCGCGTCGCGCGGCACCCAGATCTCGACGGCGCCCACCCCGGCGTCGATCGACGTCGCGACCGGCGTGGCAGCCGCTCCCGGCGGCACGGTCAGATCCATCCGGCGCAGGTCGAGCTCGATCGTGCCGACGTCGCTGCGGTACTGCGGCGCGAGCGCGGCCGGGGTCGTCGGGGCCAGCCGCAGGTCCTGCGGCGGTCCGGCGGCGGCGATCCGGTCCAGCGGCGCCGCGAGCGCACCCCAGGTCAGTGCCCCGACCAGGAGCGCGACGGGGATCAGGCCGCGGCCCGAGCGGGTGAAGGCCCCCACGACGAGGCCGGCGCCGAGGACCGCGAGCAGCACCCCGAACAGCACGGGCAGGTCCGTGAGACCGCCCACCGCCAGCAGCACGAGCGCGGTGATCCCGCCGGCGAGCAGTGCGAGCGCCAGCGTCACCGGCGTGACCCGCGAGCGGGGCCGCGGCGCGGGCGGCGGGGTCGGGGCGGGTTCGGGCAGGTCCCAGGCGAAGGGAGCGGCACCCAGCGGGTCCCAGGCCGGTGGGGTCATCGCGCTGCCCTCCGTGGTCGTCCCCGGCACGTCCTGCTGGGCGGGCCGGTCGTTCTGGGCGGATCCCGACGCTGCCGGGCCGGCGAGGCCGCGGCCGCTGCGGCTGCGGTGCAGCAGGAACAGCAGCGTGGCGACCGCCGCGATCGGCAGCAGCACCCCGCCGTGCGTGTGCGACATCCCGCCGAGACCCGCCACGGCCGCGATCCCGAGCAGGATCAGCAGCCAGGCCTTGGGGCGCCGTCGGCCGGATCCGACCGGACCGGTATCAGGCTCGTCGGGAAGCAGCACCCAGCCGGCGATGTAGAGCGCCGCGCCGATGCCGTAGAAGGCCGCGACGACGAAACCCACCCGGACGAGCACGGGATCGATGTCGTAGCGGCGCGCGATCGCCGCGGCGACGCCGGCGATCTGCCGGCCGTCCCGCGGCCGGGCGGGGCGGGTTACCCACATGTCCCGCAGCGTGGTGTGCACGTCCGAACCGTTCATGGCTCTCAGGTTGGTCCGGCCCGCGGGCCCCGACATCCGGGGACACCCTGAGAAAACGGCCCGCCGACCCCGATGGCACGCCCCCGGGTCCGTGTGACGATGAGAGCGTGACCAGCCCTGTTCCCACCTCTCCGGCGCCGGTGCCGGTGCCGCCGCCGGCGGGAGCGCTGCACCGCCGCCGGTCCGGCCGCCTGGTCGCGGGCGTGGCCGGAGGCATCGCGGACCACCTGGGCGTCAAGGTGCTGTGGGTGCGCGCGGCGTTCGTCGCGCTGATGGCCGTCAGCGGCGCCGGGGTGCTCGCCTACGGGCTGCTGTGGATCTTCGTCCGGCAGGAGGCGACCACCGTCGAGCGGCCGGTGCCCGCCCGCGAGCGCCAGCAGGCGCTCGGGCTCGCCGCGCTCGGGCTGGGCGTCGGGCTCGCCGCCTCCGCGCTGGGCAACTCGACCCTGGGCTGGGTCGTCGGGCCGCTGGGCGTCGCGATCGCCGGTGCCGCGGTCGTGTGGCGGGAGGCCGACGAGGCCCAGCGCCGCCGATGGGCGGGTGCGCGCCCGGGGTGGCGGGCGGCGCTGCTGCGGGTGGTCGCCGGGGCGCTGTTCGTCGCCGCCGGGATCGCGGTGTTCCTGCTGGGGAACCTCGACATGGGCCAGGTGCAGTTCGGGCTGCTCGCCGTGCTCGCCACGCTCGTCGGCGTCGCGGTGATCACCGTGCCGTGGTGGGTGCGGCTGGTCCGCGACCTCGGTGAGGAGCGCAGCGAGCGCATCCGGGAGGCCGAGCGGGCGGAGATCGCGGCGCACCTGCACGACTCGGTGCTGCAGACCCTCGCGCTGATCCAGCGCCAGTCCGACTCGCCCCGCGAGGTGGCGCGGCTGGCCCGGGGGCAGGAGCGCGAGCTGCGGACGTGGCTGTACGGGCCCGGCGGGTACCGGCGTCCGGGAGCGTCCGACCCGGCGGATGCGGGCCTGACCGATGCCCTCGCCGCTGCGGCCGCCGAGGTCGAGGACACCTACGCGCTCTCCGTGCGCCCGGTGGTGGTCGGCGGGGACCGGACCCTGGACGACGACCTGCGCGCCCTCGTGCTGGCCGCCCGCGAGGCGATGGTGAACGCCGCCAAGCACGCGGGCGTGGACGAGGTGAGCGTGTTCGCCGAGGTCGAGCCGGACGAGGTGAACGTGTTCGTCCGCGACCGCGGGGCCGGGTTCGACCCCGATGCCGTCCCCGACGACCGGCACGGTCTGGCGGACTCGGTACGCGGCAGGATGGCCCGGCACGGCGGGTCGGTCCGGCTGCGCAGCCGGGCAGGGGAGGGCACCGAGGTGCACCTGCGGATGCCGACCGCCGTCGCCGCGGTCGAGGAGAAGGAGCACGCCGAATGAGCGAGCTTGCGAGCGAATCAGCTGTCACAGCGACCGTCGGGCATCGCCGACCGAGCGCAGCGAGGAGCGCCGATGACCGAGCCGACCCCTGTGCGGGTCTTCCTCGTCGACGACCACGCCCTGTTCCGCTCGGGCGTGCGCGCCGAGCTGGACCGCAGCGTTCCCGACGTGACGGTGGTCGGTGAGGCCGGCTCGGTCGCCGAGGCGGTCGCCGGGATCGCGCACCTGCGCCCGGACGTCGTCCTGCTCGACGTCCACATGCCCGACGGCGGCGGCGCCGAGGTGCTGCGCAAGGTGCGTCCCGCGCAGCCGGACGTCGTGTTCCTGGCACTGAGCGTCTCCGACGCCGCCGAGGACGTCATCGCCGTGATCCGCGCGGGCGCCCGCGGGTACGTCACGAAGACGATCTCCGGTCGGGAGCTGGCCGACGCCGTGCGGCGCGTCCGGGCCGGTGACCCGGTGTTCTCGCCCCGCCTCGCCGGCTTCGTGCTCGACGCGTTCTCCGACCGCCCCGGCGCGGCGCCGCCCACGGATCCCGAGCTGGATCGGCTCACCCGCCGCGAACGCGACGTCCTGCGGCTGCTCGCCCGCGGCTACTCCTACCGCGAGATCGCGGGCGAGCTGTTCATCTCGGTCAAGACCGTCGAGACGCACGTGTCGAGCGTGCTGCGCAAGACGCAGCTGTCGAACCGGTACGAGCTCTCGCGCTGGGCGTCGGACCGCCGCCTGGTCTGAGAGGGCATCTCACCGACCGAGCAGGGCGCCCGCCTTGTCCGTCAGGGCGTCGGCGGCCGGGAGGCGCCGGGAGGTGGGCGCGTCGGGCTTGCTCTCCGCCCGCGTGCCGTCCGACGTCTCCGGGCCGACGATCCGCAGCGGTGCGGTACGCGGTTCGGCCGACGGTTCGGGGTCGTCGAGCGGGAGCGACGATGCGCAGCGGCTCCGTCGGCGGCTCCGCCTCGGCCGTTGTCTGCGCCTCTGTCTTCTTCGGCGCGGCGACGCCCTGGGAGGAAAGGACCCGCGTCGGCAGGGTCGTGTCCATCGCCGCAGGCTCCGGGGAATCGGTCGCCTGCACCGGGACGACCTTCGTCAGGACCCCCGCTGCGTCGGCTGCACCTGGGGCGCGACGATCGGCAGTGGCAGGGTCGGAGGGTCCACCGGCGCGGTCTGCGTGCGGGCCACGACCCGGCCGGCGGTCCCCGCAGGATCACTCGGCAGAACCTGATGTGCGGTGTCGGTGGCGGCCTGCACGGCAGAGGTGGTGCCGGCCGCCGCGTCCCGCACCGCGGACACGGCGTTCCCGGTCGCTGCCTGCGCGAACGAGCCCGGAATGGCCGGGAGGTCGTCGGCGACGCCGCCGGCCCGGTCGACGACCGGATCGGTGAGTTCTTCAGGCAGCGAGGGCAGCAGCGGATCCGCAAAGGCGAGCACCGGCCCGACGGCGTTCAGCGCAGGCGCGACGGCCGGCCCCGCCACCGCCACGACCGGCTGGATCACCGCCTCCGTCCCGGCGACGACCGGCGCAGCGGCGTTCACCAGCGGTGCAGCGACCTCCAGCACGGGAGCTGCGCCCTCCACGACGGGTGCGGTGACCGTGCTGGCGAGCTCTGCGACCGGGGTCACGACCCCGGCGACATCACTTGCCAGCGGAGCGATCACCGTCGCGACAGGTGTGGCCGCGTCCGCCACCTCGCCCAGGACGGGGCCGGCGGCGCCTGTCACGCCGCCTAGGACGGAGTCGGCGGGGCCTGTCACCTCGCCCAGGACGGGGCCGGCGGCGCCTGTCACTCCGCCCAGGACGGGCGCGGCGGCGTCCGTCACTCCGCCCAGGACGGGGCCTGTCGCCTGCGTCACTCCGCCCACCACTTGAGTCGCGATGCCGGGAGTCGGGCCGGCCGTCGCCGCAACACCGGCAGGGGCGAGGGCCTGAGTCAGCCTCGCCGGGCCCGCCACCGGCACCACGGCCGCCGGGCCTGTCGCGCGGGCGCCCGCCCGGTCTGCCGCGCCGGTCGACGACCCGAACGGCGCGTAGTAGGCGATGGCTCGGAGCAGTCCGGAACGGGCCACGACGTCGCGTCCGCGCACCGAGCCGTATGCCGTGCCCGGCTTGACCAGCGTGCCCTCACCCTGGAACTGCCCCGCAGCGTCGTCCCCGTTCTGGCCGAACGGCAGGGGGCCGCCGACTCCGGCAGCCGCCAGGAGCGCGGCGCCGAGCACCGACCCGGCGACGACGAGGCCACCTGCCCCGAGCGCCGTCCGGCAGGCGTCGCCGCGGCTCCGCGGCGTCGGCACGACGGGCTGGTCCTCGTCCGGCTCTAGCTCGGGGGACGGGGCGACCCGGGCCGCGGGTACCGGCGGACGCCCTTCACGGCGCAGCAGGTCGCCGACGAGCACCGGTGCCGCGCCGGCGGACACGCTGTCGGTCGTCGCCGGCGCGGAGCCCAACCGCCGGCACAGCTCGGCGACACTCACCGGAACATCCGTTGATCCGTCGCCTCTTGTGGCTGCCACTGCGCCGACCCTCCCGGACTCCCCAGCCGATCTGGACACCGAATGTGTACAGCACGCGACGGAGAGCGAGAAACCTTGATCGACCGCTTGTCGCAGCCCTCACCGAAGTGTGACGCCGTTCACCTTTCGTCACACACCGTTAGTCGATCAACACAATCTGGAACGCTTCGGCCAATCGCCCGGCGGTCAATCCGAAGCGGTGGGCCCACACACCTCCCAGGCTGCGGATTCGTTGGTCGAGGTCCGTCATGTGGGTGGTCTGGCTGGCGTGGGCACGAAGTGCTGCGACTTTGCGCCCAACGGTGTCGGTGATGTCGACGACGTGGTCGATGCGCTCGTCGGGTGCGGCCATCAGCCAGAGCTCGCGCACGGACCACGGTTCGAGACCCTCGTCGGCGAGCAGCTCCGGATGGGCGAAGGGGTTGCGCGCGTCGGGGTAGACGGCGGCGAGAGTGGCCTCGCCGACGGCGCGGTGGTCCGGGTGCGAGGCCGGGAGGCGGCGCCACCAGATCTCCGGCGACGGGGCCAGCACCCGGTGCGGCCGGAAGCGGCGGATCTCCCGGCTGATGTCGCGGCGCAGCTCCAGGCTCGGGGTGAGGCGGCCGTCGGCGTAACCGAGGAACCGGACGTCGGAGACCCCCACCTCCTTCGCGGCGGCGCGCTGCTCCGCCTCGCGCAGGGGCCCCATCTCGTGGCGCGGGGTCTCGTCGAAGCCGCCCGCGTCCCCGGAGGTGCAGATGCAGTACGCCGTCTCGATGCCGGCGGCGGTCCAGGTCGCGACGGTTCCGGCGGCGCCGAAGTCCACGTCGTCGGGGTGTGCGGTGACCACGAGCACGCGGGTGACGTCGGTCCGGACGCTGACCGACCGCAGGGGTGTCGACACGGTCGCACCCTACGACCTGCGCGCGTGGCCCGTCGGCACCCAGGACACCGGGCTCGCACCCAGGTCACGAACTGTCCACGGGCCCGCGGACCTGTGTGCGAGCGGCAGAACCCTGAGGTGCGCGGCGGTGTCAGGCGCCGCCGCGGAACCGGTCGCGAGTGCCGTCCAAGGCCCGCTTGGCGGCCACACCGCCGCCCGCGGCGAGCACCGCGCCGAGCACGTCGACGGGCACCGAGCCACCGAGCGTCAGCAGCAGGCCCAGCGCCGCGACGGCGGTGGTGCCGATGGCCACCCCGCGACGCTCCTTGACGAACAGCGCCGCGCTCTCCCCGGAGAGGCCCCGCTTGCGGGCCGCCGAGTTCAGCATGGCGAGATAGCCGGCGTTGCCCAGCGCGACCAGCAGCCCCAGCAGGGCGATCAGCCCTGCGACGATCCCGACAACCGCTCCCATGCTCCCCAGACTGCCACGGCGCGCACCGGGCCCGCGTGAAGCGAGGTGGCGCCGAACCGGCCCCGGCGTACCGAAAGTGGCTTTGGGTGCATCTACCGCACCGAAAGCCACTTTCGGTGCATGGGCGGGGCGACTCAGCGGCCGCCCAGGCGGCCGCGGCCCAGGCGCAGCAGCAGCATCCCGAGCTCGCGGCCCTCGGCCCCGAGCTCGCGGAACCGCGCCAGCACGGCCATCTCGCGGTTGTAGACGATGCGCGGGCCACCGGCGGCCATCCGGGCGGCGCCGATGAGGCGCGAGACCTCGCTGCGCCGTTTCACCAGCCGCAGGATCTCCGCGTCGAGGTGGTCGATCTCCTGTCTCAGCTGATCGATCTCCTCGGCTGCCGGGATCCGTACCGGGTCCGTCGGCGCGATGTCGTCGCTGGTCACGCTCATGATGTTCTCCTGGTGTCCGGTGTTTCCGCGAGTACCGCCGTCCCGGACACGACAACGCCCCGGGTCCGTCGGACTCCGGGGCGTGGGGTGCTTGAGTGCGCTAAGCGGCCACGGGAACCGGTGTCCGGTACCCGTAGAAAAATCGCCGACTCATGAGCACGGCTGCAGTGTGCCACACGAAAGGACTGTCGGGGAACGGGCGTACCGTCTTCCCACGATGAGTGAGCTTGCGAGCGAATCAGTGTCACAGCGCCCGCGCCCTGCGTGCGAGCTTGCGAGCGCGCCGTCAGCACAGTGCCCGGCGAAGCCGACCGAGCGAAGCGAGGGAGTGCGATGAGCGCGCTGTTCGAACTCCCCCCTGCAACCTCGGGCACAGCCTCTCCCGTGCAGCCCCGCACCGCCCGCGGCGCGAAGCTGCTCGAGGGCCTCAACCCGCGCCAGCGCGAGGCCGTGGTGCACGCCGGCACGCCGCTGCTGATCGTCGCCGGGGCGGGCTCGGGCAAGACGCGCGTGCTCACCCACCGCATCGGCTGGCTGCTCGCCGAACGCCACGTGCACCCCGGCGAGATCATGGCGATCACCTTCACCAACAAGGCCGCGGCCGAGATGAAGGAGCGGGTGGACGCGCTGGTGGGCCGCCGGGCGGCCGCGATGTGGGTGTCGACCTTCCACTCCATGTGCGTGCGGATCCTGCGCCGTGAGGCCAAGCACCTCGGCGTGCGCAGCCAGTTCTCGGTCTACGACGCGGACGACACGCGCCGGCTCGTCGGCCTCGTCGCCCGCGATCTCGAGCTCGACCCCAAGAAGTTCGCCGCCCGCGGGCTGGCCGCGCAGATCTCGAACCTCAAGAACGAGCTGCTCGGCCCGGAGGAGGCCGCGGAGCGGGCGACGAACGAGTACGAGCGCCGCGTCGCCGAGGTGTACGCGCTCTACCAGGCGCGGTTGCGCTCGGCGAACGCCTTCGACTTCGACGACCTGATCATGGAGACGGTGGCGCTGCTGCAGCGGCTGCCGGACGTCGCCGAGTACTACCGGCGCCGGTTCCGCCACGTGCTGGTCGACGAGTACCAGGACACGAACCACGCGCAGTACGTGCTGGTCCGCGAGCTGGTGGCGCCGGCGTACGCCGGAATGGAGCCCGGAGAGCTGTGCGTCGTCGGCGACGCGGACCAGTCGATCTACGCGTTCCGGGGCGCGAGCATCCGCAACATCACCGAGTTCGAGCGCGACTTCCGCGATGCGCACACCGTGCTGCTGGAGCAGAACTACCGCTCGACGCAGACGATCCTCTCGGCCGCGAACGCCGTCATCGCGCGCAACCCGGACCGCCGCGACAAGCGCCTGTGGACGGCCGCGGGCGACGGGCCCAACGTCGTCGGGTACGTCGCGGACAACGAGCACGACGAGGCCGCGTTCGTGGCGGGCGAGATCGACCGGCTGGTGGACAACGGCGAGATCCGCAACAGCGACGTCGCGGTCTTCTACCGGACGAACGCCCAGTCGCGCGTATTCGAAGACGTCTTCCTTCGGGTCGGGCTGCCGTACAAGGTGGTCGGCGGGGTGCGCTTCTACGAGCGTCGGGAGATCCGCGACGCGCTGGCCTACCTGCGGGTGCTGTCGAACCCGGACGACACGGTGAGCCTGCGGCGCATCCTCAACGTGCCCAAGCGCGGCATCGGCGACCGGGCCGAGGAGCTCGTCGCGCAGTACGCGGACCGCGAGCGGATCTCCTTCGCCGCGGCGCTGCGGGTCGCGGCCGAGCAGCCCGAACGCATGGGCGCGTTGGCCACGCGGTCGCAGCGGTGCATCGCCGGCTTCGTGCGGATGCTCGACGGCCTGGCGGAGCTCGTCGAGCAGGGCGAGGGGACGGCCGAGCTGCTGGAGGCGATCTACGCCCGCACCGGCTACACCGCCGAGCTGGAGGCGAGCGACGACCCGCAGGACGCGTCGCGGCTGGAGAACCTCGCCGAGCTGGTCACGGTCGCCCGGGAGTTCGCGGGCGACGCCGCCGTCGCGGACCTGGCCGTCGAGGAGGCGGTCGAGAAGCGGGGGCTCGCCGGAGACGGCGGGCTCGCACCGCGGCGATGCCACGGGCGAGCCCGAGCCCGGCTCGCTCGCGGCGTTCCTGGAGCGCGTCGCGCTGGTGGCCGACGCCGACTCGATCCCGGACAACGACAAGGGCATGGTCACGCTGATGACCCTGCACACCGCCAAGGGTCTGGAGTTCCCGGTGGTGTTCCTCACCGGCCTGGAGGACGGGGTCTTCCCGCACCTGCGGGCGATGGCGGACCCGGCGGAGCTGGCCGAGGAGCGCCGGCTGGCCTACGTCGGCATCACCCGCGCCCGCGAACGGCTCTACCTGTCCCGTGCGCTGATGCGGTCGTCGTTCGGCCAGCCGAACGCGAACCCGGCGTCGCGGTTCCTCGACGAGGTGCCGGCGACGCTGGTCGACTGGAAGCGGTACGAACCCGAGCGCGCGGCGCCGGTGGGCCGGTTCGGGTTCGGACGGCGCTCGGTGGCGTCCGATCGCGGCAGCTGGAAGGTGCCCGAACGGACGCTGACCCGTCGCTGCGCCTGGAGGTCGGGGACCGGGTGAACCACGACGAGTACGGGCTGGGCACCGTAGTGGCGTGGGACGGGGCGGGGGCGCGAGCAAGAGGTCAGGGGCTCGTGGCGGTCGACTTCGGGAGCGCGGGGACCGTGC
>CAWADQ010000009.1:0-26700 GCA_963780835.1 uncultured Actinomycetota bacterium | reverse complement strand
GTCGGGCAGGTACCGGTACTCGAGCTCCGGACGGCCGCTGCCGCCGCCGTAGCGCGCCTGCCGGCGGGCGAGGCCGGCGTCGACGAGGTACTCGAGGTAGCGGCGGGTCGTCACCCGCGACATCCCCAGCTCCCGGGCGATCTCCGCCGCGGACCGGGCGCCGACCTCGTCCTCGGCCTCCGGGTGGGCGCCCCGCGCGTCGCGTTCCAGGGCGGTGCGCAGGCTCGTGACGACCGTCTGCAACGACTCGCGGCTGATCCCCTTCGGCAGGCCCGCGTTCTCGGCGGTCTCGCGCAGCGCGCCGAAGAGGTTGTCGATCTCGCCCTGGGCGACGGGCAGGCCCTGCTCGGCCAGCGACGCCCGGTAGGCGGCGTACCGGTCGAGCTTCTGGCGCACGGCGGCCGAGGTGAAGGGTTTGACCAGGTACTGCGTCACCCCGAACGACACCGCGGCCTGCACGACCGACAGGTCCCGGGCTCGGGTGGTGGCGACGACGTCCACGGTCAGGCCCGCGGCCCGCAGCCGGCGCAGCACCTCCAGCCCGGACATGTCGGGCAGGTAGATGTCGAGCAGCACGAGATCCACACCGCCGGCGACGACGCGCCGCAGTGCGTCGGCGCCGGTGCCGACGTGGCCCGCCACGCCGAACCCGGGCATCCGCCCGACGTGCAGCACGAGCGCCTCGGCTGCGGCGGGTTCGTCCTCCACGATCAGGACGCGGATGACCGGGTTCTGCGTCGACACCGGGACAGACCCTGCCCGGCCGGGCGCCGCGGCGCAACGCGCGCCTGCGGATGGGTCAGAGCGGCTTGGCCTCCACCCGCGGGTAGTCCGGCCGCCACATGGCCCGGCGGACCTGCTCGATCGGGTTGTCGAGCGGGGTCTGGGCCAGGCCCTCGGCCTCCGCGGCCTGCGCGACGGCGATGGCGACCGCAGCCGACACCGGGCGCAGGTCCGACACCGGCGGCAGCAGCGGCGCACCCGGGCGGGTGGCATCCGAGAGCCGGCGACGGCGTCGGCCGCGGCGGCGATCATGCCGTCGCTGATCCGGGACGCCCGCGCCACGGTCACGCCCAGCCCCAGCCCCGGGAAGACCAGCGCGTTGTTGGCCTGCGCGATCCGGTAGGTGACCCCGTCGTAGCTCGACCGGGGCGAACGGGCTGCCGGTGGCCACCAGCGCCCGGCCGTCGGTCCAGGCGAGCACGTCCGCGGGCAGCGCCTCGGCCTTCGAGGTCGGGTTGGACAGCGGCATGATGATCGGCCGGGCGGTGTGCGCGGCCATGTCGCGCACGATCTGCTCGGTGAACGCACCCGCCTGCGTCGAGGTGCCGATCAGCATCGTCGGCTTCACCTCGCGGACGACGTCGGCCAGCCCCGGCCGGCCGCCCGGTGCGCCCCAGCCCTTCACCTCGTCCCACGGGCGGGCGTAGGGCTGCTGGAAGTCGAGCAGGTGCTCGCGCCGGTCGTCGCCGAGGACCCCGTTGCGGCCCATCGCCCAGAACCGCCGCGTCGCCTCCTCACGCGACAGGCCCTCGCGGACCATCTGGTCGCGCATCATGTCCGCGATCCCCAGCCCGGCGGTGCCCGGCCCCGTGGATCACCACCCGCTGGTCGCGCATCCGCCCACCCGCCGCACGGACCGCGGCGAACGCGGCGGCCAGCACGACCGCGGCGGTGCCCTGCATGTCGTCGTTGAACGTGCACACCCGGTCGGCGTACCGGTCCAGGATCCGCCGCGCGTTGGAGGCGCCGAAGTCCTCCCAGTGCAGCATCGCGTGCGGGAACAGCTTCTGGCACGCGGTCACGTAGGCGTCGATCAGCTCGTCGTAGCGGGCGTCGCGGACCCGGGCGTGCCGCTCGCCCAGGTACATCTCGTCGTTGAGCAGCCGCAGGTTGTCCGTGCCCACGTCCAGCACCACCGGCAGCACCCGCGACGGGTGGATCCCGGCCGCCGCGGTGTAGACGGCGAGCTTGCCGACCGAGATCTCGATGCCGCCCACGCCCTGGTCACCGATGCCCAGGATGCCCTCGGAGTCCGTGGCCACCAGCAGGTCGACGTCGTCCGCCCCGAGGCCGGTGTTGCGCAGCGCCAGCTCGACGTCCTCGGGGTGGTCGACCGACAGGTAGACCCCGCGCGGGCGGCGGAACTCGTGGAGAACTGCTCGATCGCCAACCCGACCGTCGGGGTGTACACGATCGGCAGCATCTCCTCGATGTGCTCGCTCAGCAGCTTGTAGAACAGCACCTCGTTGCGGTCGCGCAGGTTGGTCAGATACACCCACTTCGCCAGATCGTCGGCCTGCTCGGCGGTACTGCGCGTAGGACCGGCGCAGCTGCCCGTCCAGCGTCGACACCCCCGAGGGCAGCAGCCCGGTCAACCCCAGCTCCCGGCGCTCGGCCGGCGTGAACGCCGTCCCCCGATTGATCATCGGCGTGGCCAGCACGGAGATCCCGCGCGCCGAGATGCGGGCGGTGTAGTCACCGTCGTCGGTCCGGACCAGTTCGTAGTTTCCCAGTGGCATCTGCGGGCTCTCCGTCGTCTTCTCGGGCGTCTTCTCGGGCTTGTCGAACATGGTGGCGGGGCGGGGGACCACCGCCGGATGGTCCCCCGCCCCGGCGTCGGACGCTGTTAGCGCGCTGCGCCGACCGGCGTAGGCTCGGCCGCCTGCTCCGCCGGGCGCTCGTGACCCGGCAACGAGCGCTCGGCCAGCTTCGGCGCCTCGGTGTCGTCGATCATGGTGGTCTCGTCGAACGGGTCGCCGCCGTCGAGCACCAGCTTGGCCCGGTCGCGGTCGAACTCGCCGACCCACCGGCCGATCAGCAGCGTGGCCACGGCGTTGCCCGAGAAGTTGGTCAGCGCGCGGGCCTCGGACATGAACCGGTCGATCCCGACGATCAGGCCGACGCCGTCGACCAGGTCCGGCCGGTGCGCCTGCAGGCCGCCCGCCAGGGTCGCGAGGCCGGCACCGGTGACGCCGGCGGCACCCTTCGAGGCGATCATCATGAACAGCAGCAGCGAGATCTGCTGGGCCACCGACAGCGGGCTGCCCATGGCGGACGCGATGAACAGCGACGCCATCGTCAGGTAGATGGCGGTGCCGTCGAGGTTGAACGAGTAGCCGGTGGGCACGGTGATGCCGACGACGGGCCGCGAGACGCCCATGTGCTCGAGCTTGGCGATGAGGCGCGGCAGGGCCGACTCCGACGAGGAGGTCGAGACGATGAGCAGGTACTCCCGGCCCAGGTACTTCATCAGCTTGAAGATCGACAGACCGGTGACGGCGCGGAGCAGCGTGCCGAGCACGAGCACGACGAACAGGAAGCAGGTGATGTAGAAGCCGAGCATGATCTGGCCGAGGGCGGCCAGTGCGGTCCAGCCGGTCTCGCCGACGACCGCGGCGATCGCGCCGAACGCGCCGATCGGGGCCGCCCACATGATCATCGAGAGGATCCGGAAGACCACGCGCTCGAAGTGCTTGATCCCGCGCAGCACGGCCTGGCCGGAGCTGCCCAGGCTCTGGACGGCGAACCCGACGAGCAGCGCGACGAACAGCGTCGACAGCACGGACTCACCGGTCAGCGGCGAGACGAGCGTGGTCGGGATGATGCCCAGCAGGAACTCGCCGGTGGTCTGCGCCTCGCCGGTCGCCGCCTTCTCCGCGGCGGCCCGGCCGGCCTCGCTGATCACGAGACCCTGGCCCGGGTGCAGGACGTTGCCCACGAGCAGGCCGATCACCAGCGCGACCGTCGACATCACGATGAAGTAGAGCAGTGCCAGCCCGCCGACCTTGCCGACCTTGGCGGCCTGGCGGATCGAGCCGATGCCGAGCACGATCGTGCAGAAGATGACCGGCGAGATCATCATCTTGATCAGGGCGACGAAGCCCGTGCCCAGCGGCTTGAGCGCCTTGCCGAGCTCCGGGGCGGCGAGGCCCACCACGATGCCGGCGAGCACGGCCACGATCACCGCGACGTACAGGTAGTGGGTGCGATCCCGCTTCTTCACGGGTGGGGCACCACTGGCTGAGGCAGATTGGGACACGACGTCCTCCCGACGACCGACGACTCCGGCGGTTGCCGCCGGTGATGGCGACGACCTCTGCGGAGAAGAGTGCGGGCAGCGCGGCGGCGCACCGGGGTTTCGTTCATTGCGTGCATGGCTCAGCGGCTTGAGCGCCTTCCACGTGCTCCGGGGCGGCAAGGCCCACCACGATGCCGGCGAGCACGGCCACGATCACCGCGACGTAGAGGTAGTGGGTGCGATCCCGCTTCTTGACGGGTGGGGCACCATTGGCTGAGGCAGATTGGGACACGACGTCCTCCCGACGACCGACGACTCCGGCGGTTGCCGCCGGTGATGGCGACGACCTCTGCGGAGAAGAGTGCGGGCAGCGCGGCGGCGCACCGGGGTTTCGTTCATTGCGTGCACAGATCCGTGCACACAAGGTCGGCCGAGCAGTCGAGCGAACGCGGCGTTGGGTAAGTCAGACTTACCGAACGCCGCGTTCGCTCGTCCGGCCTACTCCGGCGTTCGCCGTAGGCCACGACCGACAGGAACCGGATCGGCAGCGCGAGCAGCTCCTGCGGGCCGTGCACCCCCTCACCGTCGAGCTGCAGCGAGTCGCCCGGACCGAGGGTGTAGGTGGCCTCGCCGTGCCCGTAGACCATCTCGCCCTCCAGCATGAACAGCAGCTCGGTGCCGGGATGCTGGAACAGCGGGAAGACCTCGCTGCGCTCGGTGAGCGTGACGAGGTGGGCCTCCATCCGCTTGTGCGGACCGCGCAGCTTCCGGAGGGACGAGGCCGGGGAACAGAGCGGGATTGCCCGGTCGAGCGAGAAGGCCCCGGCCTCCTCCCCCCGTCCGAGCAGCGTGTACTCGTGGCCGACCCGGTTGCCCCGGGCGACGATCCGCGCGCCGCCGTCGGCCGGGGTGAACACCGCCTCGCGGTCGTCGACGTCCGCGCCCCGGAACAGCGCCGTCACCGGCACGTCCAGCGCGGCGGCGAGCCGGGCGAGCGTCGTGAGGCTGGACGACGTCAAGCTGTTCTCGATCTTCGACAGCATCGCCTTGGAGATCCCGGCGCGCACCGCGAGCTCGCCGACGGTCATCCCGCGGGCGCGGCGGTGGCGGCGCACCTGCACGGCGATGGCGCGCTCGAGGATCCCCTCGACGCCCCGGTCCCGCTCGTCGTGCGCGCGTGGTCAGGGCGTCGGCGAAGGCGAAGTTCTGCTCGAACTGACCGTTGCCGTCTTCGTGGTCATTGGCGTAGTTCGCCCAGCCCAGGGCATTCATCGCGGTGGAGACCTCGGTGAGGTGGTCGTACATGCGGGTCAGGCCGCGGGCGTCGTAGCAGGGCTGCGGGGCGGTGTCGCGGGCGTCGGCGGGGGCGAGCCGGCCGGTCGCGTCCCGGCTGACCAGGAAGTACTCCACCTCGGCGCCGACGTTGAGGTCCAGGTCGGCCTGGCCCAGTACCGCCTTGAGGATCACGCGCGGAGCGAAGGGCCAGGGTGCGCCGCCGACGTGCGGGTCGCAGTGGACGAGGGCGAGGCCGTCGCGGACCCAGGGCAGGGGCGTGTACGACGCCGGGTCGGGCATCGCGATCAGGTCGGGGTCACTGGGCGCCTGCCCGATCGCACCCACGGCGAATCCGGCGAACCCGACGCCGTCGGCCTGGAAGGCCTCGGCGGCCTCGACGGGGACGAGCTTGGCGCAGGGCTTGCCGGCGAGGTCGACGAACAGGGCGAGGAGGAAGGAGACGTCGTCGGCGCGGGCACGGGCAGCCAGATCCCCGTCGATCACCATGAAACGCAGTGTCCCGGGAGGAAACCGTGGGCGGGTTACCTGCGCGTGACACCGTGTGACGCCTCGGTGAGCCGCGCCGGTTCAGGGGTGGTGCGGGTGCTCCGGCGTCGCGGTCTCCAGGGGCACCTCGTCGCCGCGCACCAGCCCGAGTTGCACGGTCTGGCGCGGCAGCACCGCGTCGAGCGCCCAGTCGGCCGCCGTCCGGATCCGGTTCCCCGGCATGGCCGCGAGGTGGTAGCCGCGGGTGACCGCCTTGGCCGGCAGGCCCGCGAGCGGCACGTGCAGCGGGTTGGCTGCGGCGTCCCGGCCGCCCAGCTCGACGACGAAGCCCAGGTCGTGGTGCTTGTACCGGTGGGCGGTGCCGTGCCCGAGCGACGCGGCGACGTTGCGTGCCACGAGCTTGCCCTGCCGCTGCGCGTGCTGGGCGGTCATCGCCGTCGCCTGCCCGGGACGGGTCGCGTCCGGGACGGCCGCGGCGTCGCCGCAGGCGAACACCTCCGGGTGCCCGGGCACGCGCATGAACTCGTCGACGACGACGCGGCCCTTCTCGGTCTTCAGCCCGAGGCTCTCGACCAGCGGGTCCGCCCGGACCCCGACGCACCAGACCAACGTGCGCGTCGGCACGTCGTCGCCGGTCGTGAGCCGCACGCCGTCGTGATCCGCCTCGTCCACGGACACGCCCATCCGGACGTCGACGCCCCGCTCGCGCAGCACCCGGTCCGCGGTCGCGGACAGGCGCGCGTCCAGCTCCGGGAGCACGCGCTCCGCGGTGTCGAGCAGCATCCAGCGCACGGGCTGGTCGCGCAGCTCCGGATGGGCGGCGCGCAGGTTGTCGGTGAGCAGCACCCCCTGCGCGGCGACCTCGGTCCCGGTGTAGCCGGCGCCGACCACCACGAACGTGCAGCGCGCCGCCCGCTCGGCGGGGTCGTCGGTGTCGGCGGCGATCTCGAACTGGCGGACGATGTGATCGCGCAGGTACAGCGCCTCCGGCAGCCCGCGGAAGCCGTGGGCGTGTTCGGCGACGCCCGGGATCGGCAGCAGCTTGTTCACGCTGCCGACCGCCAGCAGCAGGCGGTCGTAGGTGATGGCGTCCCGCTCGCCCTCGGGGTCCGACCAGCCGACCCGCTGATCGGCCAGGTCGATCTCGTCCACCTCGCCGAGCACCACCCGCACGCCCGGCAGGCTCGCCGCGAGGGGCACCGCGATCCGCCGGGGCTCGAGGACGCCCGCGGCGACCTCGGGCAGCAGGGGCAGGTACAGGAAGTAGTCGGTGGTGTTGACCAGCACGATCTCGGACTCGCCGCCCAGCCGCTTCGACAGGTTCCGCGCGGCGTGGAAGCCGGCGAAGCCGCCACCGACCACCACCACCCGGGGTCGCTCGATCATGTCGTCCTCCTCGCGGTGTCTTCTCCGGTGCCGGGGTGCCCCGATAGCCCCGTCCTCCAACGGGTAACCCGCTTTCATGGCCAAGCGCACAACCGACAAGGGCAGCGACATCCCGAGCACGATCCAGCGCTCCGGCAAGAAGGCGCAGGAGACCTGGGCGAAGGCGCACGACTCCGCGGTAGACAGCTACGGCGAGGGCGAGCGGGCGCACCGGACCGCATTCTCCGCCCTGAAGCACACCCACGAGAAGGTCGGCGACCACTGGGAACCCAAGGAGAAGTACGGGCCGTCGGACGAGCAGGCGGCCACGGGCAACCGCGACTCCGACAAGCCGTCCGCGGGCGGTGTGGACGCCAACGCGAGCAAGAAGCACCTGCAGGACGTCGCGCGCAGGCTCGACGTCAAGGGGCGCTCGACGATGGACAAGAAGGAGCTGGTGGACGCGATCCAGAAGGCCAACGACCGCGCCACGACGAAGGCGCGCGCCTGACCCCGGCCCGCCGCCCGTATCCCGTACGCATCCGGGCAGTTACACCCGGTTGTGCGGATCTCCCTTCTCGCGGGCGCCGGCGCCTGCCTTCTCGCCCTCGCGGTCAGCGTTCCCGCCGCCGCGGCGTCTCCCGAGGACGTGACGGCCGAGGGCACCCTCGCCGCCGCTGATCACGGGTCGGGTGCGGTCACCTACAACCCGGCCGTGGCGCCCGAGGGCGCCCACCTCGCGGTGACGGTCAGCGACGGTGATGACGGCGGCACGATCGTCACCCTCGAGGCCGAGGGGCTCCTCCCCGACCGCGGCTACGCCGCCCACGCGCACGTCAAGCCGTGCGGTCCGACGGGCGCCGACGCCGGCCCGCACTTCCAGAACACGCCCGACCCCGCCGCCAGGCCGGACCACCCGTCCACCGACCCCGCCTACGCGAACCCCGAGAACGAGGTGTGGCTCGACCTGCACACCGACGCGGACGGGGACGGCCACGCCGAGACGGAGGTCCCGTTCGCCTTCGAGGAGAACCGGTCGCCGCGCTCGCTCGTCGTCCACGAGGCCGAGACGACGGACACGCACGCCGGGCACGCCGGAACCGCAGGCGGCCGCGCGGCCTGCATCACGCTGCCGACCTCCTGAGGGTCGGCCCGTCGGCCGGGCGCGGTGGCTGCACCCTGTCGGCGTCGGCGCCGTCCTCGACGGATCGGTCCACCGCCATCGGCAGGGTGAGCCAGGATCGGTGGTCGAGCAGCCGGTCGATGTCGGCCCGACAGGCCTCGGCGACGGCGGGCACCTGGCCGCCGAGGCGGGCGATGCGGCGGCGCAGATGGGTGATGTGCCGGTCCAGCGTGGCGAGATCGGGGCAGTCGTAGCGATCGCTTCTGGTGCCGTGGACGAGCCGTAACGGGTCCAACAACTGCACGGGTGCGAACATGATTTTCTCCGCGTGTCGATGCTGCCGGGGCGCGAAGCCCGGATGAGCGATATCGGCCCCGAGGTCCGGCGGAATTTCGGAGTGGCAGCGGATCCCGTGGTCGAGGCGTGCGGCAAACGCTAAGAGCGAGCATGCCCGGCCGTCTTCGGCAGTTGCACCCATTCCGTTCAAGCGCACAGGTGGGGAGAATCACCCATGCGGAGCGTCCGGAGCCGTAGAGGGCAGCGCGCCGGACCGGGGCGGGGGTGTCGCCGTGGACGTCGATGCCGAGCTGGACCGGGCTCGGCAGGCTCACCTGCGCAGGCGGTGGGGAGATGCCGCCGACGCGTTCGCGGAGGTCGACGCGATCAGCCCGTTGGACGTCGACGATCTGGACCGTCTCGCCGAGGCCCTGGACCTCGTCGGCCGCGGTGACGACGCCATCGCGGTGCTGCGGCGGGTCTACGCGGCCCGGGTCGCCGCCCGCCAGATCGAGAAGGCCTTGCGGAATGCCTTCTGGCTCTATCGCGCCCTGGCGTTCAACGCGGAGTTCGCCCAGGCCGGGGCCTGGATCGCGCGTGCCACACGGCTGACCGCGGAACGGACGGACTGTTCCGAGCAGGGGTACCTGCTCCTGCCCGCGGCCGAACGCGAGCTGCGCGACGGCGACTATCAGGGCGCCTTCGCGACTGCCGAGAAGGCCGCCGGGCTGGGAGCGCGATGCGGCGACCGGGACGTCGTCACCGTCGCCGTGCATCTGCAGGGACGGGCCCGGGTCGGCGAGGGCCGGATCAGCGAGGGCCTGGAGCTGCTCGACGAGGCGATGCTGGCCATCAGCGCCGGCGAGACGTCCTCCCGCGTCACCGCGTGGATCTACTGCAAGACGATCCAGACCTGCCAGCAGGTGTACGACGTGCGCCGCGCCCGCGAGTGGACGGTCGCGCTCAACGCGTGGTGCGATTCCCTGCCGCAGCTCACCGGCGCGTATTCGGGAATCTGCCGCATCCATCGCTCCGAGCTGTTGCAGCTGGTCGGCTCCTGGTCCGAGGCGGCCCAGGAGGCCCAGCTGGCATGCCGGCAGCTGACCCACGGCTACGGCCTGATCGTCACCGGAGGCGCGTTCTACCAGCTCGGTGATATCCACCGGCTCCACGGCGAGCTCGCCGACGCCGAACAGGCCTACCAGCAGGCCGGCCGGTACGGCTGGCTGGTCCAGCCCGGCATCGCGCTGCTCCGCCTCGCCCAGGGCGACACGGTCGCGGCGATGGCGGCGATCCGGCGCGCACTGGCCGAGTCGACCGACGGCCCGTTGTACCGCGTTCCGGGCCGCGAGCTGACGCGTTCGCAGCTGCTGCCCGCGTACGTGGAGATCATGGTTGCCGGCGACGACCTGGCGGCGGCCGACGCGGGCGCAGCCGAGTTGGCGGCGATCGCCGAGCGGTACCGGACGCCCGCCCTGCACGCTCGGGCGGCACACGCGCTCGGCTCCGTGCACCTCGCCAGGGGTGAGCCCGACCGCGCGCTCCCGGCGCTGCGCCGAGCCTGCCGGCTGTGGCACGACCTGGAGGCTCCGTACGAGGCGGCCCGCGTGCGGGTCCTCATCGCGCAGGCCTGTCGCCTGATGCAGAGACGCGGACGGCGCGACGCTGGAGCTGACGGCCGCGCGGCAGGCCTTCCACGTGCTGGGCGCGCGTCCCGACGTGATCCGGGCCGACGCGCTCGTCGGTGACAGGTCGACCGCCGCCCCGAGCGGACTGAGCCGTCGCGAGGTGGAGGTGCTCCGCCTGCTGGCGGCGGGACGGTCCAACCGGACGATCGCTGCCGAGCTCGTCCTCAGCGAGAAGACCGTGCAGCGTCACGTGAGCAACATCTTCGGCAAGATCGATGTGGGCTCGCGGACCGCCGCGGCCGCCTACGCCTTCGAGCACGGGCTCACCCGGGTCAGTCCTTCCCCGGCAGCGCCTCCTGGATCTTCGTCTTGACCCCCTGGGCGACGAGGTGCAGCCCGCCCGGGTCGCCCTTCAGCATCGCCTGCATCATCGACTTGACCTCGGCGAACTCCGCGTGCGGCGGGATCGGCGGCACCTCGGGGTCGCAGTGGACGTCGAGCACCGCCGGCCGGTCCGCGGCGAGCGCGGCCTCCCAGGCCGGCCCGAGCTCGTCCGGCGACGTCACGGTGATCGCCAGCAGGCCCAGCCCGCGGGCGAAGTCGGCGTACGAGACGTCGGGCAGCACCTGGCTCTCCTCGAACTTCGGCGCGCCGCCCATCGCCCGCAGCTCCCACGTGACTGGTTGAGGTCGTTGTTGTGCAGGACGGCCGTGATCAGCCGCGGGTCGGACCACCGCGCGCGCGTAGCGCTTCATGGTCAGCAGCTCGGCCAGGCCGTTCATCTGCATGGCGCCGTCTCCGGTCAGCGCGATCGCGGGCCGGTCGGGGTGGGCGAACTTGGCGCCGATCGCATACGGGACGGCCGCGCCCATCGTCGCGAGCGTCCCCGACAGCGAGCCGCGGACACCGCCGCGCATCTTCAGGAACCGCGCGTACCAGTTCGCGACGGAGCCGGAGTCGGCCGCGACGATCGCGTTCGGCGGCAGCCGCTCCGAGAGCTCCCAGACGATCCGCATCGGGTTGACCGGCTTGGCGTCCAGCATCGCCTGGCGCTTCATCGTGCCCCACCACGCGACGACGTTCTCCTCGATCGTCTCCCGCCACGCGCGGTCCGTCGGGCCGGACAGCAGCGGGAGCAACGCGCGCAGCGTGGCCGCGGCGTCGCCGACCAGGTTGACCTCGGTCGGGTAGCGCATCCCGATCAGCCCGCCGTCGAGGTCGATCTGCACGGCGCGGGCCTGTGCTTTCCATCGGCGCCGAACTCGGGCAGGAACTGGCTGTACGGGAAGTTCGAGCCGACGATCAGCAGCGTGTCGCAGTCGCGCATCAGCTCGTAGCTCGGCCGCGTACCGAGGATCCCGATCGACCCGGTGACGAACGGCAGCTCGTCGCTCAGCACGTCCTTGCCCAGCAGCGCCTTCGCGACGCCCGGCCCCGAGGACGTCCGCCACCTGTGCGACCTCGTCCGCCGCACCGCGTGCGCCCTGCCCGACCAGGATCGCGACCCGCTGCCCGGCGTTCAGCACCTCTGCGGCGCGGGCGAGTCTCGGCGGGGTCGGCGACGACGGTGGGCGCGTGCAGCGGCGGCGGGCTGGACGGGACCTGCTTGAACGCGTGCTTCGGCGGGCTGTACGGCTCGGCCTGCAGGTCGCTCGGGATGATGACCGCCGTCGGGCGCGGCGCGACAGGGCCGTCCGGATCGCGCGGTCGATCGCCAACGGCAGCTGCTCGGGCACGTTGACCTCGACGAGGTACTCGCTCGCCACGTCCTTGAGCAGCGCCTGCAGGTCGACCTCCTGCTGGTAGGAGCCGCCCATCGCGCTGCGTTCGGTCTGCCCGACGATGGCGACGACGGGGACGTGGTCGAGCTTCGCGTCGTAGAGGCCGTTGAGCAGGTGGATCGCGCCGGGGCCGGACGTGGCCATGCAGACGCCGACCTTGCCGGAGAACTTGGCGTACCCGACGGCCTGCAACGCCGCACATCTCCTCGTGCCGCGCCTGGATGAACGCCGGCGAGTCGTCGGCCTTGCCGAAGGCCGTCGACGATGCCCGTTGATCCCGTCGCCGGGGTAGGCGAAGACCTGCTCGACCCCCCACTCCCGTAACCGCTCGCAGGACGTGGTCCCCCACCGTCTCCGCCATTGCGCACCGTCCCCCGCGTCGTCCCCGTGTGCCGTCCCCCGCGGTCTACCCGGCCTCGACGAGCTGACACCGCCGGCGCGCGCCTCACGGTTGACGGCGCGCACGATGTGTTCGAACATTTGTTCGTGTCCGAGCCGGCGATCCTTCACGCCGATCTCGACTCCTTCTATGCCTCGGTCGAGCAGCGGGACGACGTGCGGCTGCGCGGACGGCCGGTCATCGTGGGCGGCGGGGTCGTGCTCGCGGCGAGCTACGAGGCGAAGGCCTACGGGGTGCGCACGGCGATGGGCGGTGGGCTGGCCCGGCGGTTGTGCCCACGGGCCGTCGTCGTCCCGCCGCGGTTCGCCGCGTACACGGCAGCGAGCCGGGCCGTGTTCGAGGTGTTCCGCGACACCAGCCCGCTGGTCGAGGGCATCTCGATCGACGAGGCGTTCCTCGACGTCGGCGGCCTGCGGCGGATCGCGGGCTCCGCGCCGGAGATCGCCGCGCGGCTGCGGCGCGAGGTGGCCGAGCGGGTCGGGCTGCCGATCACCGTCGGGGTCGCACGGACGAAGTTCCTGGCGAAGGTGGCCAGCCGGGTGGCCAAGCCGGACGGCCTGCTCGTCGTCCCCGTCGACGGCGAGCAGGCGTTCCTGCATCCGCTGCCGGTCGGGATGCTGTGGGGCGTCGGCCGGGTGACGACGGAGAAGCTGCACGGCCTGGGCGTACGGACGGTCGCCGAGGTGGCCGGACTCGGCGAGCCGGCGCTGGTGTCGCTGCTCGGACCGGCCGCCGGGCGGCATCTGCATGCGCTGTCGGTGGGGCGGGACCCGCGGCCGGTGCAGGTCGGGCGCCGGCGCCGGTCGATGGGCGCGCAGCGGGCATTGGGCAGCCGGCCCCGCGCGCCGGGCGAGGTCGAGGCGCTGCTGGCCGGGCTCGTGGACCGGGTGATGCGCCGGATGCGCGCGGCGCACCGAGTGGGCCGGACGGTGGTGCTCCGGCTGCGGTTCGCCGACTTCTCCCGGGTCACCCGCTCGCACACGCTGGCGCGGGCGACCGCCCGGACCGACGCCGTGCTGGAGGCCGCACGAGCACTGCTCGCGACGGCCCGACCCATGATCATCGAGCGCGGTCTGACGCTGGTCGGGATCGCGGTCAGCGGGCTCGACGACGACGAGGGCGTCCAGCTCGCGCTGCCGTTCGCCGAGCGACGGGAGCCCACGCACGAGTCGGAGCCGCAGCGCGAAGCGGCCCGGGAGACGGCGCTCGATTCCGCGCTGGACGGTGTCCGGGACCGGTTCGGTTCGGCGGCGGTGACGCGCGGCGTGCTGCTGCGCCACGGCCAGGGGATGGAGGTGCCGCTCCTGCCGGACTGATCGCGGGCTGGTCCCGGTCGTCGTGCCCCGCCGGGGTAGCGACGTTTCGTGACGACGGCGTAGCGGACAATCCCGGCCATGCCCGTGCTCACCGCCGATGCCGTCGTCGTCGGCGGCGGGCACCACGGGCTGGTCGCCGCCGCTCTGCTCGCCGACGCCGGCTGGGACGTCTGCCTGCTGGAGGCGTCGGACCGGGTCGGCGGCGCGGTGCGGTCGGAGGCACTGCACCCCGGGTTCACCGCGGACCTGTTCTCGGCGTTCTACCCGCTGTACGCCGCGTCGCCGGTCCTGCAGGCGCTGGACCTGCAGGCGCACGGGCTGCGCCTGTCGCACGCCCCGGTGGTGCTCGCCCATCCACCACGACCGGACGGGGAGCGGGCGGCCCTGCTGTTCCGCGACCGGGAGGCGACGGCGGCGCGCCTCGCCGAGGAGCACCCGCGCGACGGTGACGCCTGGCTCGAGCTCTGCCGCCAGTGGGACACCGTCGGTGACGCGGTGCTGCGCACGTTCTTCACGACGTTCCCTCCGGTCCGCGGTCCGGTCGCGCTGTTGCGGGCCGTCGGCACCGCCGAGGCACTGCGGCTCGCCCGGTTCCTCCTCCTGCCTGCGGTGCGGATGGGCGAGGAGCTGTTCGACGGCGAGGGCGCGCGGCTGCTGCTCGCGGGCAACGCCGCGCACGCCGACGCACCGGTCGACGCACCGGTGAGCGGCGCCTACGGCTGGCTGCTGGCCATGCTCGGGCAGCAGCACGGGTTCCCGGTGCCGGTGGGCGGGTCCGGTGAGCTCGCCGCGGCGCTCGGTCGGCGCGCGCAGGCGGCGGGGGCGGCGCTGCACTGCGATCAGGTCGGTGGACCGGATCGACGTCCGCCGCGGCCGGGCCGTCGCCGTCCACACCGCCGCCGGTCTGACCGTGCGGGCGCGCCGCGCGGTGATCGCCGACGTCAACGCCCCGGCGCTCTACCGCGACCTGCTGCCCGCCGACGCCGTGCCCGCCCGCCTGCGGTCCGACCTCGACCATTTCACCTGGGACACCCCCGTCGTCAAGGTCAACTGGGCGCTCGACGGCCCGATCCCCTGGCGCGCGCCAGGCGTCGGGACCGCCGGGACCGTGCACCTGGGCGCGGACGAGCTCGGGCTCGTCCGGTGGTCGGCCGATCTGGAGTCGCGGACGCTGCCGGAGTCGCCCTTCATGCTGTTCGGACAGATGACGACGGCCGACCCGACCCGCTCGCCGACGGGCACCGAGAGCGCCTGGGCCTACACCCACCTGCCCCGCGGGATCGACGACGACGCGTCCGCCGACGAGCTCGCTCGCCGCGTCGACGCGACCGTCGAGGAGTTCGCCCCGGGCTTCGCCGGCCGGGTGGTCCACCGGCACGTACAGCGGCCCGGCGACCTGCGCGGCACGGACCCCAACCTCGTCGGCGGGGCGGTGAACGGCGGCACCGCGCAGCTCTTCCAGCAACTGGTGTTCCGGCCGGTCCCGGGCCTCGGCCGGGCCGAGACGGTGATCGAGAACCTGTACCTCGGCGGCTCGTCCGCCCATCCGGGCGGCGGCGTGCACGGCATCTGCGGAGCCCTCGCCGCCCGCGCCGCACTGCGCGACCACGGTCGGCTGGGGTTCGCGCGCCGCCGCGCCGTCTCCGCCGCCCTCGACCTGCTGTACCGCGACTGACGAACTCCCGGGTCAGCGGCGGCGGAGGAGAGCGGCGGCTCCACCCGCGGCCACGCCCACTGCGGCCAGGCCTGCGGCCGTGGCGCCCAGCAGGCCGTGGTGGCGGGAGGCCCACAGCTGGGGGCTGCGGGACATCGCCCGGTCGTCGAAGCGGCCGTGCGTGCCGTGGTCGCGGCCCTCCGGGCCGTCTGCGGGCTCCCACAGGTTCGCCGGGGCGTCGGCCGGCTGCGGCTCGTCGGTCTGCTGCGAGTCGAAGCCGGTGCGACCGAGGTAGCGGTCGAGCAGGCCGCCGGCGAACTTGTCGCCGATCAGCGTCCCGACCGTCGGCGCCCCCACCCAGTACTCGCGCCGGTGCGGGTGGTCGCCCGCGTACAGGATCGCGCGGGCGGCGACCTCGGGCTGGTAGATCGGTGGCACCGGCTGGGGACGGCGGGGCAGGCGGGACAGCACCCAGTCGAACTGCGGCGTGTTCACCGCGGGCAGCTGCACCATCGTGATCCCCACGTTGCTCTTGTCGTGCAGCAGCTCGGCGCGGACGGATTCGGTGAACCCCTGGATGGCGTGCTTCGCCGCGCAGTACGCGCTCTGCAGCGGGATCCCCCGGTAGGCCAGCGCCGATCCCACCTGCACGATCGCGCCGCGGTCGCGCGGGAGCATGCGGTCGAGCGCCGCCTTCGTCCCGTAGACGAACCCGAGGTAGCTGACCTCGGTCGTGCGCTTGAACTCCTCCGCGGTGATGTCCTTGGCGCGGGCGAACACGCCGCTGAACGCCACGTTGACCCAGATGTCGATCGGCCCGAACTCGGCCTCGGTGCGTTCGGCCGCGGCGTCGACCTGCTCGTGGTCCGCGACGTCCGTCGGCAGCTCCAGGGCTCGGCCACCCGCGGCGCGGACGTCCGCCGCGGCTCCGGCGAGGCCGGTCGTGCCCCGCGCGAGCAGCGCGACCGACGCCCCGCGCTCGCCGTAGGCCCGCGCGACGGCGCGTCCGACGCCGGCGCTTGCACCTGTCACCACGACCACCGGTCGCCCGTCCATCGGCCCTCCCGTCGGCGACGGCCGCGGGCGCGGCCGGTGCCACGCGGGGCCTACCCGCCGTCAGCCGGGGACAAGCACGCGCGGGTCAGATGCGGACGGCCCGGTTGAACTTCATCCTGCTCATGTCGGAGATCTTGACGGGCTGGCCGCTGCGCGAGGCGTGCACGATCTTGTTGTTGCCGATGTAGATCCCGACATGGCTGATCGGCTTGTAGAAGAACACCAGGTCACCCGGCTGCAGGTTGGCCCGCGAGACGGGCATGCCGGCCCCCGCCTGCGCGCGGGAGGTGCGCGGCAGCGACCGCCCCGCCTGCCCGAACGACCACTTCACCAGCCCGGAGCAGTCGAAGGCGTTCGGGCCCACGGCGCCCCAGCGGTAGGGCTTGCCGAGCTTGGCCAGCGCGTTCGTCATGGCCGCCTTGCGCATGGCCGCGGCCGACGCCATCGGGCTGCTGCTGGCGACGGTCGTGTACGGCTTCTCCGTCGCAGGAGTGATCTTCTCCATCTGCGCGGTGACGCCGTTGACCAGCTCGGAGACCTGCATCGTCGGCTGCTCCGGCGCGGGTGCGGCGACCTCGGGTGCGGCGGCCAGGGCCTCGGGCGCGGGCGCGCGGTGCGGCCTTCTGCACCGGCAGCAGCTCGCCGGTCGACTCGACGGACACCGGCGGGGACACGACCGCGGTGACGGCCGCCGCGGCGCCGAGCACGGTCACGGTCAGCGCGGCGCCGACCGGCTGCGAGCGCAGCTTGCTGTGCTTGACGGGGTGCTTGACGTCCGGCACGGACGGGGCCGGACGCCGGCACGCGGCGTGCCGGGCCGCGCCGAAGGGCGATTGGTCGTCGGGCTGCTCGTCGCGTCGAACAGCGGAGCGGCGGCACGGGCCGTGGCCTGCTCCGCGTCGTCGGTCACCGCGAGGAACGACCCGGTCAGGGGCGCGGCACCGAACAGGTCCACTCCGTACAGGCCGGGATCGCGCAGATCGCTGCCCTCGGCCGGCTCCTCGTCGAGGACGGCCACGGCGCCGCGCGGCGGCAGTGCGGCGGTCGCGTGGCGGGTCGAACTCGACCGGGCGTCGACCGCGAACCGCTCGATGAGGGTGGCGGCGAGGACCTCGGCGCTGGCGCGGCCGGCGGCCCGATGCTTCGCACGGTGCATGAACGGGTCCTTCGACCCCGGGCATGCGCGCACCGCGGGACCGCGGTGGGCATGCTTCCGCCCTGCAGCTGTCGGGGCGCCCGGGGGGAGCTGCCGGCGGGCGGGGAGCGGGGTGCCGGCGCGAGCGCACCGGCCGACTCAGCCGTCGACCGGCGAGAAGGACCGTAACCGGACCGTGACCGGTTTGCCGAGCAACTCCGCCATACCCGTCGCCGACCGGGCGGCGGGGAACGGTCACCAACAGGTGACGACGCCGAACGGTTGCTCGCTCTCCGTGATGACACGTCGAGCGGTACCCACTTCGCGTCCGGCGGCGATCACCCGGCAGGGTGGTTCCGGGAGATCCGCGCGAGCAGGGTCGGGACGTCCCACGTGGGCAGGGTGAGCACGCGGCGAACGGTCAGGAGCGGCAGCCGGGCGTCCTGCGGCTGCTCGGTGAGCTGGAAGGCCGCCCGGTAGCCCGCCGCCTGGACGTGCGGGAGCGCCGCCTGGTTCCACAGGCCGTACGGGTAGGCGAACAGGTCGACCCCGTGTCCGACGATCTGCTCCAGCTGCTCGCGCGGCTTGACGAGCTGGGTCGCCCAGTCCTTCTCGCCGTACCGGGTGACCGGGTGGTGGTCCCAGGTGTGGCTGGCGATGGTCATGCCGGCGGCGTCGAGCGCGCGGACGTCGTCGCGGGAGAGCCAGTTCGGCCGGTCCAGGACGACGGTCATGACGAAGAACGTGGCCGGGACGCCCAGCCGCTGAAGGATCGGCAGGGCGTTCGTGTACTGCCCGCCGGAGGCGTCGTCGAAGGAGACGAGCACGGCGTTGTCGGCGAGCGGGGTGCCCAGCTGCAGGTGGTCGACGAACGCCTCGCCGGTGACCGGCTGCATCCCCGCGGCCAGCACGCCCTCGAGCTGGCGCTGCAGCACGGCGGGCGGACAGATCAACGGACGTGCGCCCGCGCCGTCCGCCGCCGTGTACTCGCGCACCTGGTGGTAGCAGAGCACGGGCACGGTGCTGCGCGCCGCGATCTCGGCGGGCGTGCCCGGTGTCGGCCGGGCGGCAGGCGGGGCGCTCGGCGCGGCCGGGGCGGCGGACGGCGTCCCGCGCAGGCGGTCGACCGCCGAGCAGCCGCTCAGCGCGGCGGCGCAGAGGGCGGCGGTCAGGAGGTCCCGGCGACGCACAGGGCACAGCGTCCCGCTCCCGACGGTCGCCGTGGCCCCATTCCGCGGAAGTTCGTCGGTTCGGGTGTCACCCCCCGGGTGCAGGGTGCGGACATCCGGCTCCAACCGGGCTATTGCTGAGAGCCGCCTGATGGTTCGACCCGCGCCTGCACCGTCGCCCTCCCGGTTCGCCACACTCGTCCCCGAGGACCTTCCCGAGGACGAGGAGGCAGGACCGTGGGTGAGCTGAGCGCGTGGCACTGGGCGATCGTCGCAGTCGTGGCGATGCTGCTGTTCGGGTCGCGGCGGCTGCCGGACGCCGCGCGCAGCATCGGCCGGTCCGCCCGGATCCTGCGCGCCGAGCTCCGCGCAGGCACCGACACCGACCAGGACCAGAGTAGGTGGTCCCGGACCCGGTGACCGGGACCCCGCTCGTGGCGCCGATCGGCCGGCGGAACCTGGCGGACCCCGTCCGCCGGCCGTCTGGCGGCTAGCGCTCGACCGCCCGCGCCAGCCGCCCGGCAACCTCGTCGATCACCGCGGGCAGGCTGAGCACGCTGCCGAACGCCAGCGCCGCCGACTGCTCGTCGTCCAGGGTGACGACCTTGCTCTGCTGCACGAGCTTGAGCTGGCCGTAGCCGGGCATGGCGGCGAACGCGGCCTGCTCGTCCGGGGTGCCCGCCACGAGCAGGGCGTCCGCGGTGTCGAGCGTGGTCAGCTGGTTCGCCGGCAGCGTGGCGTAGGCGCCCTGACCCGCGAGCTGGTCGACCTGCGACGGGACCTGGGCGCCGAGCTCCTTGAGGAACTGCCCGCGCAGGTCCTTCGAGCTCCACGCCATGAACGACGCGGCGTCCGTCGGGTTCGGCCGGGCCAGGACGACCGTCGCGCCCGCGAGCTCGGGGTGGTTCTCCTCGACCTCGACGAACTTCTCCTCGACGTCGCCGACGATCCGGTCGGCCTCACCGGGCAGGCCGAGTGCGGCGCCGGTCAGCTTCGTCGCGTCCTCCCAGGACACGGCACCGCCCGTGGTGCCCGCCGGGGCGGCGACGGTGGGCGCGATCTTCGAGAAGGCGTCGTACTGCTCGCGGGTCAGGTTCGCGGTGATCGCGACGATGAGGTCCGGCTCGAGCGCGGCGACCGCGTCCGGCGTGACCTCCTCCGCGGGCAGCACCTCGGGCTGCTCGCCCTTGAGGCGGTCCGCGGCCCACGGCCAGGTCGCCGAGGGCCGGTTGCCGGTGAACTCGCGGATCGCGACGGGCACGGTGCCCAGCGCCAGGATCGCGTCCTGGTCGGTGTAGCCGAGGGACACGACCCGCTCGGGAGCCTCCTCGACGACGGTCTGGCCGTACTCGTGGGTCACCGTGGCGGGGAAGACCCCGACGGGGGCCGCGGGGGTGGAGGACGAACCGTTCGCCCCGCTGCAGCCGGTCGCGGCGAGCAGGGCGACGAGGAGGGACGGAATCACCGGCCGGAGACGGCGCGGCCAGGTCTGGTGGGGAGCCATACCACAGCCTAACTCCCCGAATGGCCCCACGATCGTGTGCGTTACGTGTGCGGCTCAGGGCCGATCGAGCGCCTCGCTCAGGACGTCGAGCTGCTCGCTTGATCCATTCGACGTAGTCGGTGGTTCCGGCGGGCAACGTCTCCCCCACCTCGACGACCGGCACTCCCGCGGCCCGGGCGGCCTGCTCGACCTGGTCGGTGACCGGCGTGCGGGTCTGCGCGTTGACCAGCAGGGCCCGGACCGGGTCGGCCGTGAACTCCTCGAGCGTCGTGGCGACGACCGCGGCGGGCGGGTCGGCGTCCTCCTCGACGGCCTCGCTGAACTCCGGCGGCGTCACGTCGACCAGGCCCGCGGCGTCGGTCAGGTACAGGGGCACCGGCTCGGTCACGGCGATGCGCGCGCCCGCGTGCGCGGCCTTCAGCGCGTCGACCCGCCCGACGAGGCCGTCCACCCGGGCCTCGAACGCGGCGGCGTTCGCCGTGAACTGCGCGGCGCCGGCCGGGTCCGCCGCGCCCAGGTCGGCCGCGATCTGCGCCGGCGAGCTTCTTCATCGTGGGCAGGCTGTACCAGACGTGCTCGTTGAGCTCACCGCCCGCGGGCGCCGTCAGCCCCGACAGCGCGACGACGTCGATCACCGCGGCGCCCGGGCCGGGGGTGAGCCGCTCGGCGAACTCGTCGTAGCCGCCGCCGTTGACCACGACGAGCCGGGCGCGGGCGACCGCGGCCGCGGCGGCGGGCGGAGCCTCGTAGGAGTGCGGGTCGACCGCCGGGTCGCTGATCAGCGAGGTGACGGTCACCCGGTCACCCCCCACGGCCTGCACGACGGCGCCGTAGACGTCGGTGGAGGCCACGACGGGGACCGTCCCGGGGGCGGCGGCCCGGTCCGGGGCGCCGCAGGCGGGCAGGACCAGGGCGAGGGCGAGCAGCCCGGACAGGGCACGGAGCGTCACCCGACGAGAGTAGACGACAACGATTGTCGTTTGCAGGCGGTCGGGGTGACCAGCGTCGCGTGCGTCGCGCAGGCGGCCCGGGACCGCCACGCGGTAGCGTGCGTACTTTCCCAATCACTGCACCTCACATGAAAAAGGAGACCCATGAGCACCCCGCAGAACGTCGTCGCCGACCTCGCCGCCTTCGCCGAGCGCGGCCAGAACGCCGCCACGGACGTGTTCCAGTCGTGGACCACCACGGTCCAGGCGGTCGGCGACGCGGCGGGCACGCAGGCGTCGAGCTTCCGGCGGCTGGTCCGGGGCATGTTCGACCTCGCCGACCAGGCCGTCGTCGTCGAGCGCGAGCTGGCGACGTTCCTCACGGTCAACGCGCAGGTGTCGGCGGCCGCGCTCGACACGTTCCGCAAGCTGGCCGACTCCGCCACGGCCGCGCTGGAGGACATGGTGCGGGCCACCGCCTGGCGCAACTGACCGCGGTCAGGAGGCGCGCGGCGGCCCGCTCTCGCACCGGGGCTTCTCCTCGGCCAGAGCGGCGAGGAGCCGCTTGCGGGCCCGCTCGCGCGCCTGCGGGTCGGGATCCAGCGCGGACCCCAGCGCGCCCAGCCGCCGGGCGAGCGCGACCTCGCGGGCGATCTCCGGGTCGACGTCACCCGCACCGTCCAGCGCCGCCGCGAACCGCTCGGCGTCGTCAGGGGCGGATGTCCCGTCGCTGCTCACCGGCCTCCTCCCGTTCCGTCGTCGCCGACTACCCCGTAGGGACGAACGGTAGGCCCCCCGTTCCGGTGTCACCCCCGGCGGCGCCGCAGCACGACGACGAGCAGCACCAGCAGGGCTGCGACGACGGCGGCGACCAGCCCGGGCTTCTCGGCGGCGGTGTCCTTCGCGGTCGACGACGCCGTCCGCGGCCACGTGCCGGGCGCGGTCGAGGTTCTGGTGGACGGTCGCGACCGCCTCCTCCTTGCGCTCGGCGACCCTGGCCTTGACGTCGAACCGCGCGGCCAGCTCGGCCACCGAGTCGCCGACCTCCTCGCGCAGGTCGTCGACGTGCTGCCGCTCCTCGTTGCTCAGCCGCTCCACCTCGGCCCGCAGCTCCTCGGCCGAGACGGCGGTGCCGTCGACGTAGGGGCGGTCGTCGGCGAGCGGTGCCACACCGTTCACCTCGTCCGAGCCGGTTCCCCCGGTGCCCTGCTGCGATGCGCCCGTGCTCATGGGTGTGCACCTCTCCCGCCGCGACCGTCGTCGTCGATCCCGGATGATGTTCCCGGGAGTGGCCTCACCATGCCGGTCGGGAGCCCCGACGGCGAGCCGCCGGACGGGCGTCAGCAGTCAGGGCTCACCCGTCGGACTCAGATGTCCCCTCAGATGTCATGCAGCCCGGTGAGCAGGCGGTGCAGGGTCTCGGCGTCCACCGGCACCTCCGCGGTGCCGCCGTTCGCCGCGACCCCGGAGGCGCCGCGCACCCGTCGCGGCAACGGCTCCAGCCCGGTGCGCGGCGACGGGACGGAGGAGGCGTCCGCGGTGTCCGGCGCCTCGGGCGACGGGTCCGGCGGGTCGGCGGCTGGGCCGTCCGGGGTGCGGTTCATCCCCTACCTCTCGTCGGGCCCGGGCGACGTGGCGGGAGCGTCCACGTCGCCGCTCAGACGCCGGGATTGTGACCGGACGCGTAGCTCAGGACAAGGACCTGGATCGATACATCAGGATCACCGGTCGCCACAGCGGCGGTCACCGGTCGTCGGCGGCACTTCCCCGCAGCCGGCGGATCTCCTCGGCGTTCAGTTCCGACGCCTGCCGCAGCACGACGTCGGCGACCTCGAGTTGCTCGTCGGTGAGCGTGTCGAGGAAGGCGTTCCAGTTGGTCGCGATCCGCTCGTAGCTCGACCCGACCCGCCGCCACAGCTCGTCCGCGTCGGCGGTCACCACCACCCGTCGCCGGTCGGCACCGTCCCGGCTGCGCCGCACCAACCCCGCACGTTCGAGCCGGTCCAGGGCGCCGGTGATCGCCCCACCTGCCGTGAGCCCGGCCAGCCCGGCGAGCTCGCCCGGGGTGGCGGGGCCGTAGAGGAGCAGCAGGTTGGCGCACTGCATGTCGGTGGCATTCAGCCCCGCCGACTTGGCGACCGC
Organism: uncultured Actinomycetota bacterium; assembly: GCA_963780835.1. GTDB lineage: Bacteria > Actinomycetota > Actinomycetes > Mycobacteriales > Pseudonocardiaceae > Pseudonocardia. Next base: position 3,419 of record CAWADQ010000009.1, on the reverse strand, counting down.
GTCCTGGAAGAGCACCGCCCGGGCCATCAGTTCCCGCATGACGTCACCGGCCGCCGTGATCAGCGTGGTCCGCCCCGACGCGCTCGACACGGCCCCGACCCCTTCCCCGACGTGATGACGGAGAGTCGCGGAGCCCTCCGACGGGTCAACGATGATCGCCCAAGCGCGACCGGCAAGCAAGATCGCCACGCCGTCGGCGGGCCCGCACACGTCCCGACCTCGCCGAAGGGCCGGACGATCGGCGCGGCGTGAGACCCTGGTCACCCGCTCCGGCATGCGCGCGCTACGGGTCCACGAGCCGATCGGTCCGGACGGGCTGCGGCTCGACGAGGTCGACGTCCCCCCGCCACCGGCGGAGGCGGCGGCCCTGGTCGAGGTGCACGCGGCGGGCGTCGGGTTCGTCGACACCCTGCTCGCCCGCGGGCGCTACCAGGTCAGGCCGCCGACGCCGTTCATCCCCGGGCTGGAGGTGGCCGGCGCGGTCGAGTCCGCCCCGCCCGGGTCGGGGTTCTCGCACGGCGACCCGGTGGTCGGTCACGTCATGGGCGGCGGGTTCGCGGAGAGCGCGTGGGTGCCCGTGGACCGGCTCGCCCCGCTGCCCCCGGAGCTGAGCGCCGTGGAGGGGGCGGCGTCGCTGGTGAACCACCACACCGCGATCGTCGCGCTCGTCCGCCGCGGGCGGCTGCGGCGGGGCGACCGGGTGCTCGTGCACGGCGCCGGGGGCGGGCTGGGCAGTGCGGTGGTGCAGGTCGCCGCCGCCCTCGGCAACGAGGTGCTCGCGGTGGCGGGCAGCCCCGAGCGGCGCGAGCTGGCCGCCCGGGCCGGTGCGAGCACCGTCTACGACCACGAGACCTGGTTCGACGCCGTGCGCGACGCCGGCGGTGCGGACCTGATCGTCGACCCGGTCGGCGGCACGGTGTTCGAGCAGAGCGTCCGGTGCCTGCGCCCGGAGGGGCGGCTGGTCACGGTCGGGTTCACCTCCGGCACGATCCCGTCCGCCGCGGCCAACCGGCTCCTGCTGCGCAACGCGGACGTCGTCGGGGTGGCCTGGCGCGAGCTGCTCGACGTCGATCCCGGGCTGTTCGCCGACACCGCGGACCGGTTCGCCGCCCTGGTCAAGGACGGCCTGCGGCCGCTGGTCGGCGCCACGTTCGACCTGGCCGACGGGGCCACCGCGTTCCGCATGATCGAAGACCGGGCGGTGGCGGGCAAGATCGTGCTCACCACCCGCTGAGCCCGACGGGGGACCGCTCACCCCGGGCGCGGGCCGCGCCTCACCCGCCTCGGGGAACCGGTCGACCGTTCGACTCCGCAGAGCTACCAGTCGTCCACCATCAGTGTTGTAGCCCACTCCAGTTCGGCGTTAACCTGTCCGTCATGGCCACCATCTGGTGCTCCCACCCGACCCGGAGGGTCGACCGTTTCCTCTGCCCCGCGCCGTGCGGGGCGATGCACGTCCGGTGCTCGGGCTGCGGCGCCGCGGTCGGTGGCTGCCCGTTCGAGAGCGAGGGCCTGCACGAGCGGCTCGTGGCGACGCTCGGCGCCCAGCTCCCCTGCGCGGAGGAGTGGCAGGTCCTGGAGCTGGCGGAGATCGTCGAGCGGGGCGGCCACGCCGGCCGGGTCCGCACGCTGACGACGGCACTGGCCGAGGCGGGGATCCCCGTCACCTGCTGAGCGGTACCGCGTTGGACGCGGGACCGCGGGCCGTCGACGATGACGATCGTGACGGCACGCGACCGCGCGATGCGCCTCCCGGGCGTCGCCGTGCTGGCGGGCTACCGGCGGGAGTGGCTGCGCGGCGACCTCCTGGCCGGCGTGGCGGTCGCCGCCTACCTGGTCCCGCAGGTGATGGCGTACTCCGGCATCGCCGGGCTCCCGCCGCAGGCCGGGCTGTGGGCGTGTCTGGGGTCGCTCGCGATCTACGCGGTCCTCGGATCGTCACGCCAGCTGTCCGTCGGCCCGGAGTCGACGACGGCCCTGATCACGGCGACGGCCGTCGCCCCGCTCGCGCTCGGCGACCCGGCCCGATACGCCGCCCTCGCCGCCGGGCTGGCGCTGGTCGTGGGCGCGATCTGCCTTCTGGGCGGGCTGGTGCGGGCGGGGTCGCTGGCCGACCTGCTGTCCCAGCCGGTGCTCGTCGGCTACATGGCCGGGATCGCGGTCATCATGATCGTCAGCCAGCTGGGCGCGGTGACCGGTGTCCCGGTGGAGGGCGACTCGCCCGTGGCCGAGGTGGCGTCGTTCCTCTCCGGGCTCGGTGCGGCGCACCTGCCGACCGTCGCGCTGGCGCTGCCCCTGCTCGCCGGCATCCTGATCGGGAACCGGCTCCGGCCGACCTGGCCGATACCCATGATCGGCATGATCGCCGCCACCGCCGCGGTCGCCGTGTTCTCACTCGACGACCTGGGTGTGCAGCTGGTCGGCTCCGCGGTGAGCGGGCTGCCGGTGCCCGGCCTGCCCGCGCTGTCCGCGCACGACGTGGTCTCGCTGCTGCTCCCGGCCGTCGGCGTCGCGATCGTCGCCTACTCGGACAACGTGCTCACCGCCCGCGCCTTCGCGGCGCGCCGCGGGGAGACCGTGCAGGGCACCACGGAGCTCCGCGCCCTCGGCGCCGCCAACCTGGCCGCGGGCCTGCTGCGCGGCTTCCCGGTGAGCAGCAGCGGCAGCCGCACCGCGATCGGCGACGCTCAAGGCAGCCGCACGCAGCTGCACTCGCTGGTCGCCCTCGCGCTGGTCCTCGTCGTGCTGGTCGCGGGCGGCGCGCTGCTCTCCCGGTTCCCGCGGGCCGCGCTCGGCGCCGTCGTGATCTTCGCGGCGCTGCGCCTGATCGACATCGCCGGCTTCCGGCGGATCGCCCGCTTCCGCCGGAGCGAGGCGGCGATCTCCGTGGCGACGATGATCGCCGTCCTGACCGTCGGCGTGCTGTACGGGGTGCTGGTCGCGGTCGCTCTCTCGGTGCTCGACCTGCTGCACCGCCTCGCCCGCCCGCACGACGGCGTGCTCGGCTACGTGCCCGGGGTCGCCGGGATGCACGACGTCGACGACTACCCCGACGCCCAGCCCGTGCCCGGCCTGCTCGTCTACCGCTACGACGCCCCGCTGTGCTTCGCCAACGCCGAGAACTTCCGCAGGCGCGCGCTCGCCGCGCTGGACGCCGAACCGGAGCCACCGCGGTGGTTCCTGCTCAACGCCGAGGCGAACGTCGAGATCGACAGCACCGCCGCCCAGACGCTGGAGTCGCTGCACGCCGAGCTGCGGCGCCGCGGGATCGTGCTGGCGCTCGCCCGTGTCAAGCAGGACCTGCGCGTGAACCTGCGGGCCGCGGGGCTGCTCGACCTCATCGGCGAGGAGCGGATCTTCATGACCCTGCCCACGGCAGTGGAGGCGTTCCGGGCGCAGGGCCGGTCGTCCCCGGGGTG
>CAWADQ010000008.1:0-59446 GCA_963780835.1 uncultured Actinomycetota bacterium | reverse complement strand
CCGTGACGCTCCGTCGCGGCGGGCCCGTCACGTAGGTTGGAGCCCATGCAGACCTGGGACCCGGTCGACATCCCCCACCTGCAGGGCAGCGGCCCACCGCTACGCCTGCACGACACGTCCACCGGCGAGGTCGCGATCACCGCGCCCGGGCCCGAGGCGCTCATGTACGTCTGCGGGATCACCCCCTACGACGCCACCCACCTCGGGCACGCCGCGACCTATCTGGCCTTCGACCTGGTCAACCGGTACTGGCGCGACCGGGGCCACGACGTCGCCTACGTCCAGAACATCACCGACATCGACGACCCGCTGCTCGAGCGCGCCGCCCGCGACCAGGACGACTGGGTGGTGCTCGGCATGCGCGAGACCGCGCTGTTCCGGGAGGACATGGAGGCGCTGCGGGTCGTGCCGCCGCGGCACTACATCGGGGCGGTCGAGGCGATGGGGGAGATCGCCGAGCTGGTCGGCAAGCTGCTCGCCGAGGGCGCGGCCTACCGCGTCGACGACCCGCAGTTCCCGGACGTCTACTTCGACAGCGCGGTGACCGGGCACTTCGGCTACGAGAGCCGGTACGACGAGCAGACCATGATCCGGCTGTCCCGCGAGCGCGGGGGCGACCCGGACCGGCCCGGCAAGCGGCACCCGACGGACGCGCTGCTGTGGCGGACGGCCCGCGAGGGTGAGCCCTCCTGGGAGTGCTGACCTCGGCCCGGGGCGACCGGGCTGGCACGTCGAGTGCGCGGCGATCGCCCTGAACCGGCTCGGCCCGCAGATCGACGTGAACGGCGGCGGATCGGACCTGATCTTCCCGCACCACGAGTGCGGGGCGGCCCATGCCGAGGCGCACACCGGCGTCCATCCCTTCGCGAAGCACTACGTGCACGCCGGGATGATCGGGCTGGACGGCGAGAAGATGAGCAAGAGCCGCGGCAACCTGGTGTTCGTCTCCAAGCTGCGCAGCCAGGGGGTCGACCCGAACGCGATCCGCCTGGCCCTGCTCGCCGGGCACTACCGCAGCGACCGGCCGTGGACGGCGGACCTGCTCACCGACGCGCAGGAGCGGCTCGGGACGTGGCGGGCCGCGATCGGCGCGCGACACCGGCCCGGACGGGGCCGCCCTCGTCGCCGCGCTGCGCGACCGGTTGGCCGACGACCTCGACACCCCCGGCGCGCTCGCGGCCCTCGACTCCTGGGCGGCGGGCGAGGGCGACGACCCGACGGCGCCGGGGCTGGTCCGCGACGCGGTCGACGCCCTGCTCGGGGTCGCGCTGTAGTCAGCCGTGATCAGACCCCGCCGCCGCCCTGCCCGCGCCGGCGCAGGTAGCGCTCGAAGTCCGCCGCGATCTCGTCGCCGCTGGCCTTCGACAGGTCGTCGTCGTCCGCGGACGCCTCGGCCTGCTCCTCGAGCTGGCGGACGTACTCGCGCACCTCGTCGTCCGCCTCCGCCATCTCGCTGACGGTGCGCTCCCACTCCTCGGCCTGCTCCGGCAGCGCCCCCAGCGGCACCTCGACGTCGAGGACCTCCTCGATGCGGTGCAGCAGCGCGACGGCCGCCTTCGGGACGCGGGCCTGCGAGACGTAGTGCGGCACGGACGCCCAGAACGAGATGGCCGGGATGCCGGCCTCGACGCAGGCGTTCTGGAAGACCCCGACGATCCCCGTCGGGCCCTGGTAGCTGGTGGGCTCCACGCGCAGCTCCGACGCCGAGACCGCGTCGTAGGAGGTGCCGCTGACCGGCGTCGGGCGGGTGTGCGGCGTGTCGGTGAGCAGCGCGCCGAGCGTGATGACCTTCGTCACGCCGAGCCGCTCGACGTACCCGAGCAGCTCCGCGCAGAACGAGCGCCACCGCAGGTTCGGTTCGATCCCGTTGACGAGCACGACGTGCCGCTCGGTGCCCGGGATCTGCGCGACCGACAACCGGGTGGTCTGCCACTCGATGCGCCGGGTGACCCCGTCGGCCAGCTTCACGTGCGGCCGCGTGACCTGGAAGTCGTAGTAGTCCTCCGGGTCGACCGACGCCAGCGGTGTCGCGTCCCAGGTGAGCTCGAGGTGCTCCAGTGCGGTGCTCGCGGCCTCCCCGGCGTCGTTCCAGCCCTCGAACGCGGCGATCATCACCGGGTCGACGAGCGTGGGTACGGTGTCTTCGGGACCGGTGCTCGGCTCGCGGTCGGTCATCGGACCAGCCTACGGCGCCGGGCGTCCGGCGGAGGGACGGAGGGCCCGCCGGTAACCTTTCAGGGTGCCCGCCGACTTCTCCGACGTGCAGAACCTGCCGTCCGACTCCCGCTTCCTCGACGTCCTCCACGAGCGTGTCGTGGTCGCCGACGGGGCGATGGGCACCATGCTGCAGGATGCCGGTGAACGCGGCGACCTGGTGTTCGACGACTTCGCGGGCCTCGAGGGCTGCAACGAGATCCTCAACGACACGCGCCCGGACGTCGTCGCCGACATCCACCGGGCCTACTTCGCCGCGGGCGCGGACGCCGTGGAGACCAACACCTTCGGCGCGAACCTGCCCAACCTCGCGGACTACGGCATCGCGGACCGGATCCGGGAGCTGGCCGAGAAGGGGGCGCGGATCGCCCGGGAGGTGGCGGACGAGATGTCGGGGCCGGACCGGCCGCGGTTCGTCCTCGGCTCGGTCGGCCCGGGCACGAAGCTGCCGACGCTGGGCCACGAGTCCTACGCGCGGCTGCGCGACGCCTACACCGAGTGCGGCCGCGGGCTGATCGCCGGCGGCAGCGACGCGCTGGTCGTCGAGACCTGCCAGGACCTGCTGCAGGTCAAGGCCGCGGTGCTGGGGCTGCGCCGGGCGATGGTCGCCGAGGGCCGCCGCGTCCCGATCGTCACCAACGTGACGGTGGAGACCACGGGCACGATGCTCCTGGGCAGCGAGATCGGGGCGGCGCTGACGGCGATCGAGCCGCTCGGGGTGGACCTCATCGGGCTCAACTGCGCCACCGGCCCCGCGGAGATGAGCGAGCACCTGCGCACGCTCGCCAAGCACGCGCGCATCCCGCTGTCGGTGATGCCGAACGCCGGGCTGCCGCAGCTGGGCCCGCGCGGCGCGGAGTACCCGCTGACCCCGGACGAGCTGGCCGAGGCGCTCGCCGGGTTCGTCCGCGACTACGGGCTGCGGCTGGTCGGCGGCTGCTGCGGGACCACCCCGGCGCACGTCCGCGCCGTCGCCGACGCGATCCCTTCCGTCACGCCTGCGCGGCGTCACCCGCGCCCGGAGCCGGGCGTCAGCTCGCTGTACGCCCCGGTGCCGTTCCGCCAGGACACCTCGGTGCTCATGGTGGGCGAGCGGACCAACGCCAACGGCAGCAAGGCCTTCCGCGAGGCGATGCTCGCCGAGCGCTGGGACGACTGCGTCGCGATGGCCCGCGAGCAGACCCGCGACGGCGCGCACCTGATCGACCTCAACATCGATTACGTGGGCCGCGACGGCCCCGCGGACATGGCGGAGCTGGCCGGCCGGCTGGCCACCGCCTCCACCCTGCCGATCATGCTCGACTCCACCGAGCCGGAGGTGCTGCTCGCCGGGCTGGAGCGCCTGGGCGGGCGCTCGATCGTCAACTCGGTGAACTACGAAGACGGTGACGGCCCCGGCTCGCGGTTCCAGCGGACGATGGCGCTGGTCCGGGAGCACGGCGCCGCGGTCGTCGCGCTGTGCATCGACGAGGAGGGCCAGGCGCGCACCGCCGACTGGAAGGTCCGGGTCGCGGACCGGCTGATCCGCGACCTCACGTCGAACCACGGCATGCTGGTCGAGGACATCGTCGTCGACACCCTCACCTTCCCGATCACCACCGGGCAGGAGGAGGTCCGCCGGGACGCGCTGGAGACGATCGAGGCGATCCGCGAGCTCAAGCGCCGCTACTCCGGCGGTGCAGACCACGCTGGGCATCTCGAACGTGTCGTTCGGCGTGAACGCCGCGGCCCGGCAGGTGCTGAACTCGGTGTTCCTGCACGAGTGCGTGAACGCCGGGCTCGACACCGCGATCGTGTCGGCGGCGAAGATCCTGCCCATGGCCAAGATCGACGACGAGCAGCGCGCGGTCGCGCTGGACCTCGTCTACGACCGCCGCCGCCCTGCCACTGCGACATCGGGGGCGTACGACCCGCTCACCCGGTTCATGGACCTGTTCGAGGGCGTCACCGCCGCGGCCGCGAAGGCCGGACGGGCCGAGGAGCTGGCCGGGCTGCCGCTGTTCGAGCGGCTGGAGCGGCGGATCGTCGACGGGGAGCGCATCGGGCTCGAGGCCGACCTCGACGCCGCCCTCGAGCGGCGGCCCGCCCTGGAGATCATCAACGACACGCTGCTGTCGGGGATGAAGACCGTCGGCGAGCTGTTCGGGTCCGGGCAGATGCAGCTCCCGTTCGTGCTGCAGTCCGCCGAGGTGATGAAGAACGCGGTGGCCCACCTCGAGCCGCACATGGAGAAGACCGACAGCCAGGGCAAGGGCACGATCGTGCTGGCCACGGTCAAGGGCGACGTCCACGACATCGGCAAGAACCTCGTCGACATCATCCTCAGCAACAACGGCTACACGGTGGTCAACCTCGGCATCAAGCAGCCGATCTCGACGATCCTCTCCGCCGCCGAGGAGCACCGCGCCGACGCCGTGGGCATGTCGGGCCTGCTGGTCAAGTCGACGGTGGTGATGAAGGAGAACCTGCAGGAGATGAACTCCCGCGGGGTCGCCGCGAAGCTGCCGGTGCTCCTCGGCGGTGCGGCGCTGACCCGCTCCTACGTGGAGAACGACCTCAGCGAGGTCTACGAGGGCCGCGTCGACTACGCCCGCGACGCCTTCGAGGGCCTGCGGCTGATGGACGCGACGATGGCCCGCGCCCGCGGCGCCGCGCCGGCGGTCGACGAGGCCGAGGAGGCGAAGCGGGCCGAGCGCAAGGCGCGCCACGAGCGGTCGCAGCGGGTCGCGGCGCGCCGGAAGGCCGCCGAGGCCGAGGTGGCCGGGCCGCTCCCGGAGCGTTCGGGCGTCGCGCTGGACAACCCGATCCCCACGCCGCCGTTCTGGGGCACCCGGGTCGTCAAGGGCCTCGCCGTGGCCGAGTACGCCGGGCTCGTCGACGAGCGCGCCCTGTTCCTGGGCCAGTGGGGCCTGCGCGGGGCCCGCGCCGGCGCCGGGCCGTCGTACGAGGACCTCGTCGAGACCCAGGGCAGGCCGCGGCTGCGGTACTGGCTGGACCGGCTGGCCACCGAGGGCGTGCTGTCGGGGGCGGCCGTGGTCTACGGCTACTTCCCGGCCGTCGCCGAGGGCGACACGCTGGTGGTGCTCGACGAGCCGCGGCCGGACGCGGGGGAGCGGACCCGGTTCACCTTCCCCCGCCAGCGCCGCGACCGGCACCTGTGCCTGGCCGACTTCTGGCGGCCCCGCGCACTGGCCGTCGCGGCCGGCGAGGTGGACGTGCTGCCGCTGCACCTGGTCACGATGGGCCAGCCCATCGCGGACTACGCGAACGAGCTGTTCGCCAAGGACGCCTACCGCGACTACCTCGAGGTGCACGGCCTGGGCGTGCAGCTCACCGAGGCGCTGGCCGAGTACTGGCACCGGCGCATCCGCGAGGAGCTCACGTTCCCGACCGGCGCACCCGTCGCGGCCGAGGACCCCGCGGACGTCGAGGAGTACTTCAAGCTCGGCTACCGCGGTGCCCGCTACTCGCTGGGCTACGGCGCCTGCCCGAACCTCGACGACCGGACCAAGTTCGTCGACCTGCTGCAGCCCGGGCGCATCGGCGTCGAGCTGTCCGAGGAGCTGCAACTGCACCCCGAGCAGTCCACGGACGCGCTCGTCGCCCACCACCCGGAGGCCAAGTACTTCAATGCCGGCTGATCACCGTGCCGCCCCCGTTCCCGTGGCGCCCCTGTGTCAGGAAGGCCACCTTCATGTCACCACGCGTCAGGAAGGTGGCCTTCCTGGCACTCCCGCACCCCTTCCGGCGGCGGTGCTGTGGGACATGGACGGCACGCTGATCGACTCCGAGCGTCTGTGGGACATCTCGTTGCAGGACACGGCCCGCGAGCTCGGCGGTGAGCTGAGCGCACGGTCGCGCGACGCGCTCGTCGGGGTCGACATCGACACGAGCATCGTCGTGCTGCTCGGCGACGTCGGCGTGCCCGCCACCCCCGAGCGGATCGCGTGGACCTACGAGCGCCTCGTCGCGCGGACCGAGGAGCTGTTCACCGCGGGCGACGTCGACTGGCGGCCCGGCGCCCGCGCCGCCCTGCGCACCGTGCGGGCCGCCGGGATTCCGACGGCGCTGGTGACCAACAGCCTGCGCCGGATCACCGAGCTCGCACTGGACGGCATCGGCCGGGAGTTCTTCGACGTCACCGTCTGCGGCGACGAGGTCGCGGAAGGCAAGCCCGCACCCGATCCCTACCGGCGGGCCGCCGAGCTGCTCGGCGTCCCGGCGCAGCAGTGCGTGGCCGTCGAGGACTCCCCGAACGGCGCGCTGGCCGCCGAACGCGCGGGCGCCGCGGTTCTCGTCGTGCCGTGCGAGGTGGCGGTGCCGACCGGGCCGCGGCGCACGTTCCGTGACGACCTCGTGGGGCTGACCGCGGCCGAGCTGGGCGCGGTGTTGCGCGCGGCGTCCGACGCGGACGAGGAGCGGGTGGCCTGACCGGCGCGTCCGGCGGTTCTCGACGACGACCCGCTACCGCTGATGCCGCTCGGCCCGACGAGCGGTCCGGCGACGGACCGCGACACCCGCCCCGGGGCCGTCCGTCCATCCGGCGCATCCGGCTGCCCGGCGGTCTCAGCACGCGTACCCCGATGGTCAGGTAACGGATGCGACGACGGACACTGTGAGCGACAGGTGGAACCCTTAAGGAAACCGACCCCGGGATGTGTGTGACCGTGAAGACGTTCGACGAGCTGTTCGCCGAGCTGACCGAGAAGGCGGCCACCCGCCCCACCGGATCCGGGACCGTGGCCGCGCTCGACGCCGGGGTGCACGCCCAGGGAAAGAAGCTCCTCGAGGAGGCCGGCGAGGTCTGGCTGGCCGCCGAGCACGAGCCGGACGACGCGCTCGCCGAGGAGATCTCCCAGCTTCTCTACCGCGCCCAGGTCATCATGATCGGGCGCGGCCTGAACCTCGCAGACGTCTACAAGTACCTCTGATTCCGTACCCCGCTGTATCCGCTTGACCGCAGTGCGCCTCATCAGCACTGGCAAGGAGAAACCCGATGCTCCGCGTCGCACTCCCCAACAAGGGGACCCTCGCCGAACCCGCCGCGACGATGATGCGCGAGGCCGGGTACCGGCAACGCTCCGACTCGCGCGACCTGAGCATCGCGGACGAGGAGAACGACATCGAGTTCTTCTACCTGCGTCCCAAGGACATCGCGACCTACGTCGGATCCGGTGACCTGCAGCTCGGCGTGACCGGTGCGGACCTCAAGGAGGAGTCGGGCAGCCAGGTGCAGAGCCTGCTCGAGCTGGGCTTCGGCAACTCCAAGTTCCGGTACGCCGCACTCGACGACGGGGAGATCAAGACCGTCGAAGACCTCGAGGGCAAGCGGATCGCCACCTCGTACCCGCGCCTGGTGCGCGCGCACCTGGCCCGGGCCCGGGTCCGCGCCGAGATCGTCAAGCTCGACGGCGCGGTGGAGATCTCCGTGCACCTGGGGCTGGCCGACGCCGTCGCGGACGTCGTGTCGTCCGGCCGCACCCTGCGCCAGCACGGCCTCATCGTGGTCGGCGAGCCGATCGCCGAGAGCGAGGCCACGCTGATCGAGCGCGAACCCCGCCCGGACCGCGAGCAGACCGCCGAGGTCGGCGCGATGAAGCGGGTGTTCACCGAGCGGCTGCGCGGGGTGGTGCTGGCCCGCCAGTACCTGATGATGGAGTACGACTGCCCGAAGACGGTCAAGGACGCGGCCGTGAAGATCACTCCCGGCCTGCAGGCGCCGACGATCTCGCCCCTCGACGACGACAAGTGGGTGGCCGTGCGGTCCATGGTCAAGCGGACGAAGGCGAACAAGGTCATGGACCAGCTCGCCGCGTTGGGCGCCAAGGCCATCCTCACCACCGACATCCGGTCGTGCCGCGCGCTCAAGACGAACGGCTCGGACTGACCGCGGGCTCGGGCCAGCCCGGATAGGGCGGCGGTACCCCGTCCCACGCCGGGCACAGCGGTTTGTAGCCGCACCACCCGCATGACGGGCCCGGGTTCGGCCGGAAGTCACCGGTGCTGCCCGCGGTGCGGATCGCCGCCCAGATCGCCTCCAGGGTGCGGGCGAAGCGGCGGAGCTGGGCCTCGTCCGGGGTGTAGTGCAGCACCTCGGGGCCGGTCAGGTACAGCAGCCGCAGCTCGGTCGGCATCACGCCGCGCAGCATCAGAAGCGCCAGCGCGTAGAACTTCATCTGGAACAGGGCCCGCGCCTCGGCGATCGGCCGGGGCGCGCTGCCGGTCTTGTAGTCGACCACCCGGATCGTGGCGCCGTCCGTCCCCGTGCGGTCGACCCGATCGACGTACCCGCGCAGCAGCAGCCCCGACTCCAGCTCGACCTCGACGAGCAGCTCCCGGGCCTCCGGTTCGAGCAGGCGCGGGTCCTCGAGGGCGAAGTAGGCGTCGAGCAGCCGCCCGGCGCTCGTGAGCCAGGCCTGGACGTCCACGGTCGACACCCGTTCGGCGGTGCTCCTGCCGGCATCCACGGACGCCACCGGCACGGCGATGCTTCCGTCGACATTGGCGGCCGAGACGCGTGTCGCGTCGTTCGGTGCCTCGCCCGGTGCCGCCGCATCGCGGCGCTCGGGTCCGGAGTGGTCGGGACTCGACGAGCCGCCGCCGAACAGCGCGGCCGCGAGCCCGGGGTCGGCGGTCGCACAACCGCGCCCACGTCGGGCAGAGGAGCGCCCGCGCGGCCTCCGGGCGTGCGCTCCGCGGCCGGCAGCAGGAACAGCCGCTCCAGCACCGCGTGCACCAGCGTGCCGCGGACCTGGGCCGCAGTCGGCACCTCGGGCAACCGGTCGATCGCCCGGAACCGGTACAGCAGCGGGCACTGCTTGAAGTCGTTCGCGCGCGACGGCGAGAGCGCGGGGCGCCGCGGGACGTCGCCCGGCTCCCCGGACGAGGCGAGCCCCTCCGGCCCGGCGGTGCACTGCGTCTGCGCCATGCCGGTCACGGTAGGGCAGGGGTACGACAGTTCCGGTGACGGCGCCGACCTCCCGGCGACGCGCGCCCGCCCGGCTCGACCCCGACTGCGCCGTCCGACATCGCAGGCGCACGTCGCGGGTCGAGGCGCGGAGTCGGCCTGCGGTGCCGGCCGCGGTCGCGGCGCTACGGTGACCGCGATGAACCGCCTGCCGAGGTTCGGCGTCGCCGCCCGGGCCCGCATCGTCGCTGCTCTCGCGGCCGGCGTCACCGTGGGCGGATGCGGGTCGTCCACGCCGCCGGCCCCGCCACCGCCGACCCTGAGCGCGACCGCGGTGCCCACCCCGTCGCCTGCACCCGCGTCGCCGCCAACCCCGTCGACGCCGGTATCGCGTGCCTCCCTCGCGCCGGTCACGCAGCCGGCCCCCGGCAACGGGACCGCCGAGGACCGGGCCGCGGTCGAGACCGTGTTCCGCACCTACCTGCGCGCCGTCGCCGACGGCGACTTCGCCACGGCCTGCGCGCTCAACGCCCCGGAGACCAACCAACGGCTTCTCGACGAGCTCGCCCGCCGCGGCACCCCCGCCCCGACCTGCGAGACCGCCATCGCGACCCTCTACGCCGGGTCCGGCGTCGCGCAGGGCGCGGCGACGATCGCCGACACGCTGTCGGTCGAGCGGGTCGACGTCGACGGTGACGCGGCGACCGTGGACTGGTCGGTGGAGGTGTCGGGCCGGCGGCCCGTGGTGACGAACGCGCTGCGCCGCGTCGACGGGCAGTGGCGGCTGCTGCCCACACCCGACCCCACCGGCTGAGCGGTGGTGGCAACGGTCCGTCGTGCACATCGGCGAGTGACCGTGCACAGCGTCTGCGGTATGCACGGGCGTGCCGCCGGTATGCACGGCGCGATCCGCGGCGACAGCGGGACCGGTGCGGGGGCGGCCGGTTGCGCCCGGATAGCGTGACCGTCGTGTCCGAACTGCTCGACCCACCGCTCCGCGACCCCGAACCCGACGAGGCCGCGCCGTCGGCGACCGGTTCGGACACGACCGATGCCGCCGCCGGGACCGGGGCGCCCGCGCTCGCCGACGGCCGCAACGGCGCCCTGCCGCGCCCGGATCCGCTCGCCCGCGGCGGCCCCTTCCGCGCAGGTGACCGCGTTCAGCTCACCGACCCCAAGGGCCGCCGCTACACCCTCACGCTGGAGCAAGGCGGGCAGTATCACACCCACCGCGGCGGCCTGGCCCACGACGACCTGATCGGCAAGCCGGAGGGCAGCGTCGTCGTGTCCCCCGTCGGCACGCCCTACCTGGCGTTGCGCCCGCTGCTGGCCGACTACGTGCTCTCGATGCCCCGCGGCGCGCAGGTCATCTACCCGAAGGACGCCGCGCAGATCCTGATGTGGGGCGACGTGTTCCCCGGGGCCCGCGTGCTGGAGGCCGGCGCCGGGTCGGGAGCGCTGACCTGTTCGCTGCTGCAGGCGGTGGGGCCCGCCGGTGTCGGTGATCTCCTACGAGATCCGCGACGACCACCTGCACCACGCGCGGCGCAACGTCGAGACATTTTTCGGTCAGGTTCCGCCGAACTGGGTCCTCCGGTCGGGTGACCTCAACAGCCACGACGGCGCCGCGGAGCCCGCCGACCGGGTTGTGCTCGACATGCTGGCGCCGTGGGAGTGCCTCGACACGGTCCGGGCGGCGCTCGTGCCCGGCGGTGTCCTCGTCGGTTACGTAGCGACAACGACCCAGCTCTCCCGGCTGACCGAGGCCCTGCGCGAACAGCAGTGCTGGACCGAGCCCCAGGCCTGGGAATCGCTGGTCCGGCCCTGGCATGTGGTGGGCCTCGCGGTCCGGCCGGAGCATCGCATGATCGGTCACACAGCGTTCCTGGTGACGGCCCGTAGGCTGGCCGACGGGGTGGTTCCGCCCCGACCACAGCGCCGTCCGACTGGTCGCTGACACCGTTCGGAGCAGTTCGGCTCGTCGGGTCCGTCACGAGAGAGGAACGACGACGCCGCGTCAAGGTGCCGTCCGGCTGAGTGATGGATCACCGGTTCGCCGCAGCATGCCGAACCTCGTTCGCAGGTACCGTATGGAAACGGAACACGGAGGGAGGATGCCGTGAACCACTACGACGGTCCCGGCAGACATGGCCCGGGCGACGCGCACGGTCATGGCGAACTCAGCCCGACTGAGGCCGCCGCCCAGATCCGCTTCCTCGAAGAAGAGGTCGCGCTCCTACGGCGCAAGATCACCGAATCCCCGCGGCACGTCCGCATCCTGGAGCAGCGGCTCGCCGAGTCAGCCGGACGCCTCGCGCAGCTGTCAGCCCGCAACGAGAAGCTCACCGAGACCCTCAAGGAGGCGCGGGCCCAGCTCGTCGCGCTCCGCGAGGAGGTCGACCGGCTGGCGCAGCCGCCCAGCGGGTACGGCGTGTTCCTGGCCCGGTTCCCCGACGAGACCGTGGACGTGTTCACCTCCGGCCGGCGCATGCGGGTCGCGGTGTCCCCGGCGGTCGAGGGCGAGACGCTGCAGGCCGGGCAGACCGTGCGGCTCAACGAGGCGCTCACCGTCGTCGAGGCCGGCGACTTCGAGCGCACCGGCGAGGTGTGCGGGCTGCGTGAGGTCCTGTCGGAGCCGACCGTCGAGCTCGCCGGCCGCGCGCTGGTCGTCGGGCACGCGGACGAGGAGCGGGTGGTGTGGCTCGCCGCGCCGCTGACCCTCCCACCGGACGACCCGGCGTTCGTCCCGCTCAAGCCGGGCGACTCGCTGCTGGTCGACACCAAGGCCGGCTACGCCTACGAGCGGGTGCCGAAGGCCGAGGTCGAGGACCTCGTGCTGGAGGAGGTGCCGGACGTCGCCTACGAGGACATCGGCGGCCTGTTCCGGCAGATCGAGCAGATCCGCGACGCGGTCGAGCTGCCGTTCCTGCACGCCGAGCTGTTCCGCGAGTACGAGCTCCGCCCGCCCAAGGGCGTGCTGCTCTACGGTCCGCCCGGCTGCGGCAAGACGCTCATCGCGAAGGCGGTGGCGAACTCGCTGGCCAAGAAGGTCGCGGCGGCGCGCGGGGACAACCCGAACGAGGCGAAGTCGTTCTTCCTCAACATCAAGGGCCCGGAGCTGCTCAACAAGTTCGTCGGCGAGACCGAGCGGCACATCCGGCTGATCTTCCAGCGGGCCCGGGAGAAGGCCTCGGCCGGCACCCCGGTGATCGTGTTCTTCGACGAGATGGACTCGATCTTCCGCACCCGCGGATCGGGCGTGTCCAGCGACGTCGAGACGACGATCGTGCCCCAGCTGCTGAGCGAGATCGACGGCGTCGAGGGCCTGGAGAACGTCATCGTCATCGGCGCCTCGAACCGGGAAGACATGATCGACCCGGCGATCCTGCGGCCAGGGCGGCTCGACGTGAAGATCAAGATCGAGCGGCCGGACGCCGAGGCGGCGCAGGACATCTTCTCCAAGTACCTCACGAAGACCCTGCCGATCCACGACGACGACCTGGCCGAGTTCGCGGGCGACCGCAAGTCGTGCGTGAGCGCGATGATCCAGCGCGTGGTCGAGCGGATGTACGACGAGACCGAGGAGAACCGGTTCCTGGAGGTCACCTACGCCAACGGTGACAAGGAGACCCTGTACTTCAAGGACTTCAACTCCGGGGCGATGATCCAGAACATCGTGGACCGGTCGAAGAAGGCGGCGATCAAGTCGGTGCTCGAGACCGGGCAGCCCGGCCTGCGCGTGCAGCACCTGCTGGACGCGATCGTCGACGAGTTCGCCGAGAACGAGGACCTGCCCAACACCACGAACCCGGACGACTGGGCGCGGATCTCGGGCAAGAAGGGCGAGCGGATCGTCTACATCCGCACGCTGGTCACGGGCAAGAACGCCGAGTCGGGGCGGGCGATCGACACGGCGAGCAACACCGGTCAGTACCTGTAAACACTGCGCGTCCCGGTGGCCCGGTCCCTGTCGAGGGGCCGGGCCGCCGGTGCGTGCGGGCTCACCCGTCGGACAGGTCGACCGCCGCGCCCACCTGGGCCACCCGGAACATGTGTCCATGGGATGTTCCTCAGCTGGTGTGGGCGACGAGCGCATCGACGACGAGCCCGATGTGCTGCGGCGGGAGGTCGTGGCCGGTGTGGGGGAGCACCAGCAGGGTCGCGCCGGGTATCGCGTCGGTCAGCGCCCGCCCGTGCGGCAGCGGGTGCACGGGATCGACGTCGCCGTGCACGACGAGCGTGGGCACCGCGATGTCGGCGGGGCCGCCCGCGCGGGGGCCGTCGATCCGCATGGCGAAATGGTTGGTCAGCGCCGCGTCGAGGCGGAGGGTGCGGGCCACGGCGGCGGCCAGGCGACGGGTCGCCACGGCGTCGAAGAACGGCGAGGGGCCCGCGAAGGCGCGCATCAGCAGCACGATGTCGTCGACGGGATCGTCGGCGGGCGGCCGGGCGGGTAGTGCGTCGAGCGCCCGGTGTCGCGGCTGTCGTAGCGGACCACGTGGCGCCCGCGGGCCGCGAGCGCGGCGCAGAACGCGCGCGGCCACCACAGCATCGAGGCGCACGCCCCGTGGATGAGCAGGATCGTCGGGTCGGACGGGGAACCGAACGCCTCGACGCACAGGTCGACCTCGCCCACCGGCAGCACACGTTCCGTCATGCCGGACCGTCCCTCAGCACGCCGCGGACCTCGTCGACCGTGACGGTCGCGGGATCGAAGTCCGTCAGCCACCAGGTCGCGCCGGCTGCCGCGAACGCGGCGACGTCCGCACCCGCCGACAGGCCGACGACCAGGTCGAAGGGGCCGGTCGAGCCGCCGCGCAGCTCGTCGAGCGCCGCGGCGACCGCGGCCAGCTCGTCGGGGTGCTGCAGATTCACGGGGAAGAAGCCGTCCCGGGTCGCGGCGCGGCGCAGCGGCCGGGTGTGTCCCGGGAACCCGGCCGTCCACACCGGTATCGGGCGGGCCGGGCGGAAGGTCAGCCCGGCGAGCACGTAGTGCTCGCCGCGGTGCTGCACCGGAGCGCCCGACCAGGCCGCGTCGAGCACGGTCAGGTGCTCGTCGAGCATGGCGGCGCGGCGCCGGTCGTCGCACTCCTCGCCGGTGCCGGAGAACTCGTGGCCGAACCGGTCGCTGCCCAGCCCGACGCCGAGCACCAGCCGGCCGCCGCTGAGCCGGTCCAGCGTCGCAGTCTCCCGCGCGACCTTGGCCGGCCGCCGGCGCGCCAGCGGCGTGACCATGGGACCGAGCAGGAGCCGTTCGGTGACGGTTGCCGCGGCGGCGAGCGTGATCCACGGGTCGGCCACGTCGCGGACGGGCGCGCGCCAATGGGTGTGGTCCCAGACGAACAGGCCGTGCCAGCCCGCGTCCTCGGCCTCGGCGGCGAGCCGGACGACCACGGCCGGGGTCGGCGAGCTCGTCGAACAGGGGCAGCCACAGCGCGGAGTGCATGGGCACGACGCTAGGACGACCCGGTGGATCCCGGGAGTACCGGTTAGCGTGCAGAACATGGGTACCACCTCGCCCGACCTGTACCTCGCCGTCGACCGCGGCCGCGGGGTGCGCGCGCAGGTCGAGGCCGGCATCCGGGCGGCGGTCCGCGGCGGTCGCCTGCCCGCCGGGACGCGTCTGCCGTCGACCCGGGCGCTGGCCGCGGACCTGGGCGTGACCCGGCGGGTCGTCGTGGAGGCCTACGACCAGCTGGCCGCCGAGGGGTACGTGTCCGCCCGGCAGGGCGCGGGGACCGTGGTGAACGCCGTGCCCGGCGCGCCGGGTACGGCGCCGGCGGCGGAGGTGGGCCCGGCGCTCGTCGTCGACTTCCGGCCGGGACGCCCCGATCCCGCGCTGTTCCCCCGTGCGGCCTGGGCAAGGGCCACCCGCGCGGCGTTCGCCGGTCTGGGGGCGGCCGAGCTGGACGGCGCCGACCGGCGCGGGGCTACCGGCGGGTACGCGTGCTCGGCGCGGTCGTCGCCGGCGGATAGCGCCCGTATGGAGCGAAAGCGGCGTTCGGTGCACTCAACGCACTCAACGCCGCTTTCGCTACCTACGCGTCGCCGCGGCAGACTGGCGGCGTGCCGGAGCCCTGCCCCTGCGGTCTGCCCGCGAGCTACGACGCGTGCTGCGGCCGGTTCCACCGCGGCCACAGCGCGGCTCCGACCGCCGAGCTGCTGATGCGGTCCCGGTACACCGCTTTCGCCGTCGGTGACGCCGACTACCTGCGCGCCACCTGGCACCCGGACACCCGGCCGCGGCGGGTGCCGCTCGACCCGGCGACGTCGTGGACGAGGCTGGAGGTGCTGGGCAGCACGGGCGGCGGGCTGTTCGACTCCGCCGGCACCGTGGCGTTCCGCGCCCACCACCGGACCGGCGTGGTGGCGGAGGACAGCGCGCTTCGGCGCGAGACGGGTGGCCGCTGGTTCTACAGGGGACCGGTGTCCGATCCGTTCACGACGCCGCCGCGCCGCCGGCCGTAGCGTCGCCGCATGATCACAGACGCGAAACCGGCTCTGGTGGGCATCGTGGTCGCCGACATGGCGCGCGCGCTCGCGTTCTACCGGCTGCTGGGCCTGGACATCCCGGCAGGGGCCGACGCGGAGCCGCACGTCGACGTCGGTCTCCCGGGTGGGCTTCGGCTGGCGTTCGACACCGAGGAGACGATCGCGAGCTTCCATCCCGCGTGGAAGCCGGGTACGGGTGGCCGGGTGAGCCTGGCCTTCGCGCTGCCCGATCCCGCCGCGGTCGACGCCGCCTATGACCAGCTCACCGCCGCCGGACACCACGGTGAGCTGGCGCCGTTCGACGCGTTCTGGGGGATGCGGTACGCGACCGTCCACGACCCGGACGGCACGGGCGTCGACCTGTTCGCGCTGCTCCCCGGCGGCGCGCAGCCGGCTGAGCGCTGGTCAGGAGCGGCCCTGCGGTGGGTCCGGCGTGCGACTGAGCGGATCAGACCGGGCGTGCCCCTCTGCCGCACCCTCCGCAGCGTCGTCGCACGCCGGCTCCGGTCGTCGCACCCCGCCCAGCAGGTGCGGCAGTCCTACTCGGGGTGTGACACGGCCAGCCGAGCGGGGGAGACGCCCGCGAACGCGCGGACGTCCCGGGACAGATGCGGCTGGTCGGCGTACCCGGCCCGGGCGGCGACGTCGGCCGGGGCCACGCCGGCCCGCAGCAGGGCGACCGCCCGACGGAACCGCAGCACCCGGCGCAGCACCGACGGCCCGTAGCCGAACGCGGTGAGGCAGCGGCGGTGCAGGGTGCGGGTGGTCCAGCCGAGGTCGTCCGCGGTCTCGGCAGCCGAGCCACCGCTCGCCAACCGCCGTGCGGCCGCGCGCAGCCCGGGTTCGGGCACGGCACCCGGGAGCCGCGCCGCGACGTCGGTGAGGACCGGCGCGGCGGGAGCCCCCGCGGCCAGTGCCGCGACGCCGCGCCGGGCCAGTACGGGGTGCAGCGCGTCCAGCGGAACACGCGCGTCACGCAGGGCCGCAGCCGGCACGTCGAGCAGCGCGGGCAGAACCCCGGGAAGGAAGCGCAGTCCGCTCGCCGCGACGCCCGCCCTCCGCTCGAACGGGTGCGGCGCGGTGTCCGGCCCGGCGACGAACAGCTCCGCGCCGGACCAGACGAGGTCCATGCAGCCGTCGGGCAGCACGTCGATCACCTCGGGCGCGGACGGCGCCGTCGAGGTCCACACGCACTCGGCGAGCCCGCGCCACCGAAGCGGCACGGGCTGCTCGCGGTAGCCCACGGGACCGACGGTAGCGCGCGCGCCGATCGCGATGCTCCGATGCACCGAAAGTGGCGTTCGGTGCATCCACCGCCGACTCGCGACGGCAAAGGTGCCGACAGTGACCGCGAACGTGCCGACTCGCGGGGGCAAAGGTGGCGACTCGCGCGGGGACGCACCGGAACGAGCGAACGCGGCGTCGGGTACGTCTGACGTACCGAACGCCGCGTTCGCTCAGACCCGGGGGCCCCGGGCGTGGGTCAGGACTGGCGCAGAACCGCCTCGATCTCCAGGGCGACCTGGACCTTCTCGCTCACGACGACCCCGCCGCCGTCGAGCGGCATCGAGATGTCGACGCCGAAGTCGCTGCGGTTGATCGTGGTGGTGGCCGAGAAGCCGGCGCGGGTGCCGCCGTAGGCGTCCGGGCCGAAGCCGTTGACCTCGAGGGAGAAGGTGACGGGCCGGGTCACGCCCTTGATCGTCAGCTCGCCGTCGAGGGCGTAGTCGTCGCGGTCGGGGCGGATGGCCGTGCTGCGGAACGACCACGTCGGGTGGTTCTCGACCTCGAAGAAGTCGGCGGTGCGGATGTGGCCGTCGCGCTGGGCGTTGCCGGTGTCCACGGAGCTGGCGTCGACGGTGGCGGTCACCACCGAGTCGGTGAACTGCGGCGCAGTGACGATCTCACCGCTGAACGTGCCCAGGCGACCGCGTACCTTGCTCACCATCATGTGCCGCACGGTGAAGGAGACATCGGAGTGCACCGGGTCGATGTCCCAGGTGCCGACCACGTAGCCAGGGATCTGGGTGCGGGTGGGGGCTGTCATGGCGACCTCCTACTTAGTTGAACTCTCAGCCGTTGAGAGGGACACTATGCCTAACGCGTTGACATCTCAACTATTTCCGGAGGCTTCCACCGTGACCGCCGACACACGTTGGCTCGACGAGGACGAGCAACAGACCTGGCGCGCCTTCCTCACCGCCCAGCGCCTGCTGTTCGACCGCCTCGAACGCCAGTTGCAGCGCGACGCCGGGCTCCCGCACGCCTACTACGAGATCCTCGTCCGCCTCTCCGAGGCACCGGACCGGACGCTGCGGATGAGCCAGCTCGCCGACTCGTCGCTGTCGTCGCGCAGCCGGCTCTCGCATGCCGTCGCGCGGCTGGAGGCGGCGGGCTGGGTCCGCCGCCGGGCCTGTGCCGAGGACCGGCGCGGGGCGTTCGCCGAGCTCACCCCCGACGGCATGGCCAAGCTGGAGGAGTCGGCGCCCGGGCACGTCGAGGCCGTCCGCGCAGACCTGTTCGACGCCCTCGACCGTGACCAGCAACGCGTGCTGCGCGAGATCAGCGACGCCCTGGTCGCCCACCTGTCGGACACGGCGGTCTGGCCCGTGGAGAGCGACACACGAGCGGATGCGGGGTAGCCGCTACGACCCGGCGGCCTCCCGGTCGGCGAACCAGCGCTCGACGAGCAGCCGGCCGTCCGGCACGAACGGCCACGCCGGATCCGCCAGCCGCGCCCGCAGCGCAGCGATCGGCATCCACCACCCGTCGGCGACCTCCTCGGGCTGGTGGCGCACGGGCCCGTCGTACCGTGCCTCGAACGCGAACAGGTGGCTGCGCAGTCCGCCCGGGCCCTCGTCGTAGACCAGCGTGAACAGCGGCGTGAGCGGCGCGCCGGTCACACCGAGCTCCTCGGCCAGCTCCCGCGCCGCGGTGCCCGCCGGGTCCTCGCCGGGCCCGATCACCCCGCCCGCCCAGCAGTCGTGCAGCCCGGGCATCACCAGCTTCGTCACCGACCGCCGGTGGACGTAGACACAGCTCCCGTCACCGCTGCGCAGCAGCACCCCGCCCACCCCGTGCCAGAGCGACCGCGCGTACACCTCGCCGCGCGGCGCGACGCCCACCACCGCGCCCGCCTCGTCGTAGACGGCGACGGCCTCCGCCGCGGGATCGACCTCCATCGACGCCATCATCGCCACTGCGTCCGCACGCGGCGACCAGTCATGACGGCGTTGCTCCACAGGACACGCGTTACGCTCGCGGCATGACTGGCGCTAGCAGGACGGCCCGGCTGTGTTCGATGAGGGCGGCCCGCCCGTGACGGCCCGGCGCATCATGGGCACCGAGGTCGAGTACGGGATCTCCGTGCCCGGCGATCCCACGGCCAACCCGGTGATCACCTCGACCCAGGTCGTGCTGGCCTACGCGGCAGCCGCGGACATCCCGCGCTCGCGCCGGGCCCGCTGGGACTACGAGGTGGAGTCGCCGCTGCGCGACGCGCGCGGGTTCGACCTCTCCGCGCCCACCATGGCCGCGCCCAACGAGTCCGAGCTCGACGACCTCGGCGCCGCCAACGTCATCCTCACCAACGGCGCCCGGCTCTACGTCGACCACGCCCACCCCGAGTTCTCCACGCCCGAGGTCCTCACCCCGCGCGACGTCGTCATCTGGGACAAGGCGGGGGAGCGGGTGATGGAGGAGGCCGCGATGCGCGCCGCCACCGTCCCCGGCGCCCCGCGCATGCAGCTGTACAAGAACAACGTGGACGGCAAGGGCGCCAGCTACGGCTCCCACGAGAACTACCTCATGGCCCGCCAGACCACGTTCCCGTCGATCGTCGCGGGGCTCACGCCGTTCTTCGTCACCCGGCAGGTGATCGTCGGCGCCGGCCGGGTCGGGCGGGGCGCCTCCGGTGACGAGGCGGGCTACCAGCTCTCGCAGCGCAGCGACTACATCGAGGTCGAGGTCGGCCTGGAGACCACGCTCAAGCGCGGGATCATCAACACCCGCGACGAGCCGCACGCCGACGCCGACAAGTACCGCCGCCTGCATGTGATCATCGGCGACGCGAACCTGTCGGAGTACTCGACGCTGCTCAAGGTCGGCACCACCGCACTGGTCCTCGACATGATCGAGAAGGGCGTCCGGTTCGACGAGCTGCGGCTGGCCGAGCCCGTCCGGTCGGTCCACCGGATCAGCCACGACCCGTCGCTGAAGACGACGATCGAGCTGACCGACGGCCGCAAGGTCACCGGCCTGGACCTGCAGCGGGCCTACTTCGAGAAGGCCGCCAAGCACGTCGAGAACACCCTCGGCGCCGACGTCGACGCGGACACCGCCGAGGTCCTGGAGCTGTGGGGCACGGTCCTGGACGACCTGACCCGGGACCCGCTGAGCTGCGCGGACCGCCTCGACTGGCCCGCGAAGCTGCGCCTGCTCGAGGGCTACCGCGAGCGTGACGGGCTGACCTGGGACGCGCCGCGGCTGCAGCTGGTCGACCTGCAGTACGCGGACGTGCGGATGGGCAAGGGCCTCTACAACCGCCTCGTCACCCGCGGCTCGATGACGCGGCTGGTCGACGAGGACGCCGTGCTGGACGCGATGACCACCCCGCCGACCGACACCCGCGCCTACTTCCGTGGCCGCTGCCTGGAGCGCTACCCCACGCAGGTCGCGGCCGCGTCCTGGGACTCGGTGATCTTCGATCTGGGCCGCGAGTCGCTGGTGCGCATCCCCACCCTGGAGCCGATGCGGGGCACCCGCCGGCACGTCGGCGAGCTCATCGACGCCTCGCGCACGGCGGAGGAGCTGGTGGAGGCGCTCACCCGCGGCTGAGCGCCCGTCGTGGGCCGCGCGACCCCGAGACCGTCGGCGTGAGCACGGCCTCGCGCTTTTCGTCGGTCTCCTCGGTAGGGTTCGGGCTACCGGATCCCACCGGGCGCCCCGTCGGTCCGGGGCGTGCGGTGGGACAGGCCCGAGGAGGAGACGTCATGTCGCAGGAGCAGACCAAGCGTCAGGGCGGCGGTGGCGGGGACGACGAAGACGGCACGGGCGCCGAGGCGTCCGGACAGGAGCGGCGGGAGAAGCTCGGGGAGGACGTCGACACGATCCTCGACGAGATCGACGACGTGCTCGAGGAGAACGCCGAAGACTTCGTCCGCGCCTACGTCCAGAAGGGCGGCGAGTAGCCTCCCGTCCCGGCCCGGCCCGTCCGGCCCCCGTGCACGCGGGGGCCGGGCCCGCACCACCCTCATCCCATCCCCGCTGTCGTAGATCGAGAGGCACATGTCGTTCCCCGAGCCCCGGCTGCCGAACCCCAGCGTGCTCGGCACGGGCGTGCCGCCCGGCTGCACCTCGTTCACGGACTACCTGGCGGCCACGGCCCCGCACCTGCTCCCCGGCCGGATGCCCGAGGGGATCGACCTGCGGGGGCACACCGCGGCCCCGCGCACGCCGGGCCTGGACGTGCCGCACGGCACCACCATCGTCGCGCTGACCTTCGCCGGCGGGGTCGTCATCGCCGGCGACCGGCGCGCCACGATGGGCAACATGATCGCCCAGCGCGACATCGAGAAGGTGTTCATCACCGACTCGTTCTCCGCCGTCGGGATCGCCGGGTCGGCCGGCATCGCGGTCGAGATGGTGCGGCTGTTCACCGTCCAGCTCGAGCACTACGAGAAGATCGAGGGCGTGCCGCTGTCGCTCGACGGCAAGGCGAACCAGCTGGCCGCGATGGTCCGCGGGAACCTCGGCGCCGCCCTGCAGGGCTTCGTCGTCATCCCGCTGTTCGCCGGGTACGACACGGACGCCGCGGACCCGGCGACGGCCGGGCGGATCGTCACGTTCGACGCCACCGGCGGCCGCTACGAGGAGAAGCTGGGCTTCCACGCGGTCGGCTCCGGCTCGGTGTTCGCCCGCGGCGCGCTCAAGAAGCTGCACGACCCCGCGGCGGACCTGGACGGCGCGGTCCGCACGGCCGTCGAGTCGCTCTACGACGCCGCGGACGACGACTCCGCAACGGGCGGGCCGGACCTCATCCGCCACATCTACCCGGTGGTGGTCTCGATCACCGGCGACGGCGCGGTGCGCCACCCGGACGCCGACATCGCCGAGGTCACCACGGCCGTGGTGACCGGTCGCTCCACGCGGCCCGGCGGCTGACTCTCTCCGTGCCCCCGCTGCTCTCCTCCCCTGCGCACCCTGGAGCCGCCCCGTGACGATGCCGTTCTACTCCTCCGTCGACCAGCTCCTGCGCGACCGCTCGGAGCTGGCCCGCAAGGGGATCGCCCGTGGCCGCAGCGTCGTGGTGCTCACCTTCGCCGACGGTGTGCTGTTCGTCGCGGAGAACCACTCGCCGTCGCTGCGCAAGGTCTCGGAGATCTACGACCGGATCGGGTTCGCGGCCGTCGGCCGGTACAACGAGTTCGAGTCGCTGCGCACCAACGGCGTCCGGCTCGCGGACGTCCGCGGCTACTCCTACGACCGGCGCGACGTCACCGGCCGCTGGCTGGCCAACGCCTACGCCCAGTTCCTCGGGCCCTCGTTCATCGAGCAGCAGAAGCCGTTCGAGGTCGAGCTGTGCGTCGCCGAGGTCGGGGCGGAGCCCGCGGGCGACCAGCTCTACCGGATCACCTACGACGGCTCGATCACGGACGAGCCGCAGTTCGTGGTGATGGGCGGGCAGACCGACCCGATCAGCTCCAGCCTCCGCGGCTCCTACCAGGCCGGCGCCGCGCTGGCCGACGCCCTCGCGGTGGCCGTCAAGGCCCTGCAGTCGGCACCGGCACCCGGCCCCGCCGGCAACGGCCCCGCCGCGGCGCGCGTGCTCGGGGTGAGCGCACTGGAGGTCGCGGTGCTGGACCGCGCGCGGCTGCCGCGCCGGGCGTTCCGGCGGATCACCGGGGCGACGCTGCGTGGCCTGCTGCCCGCGGAGAACCGCGGCACCCCGGATGCGGACCAGGAGAAGGGCGGGGACGACGCGCCGGCGGCGAGCGGCGCGGAGGACGGCACCAGCTGACGCCGTCCGGGACGGGCCCGGCGTCAGATCCCGGCGCGGTGGGTCCAGCGGCCGCCGAGCAGCGTGCCGGCCACCGGCATGGTGCGCAGGGTCGCGGCGGGCACCGCGGCCGGGTCCAGGTCGGTGACGCACAGGTCGGCGCGGCGGCCCACCCGCACCGGGCCGTCGGGCCCCGTGGACGCGGCGAGCGCGACCGGCAGCGGGATCTCCTGCTCGGGGTGCCACGACGGCCGGTCGTCGCCGCTGCGGTGCACCGCGGCCGCGATCGTGATCCACGGGTCGAGCGGCGCCACGGGCGCGTCGGAGCCGAGAACGATCTCGACGCCGGCGTCGAGCAACGTGCGGTAGGGGAAGGCGCGGCCGGTGCGTCCCGCCCAGAGCCGGTCGGCGACGTCGCGGTCGTCGAGCACGTGCGCCGGCTGCACGCTGGCCACCACCCCGAGCGCGGCGAACCGGGCCGGGTCGACGTCGCGCAGGAGCTGAGCGTGCTCGATGCGCCGACCCGGCGCTGCGGCATCCCCGACACCGGCCGTCGTCGCGAGGGCGGCGAAGGTGTCGAGCACGAGCGCGTTGGCCCGGTCGCCGATCGCGTGCACCGCCGCGCCGATCCCGTGCCGGGCGGCGCGGCGCAGGAGCGGCAGCAGCTCGTCCGGTGCCACCAGCAACACGCCGCGGGCCTGCGCGCCGGTCAGCCCGGGGTAGGGGTCGTCGCAGCAGGCCGTGCGGGTGTTGAGCGAGCCGTCGGTGACGACCTTCAGCGGCCCCATCGTCAGCAACCCGCCGGTGCCCGGCACGACGTCGCCGCTGCGCAGACCACGGGCGATCGGCCCGTCGGAGCCGTCCAGCGCCTCCGGCCACACCGACGCCACCACCCGCAGCGCGTCGGCGCCCCCGGCGATCCGGGCGGTCCAGGCGTCGAGCTGCCACGGCGCCTCGTAGTCGACGATCCCGACCACGCCCCGCGCGGCCGCGGCCCGGCCCGCCTCGGCACACCAGCGGTCGAGCACGGTGGACCGCACATCGATCATGATCGGCATCCAGTCCCGCTCGCGGACCAGCCCGGTGGGATGGTCCGCCATGCCGTAGCGGGCGGCGGCGGCCGAGTTGAGCCAGCAGCAGTGCAGGTCCGCGGCCACCAGCACGACCGGTACGGCACCGGTGACCGGGTCGAGCAGGTCGCGGTGCGGCGCGTCGGGCCACAGCGCGTCGCGGAACCCGTGCCCGACCAGCACTGTTCCCGGCTCGGGCGGGTCCGTCCGCAGCCGGGCGGCGACCAGCGCGTCAGCCTCGGCCGCGGAGCGGGCCGGCCCGAGATCGAGGCGCCTGCGGGCGAGCGTCCACTGGTCGAAGTGCACGTGCGCGTCCCACAACCCGGGCAGCAGCACCCGCCCGTCGAGATCGACGACCTGCGCGCCCCCCGGCGCGGGCAGGTCCGGGCCGATCGCGGCGACGGTGCCGGCGTCGACGAGGACGTCGGTCACCGTGCCGTCGAGCGCGGCGGACCGCAGCAGGACCGCGGGGTCGGGCATCGATCTCCTTCCGGCGGGGCGCGTGGGCCCTTGACCTCGACCGTGGTCCAGGTCGCATCGTGGGGTATGGCCGAGTTGAACCACACCATCGTCGCAAGCCCCGACCGCTGGGCCGGAGCCCGCTTCCTCACCGAGATCCTCGGGTTGCCGGAGCCCGTCGGCTTCGGCCCGTTCGCGGTCGTGACCATGGCGAACGGGGTGAGCCTGGACTTCATGGAGTCGACCGAGGTCGTCCCGCAGCACTACGCGTTCCTCGTCGGCGACGACGAGTTCGCCGCGACGGCGCAGCGGCTGAAGGAGCGCGGGCTGCCGACGTGGGCGGACCCTGGGCACGGTCAGGAGGGGGAGAACCACAACGACGGCGGTCGGGGGCTCTACTTCGACTCGCCGGAGGGGCACAACCTGGAGATCATCACTCGGCCGTACGGGTCGGGCGGCTGATCAACCCGTCGGGCGACCCCGCAGGAGGTCCAGGATCTGCTGCTGGGTGTCCTCGATTCGCTCGAGTCGGCTGTCCACGCCTTCCAGTCGGCTGTCCACGCCTTCCAGTCGGTTGTCCACGCCTTCCAGTCGGCCCTCCACACGTCCGAGGCGTGCAGCCTGCTGACGCTGGTTGTCCTCCATACGATCCAGCCGCCCGGACTGCAGGTCCACCGACTGCTGGATCTCCTCAAGCCGGTTGCCGTGCCGACGCTGCGTGGCAGAGATCGTCGTGACCGACTTCCCGATGCTCTCGAGCAGGGCGTAGCCGTCGTCGACGTCATTGCGCATCTGCCGGAACTCGCGGCTCTCGGCGCTGTCAGGAGCGACCATGACGCGGACGGTACGGCGTCGGACGGCCGCCGCGAGGGCGATTCACGAAACCGGGGACGACCGGTCGGCGTCGGTCGACCGCCGGAGCCGACGACGGCGTGTCGGCCGCCGACCACGTGTCGGAGCGGCGCCGAGCCCATGATCGTCGCGAGCGGGATGCCACGGTTCCTCCGACAACCCTGACGTCCCGCTCACGACGATCACCGAGCCGATCGGCGCTCGGACCGGGTCCGTCGCCTCGGCCCCCGGCCTGGCGGAGGGGCCCGGCTGCTGGTCGCCGACGCCGGTCCCGGGCTGCGCGTCGGAGCCGACGTCCTGCGCCGGGGCGCGAGCGGCGGCGGGTCCACCGGCCTGGGCCTCGACATCGCCCGCCGCACCGCCGAGCAGGCAGGCGGCGGGCTCACGCTGGGCCGCTCGGCGCGGGGCGGGCTGGCGGTGACGGTCGACCTGGCGCTGTCCACGGTCGGGGAGTCCTTAGCCGGGCGTTAGGGCTGGGACAGCGCGGGCACAGCGTGCCCGGCGCGAACGTGGATCCCGACGGACAGCACCCCGAAAGGACCTCCCCGATGACCAGGACCCGCGTTCTCGCCGGCCTCACCCTCGCCGGCCTCGGCACCGCCGCCACCGCGCTCGGCAGCGACGACCCCGCCCCCAGGCCGGTGACCGTCGTCGCCCAGACCCCCGCGGCCACGTCGAGAGCGACCACTCCGGCCCCGGCCACCGACGCCGTCACCCGCATGAAGAACGACCACCACCGCGGCCGCCACGGCAGCGACGACGGCCCCGGCCACGACCACTTCGACGACCACGGCGGCGACCGCTGACGGGAAGAGCCGCAGAACTCGCCGTACAGGAACGCGGGAACGCTCGACCCGCGGCGGCGGAACGCCGGGGGATCAGGGCCGGGCGTCGACGGGTCGCACGTCGTCGGACATCGCGGCGCGCCGGATCTCCAGCTCCCGCCGCTGCTCGGCCAGC
This sequence comes from uncultured Actinomycetota bacterium, assembly GCA_963780835.1. GTDB lineage: Bacteria > Actinomycetota > Actinomycetes > Mycobacteriales > Pseudonocardiaceae > Pseudonocardia. Next base: position 33,495 of record CAWADQ010000008.1, on the reverse strand, counting down.
GCCACCTCCACGGCGGCGCGGACGGCGGCGGTCGAGACCTCCGGGTCGACCGCGCGGGCGGCGACCAGGGCGCGCGCCGAGACCGAAATGTTCATCATGTCCATCGTCTCCGGATCGCTGCGGGAGAGCGCCGGCACGGCCCGTTCGGGACCGTGCCGGCAGGTCGGGGGCGGTGGCCCCCAGCGCTATCGCGCCCGGGGAAGCGGGGCGTTAACCGCCGTGACCGGCCTCACCCCATGTACGGCCGCGGCCGCCCGGACCAGCGCCGCTCGTCGCGCCGGTAGACCGGCACCCGCCCCGCCGCCACCCGGAACGTGTAGCGGCCGCTGTACTCGACGACCTCCCCGTCGGTCGCCAGCATCCCGGGCACGTGGAGCACGACGTCCAGCTCCTCCACCTCGCACTGCCCGTAGACCCGGCTGTGCCCGAGCGCCCCGAGGACCAAAGCGGCCATCACCCGCAGCCGGGAGAACCGGACGTCGGCACGCATCCACCGCACGTCGAGCAGCCCCGAGTCCAGCGTCGGCCGCCACGCCGGCACCATGCCCCGCGGGTGGTACGGGCCGTTGCCGACGAACAGGAACCACACCGTGCGCCACTCGCCGAGGAACCGCACGCGCACCGGCCGCGCCCGCCGCAGCACCACCATCAGCGCCGCCGCGAACGCCGGCCACTTGCCCCACCGCGGCTGCCAGTGCTCCCGCAGCCGCACGAGCTCCGGGTAGGAGCCGATGCTCGCGGTGTTGAGGAACGTCCGGGTCCGCACGACCTCGTCGTCCGAGCACGTCCGCGGGTGGACCTCCACCACCCCGAGGTCGACGGCGACAGCCTGCCCGGCGCGCGTGGCGTCGTCGACCTCCTGCAGGTCGTAGACGCCGACGTCGCGGGCGAAGTGGTTGAGCGTGCCCAGCGGCACCACCACCAGCGGCAGCCCGTAGCGCTCCGCGACCGCGGCCCCGGCGCCGACCGACCCGTCGCCGCCGGTCACCCCCAGTGCCTTGATCCGGGACCCGATCTCCGCGCCGCGGCGGTGCAGCGCGGCCTCCAGCTGCACGTCGATGCCGCGGCCGCGCTGCACGGTGAGGATCTCCGCGCGGGGCAGGACGCGGGCGACGTCGGCGACGGGGTCGTAGGTCGGGTCCCCGGAGAACTGGTTGACCATCATCAGCAGGCCCTCGCCGTCGGGGAGCGCCGGCACGCTGTCGACCGGGCGGGCCCGCGCCTCGTCGGTACGGCGCACCGGCCACCAGCGCCGGGTGAGCGCGGCGACGCCGACGCCCAGCGCGGCGCCCGCGGCGACGTCGGAGGCCCAGTGCACGCCGACGTGCACCCGCGAGTAGCCGACGGCGGCGGCGACCGGGGCGAGCGCCAGCCCCAGCCGCGGGCTCTCCAGCCCCACCGCGGTGGCGAACGCCGCGGCCGACGCCGCGTGCCCCGAGGGGAACGACGACGACGTGGGCGGCGACGACAATGACGCCAGCTTGTGGTAGGCGGGCAGCTCGGCCGCGGCCGGGCGGCGCCGGGGGAGCAGCGGCTTGCACACGGCGTTCGCGCTGCCGCTGGCCAGCGCGATGGCGAGCACCCCACGCGCGGCGGCCTTGCGGGTGGCGCCGCGGCGCAGCGCCAGGCCGGCTGCGACGGCGAACCACAGGAGGCTGTGGTTGGCCGCGGTCGTGAGGCCCTTCATCACCGTGTCGAGCCGGCTCGGGGGCAGCGCCGCGATGCGCCGCGAGATGCCGCGGTCGACGTCGTTGACCGGGTCGACCACCTGCAGGAGCCGCTTCATCGCGCAGACCCTAACGCGAGTCCTGGATCACCGCCGCGGCGCAGCGAGGCGGCGCAGCCGCGGCCGCACCGGCCACCGTCCGTCACTCGGCGCAACGGCCGTCACGTGCGGTGATGTGACGGCAGGGAAACGGCCGCTCGCAGTGGTGCCCCCGGGCCCCGTGCACCGCTTAGGCTGGTGAGCATGCAGCGGCGGATCTTCGGTCTCGAGACCGAGTTCGGGGTCACGTGCACCTTCCATGGCCAGCGGCGCCTGTCCCCGGACGAGGTGGCGCGCTACCTGTTCCGCCGGGTCGTGTCGTGGGGCCGGTCGTCGAACGTGTTCCTGCGCAACGGTGCCCGGCTCTACCTGGACGTGGGCAGCCACCCCGAGTACGCCACCGCGGAGTGCGACTCGCTGGCCCAGCTCGTCGCCCACGACAAGGCCGGCGAACGGATCCTCGAAGACCTCCTGGTCGACGCCGAGCGGCGGCTGGTCGACGAGGGCATCGGCGGCGACATCTACCTGTTCAAGAACAACACCGACTCCGCGGGCAACTCCTACGGCTGCCACGAGAACTACCTGGTCGCGCGGGCAGGGGAGTTCTCCCGGATCGCGGACGTCCTGCTGCCCTTCCTCGTCACCCGCCAGCTCATCTGCGGCGCGGGCAAGGTGCTGCAGACCCCGCGCGGCGCCGTCTACTGCCTGAGCCAGCGCGCCGAGCACATCTGGGAGGGCGTCTCCAGCGCCACCACCCGGTCGCGGCCGATCATCAACACCCGCGACGAGCCGCACGCCGACGCCGAGCGCTACCGCCGCCTGCACGTGATCGTCGGCGACTCGAACATGAGCGAGGTGACGACGCTGCTCAAGGTGGGGTCGGCGCACCTGGTGCTGGAGATGGTCGAGGCCGGGGTCCAGTTCCGCGACTTCACCCTGGACAACCCGATCCGGGCCATCCGCGAGATCAGCCACGACCTCACCGGCCGCCGTACCGTGCGGCTCGCCGGCGGCCGCGAGGCCAGCGCGCTGGACATCCAGCGCGAGTACCACACCCGCGCCGTCGAGCACGTCGCCGCCCGGGGCTCGGCGCTGCCGGACCGCACGATCACCCGGGTACTCGACCTGTGGGGCCGCACGCTCGACGCCGTCGAGGCCCAGAACCTGTCGCTGATCGACCGCGAGATCGACTGGGCCATCAAGCACCGGCTCGTCGAGCGCTACCGCGAACGCAACGACCTGGACCTCTCCAGCGCCCGCGTCGCCCAGCTCGACCTGGCCTACCACGACATCCGCCGCGGCCGCGGCCTGTTCGACCTGCTGCAGCGCAAGGGCATGGTCGAGCGGGTCACCGACGACGGGGAGATCGAGCTGGCGAAGGACTCCCCGCCGCAGACCACGCGGGCCAAGCTGCGCGGCGACTTCATCGCCGCCGCCCAGGCCGCCGGCCGCGACTTCACCGTCGACTGGGTGCACCTCAAGCTCAACGACCAGGCCCAGCGCACCGTGCTGTGCAAGGACCCGTTCCGGTCGGTCGACGAGCGCGTGGACCGGTTGATCGCCTCGCTGTAGCGCGCCGTGTGATGTGCGCGAACGCGTCGCTCGGTGCGTTGGATGCACCCAACGCCGCGTTCGCTCCGTCCGGGCCGGCTATTTCTCGCCGAGGTAGCGGGCGCGCAGGGCGGCCAGCTCGTCCTGCACCGCCGCCGAGGTGACGGTCTCATCGTTGCGGCCCGGCTCGATGCCCATCGCCCGCAGCAACGCGGTCGCGGGGACGGCCGGGTCGCCGGTCTCGCCGAGCACGGGGTGCAGCCCGTTCTCGGCCAGGTGGTGGAACACCAGGTTCACCACCGTCCAGGGGTTGAACGTCTCCCGCGCGCTATCGCCCTGCGCAGTACTCATCGCACTCCCTCGCTGCGCTCGGTCGGCGCTTGCACAAGCGCTGTGACATCGATTCGCTCGCAAGCTCGCTCATTCCCGAAAGCGTCGGCCGGACACGGGACGTGGTCAACGGGGTGTCGCAGGATGAGACGGCGGGCCCGTCTTCCCAGGTCGGCACCGAGCGAGCGGCCGCCGCCGTACGATGCCGGGGTGTCCTCCGCCCGGGCCGAGCGTCTGGTGAACCTGGTGCTCTGCCTGCTGTCCACCCGGCAGTTCCTGCCCGCCGAGAAGATCCGCGCCACCGTCCCCGGCTACGCCGACGCCGCGACGGACGAGGCGTTCTTCCGCATGTTCGAGCGCGACAAGACCGAGCTGCGCGAGCTGGGCGTCCCGCTGGAGACCGGCCGCAACTCCGGGTTCGACACCGCCGACGGCTACCGGATCGCCCGTCACGACTACGAGCTGGGCGAGATCGACCTCGAACCGGACGAGGCGGCCGCCGTCGCGCTGGCCGCCCGGCTGTGGGACACCCCGGCGCTGGCCGGGGCGGCGCACGGCGCGGTGCTCAAGCTGCGGGCCGCCGGGGTGGAGGTCGAGGAGACCGGCGGGCCGGTGCAGGCGCGGGTGCGGGCGGTCGAGCCGGCGTTCGGGCCCCTGCTGGCGGCGGTGCAGGCCGGTCAGGTGGTGTCGTTCCCGCACCGCCGCGGCGGCCCGACCGGCGAGGTCAGTCGGCGGACGGTGGAGCCGTGGGGGGTGGTGTCGGCGCGGGGCCGCTGGTACCTGGTGGGCCACGACCGCGACCGGGCGGACGTGCGCTCGTTCCGGCTCTCCCGGATCGCGGGGCCGGTGACGACGCTCGGGCCACCGGAGGCCGTGCAGGTGCCCCCCGGGGTGGACCTGCTCGCGGTCGTCGACCGCGGGGTGGCGCCACCGCCGGTGATCGGAACGGCCCGGCTGTGGGTCGCGGCGGGTCGGGCGAACGGCCTGCGCCGGCTGGGCCGGCTGGTGGGGCCCGCCGACGGCGGCGACGAGCTGGAGATCGACCTGCGCAGCCTGGACACCGTCGCCCGGTGGGTCGCCGGCTACGGGCCGGACGTGGTGGTGCTGCACCCGCCGGATCTCGTGGCCGCGGTGCGGCGGGCCTGGGCGGGGGTCGCTGCGGCGCATGCGGACGCCCTCGCCGCCGATTCCCCCGACCGACAGGGTGGGCACGGGGTGGCGTGAGGCGGTCCGGTGACGGGCTCCGGCCTCACCGAGCGGCTCCCTCGGCTGCTGTCGCTCGTGCCCTACCTGCTCGCCCGGCCCGGGATCCCGCTCGCCGACGTCGCCGCCGACTTCGGGATCGGGGAGCGCCAGCTGCGCCGGGACCTGGAGCTGCTGTGGATGTGCGGGCTGCCCGGCTACGGCCCGGGCGACCTGGTCGACCTGTCGTTCGCCGGCGACACCGTCACCGTCACCGAGGACGCCGGCATGCGTCGCCCGCTGCGGCTCACCACCGCGGAGGGCACCGCGCTGCTCGTCGCGCTGCGCACCCTGGGCGACCTGCCCGGGATGGTCGACACGAACGCCGTGCTGCGCGCGACGGCGAAGATCGAGCGGGCCGTCGGGGACGCGGGGGCGGGCGGGGTCGCCGTCGAGGTCTCCCGGCAGGAGCAGGCCACCACCGCCGTGATCCGCGAGGGCCTGGAGGCCGGCCGGGCGCTGACGATCCGCTACTACACGGCGGGCCGCGACGACGTCACCCGCCGCACCGTCGACCCGATGCGGCTGCTCCTCGTCGAGGGGCGCGGCTACCTCGAGGCGTGGTGCCGGCGCGCGGGGGCGGTGCGTCTGTTCCGGCTGGACCGCGTGGACGACGTCGCCGTGCTCGACGAACCCGCCGCCGCCCCGCCGGAGGCCGAACCGACGGACCTGTCGGCGGGGGTGTTCCCGGCGCGCCCCGAGCACGGCAGCGCGGTGCTGCTGCTGGAGCCGTGGGCGCGCTGGGTGGCCGAGTACTACCCGGTGGAGCAGGTGGTGGAGCTGCCCGCCGAGCCGGCCGACGGGGGGACCGGGCATGATCACGGCACCCGGGGCGACGGCCGGGCCCGGGTGCTGCTGCGCTACGCCGACCCGGCCTGGCTGGTGCGGCTGGTGCTGGGGCTGGGCGGGGGAGCGCGGATCCTCGAGCCGGCCGAGCTGGCCGCGGAGGTGGCGCGGCGGGCGGCGCAGGCGTTGGCCCCGGGGCCGACGGGAACGGAACGGGGGCGGGGCGATGACGGGTGTCGTCGGGGCGCTGGTGGCGCTCGCCGTCGTGGTGGCGCTGGTGCTCGTGCTGGCGGTCCGCCCGCACGTGCGCCGGCTGGCCCGGAGCGTGGCGGTGCTGCGTGCGGACACCGCGACCGGGCTCGACCGGCTCCGGGCGATCCGCGCGGCACGACCGCGGTCCACCCGCGGCCCCCCACCTGCGGCGGGTCGGCACCTCCTCCATTGGGGGCCGCGGACACCACCGCCCGGTGGAGACCGCGCCGTAGACTCGGCTGCAACGAATCACCACCCGTGCGGGCCGGCCGGTCCGCACGCAACGACCCCGGAGGCGGAAGCGATGCCAGGCGGCTGGGAATGGCTGATCATCATCGGCGTGCTGGTGCTGCTCTTCGGCGCCAAGCGGCTGCCCGAGATGGCACGGTCGGTGGGCCAGTCGGCCCGCGTGTTCAAGGGTGAGATGAAGGGCCTCAAGGACGACGACGGCCGCACCACGGCCCAGGCAGCGCCGCAGTCGGACACCCGCCCCGCCGCGCCTGCCGAGCCCACCGCGCTGCCGCCGGTCACCCACTCGGCGAACGGCACGACCCCGGACGTGGCCGGCACCGCTCCGCAGCCGGCCGAGCCCGTCCGGCGCGACCCTGCCCGCCCAACACTGACCGCTGACCCGCGCGCGGTGAAGTCCCCGGTACGGGCCCTGGGCCGGCTGCGTCCGGGCCGCCGCCGTCGGGTGAACCCCGACGGCACGATGACGCTGATCGAGCACCTGTTCGAGCTGCGGAACCGGCTCGGCATCTCGTTGGTCGTGATCGGGGTCACCACGATCTTCGGCTACATCTGGTTCGGCGTCGGCCTGTTCGGCACACCGAGCCTCGGCGAGATCCTCAAGGCGCCCTACTGCTCCATCCCGGCCGCCTCGCGGGCCACGTTCACCGCGGACGGCTCGTGCACCCTGCTGGGCACCGGCCCGTTCGACCAGTTCAACCTCCGGCTCAAGGTCGCGACCACCGCCGGGGTGGTGCTGGCCTGCCCGGTGTGGCTCTACCAGCTGTGGCAGTTCATCACCCCCGGGCTCTACGCGAAGGAACGCCGCTACGCGCTGAGCTTCGTCTCGGCCGCGTCCGTGCTGTTCGTCACCGGCGCCGTGCTGGCCTACTTCGTCATCACCCAAGGCCTGGCCTTCCTGCTCACCATCGGCGGCGAGATCCAGACCACGGCGCTGACCGGCCACGACTACTTCGGCTTCCTCATCGCCCTGCTGATCATCTTCGGGGTCAGCTTCGAGATCCCGTTGCTGGTGGTGGCGCTCAACCTCGTCGGGGTGCTCAGCTACGCCAAGCTGCGGGCGTGGCGCCGCGGGCTGATCTTCGGCCTGTTCGTCTTCGCCGCGATCGCCACCCCCGGCCAGGACCCGTTCTCGATGCTGGCGCTGGCGCTCGCGCTGGTGCTGCTGTTCGAGCTGGCGATCCAGATCGCCCGGGTGAACGACAAGCGCCGCTCCCGCCGCCGCGCCGCGCAGGGCTGGGACAGCTGGGACCCCGACTCCCCGTCGCCGATCGACACCTCGCCCAGCGACATCGACACCACCCCGTCGCGAATCCCGCACGACCGAGGAGCCCGTGCGGGTCGCCCCGTCCGCCGCGTACGACTCGTCCCGCCAGGCGGACCACGCCGACCCGACCTCGGTCTGGGAGGCCTGGGACCCCCACCGCCCCGAGCCGACGACCGACCCACCGTCCCGCCTCGACGACGTGACCTAGGCACGTGACGCCGATCCGGGTCGCTCGGCAGCAGTGCGGCTCCGAGGTGCGGGGCGGAGTGTGTCACTGTGGGGAGGTGAGCACGTACCCCCGCCCCGGCGGAGGCCTACGCGGCCGCCCGGGACCGCGCCGCCCGCCCTCGGCTCGCCGAGTTCGCCGGTTCCCTCCCGTTCACCCTCGACGGCTTCCAGCGCACCGCGTGCTCCGCGCTGGAAGACGGCCACGGCGTGCTCGTGTGCGCCCCCACCGGGGCCGGGAAGACCGTCGTCGGCGAGTTCGCCGTGCACCTCGCGCTCGCGCAGGGCCTGCGGTGCTTCTACACCACGCCGATCAAGGCGCTGAGCAACCAGAAGTACGCCGACCTCGTCGCCCGCCACGGCGCCGCCGCCGTCGGCCTGCTCACCGGCGACACCAGCGTCAACGGCGACGCCCAGGTGGTGGTGATGACCACCGAGGTGCTGCGCAACATGATCTACGCGCGGTCCGGGCAGCTCGACCGGCTCGGCTACGTGGTGATGGACGAGGTGCACTACCTGGCCGACCGGTTCCGCGGCGCGGTGTGGGAGGAGGTGATCCTCCAGCTGCCCGAGCATGTCGCGCTGGTCAGCCTGTCGGCGACGGTGAGCAACGCCGAGGAGTTCGGCGACTGGCTGGTGACCGTCCGCGGCGACACCACGGTCGTCGTCGACGAGCACCGGCCGGTGCCGCTGTGGCAGCACATGATGGTCGGCAACCGGCTGCTCGACCTGTTCGCGGAGATGCAGAGAGCGCGAGCGTCAGCGAGCGAGGAGCGGGCCGCGTCCGGAACTCGGCCATCCGGTACCGCTCTCGGAGTGCGGGGCGACGGCGAGCTGCAGGTCGACCCGGAGCTGGTCCGCGCCACCCGCGAGCTGGACCGGCAGGCCACCACCGCGGTCTGGGACCGGGCGCGTCGTACGCGGGGCGCGGCCCCGTCCCGGCGGGTCGGCTTCCGGCCGCCGTCGCGGATCACCGTGCTGGACCGGCTGGACCGCGACGGGCTGCTCCCGGCGATCACCTTCGTGTTCAGCCGCGCGGGCTGCGACGCCGCCGTGGCCCAGTGCGTGCGTGCCGGGCTGCGGCTGACCACCGAGGACGAGGTCGACGAGATCCGCCGGGTCGTCGAGCGCCGCACCGGTGACCTGCCCCAGGCCGACCTGGGCGTGCTGGGCTACTGGGAGTGGCGCGAGGCGCTCGAGCGGGGGGTCGCCGCGCACCACGCGGGGCTGCTGCCGGCGTTCAAGGAGACCGTCGAGGAGCTGTTCGTCCGCGGGCTGGTGCGCGCCGTCTTCGCCACCGAGACCCTCGCGCTGGGCATCAACATGCCCGCCCGCACCGTCGTGCTCGAGCGGCTGGTCAAGTTCAACGGCGAGGCGCACGCCGAGCTGACCCCCGGCGAGTACACCCAGCTCACCGGGCGGGCCGGGCGCCGCGGCATCGACGTCGAGGGCCACGCCGTGGTCATCTGGCAGCCCGGGGTCGACCCGGAGCAGGTCGCCGGCCTGGCCTCGACCCGCACCTACCCGCTGCGCAGCTCCTTCCGGCCCGGCTACAACATGGCCGTCAACCTCGTCGGCCGGCTCGGCGTCGCGGCGGCCCGCGAGCTGCTCGAGCAGTCGTTCGGCCAGTTCCAGGCGGACCGGTCGGTGGTCGGGCTGGCCCGGCGGATCGAACGCAACACCGAGACCCTCGCCGGGTACGAGGGCTCGATGCGCTGCCACCTCGGCGACTTCGCCGAGTACGCCGCGCTGCGCCGCCGGGTCGCCGAGCGGGAGAAGGCGCTGCGCCGCCAGGGGATGGCCGAGCACCGCGACGCCACGACGGACGCGCTGCGCGCGCTGCGGCCCGGTGACGTCATCGCGGTGCCGGGCGGGCGACGCGCCGGGCTGGCCGTCGTCCTGGACCCCGGCGTGAACAACGGGGACGAACCGCGGCCGCTGGTGCTGACCGAGGACCGCTGGGCCGGGCGCCTGTCGGCCGCGGACTTCCCCACCCCGGTCGCGGCGCTGGGCCGGATGCGGCTGCCCAAGAACGTCAACCACCGGGCGCCCGCGGTGCGCCGCGACCTCGCGTCGTCGCTGCGCAACACCGGCATCGCCGCTCCGGCGACGGCGCAGCGCGGCCGGTCCGGGAAGGGCGCCCGCGGCTCCGCCGCCGACGACCCGGAGCTCGCGACGCTGCGTCGCGCCCTGCGCGCGCACCCCTGCCACGGCTGCGACGACCGGGAGGCGCACGCCCGGTGGGCCGAGCGGCACGCCCGGCTGGAGCGCGAGACCGAGCAGCTGCGGCAGAAGGTCCGCGCCACCACGCACTCGCTGGCACGCGCGTTCGACCGGATCCGCGCGCTGCTGGGCGAGCGCGGCTACCTCTCCGGGAATGACGACGGGGAGACCGTCACCCCGCAGGGGGAGCGGCTGGCCCGGTTGTGGGGCGAGTCGGACCTGCTCGCGGCCGAGTGCCTGCGGCACGGCGTCTGGGACGGCCTGGAGCCCGCCGAGCTGGCCGCGGTCGTGTCCGCGCTGGTCTACGAGTCGCGCCGCGACCTCGGGCCGGTGCCCCGGGTGCCCACGGGGCGGGTGTCGGAGGCGCTGGCCGCCACCGTGCGGCTGTGGACCGGGCTGGAGGCCGACGAGCGCCGGCACCGGGTCGACCGCACCCGCGAGCCCGACCTCGGGTTCGCCTGGCCGATGCACCGGTGGGCGCGCGGCGAGTCGCTGTCCGCGGTGCTCACGGCCGCGGAGCAGAACGGCGTCGACCTCTCGGCGGGCGACTTCGTCCGCTGGTGCCGGCAGGTGCTGGACCTGCTGGACCAGATCGCGGACGTCGCCGGGCGCGGCACCCCGGTCGGGCAGGCCGCGGCGACGGCGGCGCGGTCGGTGCGGCGCGGGGTCGTGGCGGCCGGCACGGCCTGAGCGGCCGCGCGGCCGGGTCCTCGACCTCCGGGCGACCGTGGACCGGGCGTCCGGCGCACACCTGCCGTGTCCCGGGCGGATCGCCTGCGCAGGTGACGGCGGGTGTGCTTGGATCGCGCCGGATCGGCCGACGAGGAGGGGACGCCGGTGAGCGAGCGAACCAGTGTCACAGCGCCCCGCCCTGTGACGTTCGACGACGGGTCGACCGAGCGCAGCGAGGGAGTGCCGTGAGCGAGCGCAGCGAGCGAACCAGTGTCACAGCGCCTCGCGAAGCGTCGACCGAGCGCAGCGAGGGAGTGCGGTGAGCCGGCCCTACGAGTCCGATCCGTACGGCCGGTGGTCGGCCGCATCCGGCCGACCCGCGGACGAGCCGACCGGCGCATGGGGGCACCCGCCCGCGGGTGGCTGGGGCGGCGACCCGGAGCCCGGCCGCGGTGGCGGGTACGGCGACGAGCCGCAGTACGGCTGGCGGCCGCAGAACGAGCCGTCGTGGAACCAGAACAAGCAGACCCGCCCCCGGGTGTCGGCCCGGCAGCGCGGCCGGCGGCGGCTGCTCGTCGCGATCGTCACCGCGCTCGTCGTCGTGGTGGTGTTCGTGCTCGGTTTCGTCACCCCGGGATGGTTCGTGACCAGGGTCTTCGACGCCGGCGCCGTGCAGGCGGGCGTGGCGAAGGTGCTCGCCGACGACTACGCGACCGACGGCGTCGCGGATGTCCGGTGCCCGCAGAACGTGCAGGTCACGACGGGTGCGACGTTCACCTGCGACGCCACGATCGACGGCGACCCCGTCACGATCCCGATCACGGTGACCGACGACCGTGGCGCCTACCAGGTGGGGCGGCCGGCCTGAGCGGGCACCCGGTCCGCCCGCTCGCCGACGGCGAGCTGCGCGCCGCGAACGACCTGTTCGGCGGCTCACTGCACAGCGCGCCGGTCGACGACGCTCGGTGGGCCCGCCGGCGCGGGTCGTACACGCCGGGGCGCACGTTCGGGGCGTTCGACCCGGACGGCCGGCTGGTCGGCACCACGATGTCCTTCCCGTCGCGCACCGTGGTGCCGGGCGGCGCGGTGCTGCCGCTGGCGGCGGTGACCCGCGTGGGAGTGCGGGCCGACCGCACCCGCCGGGGCCTGGCCACCGCGCTGATGCGCGCCCAGCTCGACGACCTGCGCGCCCGCGGCGACGTGCTCGCGCTGCTGTGGGCGATCGAGAGCGGCATCTACGGCCGGTACGGCTACGGCGTCGCCACCCGGGCACGCACCGTCCGGGTCCGCGCGTCGCGGGCGGCGCTGCGGCCGCAGGCGCCCGCGGGCGGGACGGTCCGGGTGCTGGACCGGGCCGAGGTCGTCCCCGTCCTGTCCGCCGTGCACGACATGCTCGCCCTGCGCCGCCCGGGCGGGATCACCCGCACCCCGGGCTGGTGGGAGGTCTACGCGGACCGCCATGCCGACGACGCGCTGCTGGCGGCCGTGCACACCGACCAGGACGGGACCGACGACGGGTTCGCCGTGGCCGTCGCGCGCGGGCCCGGGCCGTTCGCGCCCAATTCTCCGGCCGGACGGCAGCGGGTACACGCTGCACGTCGAGGACCTGCACGCCGCCGACACCGCCGCCGCGGCCGGCATGTGGCGGTTCCTGCTCGGCGTCGACCTGATCGCCCACGTCGAGGCGGCCGTGCCGATGGACGACCCGCTGGACCTGCTGCTCGCCGATCCGCGCGACGCCGTCGTCACCGGGCTGGCCGACGAGACGTGGCTGCGGCTGGTCGACGTGCCCGCCGCGCTGGCCGCCCGCTCGTTCCGGGCCGACGTGGCGCCGCTGCTGCTCGCCGTGCACGACCCGCTGCTGCCGGACAACACCGGGGTCTACCGGATCGCGGGGGAGGGCGCCGAGCGCATCGGTCCGCTGGGCGCCTGCGAGCCGGAGCTGTCGTGCGGCGTCGCCGCGCTCGCGCCGGCCTACCTCGGCGACCGCAGCCCGTCGACGCTCGCCGCGACCGGCTGGTGGACGGTGCACGACCCCACCGCCCCGGCCCGGGCGGACGCGCTGTTCACCACGACGCCCGCGCCGTGGTGCGGCACCCACTTCTGACCATCCCTGCTCACCGCCGCCTCGCGCGCGCCGTTCCTCACTCGGACGTCTCCTGGGCGCCGGCGGTTCCCGCGCACCGCTCGATGTGTGCGATCGCGAACGCGGCGGGCAGCTTCCGCCTCAGCGTCCCGCCTTGGCCAGCGCCGCGACCAGCCGCTCCACCGTGCCGCCCAGCGCCCACCGCTCCGCCAGCTCGGCCAGCCTCGCGGGGTCCACCGGGGCCGCAGGCACGGGGTCGGGCCGGCCCGACCGGACGGGCGCGTCCAGCGCCACCCGCACCACCGGCTCCACGACCGCGAGGTACGGCCCCGCCGCGGCGAGCTTGGTGCGGACGGGCGGGCTGAGCCGGGTGTCGGCGCGGTCGTCGATCGCCGCACGCAGCTCGGCCCACGACCCGAAGCGGCCCACCAGCGTCGCCGCGGTCTTCGCCCCGATTCCGGGGACCCCCGGCAGCCCGTCCGACGGGTCGCCGCGCAGCATCGCCATCTCCGCGTACGCCTCGCCGGCGCGGTCCGCCGGCACGCCGTACTTGGCGGCGACCTCCGGTGGCCCGAGGATCTCCGCCTTGGCCAGCCCGCGCCCGACGTAGACCAGCCTGATCGGGGTCGGCTCGTCGCGCACGACCTGCATGAGGTCGCGGTCGCCGCTGACCACCTCGACCGGGTCGACCTTCTCCGCGGCGCACAGGGTGCCGATGACGTCGTCGGCCTCGTGGCCGTCGGCGCCCGCCGTGGCCAGTCCCGCGGCGGCGAGCACGTCCAGGATCACCGGAACCTGGGGGCTCAGCCCGTCCGGCACCACCTCGGGGATCCCGGCCGGGGCCGTGTCGGGTTCGCCCGCCACCCGGTGCGCCTTGTAGGAAGGCAGCGCGTTCACCCGGAAGGCGGGCCGCCATTCCAGGTCCAGGCACGCCACCAGCCGGGCCGGGCGACGCTCCGTGAGCAGCCGCGACACCATGTCGCAGAACCCGCGCACGGCGTTGACCGGCGTCCCGTCCGGCGCCCGGATCGACTCGGGGACGCCGTAGAAGGCGCGGAAGTACAGGCTGGCGGCGTCGAGCAGCATCAGCGGGCGGGCCACGGTCCCGCAGTGTGCCAGTGCGGCTGCCCGGCGGTGCCGCTCGGTCGCGCGTCGCACGCCGACCACGGCGTCGCACGGCCTCCACGACGGCCGCAGCTGCTGTGCGGGGTGCGGCGGTCCGATCCGGTGTGTGACGGCGGATCCGGGGTGCACCGGCGCGACGTGGGATCGCCGACGGGCGGCCCGGGTGACCGGGATGACACAGGGTGGCGGGGCATACTGCGCCACATGACTGCGGGCCACCTGACTCCGGCCGTTCCCACCGCGCTGCTCGCCGACCGCATCCGTCGGGCGGGCGACGTCGCCGCAGACCACGGCGTCGACCTGCTGCTGGTCACCCCGGGCACCGACCTGCGCTACCTCCTCGACGCGGACGGCGCGAGCCACGAACGGCTCACCTGCCTCGTGCTGCCCGCGGCCGGGCACCGCGCGCCGCCCGCGCTGGTGGTGCCGCGGCTCGAGGCCCCGGGCTGGGCCGGGCTGCCGCTGGCCGACCTCGGCGTCGAAGTCGTCACCTGGAACGACGGTGAAGACCCGTATCTGCTGGTCAGCGACCTCGCCGGCGGACCGACCCGGCTCGCCGTCGCCGACACGATGCCCGCGAAGCACGTGTTCGGGCTGCGCGAGGCCCTCCCCGAGGCCGCACAGACCCTCGCCGGGCCGATCGTGAGCGAGCTGCGGATGCGCAAGGACACCGCCGAGGTGGAGCAGCTGCGCGCCGCGGGCGCGGCGATCGACCGGGTGCACGCCCGCATGGGCGAGTTCCTCAAGGCGGGCCGCACCGAGGCGCAGGTCGGCGCGGACATCGCCGCGGCGATCGTCGAGGAGGGCCACACCGCGGCCGCGTTCGTCATCGTCGGCTCCGGCCCGAACGGGGCCAGCCCGCACCACGACGTGTCGGACCGGGTGATCGAGAGCGGCGACGTCGTGGTCGTCGACATCGGCGGTCCCGCTGCCCAGCGGCTACTACTCCGACTCCACCCGCACGTACGCCGTCGGCGCCGAGCCGCCGGCCCGGGTCCAGGAGGCGTACGCGGCCCTGCAGGACGCGCAGGAGCGCGCCGTCGCCGCCGTCCGGCCCGGGGTGCCTGCCGAGCTGGTCGACGCCGTGGCTCGGGCCCGGCTCACCGACGCGGGGCTCGGCGAGCGGTTCCTGCACCGCACCGGCCACGGCATCGGGCTCGACGTGCACGAAGACCCCTACATCGTCGGCGGCAACACCACGACGCTGGAGCCGGGGATGGCGTTCAGCGTCGAGCCGGGGATCTACCTCGACGGCGACTGGGGTGCCCGGATCGAGGACATCGTCGTGGTGACCGACGACGGCTGCGAGCGGCTGAACATCCGCCCGCGCGACCTGGTCGTCCTCTAGCCGCGTTTCGGACCCGGGCACCTCGCCCGTGCAGATCTCCAGGTCGTCGTGCACATGGTGCACCGTGTGCACCGGCGGCGGAAGGTGTGCACGGGCACCCCGGACCGCCGCCTACACGGATGTGCCGGACCGCCGCCCGGCACGCGCACGGTTCCGGCTGTCAGGCGGCCGACGCCGGGGACGCCTCGGGCGGGGCCGCCGTGGCGTGCAGGTGCCCGTCCGCCCCCACCCGGCAGGCCGCGGTCGGGTCGCCCGCCCGCAGGAACTCCCCGACGCAGCGGCCCAGCTCCGCGTGCCCGGCGGCCGACGGATGGAACGACTCCTGGGCGAGGTGGATGCCGAACGCGTCGAGCCCGCCGTAGACCAGGGCGTTCGGGTCGACGGTCAGCCGGCGCTGCCACTCCTCGTCGGCGAGCACCCGGCTGCACGCCTCCCGGCCCTCGGTCGCCCGGGACAGGTCGAGGAACCGCACCCCCGCGTCCGCGGCGACGCTGCGCAGGGTCTGCGACAGCTGGGGGAACGCCACCGTTCGCGCCCAGCCGGCGTCCGGGCGGCTGTAGGGGCAGCCCTGCGCGGCGGGCACACCGATCATGCGTTCGGTCCACGGCGCCGCGTAGGAAGCCAGCACCAGCGTGTAGTCGGTGTCGGTGTACCCGGCGCCACGCATCGCCGCGCGCACGTCGGCCACGGCGGCCTCGACCTTCGGGGCCATCGCCGCGAGCCGGGCGGGCCACTGCGGGCCCACCGTGTCGCGGCAGCCGGGCACCGCCGGGTCGAGGAACGCGCGGATGCAGGCGATCCCGGTCGGCACCAGCGCCGGGTCGTCGTTCCCGCCCACCTGCAGCACCACGGCCGTGACCCGCACCTGCCCGGCCAGCACGCCCAGCCGCTGCGCCTGCGACCCCTCGCCGTAGCGGCCGCCACCACCCCGGGCGACGTCGGCGGCCCGCGCCCCCGAACAGGCCAGGTTCACCGATCCGTCGGTGACGCCGAGCCGGTGCACGTACGCGTGCGCCGAGCGGTGGCACCAGTTGCCGGCTTCGCCGCGGGTCCCGGGCTCGTAGTCACCCGCGCCCTCCCCGGAGGCGGCGCTGTCGCCGAGGGCGACGACGGTCGTCGGAGCGGCGGGCGGCAGCACCGCGGCGTGCAGGTCTGTCGTCGTCGGAGCAGCGGCAGCGGGAGCCGCGAGCGCGACGAGCGCCGCGGCCGCGAGGACGGAGACGGCGGTGACGCGCCGGGGGAGGAGCACGGCCGGGACGCTAGACCGGCCGTACCGGGCCGACCAGCACGTTCACCCGGCGCCGGCGCGAGGGCACCCGGCCCGGGGACGGGTTCCGCACCGTCGTGAGCGGTCTCTGAGCCGATCGGGCGACCGGGTGTCCGGGTGGGTCGATCCGGGAACCCCGGGGTCGTCTCCGGGCGTTCCCGGAGGTGCCGGCCTCCTGCGACGCGCAGGATGGACCGCAGACGGCGAGATCCGCCGTCGACTGGAGAGGAGCCCACGAGTGGCATCGACCCTGACCCGGCCGCGGGAGGGCGCCGTGATCGCCGGAGTGTGCGCCGGCCTCGCGGAGCGGTTCGGCTGGAGCCCGTTCGCGGTCCGGCTCGTGTTCCTGTTGTCGTGCCTGCTGCCCGGCCCGCAGTTCATCATCTACCTGGTGCTGTGGGTGATCATGCCCCGGCGCCCGTACTGAACGAGGTGACGAGGTCGGGGCCTACCGCCCGCACGCGAGTTCTGGACGCGGTCCCCCCTCGTCACTTGGCAAGGCGCGCTCGCCGAGCAGCGTGAGCGTCGCCTCGGGGGTCAGCGGGTGGAACGGGCCGCCGCGCACGTCGCGGTAGGCCCGCTCGAGCGGTGAGCGCCGGTAGAACGCCGCCCCGCCCGCCACCTCCAGCGCGGTGTCGACGACGGCCCGCGCCTCCACGACGGCGTGCCGCTTCGCGGTCATCACCGTGGCCAGCGTGTTCTCGTCCATCGCCGGGTCGTCGCCGAGCTCGGCGACGGCGCCCTGCAACGCCCACCGCGCCACCCGCAGCCGCGCCCGCATCTCGCCGATCTGGCGCACCGCCGCCGGCGCGGGCTCGCCGCGGCGCCCGGCCAGCCGCACCGCCTCGTCGCAGGCCCCCCGCGCCACCCCCAGGTACGCGGCCCCGGCCACCGGCGCGAAGTGGATCGCCGCGGCCAGCAGGGGACCGGTGAGCGCCCCGTACGGTCGCTGCCCGATCACCTTCTCCGCGGGCAGGAACACCCCGTCGAAGACGACGTCGTGGCTCGCCGTCCCGCGCATGCCCAGCGTGTCCCAGGTCTCGACGATCGAGACCCCGGCGGCGGACAGCGGCACTCCGGCGTGCAGCACGACGGCGTCCGGGCCGGGTTCGCCGAGTGTGGCCGACGTCGAGATCACCCCGGCGACCGGCGCCTGGCTGCAGAACTGCTTGCGCCCGTCCAGCCGGTACCCGCCGGGCACGGCGACGGCCGTGGTGGACGGGCAGACCCAGTCGGAGCCCCCGCTGGTGGCCAGCACCAGGCCGTCGTCGGCGACCTTGCGCAGCACCCCCTCGGCGTCCGGGGCGCCGCGCCGCCACCGCCAGCGCTGCAGGAGCGTCAGGTACAGGTGCATGGCCGCGGAGAGCGCCGCCGCGCCGGAGTGGCTGCCGAGCTCCTCCTCGGCCAGCACCACCTGCCGCATCGATGCGCCGAGCCCGCCCAGCTCGGTGGGCACCGGCAGGCGCAGGTAGCCGCAGGCGTGCATCTCGTCGTAGGCCTCGGTCACGAAGGTGGCGTCGCGGTCGTGCCCGGCGTCGAACTCCGCGGCGACGCGGCCGACGCGGGCGGCGAGCGCCACGACGTCGTCGTCGGTCAGGGTGGTCGGGACGGCAGCGGGAGTGGTGGTTGTCATGCTGCGAGGGTTCCGCCGCCGCTGATCCGCCGAATAGTTCTGTATCTGCACCGGTGTCCGGGTCCATCATCGAGGCGTGTCGCGCTACGGGCAGTACTGCCCCATCACCCGCTCGCTCGAGATGCTGGGCGACCGCTGGACGCTGCTGGTCGTCCGGGACCTGCTGGTCGGGGCGCGGCGGTTCAACGAGCTCGCCCGCGGCCTGCCCGGCATGTCCCGCGGGCTGCTGTCCAAGCGGTTGGACCAGCTCGAACGCGACGGTCTCGTCGAGCGCGCCGACGGCGCCTACTGGCCGACGCCGGCGTGCGAGGAGCTGCGCCCCCTGATCTTCGGTCTCGCCGAGTGGGGCGCGCGGTGGGCGTTCGGCGAGCCGCGGCCGGACGAGCTGGACCCGACGGTGCTGATGTGGTGGATCCGCGGCGGGATCGACCCGGACCGGCTGCTCGACGCGGGGCCGGCCGGCGGGCGGGCGGTGCTGCACGTGCGGGTGCCCGACGCGCGCCGGAGCCGGTTCTGGTTCGTCGCGACGCCCGGCGACGTGTCGCTGTGCTTCACCGACCCCGGCTTCGAGGTCGACGTGACCGTCGAGTCGTCGCTCGGCGTGCTCTACCAGGTCTGGCTCGGTGCGCTGGGTCTGCCCGCGGCCGTCCGGGACGGCCTGGTGACGCTCACCGGCCGGCGCGAGGCCGTGCGCCGGCTGCCCGGTGCGCTGCGGCTGAGCCCGGCGGCTCCCTACGTGCAGAAGGTGGGGTCGCGGGCCGAGCCCCGTGCCGCACTGTGACCGGATAGCCAGCGCTCGTTCGGGTCAACCCCCGCGCGGACCGGTGGACGTGTGTGGCACACTACTGCCCGTGATCGCCCGGACCAGCCCGCCGCTCGGCGTCGGCTGCTGTCCGGGGTGCTGTCGCTGTTGTCGTCACAGCTGATACCCCCGGTTCCGTCCGTCACCGCCGCGTCCGCGGCCCGCACGAGTCTGCGATCACCTCATGAGCGCCCCCGAACTGCCCCGTACGTCCCCGTTCCTGCCCGCACCGGACCTGCCCACACCGGACCTGCGCGGCCACACCGTCCTGGTCCTGCACGCCCACCCCGACGACGAGGCGATCTTCACCGGGCTGACGCTGCGCCGCCTCGCCGACGCCGGTGCCCGCACCGTGCTGGTCGTCGCCACGGACGGCGACCTGGGCGGCTCCCGGGTGCCGCTGCGCCGCGGCGAGACCGTCGGGCAGCGCCGCCGCGCCGAGCTCGAGGAGGTCGCCGGGATGCTCGGCGTGGCGCGCCTCGTGCGGCTCGGCCACCGGGACTCCGGCCTGCCCGGCTGGCCCGACGCCGCGCACCGGCGCGCGCTCGTGGCGGCGGACCCGCTCGTGCTCGCCCGCCAGGTCGCCGAGATCGCCGACGCCGAGGGCGCCGCCACCGTGGTGCACGACGACGAGCAGGGCATCTACGGCCACCCGGACCACCGCGCGACCTGGCGGATCGGGTCGACGGCCGCCGAGCTGGTCGGCGCCACCGGCTACGCGGTCACGATCGACCGCGAGCACCTGCACGTCGTCGCCCGCGACGGCCACCTCGTGCACGGCGCGGCCCGCGCCGCGGCCGTCGACTACGGGCGGGTCACCGCGGAGATCGCGCTGGCCGTCACCGGCACCCCGGCCGACGTCGACCACAAGCGCGCCGCGATCCTCGCCCACGCGAGCCAGGTCGGGCCCGACGACGTCCCGCAGGAGACCTTCGCGGCGGCCTACGGCTACGAGTGGTACCGCCGGACCGGCGCCCCCGGCGTGCTGGACCACCTCGGCAACGCCCACCTCGTCGCCGTCTGAGCCGCCGTCTGACCCGACGTCCCGGCCACCGCCGCACGCGACGGCCGTCAGGAACGCGCGAGTCGGCACGTTCGTCAGTGCGAGTCGCACGTTCCAGCAGGCCGAACCGCCACATTCGGGCCGATGAACGTAGCGACTCGCGGGAACGGCACGGCACGTAGGCTCGCGCCGTGGCCGCCCCCTCCACCAACCCGCTGTCGAGCGCGCGCCACCGGTTGCTGCGCAGACCGGGACGGCCGCTCGTGACCTTCCTCGCCCGCGCCACGGCCGCCGCCGGGGGAGGGGTGCTGCTGTACCTCGGGTTCGCCCCGCGCACCCTGTGGTGGCTGGCGCTGCCCGCGTTCGGGCTCCTCGGCGTGACCGTGCACGGCCGCCGGGCCCGTGCCGGGTTCGGCTACGGCGTGCTGTTCGGGCTGGGGTTCCTGCTGCCGCTGCTGCGCTGGACCGGCATCTACGTCGGCCCGGTGCCGTGGCTGGCGCTCTCGGCCGCCGAGGCGGTGTTCGTCGGGGCCGCGGGCGCCGGGATGGCCACGGTGTCGCGGCTGCGCGGCGCCCCGGTGTGGGCGGCGGCGGTGTGGGTCGGCGCGGAGGCGCTGCGGTCGCGCATCCCGTTCGGCGGCTTCCCGTGGGGGCGCGTCGCCTTCGGCCAGCCCGACGGGCCGCTGCTCCCCGTGGCCGCCGTCGGCGGGGCGCCGCTGCTGTCGTTCGTCACCGTGCTGGCCGGCCTCGCGCTGGGGGAGGCCGGGCGGCGCCTGGCCCGGCGGGAGGTGCGCGCCGCCGTCGCGCCCGCGCTGGTCGCGCTCGTCGCGCTGGCGACCGGTCCGCTGGCCGCGCTGCTCCCGCCCGCCGGCTCGCCGCCGGTGCGCACCGTGACGATCGCGGCCGTGCAGGGCAACGTGCCGCGGCTCGGCCTGGACTTCAACGCGCAGCGCCGGGCGGTGCTCGACAACCACGTGCGGGTCACCGAGCAGCTCGCCGCGGACGTCGCCGCCGGTCGCCGCCCGCGCCCGGACGTGGTGCTGTGGCCGGAGAACGCCTCGGACATCGACCCGCTGCGCAACCCCGACGCCGCCGCGGCGATCGACCGGGCCGCCCGCGCCGTCGGCGTGCCGATCGTGCTGGGCACGGTGCTGGCCGGCCCGGAGGACACGGCGACGAACTCGGTGCTGGTCTGGGCGCCCGGCAGTGACTCGGGATGGGGGCATCGTCGACCGCACCGACAAGCGGCGGGTCCAGCCCTTCGGCGAGTACCTGCCGTGGCGGCCGTTCTTCCGGCTGCTGTCCGAGTACGCCGACCGGGCGGGGAACTTCGTGCCGGGCACCGGCTCGGGGGCGGTCGACGCGGCGGGCGTCCGGCTGGGGATCGCGATCTGCTGGGAGATCGCCTTCGACGACCTGGTCGCCGACAGCGTCGCCGCCGGCGCGCAGGTCCTGGCGGTGCCGAGCAACAACGCGACCTTCGGGCGCAGCGACATGACCTACCAGCAGCTGGCGATGTCCCGCGTGCGGGCCGTCGAGCACGACCGCGCCGTGCTCGTCGTGACCACCAGCGGGGTCAGCGCCACGATCGCCCCCGACGGCACCGTCACCGCCACGACCAGCACGTTCACCCCCGATGTGCTGGTCGACGCAACCCCGCTGCGGGCCACCACTACGCTCGCAGGTCGACTGCGGGCCGTCCCCGAGTGGGCGCTGCTGGCAGCCGGACTGGCAGGGGTCGGGCTGGCCCGCGTTCGACGGGCAGGCCGTCCGACCCGACGGCTCGCACGATCACGGCGCGCAGGGCGGGCCCGCGCAGGAGAGGACGAGGATGGCTGAGGGGTCGGCGGGGTCGGTGCTGGTGGTGATCCCGACCTACAACGAGCGCGACAACATCGAGCCGCTGCTCGCACGGCTGCACACCGCCGTGCCGGAGGCCGACGCCCTGGTCGTCGACGACGGCAGCCCGGACGGCACGGGCGAGCTCGCCGACAAGCTGGCTGCGGACGACCCGCGCGTGCGCGTGCTGCACCGCACCGCCAAGGCCGGGCTCGGCGCGGCGTACCTGGCCGGGTTCGCCGTCGCGCTGCAGGGCGAGTACCAGGTGGTCGTCGAGATGGACGCCGACGGCAGCCACGCCCCCGAGGACCTGCCGTCGCTGCTCGCCGCGCTGGACGGCCCGGACGGGGCGGACGTCGTCCTCGGGTCCCGCTACGTCCCGGGCGGCCAGGTGCTCAACTGGCCCGCCTACCGCAACTGGATCTCCCGGACCGGGAACCTGTACTCCCGGCTCGCGCTCGGGGTGCGCATCCGCGACATCACCGGCGGGTACCGCGTCTTCCGCCGCGGCGTGCTGGAGGCGCTGACGCTGGACGAGGTCGAGTCGCAGGGCTACTGCTTCCAGATCGACCTGGCGTGGCGGGCGCTGCAGGCCGGGTTCCGCGTGGTCGAGGTGCCGATCACGTTCACCGAGCGGGAGCGCGGCGCGTCCAAGATGAGCAACGCGATCGTCGCCGAGGCGCTGTGGAAGGTCACGCAGTGGGGGGTGGAGCGGCGCTGGCGGCGGCTCCGCAGGCGGGGCGCGCCGGTCGGCACCGGTACCGTGACACGACGAAGGGCCGGACCACCATGTGGCCCGGCCCTCTGTCTCTTCTCTCTCCTGGCAGTCACTGCCTGCCCGAAAGACGATCCGCCCCCTCGGCGATCCCGCCTCCAGCGGCTCCTCGAAGCCCGCTCAGGCGATCTCGGCGCGACGCTCGGCGAGCAGCTCGAGGCGCTCGTTGAGCAGCACCTCCAGGTCCGCGACCGTGCGGCGCTCCAGGAGCATGTCCCAGTGCGTGCGCGGGGGCTTGACCTTCTTCTGCTCGGGCGGTGCGCCGTCGACCAGCCGGGAGATGCTGCCGTGCAGGCGACACTCCCAGGTGGCCGGGATCTCGGCGTCGTTCGCGAACGGTACGACGAACTCGTGTCCGCGCGGGCAGGCGAAGCGCATCGACTGCCGCGGCGCGAGGTCGTGGTTACGGTCGGTCTCGTAGCTGACGGCTCCGAGCCGGCTACCACGAAGCACGCGGTCGGCCATGGCTTTCCCTCCCGTTCCTGCTCCGAGGGGATCTCCCCCGGACACAACACCAGGTGTAACGTCGGCGTTGCTGTCGTTTCTTCCCGTGGGCGGGGGCCGCTGTCGGCACGCGGACGTGCCGACGGCATGGCTGTGCCCTGAATCCTAGTGTGCCCGAAGTGAACGGCTCTCACACATGAGTGTGACGTGTTACGCCCCGATGACGGGGAAGTCGCCCACTGTTCACACGACGGTGACCAGTTCGGCGGTTCACCCGGGCGCCGTCGCGGCCGTGTCCACCGGCGGCCGCACCGGCCACAGGGCCGCGAGCCCGGCCGCGAGCACCACGATGATCCCGACGATCCCGGCCCGGTCCGAGCCGAAGGCATAGGTGAACACCCCCACCAGCGTCGGGGCGAGGAACGACACGGCCCGCCCGGTGGTGGCGTAGAGGCCGAACATCTCGCCCTCGCGGCCGGGCGGGGCGAGGCGGCACAGGTAGGTCCGCGACGACGACTGGGCGGGTCCGACGAACAGGCACAGCCCCAGCCCGAACACCCAGAACGCGGCCGGACCGGAGACGAACAGCAGCACCACCGCACACGCGATCATGCCCAGCAGCGACCCGACGATCACCGACTTCGGCCCGACGCGGTCGTCGATCCGCCCGGCGGTCAGCGCGCCCACCGCCGAGACCACGTTCGCGACGACCCCGAAGACGAGCACGTCGCCCTGGCCGATGCCGTAGACGGTCACCGCCAGCACCGCGCCGAAGGTGAACACCGCCGCCAGCCCGTCGCGGAACAGCGCCGAGGCGCCCAGGAACCAGACGGTGTGCCGGTCGGCCCGGTAGAGCACGCGCAGGTCGTGCAGCAGCGCCCGGTAGGAGGCGGCGACCCCGGCGGCCGGGCGGCGGTCGGGGGAGGGCGGGGTCTCGGGCACCGCCACCAGCATCGGCACGGCGAACACCGCGAACCACGCCGCGGCCACCAGCGCGACGAGCCGGATGTTCCAGCCGTCCGCGGCCGGTACCTGAAGCAGCCCGCGCAGCGGCCCGTCACCGGCGATGAACCCCAGGTACACCCCGAGCAGCAGGACGATCCCGCCGAAGTAGCCCATGGCCCAGCCGAACCCGGAGACCCGGCCCATCGTCGCCGGCGTCGAGACCTGCCGCAGCACCGCGTTGTACGACACCGACGCCAGCTCGAAGAAGATCGACCCGAGCCCGAGCAGCGCCAGCCCGAGCGCCAGGTAGCGGTGGTCGTCGCGGACCGCGACCAGCCCGGCCATCGTCGCGACGGTCGCGGCCGTCCACACCCCGACCGCGCGCCGCCGCCGGCCCGCCGCGTCGGCCCGGGCCCCGAGCACCGGGGCCAGGAGCGCGAGCACCAGCCCGGCCAGCCCGATCGACCACGCCAGCCAGCTGTTGGCGCTCACCCCGCCGGGCAGGTCGTCCCCGACGGTGTCGGTCAGGTACACCGAGAACACGAAGGTGAGGATCACGGTGTTGTAGGCCGCCGAGCCCCAGTCCCACAGGCCCCAGGCGAGCACCTGCCCGCGCGTGGCGGGGGCGGCTGTGCTCACCGCGCTCCCTCGCTGCGCTCGGTCGGCTCGCAGAGGGTTTCAACACTGCGCGAGGCGCTGTGACACTGGTTCGCTCGCTGCGCTCGCTCACCGCCGCACCCTACGGCCAGGTCCCCCGGGTCCGGAGCAGGTCCCGCAGCAGGTCGGGGCGGTCGGTGAGGATCCCGTCGGCGCCCCGGTCGAGCAGCCCGCCCATCACGGCCGGGTCGTCGACGGTCCACACGTGCACCTCGCGGCCGCTCTCGTGGCTGACGCGCAGCACGTCGGCGTCGACGACCGTGACGCCGGCGAACCGGTGGGGGAGCTGGGCCAGGTCGCCGCGCACCGTACGCGAGCCGTCCGGTCCGGACCCGCGGCGGGCGCCGCCGCCCGCCCGGCCGGGCCGTCTCCCGCCGGGTCCAGCCGCGCATCCGCAGCCCGACGACCGCGGTGTGGCCCATCGAGGTGAACAGCGGCGCGCCGTGCGCCCGGGCGAGCCGGCGGGCCACCCGCAGCCACGGGTCGTGATAGCCG
Source organism: uncultured Actinomycetota bacterium (assembly GCA_963780835.1). GTDB lineage: Bacteria > Actinomycetota > Actinomycetes > Mycobacteriales > Pseudonocardiaceae > Pseudonocardia. The sequence goes on along the minus strand of CAWADQ010000008.1, from coordinate 8,514 downwards.
GCGAGGCACACGCGGTCCCAGGCGTCGAGCTCGGCCAGCACGGCCAGCACGGGCCGGACCGCCGCGCTCGGACTTCAGCTCGACGGTGACCCGGGTCGTCGGGCAGCGCGGCGAGCACGTCGCGCAGGTGCGGGATCGGCTCGCTCCGGTGCGCGCCCCGGACCCGCACCCGGTCGAGCTCGGCCGCGGTGCGGGCGGCGAGCGGGCCGGTGGCGTCGGTGGTGCGGTCCAGGGTGCGGTCGTGGTGCACCACGGCGACGCCGTCCGCGGTGGCGTGGACGTCGAGCTCCAGGTAGGCGAACCCCTCGTCGACGGCGCGGCGGAACGCGGCCGTCGTGTTCTCCAGCCCGGCGAGCTCGTCGAGATGCCAGCCGCGGTGGGCGTAGGCGCGCGGGTAGGGGCCGTCGAGGTACGGGTGCAGAGTGGGCGGGCGCCCGGACGCTCGGGACACCGGCATGGGCCCCAGCGTACGGGTTCGCCGATGGAGCGAACGCCGCGTCCGGGGCGGACATGGCACCATCGCGGTCGTGACCACCAGACCGGGGGAGGCGGAGCGCCTGCGCGACCTCGCGCGCCTGCGCCGCGTCCGCGACCGGATCGACCGGGAGTACGCCCAGCCGCTGGACGTCGAGGCGCTCGCCCGCGGCGCGCACATGTCGGCCGGGCACCTCAGCCGCGCGTTCCGGCTCGCCTACGGCGAGTCGCCGTACGCCTACCTGATGACGCGGCGCATCGAGCGCGCGATGGCGCTGCTGCGCCGCGGCGACCTCAGCGTCACCGAGGTCTGCTTCGCGGTCGGCTGCTCGTCGCTGGGCACCTTCAGCACCCGCTTCACCGAGCTGGTCGGCGTGCCGCCCAGCGTCTACCGGCGCGACGCGGCGGACGAGGCGGCGGGCATCCCGCCGTGCGTCGCCAAACAGGTGACCAGACCGATCAGGAATCGAGAAGCGCGGGCCCGCGAGCCGCACCTAGCGTGATCGCCATGGACCTCACCATTCACACGACCTTCCTCCCGCAGACCGACCCCGAGGCCGCCCTGGCCTTCTACCGCGACACCCTCGGCTTCGAGGTCCGCAACGACGTCGGCTACGGCGGGATGCGCTGGATCACGGTCGGCCCCGCCGACCAGCCCGGCACGTCCATCGTGCTGTACCCGCCGGAGGCCGACCCCGGCGTCACCGACGACGAGCGCCGCACCATCGCCGAGATGATGGCCAAGGGCACCTACGCCCGGCTCATCCTGGCCACCAAGGACCTCGACGGCACGTTCGAGCGGCTGCAGGCGCGGCGACGCCGAGGTCGTCCAGGAGCCGACCGAGCAGCCGTACGGCGTCCGCGACTGCGCCTTCCGCGATCCCGCGGGCAACCACATCCGCATCAACGAGCTGCGCTGAGGCGGCTGGGGCGACAGAGGGAGAATCGATGACCACGGCCACGCGGACGGACACGGCCTCGGCCGGCGCGCTCGCACGCCGGCCGACAGCCACGACCTGATCCGCGTGCACGGCGCCCGCGAGAACAACCTCAAGGACGTACACGTCGAGCTGCCGAAGCGCCGGCTGACGGTGTTCACCGGCGTCTCCGGCTCGGGCAAGAGCTCGCTGGTGTTCGACACGATCGCCGCGGAGTCGCAGCGGCTGATCAACGAGACCTACAGCGCGTTCGTGCAGGGCTTCATGCCCACGCTGGCGCGGCCCGACGTCGACGTCCTCGACGGGCTGACCACCGCGATCATCGTCGACCAGCAGCGGATGGGGGCCGACGTCCGCTCCACGGTCGGCACCGCCACCGACGCCAACGCGATGCTGCGGATCCTGTTCAGCCGGCTCGGGCAGCCGCACATCGGCTCGCCGCAGGCGTTCTCCTTCAACGTGGCCTCGATCAGCGGAGCGGGCGCCGTCACCCTGGAACGCGGCGGGCAGAAGGTCAAGGAGCGGCGCGAGTTCAGCATCACCGGCGGCATGTGCCCGCGCTGCGAGGGCCGGGGGTCGGTCACCGACATCGACCTGACCGCGCTGTACGACGACAGCAAGTCGCTCAACGAGGGCGCGCTCACCATCCCCGGCTACAGCATGGACGGCTGGTACGGGCGCATCTACCGCGGCTGCGGCTTCTTCGACCCGGACAAGCCGATCGCGAAGTACACCAAGCGGGAGCGCAACGACCTCCTGTACAAGGAGCCGACCAAGATCAAGGTCGAGGGGATCAACCTGACCTACGCGGGTCTGATCCCGCAGATCCAGAAGTCGTACCTGGCCAAGGACGTCGACGCGCTGCAGCCGCACATCCGCGCCTTCGTGGAGCGGGCGGTCACCTTCACCACCTGCCCCGAGTGCGACGGGACCCGGCTGAGCGAGGCGGCCCGGTCGTCGAAGATCAAGGGCATCAGCATCGCCGACGCCTGCGCGATGCAGATCAGCGACCTGGCCACGTGGGTCCGCGGCCTCGCCGAGCCGTCGGTGGCGCCGCTGCTGGCGACGCTGCAGCGCACGCTCGACTCGTTCGTCGAGATCGGGCTGGGCTACCTCTCGCTCAACCGGCCGTCGGGCACGCTGTCGGGCGGCGAGGCGCAGCGCACCAAGATGATCCGGCACCTCGGGTCGTCCCTCACCGACGTCACCTACGTCTTCGACGAGCCGACGATCGGGCTGCACCCCCACGACATCGCGCGGATGAACGAGCTGCTGCTGCAGCTGCGGGACAAGGGCAACACGGTGCTCGTCGTCGAGCACAAGCCCGAGGCCATCGCGATCGCGGACCACGTGGTCGACCTCGGCCCGGGCGCCGGCGCCGACGGCGGCCAGGTGATGTTCGAGGGCACCGTCGAGGGCTGCGGGCCAGCGGCACGCTCACCGGGCGCCACCTGGACGACCGCGCCCGCCTGAAGACGTCGGTGCGCACGCCGTCCGGGACGCTCCCGGTGCGCGGGGCCACCACCCACAACCTGCGGGGAGTCGACGTCGACATCCCGCTCGGCGTGCTCGTCGTCGTGACCGGGGTGGCCGGCTCGGGGAAGAGCTCGCTGATCCACGGGTCGGTGTCCGGGCGGGACGGCGTGGTGGCCGTCGACCAGACCCCGATCCGGGGCTCGCGGCGGAGCAACCCGGCGACCTACACCGGGCTGCTCGACCCGATCCGCAAGGCGTTCGCGAAGGCCAACGGCGTGAAGCCGGCCCTGTTCAGCGCCAACTCCGAGGGCGCGTGCCCCACCTGCAACGGCGCCGGTGTCATCTACACCGACCTGGCGATGATGGCGGGGGTCGCCACCACCTGCGAGGAGTGCGAGGGGAAGCGGTTCCAGGCGGCGGTGCTGGAGTACCACCTCGGCGGTGAACGCAAGGACATCAGCGAGGTGCTCGCGATGTCGGTGACCGAGGCCGAGGAGTTCTTCGGCGCCGGCGAGGCGCGCACCCCGGCCGCGCACGCCGTCCTCGACCGGCTCGCCGACGTCGGGCTCGGCTACCTCAGCCTCGGCCAGCCGCTCACGACGCTGTCCGGAGGGGAGCGGCAGCGGCTCAAGCTCGCCACCCGCATGGGGGAGAAGGGCGGCGTGTACGTCCTCGACGAGCCGACCAGCGGCCTGCACCTCGCCGACGTCGAGCAGCTGCTCGGCCTGCTCGACCGGCTCGTCGACGCGGGCAAGTCGGTGATCGTCATCGAGCACCACCAGGCGGTCATGGCGCACGCCGACTGGATCATCGACCTCGGCCCGGGCGCCGGCCACGACGGCGGCCGGATCGTCTTCGAGGGCACGCCCGCCGACCTCGTCGCCGCCCGGTCCACCCTGACCGGCGAGCACCTCGCCGCGTACGTCGGCGGCTGACGGCCGGCGGAGGTGAAGGCCGGGTGTCGCTGGTCAGCCGCCCGCAGCTCGCCGGCCGTCGTTATGACAGCACCGACGCCGAAACGGCCCGCCGGAGGAAAGCTCCGGCGTGCCGTTTCACTCGGACGAGCGTCAGCTCGTCGACTGCGCCGTGCGTTCAGAGCGCAGAGCGCAGGTGTGGTCCGCGGAACGTTCTCGGCCGTCGTTATGACACGTTTCAACGCGCAGACGGCCCCCGGGGGAAGCCCCGGGGGCCGTTCCGCTCAGGCGAGCCTCAGCTCGTCACCTCCTCGCACGACGTGCGCTTCTCGTCGCCGCCGCAGGTGTCGAACCCGCCGCGGCCGTCCGCGGTGTCGAAGTCGGAACCGCCGTTGAGTGTGTCCTTGTTCGAGCCGCCGACGAGGATGTCGTTGCCGGAGCCGCCGTTGGAGCCCATCGATCCGCTTTGCATCGCGGTGTTGTTGCGGATCTCGTCGTCCCCGGAACCGCCGAGGACCTCCAGGCGGGTGATGCCCGAGCAGCGCACGATGGTCGAGGTGAGGAGCGTGCAGTTGTTGCCGCTCGTGATGCTGGCCGGGTTGGTGGTGATCCGCAAGCCCGATAATTGTCGTTATGACAGTCGAAGCGAGTTCAGGGGTCAGGTTGTCCAGGAAGTGGCGCACCAACATGCCGACCCCGGCCCATCCGTCGACATCTCGACCTCTCCCCCGCCGGCCCGACATCTCGTCTGCCGCGGCGTGTGCGTCTGTGACGACGGTGCTGTCCTCGACCGGGCCGGGCGCGGCGGTAACCGTGGCCGCTGCGCCCGCGGCGCCGGCGCTGGCCGACACGAAGGCGAACGGGAACGGCGCCCCCAAGCGCTGACTGGCTGGATACTGGCGACGTGCGCCAGATGCTCTGTCCCGTTCTGATTGGGCGGGACGAGGAGGTCCAGCTTCTGCGGGATGCGCTGGACGCTGTGCCGACCGCGCACGGCAGTACCTGGTTCGTCGCGGGGGAGGCGGGCGTCGGCAAGTCCCGACTCGTCCGCGAGATATCGCGGAACGCGCTGGCGCGCGGCATGACGGTGCTCACCGGTCGGGCCGTGTCCGGCGGCGTGCCGGTGGCGTTCCGCCCGCTCGCGGAGGCTGTGCTGAGCGGGCTGCGCCGCCATGACGTCCTCGAGCTGCCCGAGTTGCGGCCGTTCCGGGTCGCCCTCGGGCGGCTGCTACCACAAGTCCCACCGCATGGACCGGTCGCCGACGCCGAGTCGCCGCTGGTCCTCAGCGAAGGACTGCTGCGACTGCTCCGAGCACTTGCCGACGGGCACAGCTGCCTGCTGGTCCTGGAGGATCTGCAGTGGGCCGACCGCGAGACGCTGGCCGTGCTGGAGTACCTGGCCGACAACGTCGCCGCCGAGCGGATCGCCTGCATCGGCACACTCCGCTCCGCGGAGGGCGGATTCGGGGCGGAGTCCATCGGCACGCTGGTCGGCCGGCGCGCGGCGCGCGTCGTCGAGCTGCGCCGCCTCAGTGCTGCCGCGACCGTCGATCTGGCCCGAGCCTGCGTGGGCGGCTCCGAACTCCCGGCCGAGGTCGAGGACCTTCTCGTCGCGGGCTCGGACGGCCTGCCCTTTCTGGTCGAGGAGCTGCTCGCCGGTCTCATCGGGGACGGCGTGCTGGTCGAGCAGGACGGGCGCTGGTCAGCGGTGGGCCCGCTCGAGTGGCGGGTGCCACCCACGTTCGCCGACGCCGTCGACCGACGCCTGGTCGCGCTGCCGGTTCGGACGCAAAGCGTCCTGCATGCCGCCGCGACGCTCGGCCGCCGCTTCGACTGGTTCCTGCTCGCCGCGATCACCGGCCTGGACGAGGTCGAGGTGATCGCGGCGTTGCGGCAGGCCGTCGGGGCGCAGCTGTTGACCGGCGACGAGAACGGCTTCCGGTTCCGGCATGCCTTGACCCGCGACGCCGTGCTCGGTGACCTGGTCGCGCCGCAGCGAGCTGGCCTCGCAGCGCGGGCGTTGGCGGCCGTCCAGCAAGCCCAACCCGCATTGCCCGGCGCCTGGTGCGAGCTGGCCGCTGAGCTCGCGGAGTTGGCCGGCGACGAGCCGCGCGCCGCGGAGCTGCTGCTCGACACCGCACGCCGCGCGATGACCACGGGCGCACTGGCGACCGCCGAGACCACTCTTGACCACGCCAGGCGTCTGGTCGCCGACGACCCGCCGCTGCTCGTGCGCATCGACGACGTCCTCACCGATGTGCTCGCCCAGGCCGGCTACGTCGACCGTGCCTTCGAGGTCGGCGACCGACTGCTGGCCAGGCTCGACCTGGCATCCCACCTGCCCTCGGGCGGCGCCGAGCTGCACCTTCGGCTGGCCAGGGCAGCGGTGGCAGCTGGCCGTTGGAGCCTCGCGACGGAGCATCTCGCCGCCGCACGGAGCACTCCGCCGTTCGCGAGCATCGCGCCCGCCGGCTGGACGGCGCGGATCGACGCGCTGGGTGCGCAGGTCGCCCTTGGCGAGGGACGCCTGGACGAGGCCGGTGAGCTGGCGGCAGGCGCGCTTCGGGGAGCCGAGCGCGCGGGGCTGCCGGACACCACCTGCGAGGCACTGGAGGTGAGTGGGCGGGTCGCCCGCCAGCGCGACCTGGATGCGGCCGAAGCGGCATTCGGTCGCGGGCTGGCAGTCGCTACTGCTCATGGCCTGGAGGTGTGGCGCCTGCGGGCGCTGCACGAGCTGGGCGCGGTTCGACCGGCTCGGGTCCGGAGAGACGTGGAACGGCTGGAGCTGGCTCGTCATCTTGCGGTCGAGGCCGGCGCGCCGGCCCTGGTTGCCACGCTCGACCTCCAGGTAGCCGCGGCTTGTCAAGCAGTTCCGGCCCGAGGATGGTCTGGCGGCCGCCGAGGCCTGCGCCGACGTGTCGCGGCGGCTGCACCTCGCCACGCTGCCCATGGCGTTGCGGTTTCGGGCGGCCGCGTCCGCCCGGCGGGGCCACGCCGAGCTGATGGAGACGAGGTTGGCGGAGGCGCTCGCCCTGGCGGCCGGACGGACTCGACGTGCAGGGCGGCGCCTGGGGTCACTGCCGGGCGACCCTGTCCCTGCTCGCCGGGACCCGTGACCGGGCCATCTCCGAGATGGCCACCGGTGCGCGGCTGTTGCAGCGTTCGCGGGCGACCGTGGCACCGCCCTTTCTCGGCCTCCACGTGCTGCTGCTCGCGGCGGCCGGCGAGGAGGAGCAGCAGTGCCGGGCCGAAGCCGAGCGCGTCCGGGCCGCAGGCGGTCCCGACACCGGATCGTCGCCAGCCTGCTGGGCTACGCCGACGCCGTCCTGCTCGGCCGGGCGGGCCGCGCCGACGAGGCCGATGCCGCACTCGCCCTCGCGGACGCGGGCATGGGGCCACTGGTGGCGTGGTACCGCCAGTACGGGCGCCGGGTGGCCGCCGAGTGTGCGTTGGCCGACGGATGGGGGACGCCCGTGCCGTGGTTGCGGGAGGCCGCGGCGTACTTCGCCGCCCGCGGCGATCAGGCGGTTGCCGCCGCGTGCCGTGCGTGTTGCGCGACGCAGGGGCGCCGGTCCCGCGCGCCGGCCGGGGGGATTCGGTCCTGCCGGCGGCGCTGCGCGCGATGGGAGTCACCCGCCGCAAGGCTGACGTGCTGGTGTTGGTGAGCGAAGGCCTGACCAACCGGGAGATCGCCACTCGCATGCACCTGTCGCCGCGCACGGTCAGAAGCACGTCGCCGGCCTGCTCGCCAAGACCGGGTGCCGTCGCCGGGCGCAGCTGGTTGGGTATTCCGCACGCCTGCTAAGGGTAGGCACCCGACCGCTGATCGGGTTGTTCACCCGACGCGTGGACAGGTGGCACGGCGACAAGCTCAGGCCGTGCTCAGCGAGAGCACCGCCCGGAATCGGGATGACGCCACGACACCAGGAACCTCACCATGGCCAGCTCAGCCACCGCGTTTTCCGCTGCCATCCACCACGTAGCCCTCACCGTCACCGACCTGGCGAGCAGCCGGGCCTGGTACCGGCGCCTCCTGGGTGCCGACCCCGTCATCGACGAGGACGTCCCCCGCCTGCCGGGCCACCACAAGGGCTTCCACCACACGATCTTCGTGCTGTCCGGCGGCGTCGTCCTCGCGCTGCACGCCCACCAGGACGGTGTTCGGACGCACCGGTTCGACGAGTTGCGCCCCGGGCTCGACCACGTCGGCTTCAGCTGCGGCGATCGTGGCGAACTGGAGCGCTTCCGGGACCGCCTGGACCACTTGGGGATTTCGAACGGCGGGATCACCAACGACGAGCTCGGCCACGCCCTGTCCTCCCGCGACCCGGACGGCACCGCGCTCGAGTTTCTGGGCACCCCGCCCCGACCCCGGCAACCGGTGACTCCCGTGGCTGCCGTGACGAGGTCCGACGTCGACCTCTCAGCACGACTCGACGCCATCCTGCAGGCTGCCGTCGAGCAGGGCTCGGTCCCGCATGTCGTCGCCGTCGCGGCGGACACCGATGGCGTGATCTACGAAGGCGCGGCCGGGCCGCTGGCGGTCGGGCGCCCGGTCCCGGTCGAGGTCGACAGCATCTTCCGGATCGCGTCGATGACCAAGATGGTCTGCACCGTTGCCGCACTACGAGTACGAGAACGCGGGATCCTGGACATCGACGCGCCGGGTCGAGGACTACTGCCCGCGTTTCGCCGCCGTTCGAGTGCTCGAC
>CAWADQ010000007.1:0-58548 GCA_963780835.1 uncultured Actinomycetota bacterium | reverse complement strand
GCGGGCCGCGGCCGTGCCCGGGGCCTTGTACCAGAGGCTGCGCGCCCTGCCCGTGGTCCGACGGCTCGCCGCGAAGGTGCCGGGACGGCTCGGCGCGCTGGAGTCGCTGCTGCCGCCGGTGTCGCTGCGCGACGCCTTCGCGCGCCTGCCCGAGCGCATCTCCGCGACCGGCGAGCGGCGGGCCACCGTCGCGCTGCTCACCGGCTGCGTCCAGGACGTCTTCTTCCACCGGGTGAACGCCGCGACGGCGCGGGTGCTCGCCGCCGAGGGCTGCGACGTCGTCGTCCCCCGGGACCAGCAGTGCTGCGGCGCCCTGGAGCTGCACGCCGGCCGCGAGGACGACGCGCTGGCCCGCGCGCGGAAGACCATCGCCCGGTTCGAGCAGCTCGGGGTGGACCACGTCGTCGCCAACGTGGCGGGCTGCGGGTCGTCGATGAAGGACTACGGCCACCTGCTCGCCGACGACGCCGAGTGGGCGGAGCGGGCCGCGGCGTTCAGCGCGTCGGTCCGCGACGTCCACGAGGTGCTCGCCGACCTGCTCGCCGACGGACCGCGCGCCCCGCGGCACCCGGTCCGCGCCCGCGTGGCCTACCACGACGCCTGCCACCTCGGGCACGCGCAGGGCGTGCGCGCCCAGCCCCGCGCGGTGCTGCGCTCGATCCCGGGACTGGAGGTCGTCGACATCCCCGAGGCGGCGCTGTGCTGCGGCTCGGCGGGGATCTACAACATGGTCGCGCCGGGGCCGGCCGCCGAGCTGGGGGCGCGCAAGGCGGCGAACATCCGCTCGGTGCACCCGGACATGGTGGTCACCGGGAACCCCGGGTGCCTGCTGCAGATCGGCAAGTATCTGAATCCCGCCGCCGGGCCTGCCGGCGGCGACGGCGCGGCTGCGATCGACGAAACGACGCCGGACACCCGGACCCTGGACGGCACCGGCCTGCCGCTGCTGCACCCGGTCCAGCTGCTGGACGCCTCGATCCGAGGGGTGCCGGTTCCGCGCGCCTGACCGGACGGGCTGGCCCCGGCGCCGTGCACCGGCGAGCCGCGTCGCGGCCGCGACCCGCTCCGGGCTACCGGTAAGGGGCTACCGGCAAGGAGCCCGCGGCCGCGGTCCGGTCTCGAACGTGATCATCCGGCGGCAAAACCGCGACACATCGGACTCTTACCGCGCGGACGATCACGTGAGCGGTGCGAGGGCTGATCATCCGGGGCGTATGGGCATCGCCGCGGCCCCGTTTGCGCCCCGACGATCAGCCCGATGCCGGGTTTCTCACCCTTGCGGGCGGGCCGCAGCAGGTCCTGGTCGGCGGCGGCGAGTTCGGCTTCGAACTCGCGTCCGTAGTAATTCTTGTCGGTGATCACGACCTGCCCGGTCCGCCGGGCGGGCAGCTCGGGGTCGGCTTCGAAGATCCCCAGTAGGGTCTGGCGCTCGTCGGCCTTCGCCCCGGCCAGGGCGAACCCGACCGGGAGACCGTGCAGGGTGCACAGCAGGTGCAGCCGCAGCCCCCAGAAGAACCGGGAGTGGCTGGCGCAGTAGCCGTACTCGGCCCACCCGGCCAGGTCCGAACGCTTGACCGTCTCGCGGGAACGGGCGCACTCGACCGGGGTCGAGTCGGCCACCCACACGTCGTCGGTCCACAGGGTGGTGTCGCGGGCCAAGACCCCGACCAACCAGCCGATCGTCGGGCCCAGCCGACGCAGCCGCTTGTTGTAGCCGGGCTGCTCGGGCAGATACGGGAACAGTTCTCGCAGGCGGGAGCGGGCATGGCGCAACCAACGGGCCTCGCTGGTGTGCCCGAGCAGGGCCTGCATCACCGCCAGGGTGATCAGCTCGGCGTCGGTGATCTTCGGGGCGATCCCGACCTTCGGGCGCCACGGCACCCGTCCGGGCGAGGCCTTCAACAGATCATCGGTTCGCACGTAGAGTGCCGTCGCGAGGGTGTCCAAGTCAGCGTCCACGAGAGCCTCCTGCTCTTCGCCTGGGTTAGCAGCGCTGATCTTGGGCACCCTCCACCACGTTCAGCGGGCACCACGCCGTACCGGCACCCCTTGGAATTGGTCATCTAGGCCGGTTCTGTCGGTGGCCGGCGCTACCGTGCGCGCCATGACGACGCTCACGATCGACTGGACGGAGCAGCTGTCCGAGCAGCTGGAGTGGCACTGGAGCAGGCAGCTACGGCCGCGGTTCGCGGGCCTGTCCGACGACGAGTACCTCTGGGAGCCCGCGCAGCCGGCGTGGAACGTCCGGCCGCGGACGGGCGACGGCCAGCCCGGCACCGGCCCGTTCACGGTCGAGTTCGCGTTCCCCGAGCCGGACCCGCCACCGGTCACCACGATCGCGTGGCGCCTCGCGCACGTCATCGTCGGCGTACTCGGGGCGCGGGTGGCGTCGCACTTCGGCGGGCCACCGGTGGACTACGGGAGCTTCCCGTACGCAGGCACGGCCGCCGAGGCACTGGCCCAGCTGGACGCCGCCTACGCGGGCTGGACGGCGGGCGTCCACGGCCTCGACGCGGCGGCGCTCGCGCGGCCGTGCGGGCCGGCGGAGGGTCCGTTCGCCGCGTACCCGATGGCCGCGCTCGTCCTGCACATCAACCGGGAGGTGATCCACCACGGGGCGGAGGTGGCGCTGCTGCGCGACCTGTACCGGGCGCGCACGGCGGGCTCCTGAGGCCGCCGGGCTCAGCGGGCGAAGTGGTCCCATCCGCCGGGGCCGCCCTCATAGGCCCGCCCGTCGACGAGCACGGCCGGGTCGGCGTCGTCGGCCGCCAGCACCGTTCCCACGCGGATCCAGCCGAACGGCAGCAGGGAGCCGCGCGGGAACGTCGCCGCCAGCGCATGGTCGTCGCCGCCGGTGAGCAGCCAGTGCCGGGGGTCGGCGCCCAGCGCCGCGCCGACGTCCGCGAGCCGGGCGGGCACGTCGAGGGTGGCGCTGCGGACGTCGATCCGGACCTTCGACGCTCTGGCGACGTGCCCGAGATCCGCGAGCAGCCCGTCGGAGACGTCGATCATGGCGGTGGCGCCGGCGTTCGCGGCCTCCGGTCCGGCCGCGTACGGCGGTTCGGGCACCCGGTGGGCGTTGACGACCACGGCGGGTGAACGGAAGCCGCGTTGCAGCACCGCCAGGCCCGCCGCGGCCCAGCCGAGCCGGCCCCGCACGGCCACCAGGTCGCCCGGGCGCGCCCCACTGCGGCAGACGGGCGCTCGCCCCTCGAGCGAGCCCAGGGCCGTCACGGACACCATCAGCTGCGCGGCCGACGCCACGTCCCCGCCCACGACGCCGGCCCCGACGGTCGCGGCCTCCGCCCACAGCCCGTCGGCCAGCGCGGTCAACGTCGCGACGGGCGTGCTCGCCGGGCAGGCCACGCCGACGAGCAGGGCCGTCGGGACGGCGCCCATCGCGGCGATGTCGGCCAGGTTCGCCGCCGCCGCCCGCCGGCCGACCTGCTCGGGAGTGGACCAGTCGAGCCGGAAGTGGACGGTCTCGACGAGGACGTCCGTGCTGGCGACCACGCGCCCGTCGGGAGCGGCGACCACCGCCGCGTCGTCGCCCGGGCCGACGATCGTGACAGCGGGTTGTGATCGCCCGGTCGCGACCCGTCTGATCAGGCCGAACTCCCCGATCTGCCCGAGTGTGCCGTCCGTCTCGGCAGGGACCTCTCCCGCCTGCGACGATGGGGTCAACGGGCCCTCCTCGGGTACGGTCGTCCGACTTTCCTACCCGCAAACGTCGTCATAGCCGAAAGGGGCACGCCGTGGTGCACGCATACATCCTTGTCCAGACCGAGGTCGGCCAGGCGGCCGCGGTCGCCAAGGAGATCGGCGCGATCCGCGGTGTGGTGGCGGCCGAAGACGTGACGGGACCTTACGACGTCATCGTGCGCGCAGAGGCGGACGACGTCGACAACCTCGGTCGGCTCGTCGTGGCGAAGGTGCAGGGAGTGCCGGGTATCACCCGCACGCTCACCTGCCCGGTCGTGAACCTGGGCTGAGGCGTGACCGACCCCGGCACCCGGCGGGCCCGGCGACGGCCGTCGGTTCCCGTGCTGATCGCGCTCGCACTGCCGCTGCTGCTCGCGGTGGCGGTCGCGGCCGTCGGCATCGTCGGGCGGGTGCAGGGGGTCGAGCGGGCCGGCCTCGGAGACTCCGGCGACACCGGCCCGACGGCGGTCGGCGGCACCCGAGACGGGTCCGCTCGCCGTCGTCCCCGTCGACGCGCCGGACGCGAGCGGGCCGGAGTGCACGGCGCTACTGGCGGCGCTCCCGGCGGAGCTGCCGCGGCGGCGGCCTGCTGCCTCCGCGGCCGCTCGCCGACCCGGCTCCGGCGGACCCGCGCCTGGGCGGCGGCGCCGCGACCGGCCGTGCTGCGGTGCGGGCTGACCCGGCCGGCGGAGCTCCGCCGACCTCGACGCTGCTCGAGGTGAACGGGGTCCGGTGGCTGCAGCTCGACGACGGCGTGCCCGATCCCGTGATCGTGAGCTACGTGGCGGTCGACCGGCCGGTGTACGTGGTGCTCACCACGCCCACGGCCGCGGCAGCGCCCGCTCCAGGCCGTCGCCGACGTCCTGCGGCAGACGATGGACGCCACGGACGTCGTCGTGCGCTGACCGGCGGTCAGCCGCGGTAGCCGGCCTTCCGCGAGCACGCGGCCAGCCTTCCAGCCCTGCTTCGCGAGATCCGCTCGCGACGCGATCGCTGGCTCTTGCTCCTTGCGCACCCCGCCCCACCCTTCCACCCATCCGCCCACCTTCCTCCCCTCCCTCCACCCCTCCACCCCCCCACCCCTCCCCCTCCCACCCCCCGACACACGCCGCCCGCACGGCCGTCCATGCCCATGTGATCGCTTTCGCGCTGCCGCTGCTGCTCGCGGTGGCGGTCGCGGCCGTCGGCATCGTCGGGCGGGTGCAGGGGGTCGAGCGGGCCGGCCTCGGGGACTCCGGCGGCACCGGCCCGACGGCTGCCGCGGCACCCGAGACGGGTCCGCTCGCCGTCGTCCCCGTCGACGCGCCGGACGCGAGCGGGCCGGAGTGCACGGCGCTACTGGCGGCTCTCCCGGCGGAGCTGCCGGCGGCGGGCGGCGTGCTGCCTCCGCGGCCGCTGGCCGACCCGGCTCCGGCGGGGACCCGCGCCTGGGCGGCGGCGCCGCGACCGGCCGTGCTGCGATGCGGGCTGACGCGGCCCGCGGAGCTCACGCCGACCTCGGCGCTGCTCGAGGTGAACGGGGTCCGGTGGCTGCAGCTGGACGACGGCGTGCCCGATCCGGTGATCGTGAGCTACGTGGCGGTCGACCGGCCGGTGTACGTGGTGCTCACCACGCCCACGGCCGCGGGGAGCGGCCCGCTCCAGGCCGTCGCCGACGTCCTGCGGCAGACGATGGACGCCACGGACGTCGTCGTGCGCTGACCGGCGGTCAGCCGCGGTAGCCGGCCTTCCTCGAGCACGCGGGCCACGCCTTCCAGCCCTGCTTCGCGAGGATCCGCTCGGCGACGGCGATCTGCTGGCTCTTGCTGGCCTTGTGCGGCGACCCCGAGCCGCCGAACGCCTTCCAGGTGCCCATCGAGAACTGCAGGCCACCGTAGTAGCCGTTCCCGGTGGCGGTGTTCCACTTGCCACCGCTCTCGCACTGCGCGATGCGGTCCCACTTCCCTGTCGGCGTGGCCGCATCGGCCGTGCCGGCGAGGGCGACGGGGGCGCCCAGCGCGACGACGGTGGCGACGGCGGCCTGCAGCAGGCGGCGACCCTTGGGCATGCGGGTGGCGACTCGCGAATCCATGCGTTTCTCCTCGTTCGAGGGTCCGGCGCTCGGCATATCGGCGCTCGGTGACCCGGACGAGAAGGACGCTACGGCCCGAGGCTGATTACCCCCAGGTAACACTCCTACTCAGTGAAACGACATCGGTGTTTCTTGACGATAATCACAATGCGATCACGCTAGATCAAGACGCAATATTTCCGGATTGAAAACTCTGTTCGAATGCTTCTCCACCGCCACTGACCTGGACCGAGACCACACCCGGCCTCTGCAGTGTTCGAGTCGCAACTCGGCCGTCGAGGCAGGATGGCGAACCGCGGGTAGCCGGGCGGTCACACAGCTTCATTTCCGTGGTCGCGGTCACGTTTTCCGGCCCGCGCGACGGCGAGCCGCAGCGCAGGTCAGCGCAGGCCGAGCTTCCGGGAGCAGGCCGGCCAGGCCCTCCACCCCTGCGCCTTGAGCACGCGTTCGGCGACCTTGATCTGCTGCGACCTGCTGGCCCTGTGCGGCATACCACTGCCGCCGTAGGCCTTCCAGGTCGACTTCGAGAACTGCAGGCCGCCGTAGTAGCCGTTGCCGGTCGCGGTGTTCCACCTGCCACCGCTCTCGCACTTCGCGATGCGGTCCCAGTGACCCTTCGGGGCCGCGTCGGCGACGCCGGCGAGTGCGACCGGGGCGCCGAGCGCGACGGCCCCCACCACCGCCAAACGGCCCAAATAATGGCGAGCGCGGGAAGCGTGGGACGCGTCCATGGATCTCCTCCTCGATGAGGGATCCGGCCGGAGCACGAGGGGAGGGCCGGAACGCGCCGGACGATACGGCGGTCAGACGATCACGGCAGCATCACTGAACGGATTCATCACGATATCCGCAGGTCAAGGCGCGTATCACATCGATATCACACCGGAAAAGTGCCGGTATGAAAAGAATATCGGGGCCGATCGACTACCGGAGCCCGGTCCCCCTGGCGAGCGCGGTGTCGATCAAGGTCGCCAGCAGTGTCGGGTAGTCGATGCCGGTGACGGCCCACATCCGCGGGTACATCGAGATCGGCGTGAACCCGGGCATCGTGTTCACCTCGTTGACCACCGGGACGCCGTCCGCGCCCACGAAGAAGTCGACGCGCGCGAGCCCCTGGCAGTCCAGCGCCCGGAACGCGGCGACGGCCGCGTCCTGGACCCGCTCGACGACGTCGTCGTCGAGCTTGGCGGGGATGTCGAACTCGCAGACGTCGTCGAGGTACTTCGCGTCGAAGTCGTAGAAGGCCGCCGACCCGACGATCCGGATCTCGGCGGGCAGGCTCGCGCGCAGCGTCCCGTCGGGGAGCTCGAGCACGCCGCACTCCACCTCGCGGCCCACGATCGCCGCCTCGACCAGCACCTTCGGGTCGTGCACGCGGGCGGCGGCGATCGCGTCGTCGAGCCCGGCCCAGTCCGTGACCCGGGTGATGCCCACCGACGAGCCGGCCCGGGCGGGCTTGACGAACACCGGCAGGCCGAGCCGGTCGCGTTGCGCGGCGGTCAGCGTCGGGGTGTCCGGCCGCAGCACCACGAGGTCCCCGACCGGCAGGCCGTCCGCGGCGAGCAGCTTCTTCGTGAACTCCTTGTCCATGCCGGCGGCGCTGGCCAGCACGCCCGCCCCGACGTAGGGCACGCCGGCCATCTCCAGCAGCCCCTGGACCGTGCCGTCCTCGCCGAAGGGCCCGTGCAGCACCGGGAAGACGACGTCCACGCCGCCGAGCACCTCACCGGCCCGGCCCGGCTCGAGCACCACCAGCCCACCGCGGGTGGGGTCACCCGGCAGCACGACGGCGGTGGCCGACGGGTCCACGGACGGCAGCGCGCGGCCGTGGATCGCGAGCTGCTCGGGGTCGTCGGTGCCCAGCACCCAGGCACCGTCGCGGGCGATGCCGACCGGCACGACGTCGAACCGCTCACGGTCGAGGTGGCGCAGCACGCTGCCCGCCGAGACACAGGAGATGGCGTGCTCACTGCTGCGGCCGCCGAACACGACCGCCACCCGGGTGCGTCCCGCCGTCTTGGACATGGGCGCTGAGCGTAGAGCCTCAGCCGTCGTCCAGGCCGAGCAGGCGCAGGTCCGGCTACACTGACCGCCCCGGCTCGAGGTTCTCCCGCGAGTGGAGGTGAAGCATGCCCGGTCGCCCGTCCGCTCCTGCTCGATCTCCCGCGCGCTCGACGAGGAGCTGAGCCGCCCCGTCGAGGAGCAGGCCCGCGTCGCCGACGCCCTGGTCGAGCTCGAGCGCCACCCGGGCAACCGGCTGCTCGGCTCCGCCACCCTCACCGGCGTCACCGCCACGCGGTGGGCGGCCGTGCAGGACGTGCTGCCGACGCTGTGGGCCGACTTCCCCGGAGCGCGTCGAGACGCTGACACTCGCCGAGCTCGCCGCCCGGATCGACGGGGGGTTCCGCGAGGTCGCGGCCGTCCTCGAGGCCGCCGAGACCGTGCACCTCGCCACGCTGGCCGGGCTGGGCCCGCTGACCGAACGAGTGCGCGACGCCCGCGCCCAGGCCGCCGATCGGCTGGCTCCCGGCGACCCGGACCTCGCGGCACTCGCCGCGCTGCTGGCCGCTCTCGACGCCCGGCTGGCGATCTGCACGAACGACCCGCTGTCGCTCCCGGCCCGGCTGCCGCGCGACCTCGTCGACGGCCTCGACAGCGGACTCGACGTGACCGAGGCGCGGCTGGTTGAGCCGACCGCGGTGCGCGACGGATGGGCGGACCGACGCGACGAGCTGGCCGGCCGGTTCGCCGCCTACCGCGCGAAGGCGCTGCGCCTCGGGGTCTCCGACGATCCGGACGTCGTCGCGCTTGCCGCGCAGATCCGCGCGCTGCTCGCGACGCCACGGACGGACCTTGCGGCACTCGCTCCCACACTGGTCGCCTACCAGCAGCGCGTGAACCGGGTGGGGAGGAGGCCGGCATGACCGGTGCGGCACATCCGGGCGCCACCGGTACGTCCGCCGGTGCGGCCTGCGGCTGGGACGGCTGCGACGGCACCATGGAGTCCGACGGCTTCTGCGACACGTGCGGGCGGGGCGCGCCTCCGCCGTCGAACGCTGTGCCGGCGGCGCCCCCGCTCCCCCGCGCCGCACCGGAGCAGACCGGACGGCACGGCGCGCCGACCACCGCACCGGCCACCGCGGCCCGGCACGGCACGCCGACCGCGGCACCACCGGCCCACCCACGGCGGCAGCGGGTACGCGGCACGGCGCAACCGGTGTACCGGCCGCTCCATCGACCGCGGCTCCGGCAGTCGGTGGAGCGGACCGCTGTCAACCGGCCCGGCCGGATCCACCCCGCTGCGTCCCGGCGGCACGGACGACATCCCGCCCGTGCCGCGCATCGACCCGTCCAGCGCACTGCTGCGCGACCCCCACGTACCCGAGCACGACCGCTGGTGCCGCCACGGCGGCAAGCCCCACCCCGTCGGCCGCAGCCGTGACGGGCGGCCAGGCATGCTGCGCGGGTTCTGCCCGCAGGACGGCACGCGGTTCTCCTTCACCCCGCCGCTGGCGGAGGGATCGCTGGTCGCCGGCCAGTACGAGGTGCGCGGCGCGCTGGCCCACGGCGGGCTCGGCTGGATCTACCTCGCGGTCGACCGCAACGTCGACGACCGGTGGGTGGTGCTCAAGGGCGTCCTCGACGCGAACGACCCGGCCGCACTCGCCGCCGCCCGCGCCGAGCGGCAGTTCCTGGCCCAGCTCAGCCACCCCAACATCGTCGGGATCCACAACTTCGTCCGCCACGTCGACGACGCCGGGGTGGCCGCCGACTACATCGTGATGGCCTACATCGGCGGGTCGACGCTCGCCCAGGTGCGCGACGCCAGCGCCGCCGAGGGCGCGCTGCCCGTCGCGCACGCCCTCACCTACATGATCAAGGTGCTGCCCGCGTTGGGCTACCTGCACGCCGAGGGACACGTCTACAGCGACTTCAAGCCGGACAACGTCATGCAGTGCGAGCGGCACCTCACCCTGATCGACATGGGAGCCGTGGCACGGATCGACGACGCGGACGCAGCCGTCTACGGCACCGTCGGCTACCACGCCCCGGAGGTGGTCCGCGCCGATCTGTCGCCTGCCTCGGACCTGTACACCGTCGGCCGCACGCTGGCGGTGCTGGCCCTGGGCATCGAGGCCGCGCGGGACGGGGTCGCGACCGAACTGCCCGACGACCACCCGCTGCTGCAGCGGCACGAGTCGCTGCACCGGCTGTTGCTGCGCGCCACGCACCCGGACCCGCGGTACCGATTCGGCTCCGCCGAGGAGATGGCCGAGCAGCTCGACGGCGTGCGGCGCGAGGTGCTGGCCGTCGACGAGCGGCGCCCCCGGCCCGGGCCGTCGGCGGTCTTCTCCCCGCCCCGGGGCACGTTCGCTCCGGGTCTGTTGCTCGGCGACACCGAGCCGGACCGGCCAGCGCCCGCCCGGATCGCCGAGCAGCTGCCGGTGCCACTGGACATCGGGGCCACCGGGGACACCGATCCGGACGACTGGCGGCACCGCTGGTCGGCCGCGCTCGCGGGGCTGGCCGCCGGTGACCTCGACACGGCACGCGCCACGTTCGACGCCCTGTACTCGACCTTCCCCGGCGAGCTCGCTCCGAAGCTCGCGCTGGCCGCCGTCGCCGAGAGCGCGGGGGACGACGAGGGTGCGCGGCGCTACTACGAGCTGGTCGTGACGGTGGACCCCAGCTGGGCCGACGCCGCCTTCGGGCTCGCCCGGACCTGCCTGCGCGCCGGGCGGCGGCCCGCGGCCGTGGCCGCGCTGCATGCCGTCCCGGCCAGCTCCAGTGGCTACGTCGAGGCGCAGCGCGCGGCCGTGGAGGCGACGCTGCTGCGCCACGGCAGCGGGGCGGCCGACGACGACGAGCTGCGCGCCGCTGCAGCCCTGCTGCAGCGGCTCGACCTGGACCCGCTGACCACCCGGCGGATGCGGGTCGCCGTGCTCGAGGCGGCCGTCGAACGAGCCGGCCCGGGGGCCGGACCCGGGGAGCCGGTGCTGGGCTGCCCGTGGGAGGACCGGGCGCTGCGGCTGGAGCTGGAGCGCAGCCTGCGCGCACTGTCCCGGCTGACCCTGGACCCGGCGGAGAAGATCGCGTTGGTGGACCGGGCCAACAGCGTGCACCCCCGGACCCTGCGGTGACCGGGGCGTCCACGTCGGTGGTCCCCGGCGCGCCGGCCGTCCCCTGCCCCCGGTGTGGGACGGCGCCCCTGCCGGGGGACCGCCTCTGCGAGGTGTGCGGCGCGGACCTGCGGGGGCAGCGCGGCAGCTCGACCACGGCCGCGTCGGACAGCGCCGGCGTCTGTCGGGGCTGCGGGCACCCGTCCTCGCCGGACGACGAGGGGTGGTGCGCCTCGTGGGGGCTGCGCCGGCCCGACGCCGCGGACCACGTCGAGCTCGCCGTGGACGGCGGCGCGGCGATCAGCGACCGCGGGCACGTCCGGCCCCGCAACGAGGACGCGGTCGCGCTGGGCCGCGCCCCCTCTCACGGCGGGGTCGCCGACGAGCGGCTCGGGGCGGTCGTCTGCGACGGGGTGTCGTCGACCCGGTCGTCCGAGCTCGCGGCGCGAGCGGCCGCGGACGCCGCACTCGACGTGCTGCTGCGCGGAACCGGCGTGCGGCCTCGTCGACCTCGCCGCCTGGCCGACGGCAACGTCTCTCCTGCGTTGGCCGCCGCCGCGGCCGGGACGCTGGACCGCGGGATCGCCGCCGTGCGGCCCGACGCGATCACCCGCTGGCTCGGCGCGGACGGCGACGCCGAGCCGGACGTCGTCACGCTCACCCCGGTCGGCCCGGGCGCCCTGCTGCTGTGCACCGACGGGCTCTGGCGTTACCTCCCCGACGCCGCGGCACTCGCCGCCGTCGCCCTCCCCGCCCTGCACCGCGGCGGCCCGCCGGCGGCCGTCGCCGCACACG
The DNA here is from genome assembly GCA_963780835.1 of uncultured Actinomycetota bacterium. GTDB lineage: Bacteria > Actinomycetota > Actinomycetes > Mycobacteriales > Pseudonocardiaceae > Pseudonocardia. The sequence goes on along the minus strand of CAWADQ010000007.1, from coordinate 46,860 downwards.
CGGCTGCCGCCCTGACCGCAGGCGGAGCGGACAACATCGCCGTCGCCGTCCTTCCCGTCCCGCCATTGCAGGAGGCGCCATGACAGCACCCGGAGATCGCCGTCGCAGCCTGACGCCCGCTCCCCCGCGAGTCGGCACTTTCGCCAGCGCGAATGCGCAGGATCAGTCGCGGTAGCGCGCGGGCGGCGGCTGCGGGACGGGGTCCAGCGTGCCGCCGAACCACCGCTTGTTGCTCGCCGCCAGGCTGCCGTCTTCGCGCGACCGTTCGAGCAGGCCGTTGACGAACCGCACGAGGTCGGGCTGGTCGAGGCGCATCCCGACGCCGTACGACGAGTGGTCCAGTGCCCTACCGACGACCTCCGTCTGCGGGTCCTGGGCCGCCAGCCCCGCCAGGATGACGTCGTCGCTGGATACCGCCGCCACCTCGCCCCGCTGCAGCTTGACCACGCAGTCCGGGATGCCCCGCAGTGACACCACGTCCAGTCGCAGGGGCAGCCCGCGCAGCACGCCCTCGGTCGTGGATCCCAGCGAGGTGCACACCCGCTGTCCGGCCAGGTCCTCGACCTCGCGCACCCCGTCGCCGACCGGTACGAGCAACCGTTGCGAAGCGGTCATGTAGGCGCTGGAGAACTCGACGCTGCGCTGTCGGGCGCAGTTGACGGTGAAGGTGTCGACCACCAGGTCGACCCGGCCGCTCTGCACCGCCTTGGCCCGGTCCGCGATGTCGAGCACGACGAACTGGACCTTGCCCGGGTCCCCGAGGATCGCCTTCGCGATCGCAGTGGACGATGTCGATGTCCGCGCCCACGAGCTGCCCGGTCTGCGGGTCGCGGTAGCCGGCGAGGTACTTGCCCTGGTCGACGCCGGCGATCAGCCGGCCGCGCGCGGCGATCGCCGCCATCGTCGAGCCGGGCGGCATCGCTCCGGGAGCCGGGAGCGGGCCGTCGGGGCGCAGGCTCTCCCGGACGCCGGTGCACGCCGGGGCCTGCGTCGGGCCGGCGGCGGCCGGGCGCCGGGTCCCCGTGCCGGGGGCGGACCGGCCGGCGCCGTGCCGCCGCCGGGCAGCACCAGCGCGCCCAGCGCCAGAACGCCGGCGACGCACAGGTAGCCCAGCGGGCGCGCCACGTTGACGGACCGGCCGCTCATCGCACTCCCTCGCTTCGCTCGGTCGGCGCTTCGCGCAGGCGCTGTGACACTTGTTCGCTCGCTGCGCTCGCTCACCGGTACTCCCCGATCCGCCGGCCGAGGCCCACCGCGACCGCGGCCGCCGCGAGCAGGGCCAGCGCCGCCGGACCGGCGACGAGGCCGGTCAGGGCCGACGCGGCCGAACCGGTGGCGTCGGCGAACGCCGCGCGCTCGGCGTCGATCGCCATGCCCAACTCGGCGTCCAGCTGCGCGAACGTCGCCCCGGAGCCGCCGGGCGCCGTCTGCACCACCGACGCCACCGCGGCGGTGTAGTTCCCGATCTCGTCGAGGTCGCGCACCTGCTTGTGGGCGGCCTGCCACTCCCCGACGGCCACCCGCAGCGCCGTGATCCGCTCCGCCGACCCCGGCGCCCCGCCGTCGGCGCGGGCGAGCAGGCCGCTCGCCCCGTCGGCGCCGACGACCTTCGCGATCCCGGAGGTGAAGTCGTCGTCCGAGGCGAACCCGCCGCTGCGGGCCACCAGTGCGAGGCTCTCGGCGCTGCGGGCCTGCAGGACGGCGGTGCGCGCGTCGTCGAGCGCGGTCACGGCGTCGCTGTGCCGCTGCGCGGTCTCCAGCCGGCCGTTCGCCACGCCGACGGCCACGACCCACCAGGTCAACGCGGCCACCAGCGCGACCGCACCGGCGAGCAGCCCGACGCTGACGGTGCGATGGGTCCGGCGGCGCTCGCGGACCGAGACGTCGACGATCGCGACCAGCGTGGCCACGAGCAGCGCGCCGACGGCGAACGGGATCGCGACGCCGCGCTCGTAGGCCTCGGTCAGCTCGGCGGCCTGCTGTCGGCGCAGCTCCTCGGCCGCCGGGAGGATCGTGCCGCGCATGAGCTCCGACGCGCTGCCCAGGTAGGCCTGGCCCAGCGGCAACCCCTCCCGGTTGAGCGTGCGCGCGGTCTCCACCAGCCCGGTGTAGACGGGCAGCTGCGCCGCCACGGTGGCGACCGGACCGCTGCCGGGCAGCCGGCCGGCGGCGTCGACCAGCCGGTCGGTGGCGCGGGCGATGTCGTCGTCGTAGCGGGCCCGCACGGCGGTGGGTTCGCGGCCGCCCGCGACGTAGCCGCTCGTCGCCATCGCGTCGGCGTCGGCGAGCGAGCGGTAGAGCTCGGCGGAGTCGGTGGTCAGCGCGGCGATGCGGGTCTGCGCCTCGGCCACCGACGCGCTGCGCGCCATCCCGGCGAGCACGCTCACCAGTGCCGTCGCCAGGCACCCGACGACCAGCACCAGCGCCACCCGGAACAACCGCTCCGGGGTCGTGGACCCGCTCCCCAGCGACCGGCGCCACGCGGGCGCGGGCCCAGCGCTCGTCCAGGTGGAGTGACCAGACGGTGCGTCGACGCTCATGCCCACCTCCGAGGTCGTGCCGTCGCCGGCCCCGTCGTCTGGTGCGGCCATCGTGGCCCACCTCACGGGGACCCCTCCCGGGCGGAGCGCGCGCATGCCAGGCTGCGCCCATGACCGTCGATCTCGACCCCGTCCGGAAGCTGGTCGCCGGCGACCACGGCCTGGCCACGGTGGCGGTGGTGCGTGCCGACGGCACCCCGCACGTCTCCCTGGTCAACGCCGGGGTGCTCGACCATCCGCGCACCGGCGCGCCCGTCGCCGCCTACGTCACCTACGGCAAGGTCAAGCTGCGCAACCTGCGGGAGCGGCCGGCGACGTCGCTGACGTGGCGGGTCGGCTGGCGATGGACCGCGGTGGACGGGGACGCCGAGATCGTCGGCCCGGACGAGACCGACCCCGAGTCGCTGCGCCTGCTGCTGCGCGACATCTTCACCGCCTGCGGCGGCACGCACGACGACTGGGACACCTACGACCGGGTCATGCGCGAGGAGGGCCGGGTCGCGGTGCTCGTGACGCCGCGCCGGGTGTACGGCAACAGCTGACCCGAGCCCGACTCGCCGCGCCGGTCAGCCCCGGCTGGCCAGCGCCCGCAGGAAGAACGCGACGTTCGCCGGGCGCTCGGCCAGCCGGCGCATGAAGTAGCCGTACCACTGCGTGCCGTAGGGGACGTACACCCGCATCCGCTCGCCCGCGGCGGCCAGCTCGACCTGGGCATCGGGGCGCACGCCGTAGAGCATCTGCAGCTCGTAGGGCCGGTCGCGGCCGAGGTGCTGCGCGATCGCGACGAGTCGCGGGTCGTGCGTGGCGACCAGGGGCAGCCCCGCGCCGGCGAAGAGGATCTTCATGCAGCGGACGTAGGACCGGTCGACGTCCGCGCGGTCGGTGAAGGCGACCGACTCCGGCTCCTCGTAGGCACCCTTGCACAGCCGCACCCGCGAGCCCGGCCCGGCGAGGTCGCGGCAGTCGGCCTCGGTGCGGCGCAGCTGCGACTGCAGCACGGCGCCGACCCACGGGAAGTCGGCGCGCAGTGCGACGACCGTCGCGAGGGTCGCGTCGGTGGTGGTGTGGTCCTCCATGTCGACGGTGACGGTGGTGCCCGCCTCGGCCGCGGCCCCGCAGATCGCCCGCACCCCGTCGAGGGCGAGCGCGTCGCCGTCGGGGAGGCCCTGCCCGAGCGCGGAGAGCTTCACCGACACCTCGACGCGGTCGGCGAGTCCGTCGGCGGCCAGCCGCAGCAACAGCTCGCCGGTACGCGGCGACGGTCGCCTCGGCGCCGGCCCGGTCCGTCGTGTTCTCGCCGAGGTGGTCCACGGTGACGAGCCGATCGGCCGTCAGCCCGGCGATCACGGGCAGCGCGGCGTCGAGATCGGTTCCGGCGACGAACCGGTCGACCACCGGCCGCAGCGGCGCGGCCTCCTCCGCGAAGGCCCGGATCCGCGGCGACCGGCCGGCGGCGAGCAACATCGACCTGAGCATGCGCGCACGGTAAGGCCGCGGGCTCGTTGGGACGAGTGGCCTCGCGCCCTCGCATCGACCGGGACTGTCGTCGGAGCCATCCGAGCAACGCCCCGCTCCTCGAATGCGGGCGCTCCGGCGGGCACGTTCGTCACGATCGGGTAGTGCCAGCAACGCCCCCAGACCATGAAGCCACACCCCATTCGGGGCCATCACACCCCGCCGTATCGGGTTCGTGCACACCAGACGGGCCGCCGCATACCCTCCGGAACCGTCGCACCTGCTGAGCGGGGTGCGACGGTCGGAGAATCCGTGCGACGGCCCCGGTCGGCGTGCGACGGCAGCGCCGCGTGAACAGTGGCGGGCATCGCGGCCCAGCGCGTCGAGCTGCCCGTGCTGGTCGACCGCGGCCCGCTCCCTACCGGCCGGGTTCCAGCCGCTCCGCCGAGCCGGCCACCCGGCGCCGGCGCGATGATCTGTCTCCGCCACACCAGCCAGCCGAGCGCCGCGAGGACCGCGAGGAGCGCGACGACCACCAGCACGGGCACGAAGAGGGCGATCAGGCTCAGGCTGAGCGAGGCGCCGTCCTCGACGGTCGAGAGCACCGGGGCACCCACGCCGAGCGTCGCGACGTTGGCCGCGGGTCGGGCCGTCGTCTTGCCGGCGTGCACCAGGCCGGCCACCACGACGCCGAGCAGCACGCCCACCCACGGGTTCTGCGCCATCCACGCCGAGTTGTCCAGCTCCGCCGCGCCGGCCGTGGCCGCGGCGAGCAGTCCACCCATGCTCGGCCGGATGAACGTCTGCACGGCGTCGTTGACGGTGTCGACGGCGGGCACCTTGTCCACCACGACCTCGGTGAGCAGCAGCGCGGCCCCGATCCCGATCGCCCACCACGACTCCATCCACCCGTACGCCGCCGGCAGGACGATGAAGTCGGTGTACTTGGCGATCAGTGCGACGACCAGGAACGGGATGTAGGCGTTGAGGCCCGCGGCCGCGGACAGCCCCATCCCGGTCAGCACAGCGATCATCGCGGCCTCCTCGTGCGAGCGGACTTCCTCCGATGATCCCGGTCTCGCCGCGATCGGTCATCGAAACGTGCCGACTCCGTTACGCGTCCTACCCTCGGTGCATGGACGCCACGACCGTCACCCCGTCGCCGCGCAACGAGCCGCAGCGCACCTACGCGCCCGGGACGACGGAGCGCGCGTCGCTCCGGGCGGCGCTGGCGGACATGGCAGGCCGCCAGCACGAGCTGCCGGTGACCGTCGACGGCCGCCGCTACCTGCCGTCCGGGCCCTCGTTCGACGTCGTGACCCCGCACGCCCACGCCCACGTGCTCGGCCGGGCCGCCACCGCGACCCGCGAGGACGCGAAGGCCGCCGTCGAGGCGGCGCTGCGGGCGGGTCCGGCCTGGCGCGCACTGCCCTACGACGAGCGCGCGGCCGTGCTGCTGCGGGCCGCGGACCTGCTGTCGGGTCCGTGGCGCGACCGGCTGAACGCCGCGACGATGCTCGGCCAGTCCAAGACCTGCTACCAGGCCGAGATCGACGCCGCGTGCGAGCTGGCCGACTTCTGGCGGTTCAACGTCGCCTACGGGCGGCAGGTCCTCGAGATGCAGCCGGGCAGCTCGCCGGGCCTGTGGAACCGCTTCGACCACCGCCCGCTGGAGGGCTTCGTCTACGCGGTCACGCCGTTCAACTTCACCGCGATCGCCGGGAACCTGCCGACGGCGCCGGCCCTGATGGGCAACACGGTGATCTGGAAGCCCTCCCCCACCCAGACCCTCGCCGCGGTGCTCACCCTGCAACTGCTGGAGGAGGCCGGGCTCCCGCCGGGTGTGATCAACCTGTTGACGGGGGACGGCCGCGCCGTCTCCGAGGTGCTGCTGGCCGACCCGGCGCTGGCCGGCATCCACTTCACGGGGTCGACGGCGACGTTCCGGCACCTGTGGCGCACCGTCGCCGAGCACCTCGACACCTACGCCACCTACCCGCGGCTGGTCGGCGAGACCGGCGGGAAGGACTTCGTCGTCGCGCACGCCAGCGCGGACGTCGACGTGCTGCGGACGGCGCTGGTCCGGGGCGCGTTCGAGTACCAGGGGCAGAAGTGCTCGGCGGCGTCGCGGGCGTTCGTGCCGCGCTCGGTCTGGACCCGGCTGCGCGACGACCTGATCGACGAGACCGACGGGCTGCCGATGGGCGACGTCACCGACTTCGGCAACTTCCTCGGCGCGGTGATCGACCGCCGCGCGTTCGACAAGCTCGCCGCGGCGCTGGACCGCGCGCACGCCGACCCGTCGCTCGACGTCGTCGCCGGGGGCACCGCCGACGACGCGGACGGGTACTTCGTCCGCCCGACGATCGTCGTGGGCAGCGACCCCACCAACGACGTGTTCTGCACCGAGTACTTCGGGCCGATCCTGGCCGTGCACGTCTACGACGACGCCGACTACGACAAGGTGCTCGGGCAGGTCGACCGCGGCGCGCCCTACGGGCTGACCGGGTCGATCGTCGCGCAGGACCGCGCGGCGATCACGGCGGCGTCGGAGGCGCTGCGCTTCGCGGCGGGGAACTTCTACGTCAACGACAAGCCGACCGGCGCCGTCGTCGGTCAGCAGCCCTTCGGCGGCAGCCGCGCGTCCGGCACGAACGACAAGGCGGGCTCGATCCACAACCTGCTCCGCTGGGTGAGCCCCCGCACGATCAAGGAGACGTTCGTGCCCCCGCGGTCGTCGGGCTACCCGCACCAGGGCTGACGCCCACCCACCCCGAGCGCGAGTCGGCACGTTCACCGGCGCGAGTCGGCACGTTCACCGGCGCGAAAGGGGCCGACTCGCGGCGGCAAAGGGGCCGACTCGCGGCGGCAAAGGTGCCGACTCGCGCGGACAGGCCGACGCCCAGCCCGACCGCGACCAGCGCCATGCCCGCCCACACCACGGGATGCCGGGGCCGGGCGCGCCGAGCAGCACCCCGCCCACCGCCGCCGTCACCGGGACGACCCCGGTGAACAGCCCGGCCCGGTCCGCACCGATGCCGGGCCACCGCGCCGTACCAGAGCACGAACGCCAGCGCGGTGACGAAGACGGCCAGGTGTGCGGCGGCGAGGAGGTCGCCGCGCGTCCAACATGCGCACGGCGCCCGGCGCCGTCGACGACCACCGCCGAGCACCGCCAACACCACCGCGGCCAGCCACACCGTGTGCAGCGCACCGCCCACGGCCCGAGCCGGCGCAGCACCGGCACCGCGAGCAGGGTGAACGCCACCTCGCCGGCCAGCACCACCGCCGCCCAGCCGAGCCCGGCGAGGTCGGTCCGGCCACCGCCGGAGACCAGCGCAGCCCCGGCCGTGACGACGCCGGCCCCGACGCACCACCGCGGGCGCGGGCCGGCTCCCGGCGGCCAGCGGCCCACAGACCGCGAGGACCAGCGGGACCGCGGCCACCGCCACCCCGATGACCGCCGGCTCGGCGTGCGCGACACCGCGGACCACCGCCGACGTTGAACAGCACCAGGCCCGTCAGCGCCACCCCGCAGAGCCACGCCCACTCCCGCCCGCGCGGGCGCGGCAGCCGCCGTGCCGGTCGCTCGCCCGAGCAGCGCCAGCAGCAGCGCGGCGAGGGTGTAGCGCACGGCCTGGAGGGTGAACAGGGGCGCGTCGACGATGGTCGCGGACACCGCGACGGAGCTGCCGACGCAGGTCATGGCGGCGGCCGCGAGCACGGCACCGGATCGGAGGGCGGACATGTCGCCCACCCTGCGGCAGGCTTGGCTCGTGGAACAGGGCCAAGCCGAGCGCACCACACCGGACCAAGCTCGGCGGCGCCGACTTCCTGCAGCTCGACCCCGCGTCGGCACCGCCCCGGCACCTGGCCGGCTGGCTCACCACCGCGGTGCGCGACGCGATCACCGACGGCCGCCTGCCCGCCGACGCCCGCCTGCCGGCCACGCGCCTGCTGGCCGGGCAGCTCGGCGTGTCGCGCGGGGTCGTCGTCGAGGCCTACCAGCGGCTGACCGACGAGGGCCTGCTCAGCGGGCGGCGCGGCGGCGGGACGACCGTGCTGGCCACGGCGCCGACGACCGCTCCCGTCCCGTCCGAGGCGGCCCCGGCCCCCGTGCCGATCGACCTGCGCCCGGGCCTGCCCGACCTCTCGGCGTTCCCGCGGCAGGCCTGGCTCCGCGCGGAACGCGCCGCGCTGGCCCGCACCCCGGACGCCGCGCTCGGCTACGGCGACCCGCGCGGCACCCGCGAGCTGCGCACGGCGCTCGCGACGTGGCTCGCGCGGTCCCGCGGGGTGCGCGCCGACCCGCGGGGATCGTCGTCGTGAGCGGCGTCGCCCAGGGCCTCCCCCTCGCCTCCGCGGGGTGCGCGCCGATCCGTCGGAGATCGTCGTCGTGAACGGCGTCGCCCAGGGCCTGGCGCTGCTCGCGCAGGTGCTCGCGCAGCGCGGCGTCACGACCGTCGGGTACGAGGACCCGGGCTCGCGCGGCACCCGCGACCAGCTCGAACGCTGGGGGCTCGCGCTCGCGCCCGTGCCGGTGGACGACCTCGGTCCGGACGTCGACGCGCTCGGCGACGTCGGCGCCGTGTTCGTCACCCCGGCGCACCAGTACCCGACCGGCGTCGTCCTCGCCCCGCCGCGCCGGCGAGCGTTGCTGGACTGGGCGCGGTCCGCGGCCGGGCGGCTGGTGATCGAGGACGACTACGACGCCGAGCACCGCTACGACCGGGCTCCGGTGGCCGCGCTCGCGGCGCTCGCGCCCGAGCACGTCGTCTACCTGGGAAGCGTGTCGAAGACGCTGGCACCGGCCCTGCGCCTGGGCTGGGTGGTCGCCCCGCCGGACGTGCGCGAGGAGCTGGTGGTGCGCAAGCAGTGGTCGGACATCACCAGCCCGGCGCTGGGCCAGCTCGCCCTCGCGGAGCTCATCACCTCGGGGGGCTTCGAGCGGCACCTGCGGAAGGTCCGCGCCCGCCAGCGCACCCGCCGCGACGCGCTTGCTCGACGCCCTGCGCACCCACCTGCCCGGCGCCCGCGTCCACGGCGTCGCCGCGGGCCTGCACCTGCTCGTCGGCCTCCCGGACGGCGTCGACGACGCCGCCGTCGCCGAGCGCGCCCTCGCGGCCGGCGTCGCGGTGCAGCCGCTGTCGTACCACCGCCTGCGTCCGGGGCCGCCCGGCCTCGTCATCGGCTACGCCGCGACCACCCCGGACCGGCTGCGCGAGGGCGTCCGGCTGCTCGCCGCGGCCGTCCGTGAGCACACGCTCACAACGCGATCACCCTGACCGGCACGTCCAGATGCCGCACGATCCGTCCGACGTCGTCGACATCGCTGGTCAACACGGCACACGGACCCGGCATCGTCGCGACGACTGCGCCGATGTGCGCGTCCGCGACGGAGATGCGCAGTGCGGCGACGAGCCCGGCCGCGCGATCGGCGGCCGCCCGGTCCAGTGGCCCATCGGTGACGCGCAAGCGGTTGATCGCAGCCGCTCCTGCGACCCGGCGGTCCCAGGCCGCCTCGACCCGGACGGCCGTGGGGACGACGGGGGCGGCACCACCGCGGCCGCCCGAGACGATCGCCTCCACGAACGCGAGCGCCCTGCGGTGCTTGCGATGCGCGGGATCGCGCAGAGCCAGCACGGCCTCGTTGTCGAGGAGGAGTCGGGTCGGAGTGCCCGTCACGCTGCTGCCGCGAGTCCGGCCGCGTAGGCGAGCACCTCGTCCGGGGAAGGGTCGTCGACGATCCGCACCAGCTCGTCGGCAGCGCGCCGCACGAGGTCGGGGCGCGCCACGAGCGGGTGACCGGACAGCTCGGCGGCGGCGCACGCGACCTCCCACCGCGCGGGCCGCGCCTCGGGGTGCTCCCGGTAGTGCGCCTCCAGCACGGCCCGGTTCGCCACCGCCTCCAACTCGGCCTGCAGTCCCCGCACCGTCACCTCGGTGACGGACGACAGCAGCCCCGCGCGAACCGCCACGACGGCGGCGTCACGAAGGGCGACCGGCAGCCGCACGGACGTCCCCACGGTCGCGCCGTCGTCGACGCGGTCGAGCAGGTCCAGCAGCCGTTCGAGGTCACCACCCACGCCCGCATCGTACTACGACATGTACCACACCTAGAGCGTCAGCCAGTCCGTCATCGCCGGCCCGCCACCCGTCAGCCGCCACACCAGGCGGAAGGGCGTGTGCGGCAGCGGCGCGAAGGAGAACCAGCCCTGCTCGTCCACCTCCGCCCGCCGCGGTGGCCTGCCCTCGACGTGCATCTCGACCTCGCCGGCCCGGGCCGGCACGACCTGCCCGTGCAGGCCCGCGCGGGCGATCTGCACGTGCACGGTCGCGTCGCGGAAGGCGAAGGTGAGCTCGCGGATCGCGGCCCGGTCCGCCCGGGTCGCCCCGGCGAAGGCCGACGGGTCGGCCACGGAGTCGTAGGCCAGCGCCGCGAGCTCGGCGTCGATCGACCGCCACGCGAAGGTCGCCTTGCCCGCCTCCACGAACCGGGTGGGCACATCCCGCTGCTCCGCCAGCGCGTCCCGCAGCAGGGCGAGCAGGTCCTCGTCGTCGTCCCGCCAGCCGGTCATCGCCGCGCCCCGTCGAGGAACGCCGCCAGCGGCTCGCTGCGCCGCAGCTTCTCCAGGCAGCGTGCCCGGGTCGGACCGAGCCCACCGATCGGGACGTCGAGGATCTCCGCGATCCGCACGTAGGGCAGCGGAGGGTCACTGACCAGCAGCGCCAGCAGCCGCCGGCACTGCGGGGCCAGCCGTGCGAACGCCGCACGGACCGCGCAGCGCAGCTCCTCGAGCAGCATGCCCTCGTCGACCGGGACGGCCGTCGGGTCGGCGACGACGGTGTCGTCGGCATCGTCGCCCACCGGCCCGCGCCGCCGCCGCGCCTCGTCGTGCAGCTTGAGGCACTCGCGCCGGGTGGTGGTGGCGATCCACCCGGGCAGCGCGGCGGGCTCGCGGATCGACTGCAGGTGCTCCAGCAGGCCCAGCCACAGGCTCTGCCCGACGTCGTCCGCGTCGGCGGGTGAGAGCCGGTGGCGCATGCAGATCCCCCAGACGAGCGGGGCGAAGCGCTCGACGATCTCGTCCCAGGCACGCCGGTCACCGGCCCGGGCCCGCAGGACCAGGTCGACGACGACCGGGTCGTCACGCATCGGTGCTCTGCTCGGGGCGCGGGTAGGCGGCTTGGACCTTCTTGACGGCATCCTGCGGGCTGTCCCCCTGCGCGAGCAGGTTCGCCACCGCGCCGGTGATCTCCCCGGTCGCGAACGAGGTGCCCGACCAGGCCGCCCAGCCGGAGAACTCGACCGGGGAGCGGGAGCCGTCGGCGTTCTCGACGAGCACCCGCTCGGGTGCGCCGTCGCCGAGGTAGGTGCTGACCACGTCCACCCCGGGAGCGAAGACGTCGATCCAGGGCGCCGTGTCGGCCTGCCCCGGCGCCGCGGGGGGTGAACGCGGCGGCACCGGTGCCGTCGAGGGCACCGACGGCGAGGACGTTGTCCAGCGCGGCGGGGAACAGCGCGGCGTTGGGGGCCGGTCGGCCGTCCGTGGCCGCGTGCGGCTCGCCGTGGTTCCCGGCCGCCGCGACCACGACCATGCTCGGCGTGAGCTGGGCGATGGCCCGCTCCAGGACGAGCGGTGCCCGGCCGTCGTCGGTCGACACGCCCACCGACAGGTTGAGCACGGCGACCCCGGCGTCCTGGTAGTCGGCGAGCAGGTCGGCGAAGTCCCACAGCGGCATCGACCACCGCTCGTCGCCGGACCCGCCCGGCACGCGCCGCAGCGCCGTCCGCACGTCCAGCACCGCCGACGGCGCGTGGCGGCGGATGATGCCGGCGACGAACGTGGCGTGCCCCTCCCACCACAGCCGCTCGCCCCCGTCGTCCTCGACCGGCCCGACCAGCGTGTCGGGGTCGGCGAGGTAGCTCCCGGTCAGCTGCCGGTGCGGGGCCAGCACGGTGTCGAACAGCCCGACGGAGACGCGCGACAGCGCCTGGTCCGGCTTGGGGAGCGGGGCCACCGTCCCGGCGGCCGGGACGGTCGGCCGGTCGAATCCGTGGGTGTAGGGCTTGAACTGGACGCCGCTCAGCGTGCGGTTCTTGCCGAGCGTCGGCATCCAGCCCGCGTAGCGGTGCGCGGACCACAGGCGCAGCTCGGTGAGCACGCGGTCGAGGTCGCTGTCGACCTCCGGTTCGGGGCCGTCGTGGTCGGCCCGCCGGCGGGCCGCGAGCGCGCGGCCCGCCTCGGCCGCGTTCGCCAGCGTCACGAGCGTGAGCCCCAGCCGGGCGTTCTCCGCCGCCACCCGCATACCGGCGCCGAGCTCCCTGCCGACGAGGTCCAGGTGCTCCGTCGCGACGACGATCTGGCACTCGCGCTCGTCCGCAGCCATCCGACCCACCTCCGTGTCGCCGGCCCCCCGCACAGGAACCCCTGTGAGGAGGAGCGGCCAGCATATCGACTGATACATGGCTGACAGGTACTTGCGGAATCCCCGTTGACACCGCGCACCTCGCGGGACAGGGATGGAGACGTGCACCGACGGTCGTGCCTCGACGCCGCCCAGGAGGCGCTGCGGCTGGCCGACGCGTCGCCCGCGGACGCCGTGGTGCTGGCGTCCGCGACGGTGCGCCGGGCCCGCAGGCGGGGCGACGCGGTGGCCCGGGCCGTCGCCGAACAGGCCTGGGGGCAGGCGCTGCGGCACCGCGGCGCCCTCGACCGCGCGCTGACCCACCTGCAGCGCAGCCTCCGCTGCGCCGAGGAGGCAGGCGCGGCACCGACGGCGGCCGCGGCCCGGCTCACGATGGCCTTCCTGCTCGCCGAGCGCGGGCGCCCGGCGCAGGCGCTCGACGAGCTCGACCGGGTGCTGGCCCTGCTCGACGACCCGCACGGCCGGGCCCGCGCCCTGGCGCAGCGCGGCGGGGTGCTGCTCGACCTGGGCCGGCACGGGGAGGCCCTCGACCACTACCGCGAGGCGCTGCCGACGCTGCGCGGGGCGGGCGACGCGTTCTGGGTCCGGCGGGTGATCTGGAACCGCGGGCTCGCCCACGCCTTCCGGCACGAGTTCGCCGCCGCGGAGGCGGACCTGCGCCAGGCCGAGCGGCTGGCGCGGGACCAGGAGCTGCCGCTGGAGGTCGGGTTCGCCCACGCCAACCTCGCCTGGGTGCTGGGCCTGCGCGGCGAGACCGCGGCCGCCTTCGCCCACTCGGCCGTCGCCGAGCGGCGCATCCGCGAGCAGGACGGCCGGCTGGGCGAGCTGCTCGTCGACCGCGCCGAGCTGCTGCTCTCGGTGCGGCTGGCCGGCGAGGCACGGGAGACGGCGGAGCAGGCCGTCGCGGAGTACGCCCGCGGCAGGCGGGACATGAAGCTGCCGCAGGCCCGGCTGGTCCTCGCCGAGGCGGCCCTGCTCGACGACGACCCCGCGGCCGCGTTGCCGCACGCCCGCCGGGCCGCCCGGGAGTTCGAGCGCCAGCAGCGGCCGGAGTGGGCCGCGCTCGCCCGGCTCCTGGTGCTGCGCGCGCGGTGCGCGGACGGGTGCGCACGGGCCGACGACGTCCGCTCGGCCGTCGACGTGACGACGACGCTGGCCGCTGCCCACTGGCCGGCGCCCGCGCTCGACGCCCGCATCCTCACCGCGACCCTGCTGCGCCGCCGCGGAGCGTCCGCCGAGGCCGCCGCGCACCTGCGCGAGGCGGCCCGGCAGCGGCGCAGCGGCCCGGCCATGCTGCGGGCGCGCGGCTGGTACGCCGAGGCGCTGGCCCGGGCCGACGCGGGCAACCCGCGCGGTGCCCGCACCGCGATCCGGGCCGGCCTGCGGCTGCTCGACGAGCACCGCGCCGTGCTCGGTGCCACCGACGTCCGGGCGCACGCGGCCGGGCACCGCACCGCGCTGGCCGAGCTGGGGCTGCGCATCGCGCTGCGCTCGGGGCGGCCGCGCGAGGTGCTGGAATGGGCCGAGCGCGGCCGAGCGACCGGGCTGCTCATGCAGCGCTCCGGCCGCCCCCCGGACGACCGGGAGACCGCCGAGGCGGTCGCCGCCCTGCGCGGGACCGTCCTGGAGATCGCCGAGCTGCGCACCGCCGGCCGGACCGACGAGATGGGGTCGTTGCTGGCCCGGCAGACCGTGCTGGAACGGCGGATCCGGGCGCGGTCGCTGCACCGCGGCGGGGCGGGCGATCCGGTGGCGCCACCCGCAGGCGTCGAGGCGCTCACCGCCGCGCTGGGCGACGCCGGCCTGCTCGAGCTCGTCGACGCCGACGGCACGCTCGTCGCGGTCACCCTGGCCGGCGGCCGGACCCGGCTGCACCGGATCGGGCCGATGCGCGCCGCCGACGACCTGCTCGACCGGGTCGCCTTCGCCGTCTCCCGGCTGCTGCGACCCGACCTGCCCGCCGCACTGCACGCCGCCGCCGCGACCCTGCTGCGCGACAGCGCCGCCCGGGCGGACGCCGCCCTGCTGCACCGGATGCCCGAGCTCGCGGGCCGGCCACTGGTCGTCGTCCCGACCGGGTCGCTGCAGAACGTGCCGTGGGCGCTGCTGCCGTCGTGCGCCGGGCGGCCGGTCACCGTCTCGCCCTCGGCGACGCTGTGGCTCGGCGCCCGCTCCCGCCCCGCCACCCCGGGGCACACCCTCGTCGCCGCGGGCCCGGCGCTGCCCGGCGCCGACGGCGAGGCCCGCGCCGTCGCCGCCGTGCACGGCGTCACCCCGGTGCTCGCCGCCGACGCCACCGCGGACCGGGTGCTGCGCGCGCTCGACGGCGCCGCGCTCGTGCACCTGGCCGCCCACGGCCGCCTCGCCCCGCACAACCCGCTGTTCTCCGAGCTCACCCTGGCCGACGGGCCGCTGTTCGCCTACGACATCGAGCAGCTCGCCGACGCCCCGCACACGGTGGTGCTCGCGGCGTGCGAGAGCGGGCGGTCCGTGGTGTGCGCCGGCGACGAGCTGCTCGGGCTCGGCGCGATGTTCCTCGCCCGCGGCGCGAGCCAGCTCGTCGCGTCCCCGCTGCCGGTCCCGGACGCCGAGACGGCTCCCCTCATGACCGCCTTCCACCGGCGGCTCGCCGCCGGCCTGCCGGTCGCCGAGGCACTCGCCCAGGCCCAGGAGCAGCTGCGCGGGGGCGGCACCCCGGACGTCGCGGTCGCCGGGTTCGTCTGCGTCGGGTCGGGGTTCGGGCGCGCGCCGGTGGTACCGGCGCCGCGGACAGCGACGGAGCCGACGCCGGTCAGGACGTCCGCCCTCGCCGGGAGCAGGTCGCTCGACCGTCCGATGTCACCACCGCCGCCACCCCCACGACGGCCGCGCCGGCCGCCGCCGCGCTGACCAACAGGCGGCCCGGCGAGGGCAGGCGCCGCCACGTCGCGACGGTCGTCACGGCGTCCGCGACGTCGCAGAACGCCGCGAGCCCGAGCCACGTGCGCTCGGCCTGCGGCCCCTGCCGCGCGCCGAGCAGGGCACCGGCCCCGAGCGCGATGTCGCGGGCTCCCGCCGCCCGGCCGAGCACCTCGCCTGCCGGATGGGTCGACGACCACCCGACCCACGGCGTCGCGGCGAGCCGCGGGCTCACCAGCGCCGCCACCCCCAGCGCGATGCGCGACGCCGCGAGCGCCCGCCCACCTCCCTGCACCAGCCGGTTCAGCTCCACCCGGTCCGCTCCCTCTGTTCGGCGCGGGGTCCGGGCCGCGCACGTGACGACTTTCGACAGCGCCCACTCCAGCACGACCGCCGGCCGCCCGCTCTCCGAGGTCCACACGTCAGGAAGGCCACCTTCATGGCGCCACACGACAGGAAAGTGGCCTTCCTGACACCCGGGTGGGCGTGCTGCCGACAGATAGTTAGCATGTGTCAAGCAATGACTGAGTCGGGCGGGTGGGGATGACGGCGTACGCAGCGGTGCACGACGACACGCGCTACAAGTGGGTGGCCCTCTCCAACACGACGCTCGGGCTGCTCATGGCCACGATCAACTCCTCGATCGTGCTCATCGCGATGCCCGACATCTTCCGCGGCATCGGCATCGATCCGCTGGCGGCCGGCAACACCGGCTACCTGCTGTGGATGCTCATGGGCTTCATGGTCGTCACGGCCGTGCTGGTCGTCGGGCTCGGGCGGCTGGGCGACATGTACGGCCGCGTCCGGATCTACAACCTCGGCTTCCTGATCTTCGCGGTGTCGTCCGTGCTGCTCGCGGTGACCTGGATGCAGGGCGACGCCGCGGCGCTGTGGCTGATCGGCTGGCGGATCGTCCAGGGCATCGGTGGCGCCTGCCTGATGGCCAACTCCAGCGCGATCCTCACCGACGCCTTCCCCCCGCGGCAGCGCGGGACCGCGCTGGGCATCAACGGCGTCGCCGCGATCGCCGGCTCCTTCCTCGGGCTGGTGATCGGCGGCCTGCTCGGCCCCGTCAACTGGCACCTGGTGTTCCTCGTGTCCGTGCCGTTCGGCGTGTTCGGCACGATCTGGGCCTACCTCAAGCTGCACGACACCGGCGAACGCCGCCCCGCCCGCATGGACTGGTGGGGCAACGTCACCTTCGCGGTCGGCCTGATCGCGGTGCTCGTCGGCATCACCTACGGCATCCAGCCCTACGGCGACCACGTCATGGGCTGGACCAGCCCGTTCGTCCTCACCTGCCTCATCGGCGGCGCACTGGTGCTCGCCGCGTTCGTCGCCATCGAGCTGAAGGTGCCGAACCCACTGTTCGACCTCGCGCTGTTCCGGATCCGCGCGTTCACCCTCGGCAACACCGCGAACCTGCTCGCCTCGCTCGGCCGTGGCGGGCTGCAGTTCGTGCTCATCATCTGGCTGCAGGGCGTCTGGCTGCCCCAGCACGGCTACTCCTTCGAGGAGACGCCGCTCTGGGCCGGCATCTACATGCTCCCGCTGACGGTCGGGTTCCTCGTCGCCGGACCGCTGTCGGGCGTGCTGTCGGACCGGATGGGCCCGCGGTGGTTCTCGACCGGCGGCATGGTGCTCACGGCGGTGAGCTTCGTGCTGCTGGAGCTGCTGCCCGTCGACTTCTCCTACCCCGCCTTCGCCGCACTTCTCCTGCTCAACGGCGTCGGGATGGGCCTGTTCTCCTCGCCGAACCGGGCCGAGGTGATGAACAGCCTCCCGGCGAGCGCGCGCGGCGCCGGAGCGGGCATGAACGCCACCTTCCAGAACTCGGGCATGGTGCTCTCGATCGGCCTGTTCTTCACGCTGATGATCGCCGGGCTGGCGAACACCCTGCCGTCGGCGCTGTCCAGCGGGCTGACGGCGAACGGCGTCCCCGCCGCGGACGCCGCGCGGATCGCCGAGCTGCCGCCGGTGGCGGTCCTCTTCGCCGCGTTCCTGGGCTACAACCCGGTCCAGCAGTTGCTCGGGCCGGTGCTCACCACGCTTCCCCCGGACCAGGCGAGCTACCTGACGGGCCGCAGCTTCTTCCCCCAGCTGATCACGGGGCCCTTCTCCGACGGCCTCACCGCAGCCTTCTGGTTCGCGATCGTCGCCTGCCTGGTCGCGGCGGTGGCCTCCTGGTTCACCGGCACCCGCTCCCGTCCGGCCGTCCGCGAGTCGGTGGGCGCCGAGCTGGCGGCGGAGTCCGGCGAGCTGGTGCGGGATGGCTTCGCCGGCCCGGTTCCGGCCGGTCGCCTGCTCGGCACGCTGCGCCGACCCGACGGCGCCGAAGTGCCGCACGGGACCGTGACCGTCACGACGGCGGACGGCGACCCGGTCGGTCGCGCACCGGTCGGCCCGGACGGCCGCTACACCGTGGCGGACCTGCCGCCGGGGGCCGTCGTCGGGTCCGAGGCCGGCACCGCCGACCTCGCGCTCGTCCCGGCCACGACCGGGCTGGCCGGCACCGTCCGCAACCCCGATGGTGCCCCGACCCGCGAGGGCCCGCGGCACGCCGCTCATCGCACTCCCTCGCTGCGCTCGGTCGGCGCTGCGCGTAAGCGCTGTGACATGTGATTCGCTCGCAAGCTCGCTCATCGAGAGGGGTAAGAGATGACCGCAGCCACGACGACCGCCGCCGGGGACGCCCTCGGCGTGACGTCCGGGGAGGTCGCCGACCGGCTGCGGCTGGCCATGGCGCGGTTGGGGCGCAGGCTGGTGCACACCCACCCCGACGCCGGCATGACGCCGAGCCGGCTCACCGCCCTCGGGGCGCTCGAGGCGGCGGGGCCGCTGCGGATCGGCGGGCTCGCCGAGATCCTCGGCACCAGCCCGCCGACGACGTCCCGGCTCGTGGAGGTCCTGTACGAGCGCGGCCTCGTCACGCGCACGCCCGACCCGGACGACCACCGCGCGACCCGGATCGCACTGACCGCCGAGGGCGCGGCGCTGCTGCACGCGCTGCGCCGGTGCACGACCGACGCCCTGGCCCGCCGCATCGACGACCTCACCGGGGATCGGCGGGCCGCCCTCGTCGCCGCCCTTCCTGTGCTGGAGCAGATCGCGCTCCCGGACTGACACTCCAGCCGTAGGGTGCCTGCGTGCAGCAGCCCTCCGACCTCGAGACGGTCCGCGAGTCCTACGACCGGGTTGCCGATGCCTACGTGGAGCTCGCCATGGGCCGGTTGGAGGCGGAGCCGTGGCTACGGGCCGTGCTCGCCGCGTTCGCGGAGTCCGTCCGCGGGCTCGGCCCGGTCCTGGACGTCGGCTGCGGCCCCGGCACCGTCACCGCGCACCTCACCGAGCTCGGTCTGGACGCCTCGGGCGTCGACCTGTCGCCGCGCATGGTCGAGCACGCCCGCCGGCAGTACCCCGACCTGCGGTTCTCCGTCGCCTCGGCGACCGAGCTCGACCTCGCGCCGGCCTCGCTCGGCGGCGTGCTCGGCTGGTGGTCGCTGTTCAACCTCCCGCGGGAGGCGCTGCCCGGCGTGCTGCTGACCTTCGCCGAGGCGCTGGTCCCCGGCGGCCAGGCGCTGGTCGGCACGCACGTCGGCGACGGCGATGTCCCGCGGACCGTGGGGTACGGCGGCCTGCCGGTGTCGTGGACGACCCACCTCTACCGCCCCGAGAAGCTGGCCGGGATGCTGCTCGACGCCGGTCTCGAGGTGATCGCCGAGCTGCGGCTGCCGGTGCAGCCGCCGTCGCTGCGCCCGCAGGTGCTGCTCGCCGCGCGGCGCAGCACCGCGGTGACGATCGGGAGTGCGCGGTCGAGCTCCGCGCGGGACGGGCCCGCGTAGCCGAGGACGAGCCCGGCCACCGTCGGCGCGCCGGTGTGGTGGCGGGCCAGTCCGTCGAGGACGACCCCGCGGTCGGCGGCCGCCGCGACCGCCGCCTCCTCCGCGGCCGGGTCGGCGAGCCGGACGACGACGTGCGCACCCGCCGCGTCGCCGCACACCGGCATCCCGGCGGCCGCCACCGCCGCCACCACGGCCCGCCGCCGCTGCGCCAGCTCGCGCCGCAGCCGACGCAGATGCCGGCCCAGGTCACCGTGCGCGGCCAGCGCCGCGAACACCCGCTGACCCGCCCGCGCCGGCCGGACACCCGCCCGGTCCCGCTGCGCCACCACGACGTCGCGCACGGCCGGGGGCGCCACGAGCCAGCCCGCGCCCAGCGTCGGCGTCAGCAGCTTGCTCGCGGTCCCCAGGTGCACGACGACGTCCGGGCCCAGCGCGGCGAGCAGCGGGAGCGGGGCGACGTCGTAGCGCAGCTCGCCGTCGTAGTCGTCCTCGACGACCAGGAACCCCTCGGCCCGGGCCCGTGCCACCAGCGCGACCCGCCGCGCCGCCGACAGCCGCGCGCCGAGCGGGAACTGGTGCGCCGGCGTGCAGTAGACGGCCGCGAGACCGGCCGGCAGGGCGTCGACGACCAGGCCGTCGCCGTCCACCGGCACCGGGAGCACGGCGAGCCCGGCGCCGCGCAGCGCCGCGGCGGCCCGCTGGTAACCCGGCTCCTCCACCGCCACCCGCGCCCCGCGCGGCAGGGTGCGCGGCCAGCTCGGCGACCGCCGCCGTGGTGCCGCCCGTCGCCAGCACGGCGCCGGGATCGGCGGCCAGGCCGCGGTGCCGCAGCAGGTGCTCGACGACCGCGCTCGCGGAACGCCGGCAGCCCGACCGCGTCGGGCACGACGTCGGGCGGCTCGTCGGCGGCGGCGCGCCAGGCCCGCCGCCACGCGGCCCGGTCCAGCGCCGCGACGCAGGGCATCCCGGCCCGCAGGTCGACCGGTGCGGCGCCGTCTCGCGGCCCGGTCGCCGTGCGCGGCCCGGCCGGTCCCGCACTCCGCGCCGACTCCTCCCGGTCCGCGCCGTCCGTGGACGGCGCCCCGTGCGCGGTCTCGGCGCGGTGTCGGTTCGGTGGCGCGACCTCGGGCCCGACACGCGGCGCGGCCGGCACCGCCACCACGAAGGTCCCCGCGCCGTGCCGCCCCGCCACCCAGCCCTCGGCGAGCAACTGGTCGTAGGCCGCCGCGGTCACCGTCCGGCTCACCGCCAGATCGACCGCGAGCGACCGCGTCGACGGCAACCGGTCCCCTACCCGGACCGCCCCCGCCCGCGCCGCCGCCCGCAGTGCGTCGGCCAGCTGGACGGCGAGCGGCGAGCGGCCGTCCCGGTCCAGCACCAGCGGCGGCAGGTCCACAAGTGGCCTCTCACAATCGATGCGGAATGGCCCTCGCAGGATGCCACCTCAGGGCCCACGCTGAACAGGTGACCGCGACTCGATCCGCTGAGACCCCGATCGCCGACCCGCGGCCCACTGCGCCGCTGTCCGTGGCAGCCCTGTCCGCCGCGCCCCTGTCCCCCACGGCGCGCAGCACCGTCCGCCGCGGCGCCGGCCGCGCCCGGACCGACCGCGCCGAGCTGTACGCCGTCCTCGACGCCGGCCTGGTCTGCCACCTCGGGATCGTCCTCGGCGACGCACCGGTCGTGCTCCCCACCGCCTACGGCCGCGGGCGGGGCGACCGGGCCGACACGCTCTACCTGCACGGGTCCACCGGCGCCGGCACCCTGCGCGCGGCCGCGGCGGGCGCACCGGTGTGCGTGACGGTCACCCACGTCGACGGCGTGGTCTACGCGCGCTCGGTGTTCCACTTCTCGATGAACTACCGCAGCGCGGTGGTGCACGGCCGGGCCCGGCTCGTCACCGAAGACGCCGAGCGCCTCGCCGGACTGCGCGCCGTCACCGAGCACGTCGCGCCCGGCTCGTGGGACCACGCCCGCCCGCCGAGCCGCAAGGAGCTCGCCGCCACCGCCGTCCTCGCGCTGGACCTCGCCGAGGCGAGCGTCAAGGTGCGCACCGGCCCGCCCGTCGACGACGACGAGGACGTCGCCGCCGGCGGCCGGTGGGCCGGGGTCGTCCCGGTCCGCACCGTCGTCGACGCCCCGCAGCCCTGCCCCCTGCTGCCCGCGGGCACCCCGACGCCGCCGCACGTCCTCTCCCGCCGACGGGACGCCGTGCCGGCGCGCGGGTGAACTACCCTCGTCGCACGTGACCACCGCTCCCGCCTACCCCCGCGCCGAGCGCCTGGACCTCGTCGATCACCTGCACGGCCGCGCCGTCGCCGACCCGTACCGCTGGTTGGAAGACCCGGACGACCCGCGTACGCGGGAGTGGTCCACCGCGCAGGACGCGCTGGCCCGCGCCCACCTCGACGCGCTGCCCGGCCGGGACCGGCTCGCCACCACGCTGGCGGCCCTGGCCGAGGCCGGCTGGGTCGGGGCGCCGGTCTGGCGGGCCGGGCGCCGCTTCGCCACCCGCCGCGAGCCGGGGCAGGAGCACGGCATCCTGCAGGTCACCGAGCCCGACGGTGCGCAGCGCGTGCTGCTCGACCCCGTCGCGCTCGACCCGGCCGGGCTGACCACGCTCGACGGGTGGATCCCGGACCACGAGGGCCGCCTCTTGGCCTACCAGCTCTCCGCGGGCGGCGACGAGCAGTCGGTGCTGCACGTCCTCGACGTCACCACCGGTCACGACGTCGAGGAGCCCATCGACCGCTGCCGGTACTCCGACGTCGCGTGGCTGCCGGGCGGACAGGAGTTCTTCTACGTCCGCATGGTCGCCCCGGACGAGGTGCCGCCGGGCGAGCAGGCGTTCCACCGCCGCATCTGGCGCCACCGCGTCGGCGCCCCGACCGACACCGACGTCCTCGTCGAGGGCCCCGGCCTCTATGAGCAGCACAACTACTACGGCGTCGACGTCTCCGACGACGGCCGCTGGTTGATCGTCACCGCGAACGTCGGCACCGCCCGCCGCGACAGCCTGTGGATCGCGGACCTGCACGGCGCCGGTGCCCTCGTCCCGCTGCTCACCCAGGCCGACGACGTGCGGTGCTCCGCGTGGGTGGAGCGCGACGGCCGGCTGTACCTGCTCACCACAGACGACGCCCCCCGCTTCCGCCTCGCCGTCACCGATCCCGCCACACCCGGCCGCGAGCACTGGCGGGAGCTGGTCGCCGAGGACCCCGACTCCGTGCTGGAGGGTGTGGGGTGGCTGCAGCCCGCGGGCTCCGCCGACCCCGCCGACGGCCTGCTCGCGCTCGTCCGCAGCCGCCACGCCACCGCCGAGGTGACGCTGCACGACCGGGACGGCACGCCGCGCGCCGCCGTCCCGCTGCCCGGGCTCGGGGCGCTGGCCGGGGTGACCTCGGCCGACCCGGCCAGTCCCGCCCAGCAGGGCCGGCTGTGGATCGGCTGGACCGACCTCGTCACGCCGCAGCAGGTGCGCCGCTTCGACCTCGCCACCGGCGAGACGGTCCTCGACGAGGCCGCCCCGGGCGCGGTCCCGGTGCCGCCCGTGCTGATCGAGCAGCGGGAGGTGACCTCGGCCGACGGCACCACCGTCCGGATGTTCGTCGTCAGCCCCGCCGACGGCCGGGGGTCACGCCCGGCCCTGCTCACCGGTTACGGCGGCTTCGGCATCCATCCCGAGCCCGCCTACAGTGCCTCCGCGCTGGCGTGGGTCGGCGCCGGCGGCGTCTACGCGCTGGCCTCGCTGCGCGGCGGCGGCGAGGAGGGCGAGGCGTGGCACCGCGCGGGCAACCGCGGCCACAAGCAGAACGTGTTCGACGACTTCCACGCTGCCGCGCAGGCCCTGGTCGACGCCGGGGACACGACCGCGGACCGGCTGGCGATCCTCGGCGGCTCCAACGGGGGCCTGCTCGTCGGCGCGGCCCTGACCCAGCGGCCCGAGCTCTACCGGGCCGTCGTCTGCTCCGCGCCGCTGCTCGACATGGTCCGCTACGAGCGGTTCTCCCTCGGCCGCACCTGGAACGACGAGTACGGCACCGCGGACGACCCGGACGAGCTGGGCTGGCTGCTGTCCTACTCCCCCTACCACCACGTGCGGGAGGCCACCGGCTATCCGGCGGTCCTGTTCACCGTCTTCGACTCCGACACCCGCGTCGACCCGCTGCACGCCCGCAAGATGTGCGCGGCCCTGCAGCACGCCACGGCGGGCTACGAGGGTCTTTCGAAACCCCCTGGCGGGCAAGCCCGCGGTCCGGGTTACGAAAGACCCTCGCCGACAACCCGCCCGGTGCTGCTGCGCCGGGAGACCGACGTCGGCCACGGCGCCCGGTCGGTCTCGCGCAGCGTCGCGCTGGGCGTGGACCAGCTGTCCTTCCTCGCCGCACACACCGGACTGCCCCTGTGACCACGCCGCCGATCCCGCTGACGACCACCCCGGTCCCCACGCCCGTCCCGACGACGGAACCGACCGGCTCGATCCTGCCGACGGCGCCGTCGGTGGGCGACCTCGCCACCACCGTCGCCGAGCCCGTCTGCGCCAAGGACCCCGGCTCGTGGTGCGAGCGGTTCTACCAGTGGACCGACAACGACTTCCTCGCGCAGTCCGCCGACGTCATCGTCGCCAAGTCGTTCACGATCGCCGTCACCGTCCTGCTCGCGCTGATCGTCCGCTTCCTGCTGCACCGGGCGATCCACCGGCTCGTCGAGGGCGCCGCCAGCGACCGGGTCTCCAGCCTCATCAGCCGCCGGACGCGCCCGCAGCTCGGGGAGGGCGCCGCGGCGCCCATCTCCCCGCGGAGGGCCCAGCGTGCCCGCACCATCGGCTCGGTGCTGCGGTCGGCCAGCTCGTTCCTGGTCGGCGCGGTGGCCATCGCGATGATCCTCGCGGAGTTCGGGGTGGCGCTGGCCCCGCTGCTCGCCTCGGCGGGCATCGTCGGGCTCGCGATCGGTTTCGGCGCGCAGAACCTCGTCCGCGACTTCCTCTCGGGCATGTTCATGCTGCTGGAAGACCAGTACGGCGTCGGCGACATCGTCGATCTGGGCTCGGCCAACGGCACCGTCGAGGCCGTGGGCCTCCGTATCACGACCGTGCGGGACGGCAACGGGACGGTCTGGTACGTGCGCAACGGCGAGATCCTGCGGGTGGGCAACAAGAGCCAGGGCTTTGCCGTCGCCGTCGCCGACCTGCTGCTCGCGCACAACGCCGACATCGCGAAGGCCGTCGAACTCGCGACCCGGGTCGCGCACGAGGCCGTGGCGGATCCGGAGGTCGCCGAGTACGTGCTCGAGGAGCCCGAGGTCGTCGGGATCGAGAAGGTCGGCCCGGAGGGGGTGACGTTCCGGGTCACCGCCCGCACCGCCCCCGGCCAGCAGTTCGGCGTGCAGCGAGCGCTGATCACCGCGCTGACGGAGGCGTTCGACCGGGCCGGCCTGCCGCGCCCGCTCGCGTTCCCGACCGCGGCACCTCCCCCGACCAAGTAATCGCAGCCGACCAAGTAGAGGACAATGGAGCGGTGACCGTCCCCCGGAGCTTCTACGACGACGTCGGCGGCGCCCCCGTCTTCCACAAGATCATCGGGCGCTTCTACGAGGAGGTCGCCGCGGACCCGGTGCTGCGTCCCCTCTACCCGGACGAGGACCTCGGCCCGGCGGAAGACCGGCTGCGGATGTTCCTCGAGCAGTACTGGGGCGGCCCGCGCACCTACTCGGACCAGCGCGGCCACCCCCGCCTGCGGATGCGCCACTTCCCGTTCCGGATCGGCCCCCTCGAGCACGACGCCTGGCTGCGCTGCATGCGGATCGCCGTGGACGAGGCCGGGCTGGCGCCGGCCCACCGGGACCAGCTGTGGCAGTACCTCGAGTACGCCGCGGCCAGCATGGTCAACTCGCCGGTCTAGTCACGGAGCGTCCCTGGCAGGATGCCCCCGTGCAGTGGTGGAGGGACGCCGTCTTCTACCAGGTCTACGTACCCAGCTTCACCGACTCGGACGGCGACGGGATCGGCGACCTGCAGGGGATCCGTAGCCGCCTGGGCTACCTGGAGCTGCTCGGCGTCGACGCGCTGTGGCTCAGCCCCATCTACCCCTCCCCGATGGTCGACAACGGCTACGACGTCACCGACCACCGTGGCGTCGACCCGGTGTGGGGCGACCTCGACGCCGTGGACGACCTGATCGCGGACGCGCACGCGCACGGCATCCGGGTCACCGTCGACCTCGTGCCCAACCACACCTCGGACCAGCACCCGTGGTTCCGCGCGGCGCTGGCGTCACCGACGGGCAGCCCGGAGCGGGCCCGCTACCACTTCCGGCCGGGCCAGGGCACCGACGGCACCGAACCGCCCAACGGCTGGCGCAGCGTGTTCGGCGGCTCGGCCTGGACCCGCGAGCCGGCCCGGGACGCGGGCCCCCGCGAGTGGTACCTGCACCTGTTCTCCCCCGCCCAGCCGGACCTGAACTGGACGAACCTCGAGGTCTGGGCGGACCTGGACAAGACGCTGCGGTTCTGGCTGGACCGCGGCGTCGACGGGTTCCGCATCGACGCCGCGCACGGGATGTGCAAGAAGCTCGACGACGCGGGGCGGGCCGGCGCCGCCGACGACGACCCGCGGTTCGACCAGGACGACGTGCACGACGTGCACCGGATGATCCGCGCGACGCTCGACCACTACCCGGAGCGGGTGGCCATCGGCGCGCTCGGGGTGCGCAGCGCGGCCCGGTTCGCGCGCTACGTGCGGTCGGACGAGCTGCACCTGGCCGTCGACACCCAGCTGGCCGCGAGCCGGTTCGACGCGGACGAGGTGCGCGCCGCGATCGAGGACTGCCTGGCGGCGGTGGGCTCCGTGGGGGCCGCGGCGTCGTGGTTGCTGTCCGACCACGACCTGTCCCGCCCCGCCTCCCGGTACGGCGCGGGCCCGGTCGGGCGGGCCCGGGCGCGCGCGATGGCTCTGGTGCAGCTCGCGCTACCCGGCGCGGCGTACGTCTACAACGGCGACGAGCTGGGGCTGCCCGACGCCGCCCTGCCCGGCGAGGCGCGCCGCGACGCCGTCTGGCACCACGGCGAAGACAGCCGCGACGGCTGCCGCGTCCCGCAGCCCTGGGAGGCGGACCTGCCCGCCTACGGGTTCACCACCGGCGAGCCCTGGCTGCCGATACCCGCGGAGTACGCCGCCCTCAGCGCCGCCGCGCAGCTCGAGGACACCGGGTCCACGCTCTCGTTGTACCGGCGCGCGCTGGAGCTGCGCCGCCTGCACCCCGGCTTCACCCCGCCCCCGGCCCCCGGCCCGCCCCTGGAGTGGTTCGGCGCCCCGCCCGGCTGCCTGGCGTTCCGTCGCACGGGCACGACGCTGGTGTGCGCGCTCAACACCTCACCGGAGCCGGTCCCGCTGCCCCCGGGCGACCCGCTGCTGGTCAGCGGCCCGCTCGACGAGCGGATGCTCCCCCCGGACACCGCCGTCTGGCTCGCCTGACCGTCCGCCGGTTCCGGCCGGCCGCCGATGCCCCGGCCCCGCGAGTCGGCACCTTCGCCGCCGCGAGTCGGCACGTTCGCCGCCGCGAGTCGGCACGTTCGGCAGACCGCCGTCAGGTCAGCAGCGGCAGCGCCGTGATCCGCCGCCGCACCACCGCGCCGTAGCGGGCGTCCAGGCGCAACCACGACGACGTCGCCGAGACCCGCACGGTCTCGCCGGCGTCGCCCGCCCCGACGAACCCCATGCCGGACAGCGCGAAGAGGCACCGCATCGGGATCCGGACGGGCGGCCCCGCCGCACCGGTGACGGTGAGCACCGTCTGGTCGAGCAGCGACGCGGGCGGCCCGAGCGGGCCGGCGTGTTCACGGGCCAGCGCGAGGCCGCGCTCGGTGAGCCCCTCCAGCTCCGCGGCCGGCACGGTGTCGACGACGGCCCAGCCGTCGGCGGGCGGGAGCAGCCCCTGCCACAGCCCGCCGCTGCCGGGATCGACGGTGTCCGCGCGATCCACGCTCAGCGCCGAGAGCAGCGCGGCGGCGTACGTCGTGACGTCGGCGGGCTCCAGCGTGCCCGGCACGGAGCGGGTCGCGAGCACGTCGAACGGCGTGCTCGCCCACGCGGTCACCCGGCCCGATGCCGAACCGAGCAGCCGGACCGCCGCCGTCTGATCGAGCCGGACGACCCGGCCGACGAAGGTGCCCAGGTCGCCGCGGTCGTCCGGGTCGGTGATGTGCAGGGCGCTCATGCGGCGGTCCAGCGGCCGAGGAAGGTCCGCTCCTCGTCGGTCAGCCGGCGCGGCCGGCCGGCGTCGAGGTCGTAGGTCGCCATCCGGGTCCACGCCCGCACGGCGACGGCGTCGCCCTCCTCGGGGCCGTCGTGCATCTCGTAGGTGATCCGGAACGACGCGGCCCGCACCTCCTCGACCGCCATCGCCACGCGCACGCCGTCGGACCGGTACGGGATCTGGCGGCGGTAGTCCACGTGCAGGCCGACGACCAGCAGCCCGGCGGCGAAGCCCGCGACGCCCTCGGCGGCGGCCGCGTCGAAGATCAGGGCGACGCGGGCCTCCTCCAGCAGCGTCACGGCCTTGGCGTTGTTGACGTGCCGGTAGGCGTCCTGGTCGGTCCACCGCACCGGGACCTGCGCGACGAAGCGGGGCACGCCGCACACCCTCTCATCTTGATCCGGCGCGCAGTACGGGCGGACGCGTCGTGGCCGGATCGGTTACCGCGCCAGGCCGCGCAGCTGCCGCGACACCACCGACAGCGTCGCCAGGTCCAGCCGGTTGTCGCTCAGGATCTGGTCCAGCGCCGGGCGGGCGCGCAGCAGCCGCGAGGCGTTCGCCCGCTCCCACTGCGCGATCGCCTCGTCCACCGGCGTGCCCGGGGCGGCCTCGCGCAGCGCGTCGAGCGTCACCGCCCGCAGCGAGCCGTACAGGTCGTCGCGCAGCGCCAGCCGCGCCAGCGAATGCCACCGGTCGCCGCGCTCCAGCCCGCTCACCGCCGTCAGCGCCACGCTGATCCCGAGGTGCTCGGACATGGCGTAGTACAGCTGCGCCACCTCGAACGGCTCGCGCGGTTCCTTCTCGCGGTCGGCGAGCTCCACGAGCTCGACGATGTCGAGCAGCCCGTAGCTCTCCAGCAGCGCCGCGGCCTCCAGCGCCAGCTCGGGCGGCACGCCGTCGGTCTCCAGCTTCGCCGCGGCGGCCTTCATCTCGGCGCACTCCCGCCCGACCAGCAGCTCCGGCAGCCGTGCCGCGCAACGCCCGCACCGGTGCGGCGAAGCGGGTGATGGTGGAGCCGACGGCCAGGGGCTGGGGCCGGTTGGTGAGGAACCAGCGCGCGGCGCGGTCCAGCAGCCGCCGCGACACGAGCACCACCCGGTCCGAGACCGCGGTGGGGATCTGCGGGGACGACAGGCGCTCCCACAGCTCGGGCAGGTCGAACACCGCGGTGACGACCGAGAACGCCCGCACCGAGTCGTCCGGGCTGGCGCCCACCTCGTCTTCCATGCGGAACGCGTACGTCATGCCCGCGGCGTCGACGGTCTCGTTCACCAGCAGCGTCGTGAGGATCTCCCGGCGCAGCGGGTGGTCGGCGATCGCCTCGGGGAACCGCTCGCGCAGGGGGCGCGGGAAGTACTCGGGCAGCCGGCCCGAGAACGCCGCCGTGTCGGGCAGGTCCGAGGCGAGCACGCGGGCGTGCAGGTCGAGCTTCGCGTGCGCGACGAGGGTCGCCAGCTCGGGACCGGTCAGCCCCTGCCCCGCCGCCTCCAGCGCGGCGAACCCGGCCTTGTCCGGCAGCACCTCCAGCTGCCGGTCGATGCCGCGGCGGGTCTCGAGGTCCGCGACGAACCGCCGGTGCACCCGGATCATGCCCCGCGCGTGCGCCCGGCCGACGCCCAGCAGGGCGTTCTGCGCGCGGTTGTCGGCGAGCACCAGGGCGGAGACCTCGTCGGTCATCTCCACCAGCAGCGCGTTGCGCGCCTCGCGGTCCACCGTGCCGTCCGCGACCAGCCGGTCGAGCAGGATCTTGATGTTGACCTCGTGGTCGCTGCAGTCCACGCCCGCGGAGTTGTCGATCGCATCAGTGTTGATCTTCCCGCCGTTGCGGGCGAACTCGATCCGGCCCCGCTGGGTCAGCCCGAGGTTGCCACCCTCGCCGACGACCTTGACGCGCAGCTCGCTCGCATCGGCGCGGATCGCGTCGTTGGCCTTGTCCCCGGCGTCGGCGTGGGTCTCCTCGCTCGCCTTGACGTACGTGCCGATCCCGCCGTTCCACAGCAGATCCGCCGGGGCCCGCAGGACCGCACGGATCAGCTCCGGCGGGCTGAGCCGGGTCACCCGACCATCCACACCGTCGTCGATCCCCAGCGCGGCGCGGATCTCCGGCCCGACGGGCACCGACTTCGCCGTCCGCGGCCACACCCCACCGCCCGCGCTGATCGCGTCGCGGTCGTAGTCGTCCCACGACGAACGCGGCAGCGCGAACAACCGCTGCCGCTCGGCGAACCCGCGTGCGGCGTCCGGTGTCGGGTCGACGAAGACATGCCGGTGGTCGAACGCGGCGACCAGCCGGATGTGCGGCGAGAGCAGCATGCCGTTGCCGAACACGTCACCCGACATGTCGCCGATCCCGACGACGGTGAACTCCTCGGCCTGGGTGTCGACCCCCAGCTCGCGGAAGTGCCGCTTCACGCTCTCCCACGCGCCCCGGGCCGTGATGCCCATCGCCTTGTGGTCATAGCCCTTCGAGCCGCCGGAGGCGAACGCGTCGCCGAGCCAGAACCCGTAGGACGCGGCCACCTCGTTCGCGATGTCCGAGAACGTGGCGGTGCCCTTGTCCGCCGCGACGACGAGGTAGGCGTCGTCGCCGTCGTGGCGCACCACGTCGGGTGGCGGGACGGTCTCGGCGCGCCCGTCCGGGCGGGTGACCAGGTTGTCGGTGACGTCGAGCAGCCCGGAGATGAACGTCCGGTAGCAGGCGACGACCTCGTCGCCACCCGCCTCGGGCCGGCGCACGACGAACCCGCCCTTCGCCCCGACCGGGACGATCACGGCGTTCTTCACCGCCTGCGCCTTGACCAGGCCGAGGATCTCCGTGCGGAAGTCCTGGGGCCGGTCACTCCAGCGCAGGCCACCGCGGGCGACCGGCCCGTAGCGCAGGTGCACGCCCTCGACCCGAGGCGAGTAGACGAAGATCTCGAACCGGGGCCGCGGAGCGGGCATGTCCGGCACCGCGGACGGGTCGATCTTGAACGACAGGAACGGCCGCTCCCGGTAGAAGTTCGTGCGCAGCGTCGCACCGATCATCCCGAGGAAGCCGCGCAGGATGCGGTCGGCGTCCAGCCCGGTCACCGCGTCGATCAGCTCCTGGGCGGTGGCGAGCGCGTCGTCCTCGGCCTCGGGCCGCCCCTCGCAGCGCCGGGTCGAAGCGCGCGGTGAACAGGCCGAGCAGCGCCCTGGCCACGGCAGGGTGGGCCAGCAGCGTGTCGGCCATGTAGTTGACCCCGTAGGGGTTGCCGAGCTGGCGGGCGTACCGGGCGTAGGCGCGCAGCACCGCGACCTCACGCCAGGCCAGCCCCGTGCGCAGCACGAGCGCGCTGAACCCGTCGGTCTCCGCCTCACCCCGCCACGCCGCCGCGAACGCCGCGGTGAACTGCGCGGCGACCTCGGTGTGCGGCCGGTCGGCCAGCGCGGTCTGGGTCGCCACGTCCACGCTCAGCCCGAAGTCGTAGGTCCAGCAGCGCAGACCGTCGGGCCGGACGATCTCCGACGGGCGCTCGTCGAGGACGTCCACGCCGAGCTGCTGGAGCACCGGCAGCACCGCGGTCAGGGTCGCGGACGCACCGGCCAGGTAGAGGGTGAAACGCTGCTCCTGGCCCCCCGACGGGGCGTAGAGCCGCAGGCCGAAGTCGCCCGGGCCGCTCAGCGCGGCGACGTAGCGCAGGTCGACCAGCGCCTGCGCCGGGTCGACCCCGGCCTTGTACGCCTCGGGGACCCCGGGGATCAGGTCGGCGACCTCGCCGCTGCCGGGCAGGGACAGCAGGCGGTCGTCCCAGGTGCGGATGGCCTCGGCGAGCTCGTCCTGCAGGTCGTCGCCGTCCACGGCCTCGGGCGACGTCGCCGGGTCGGTGTGGACGGTGAAGTGCACCAGCGCGAGGGCGGACTCGGTGAGCCGGACGGTGAAGTCGACCGACGACCCGTGCAGGTGGCGGCGCAGCACCTCGGCCATCGCGATGCGCGACGACGTCGTGTACCGATCCCGGGGCACGTACACCAGGCACGAGACGAACCGGCGGTACGGGTCCGGACGCAGGAAGACGCGGACCGTGCGGCGCCCGGCGACGGCCAGCACCCCGACCGCGGTGTCGTGCAGCTGCTGCTCGGTGCTGCTGAACAGCTCCTCGCGGGGCAGCGCCGAGATGACCTCGAGCATCTGCTGGCCCGAGTAGGACGCGAGCGGGAAGCCGGCGCGATGGATGGCGTCACGCACGTGCCGCTCGACGACCGGGATATCGAGCACGTTCTCGTAGAGAGCGGCGACGGTGAGCATGCCGAGGAAGCGGTGCTCGCCCAGGAGACGTCCCGTGACGTCGACGATGCGGACGGCGAGGTAGTAGGGCTGCACGGGGCGCAGCACGCGGCTCTTCGCGGTGGCACGGGTGAACACGAGCAGCTCGGGCGGGGCGTCGGCGGCCTCGGGGCTGAGCGCTTCGGCGACCCCGCTCTCCCGACGCAGCACCCCGAGACCGGGCCCCTCGGGAACCAGTCGGCCGCCGTCGGCCACGAGGTGGCGGTGGCCGAGGAACGTGAAGTGCCCGTCGGCGAGCCAGCGGAGCAGGTTCGCGAGGTCGTCCGCCCGGGTCACGGACGACGAGCCCGCCGAGCGGTCGGCGTCGAGCAGGCCGTCGGCGAGTAGCCGGTCGGCCAGCGCGCGGGCCTGGCGGGCCATCGCCGGGGCGTCGCGGACGACCTCGCGGACGTCGTGCAGCACCTCGGCGACGTCGGCTTCCAGCCCGGCGGGGACGCGGCGGCCCAGGTCGACGCGGATCCACGACTCGGCGATGGCCCCGGGTGGCGGCGCGACCGGGTCGGCGTCCGGCAGGACGGCGCGCAGCTCGCCGTCCGCGGCGCGCTCCACGACGACGATGGGGTGGATGACCCGTCTGGCCTCGCCCCCGGCCCGGCGCACTGCCGCGAGCACGGACTCGACGAGGTAGGGCATGTCGTCGGTGACGATCTCGAGGACCGCGCCCGATCCCTCCGGTGCGCCGTCGCGAAGGCGGATCAGCTCCTGCCCGGCGGCGCGGTGGCCGGCCAGCTCCCGGTGCGCGCGGGCGGCCGCGCGCAGGACCGGGCCGGGGTCGCCGGCGCGGGCGACGTCCGGTGTGTGGCGGCGGTAGAGAGCGTCGAGGCCGGTGTCGATCGGGTCGGCCGGGAGCGGTGTCGGGGGCGGGCGGCGGTTCCGCGGCGGTCGTCTGCTCACGGGTCCGACTGATCACGTGCATGCCCCCCGGGGCTCCTGGCTGGTGCTGGCGTCAGCCGGCCTGGCAGCTCCAGGGTAGCCCTGTGGCGTGGCCCACTTGACCCTGCGCAGGTCCCGGAGACCCGGGCTGGAGGTCCTGCCCAGGCCTGGCGCGTCGACGTGGCTCAGATGTCGCGGTAGGCGGCGAGCGCGCCGGCCAGCAAGTCGCCGAGGCCGAGGCCGTCGGTGTCGGAGGTGGCGGATCGGGCCGCACCCGGCGGGCGCGAGGAGGCGCCCGGGCCGGGTGTGCCTGCTCCGGGTGACCCGGCGTCCGGCGAGTCACCCGGGTTCCCGCCGTGATCTGCGGCGGGACCCTCGGGTCGGTGGCTCCCGTTCGACCCGGGCGGACGGCCGTGACCGTTGTGCTGGTGGCGCCGGGTGTCGAGCGGAGCGGCGACGCCGACCGTGTCCACCGCGGGCGAACCGTCCCGGCCGACCGCCTGCGGCACACCGTCGCCCCGACGCTCGCCGGGCGGCTCCGGCGGCGGGCGGTCCTGCCCCCGGTCCGCCCCGACCCGGTGGGGCGGGCGCCGGCGACGCGGGTTCCTGAGCGCCGTGCTGGGCACCTGTCCCCCTGCGGGTGCGGGAGTCCGGGCGGGATCGCGCACGGGGAGGATCGGTGACACCGCGACTGTGGAGTCGTGCCGCGGATCGAGCTCGAACACGACGGTGTCGCTGACGCCGGAGACCCTGGACGGCTCCGCGCGGCGGGCCGGCAGACCGTTCTCGAGCAACTCGCGGAGCAGCGCGTCGCCGATCAGCGAACCGCTCGCCGAGGACGCGCCGACCGCCACCGCCCGGCCGGTGTCCGTGTGCGCCGACCCGCCTCCCGACGTTGCGCTCGTCGCCCGCCCTGTCGACGCCTCGCCCTGACCGGCGCGGTGCGCCACCCGGCCGACCTCTCGGTCCACCGTCGCCCGGCCGTGCCCGGGTTCGTGCCCGGGTTCAGCGGGATCGGCGACAGCGGGCCGCTCGCGCGTCGGGGTACCCCACCGCCCGCGGTCGCCTCGTCGGCGAACAAGTTCGCGTCCGGCGCGGCGCCTCCGGCGCCGTCCCGCGCCGCGGATGCCCGCGACGGCAGATCGGGCATGGGCGCGAACCGGGCGGTCGACGACAGGGCGTCGTCCCACCGCCGCTCGTCACGGGCGGACACCCGGGCCCCGGGCGAGCCGGCAGCGACGGTCTCGCCCGTGTGTCCCGCACCGTTCGGACCAGGGCCCCGCGACTCGGACCGGTCCGTTGCCGACGCCCCGTACGGCTCGGGAGGCGCGCTCCCGAGCTCGGGCAACGGAGCGTCGGACCAGCCGACGGGCGCCGCGGCCTCCGCCGCGAGCCTGCGCGCCCGGCGCCCGGCACCGGTGGCGGTGCTCCAGTTGCCGGCGCGCGCCCGGGCCCGCTCGGCGCGGGCCGGCTCCGGCTCGACCGGTGCAGGACGGTCGGCCGCTCGGGGGCGCCGCTCCCGCGTCGCGTCGTTTCCGTCGTCGATCCGGTCGTCGCGATCCGCCTCGGTCCGAAGATCAGCGGGGCCGCCGGCGGCGGGATCGGTGAGGAACCCCCAGGTGGCGTGGTGGGCCGCACTGCGGACTGCACTGTGGTCTGCACTATTGCCGCTCGGCGAGCCTGCCCAGCTGGCGGTCGCCGCGGCCAGGCGCGTACGCAGGCGTGCCCCGCGGTCGTGGTCGCGCCGTTCCGCCGCCATCGCGGCTCGGACCGCGCCGAGCGCGGCGTCCAGCCGGCCCGCCGCCTCGTGCAGCTCACCGAGCATGGACCGGCACGCCGACTCCAGCTCGGGGACGTCGGCGTCGGCGGCGTCCTGGGCCGCGGGCTCCAGCGCGGTCAGCACGTCGTCCGCGGTGCCGCTCGCGGTGCCGCCCACGGCGGCCACACGGGCGACCGCGAGGCGCAGCCCGGCGAGCTGGCGGCTCGGGCGCGCCGTGGTGAGGAGCCGGTTCGCCGCCGGTACCGCCTCGCTCCGGGCCTCCTCCACCCGGCCGGCGTCGACCAGCGCAGCGATCCACTCCGCGGTCAGCGCCGCCGCGAGGTGGTCCGACCCGGCGCCTCCCGCGCGCCGTCCGCCGGCGTCCACGCGGGCCAGGCCGGCGAATGCACCCACCGCGGCGGCGGCCGGACGGCCCGCCCGCCGGTCGCGGGCGGCACGCAGCAGCAGCACGGCGGCGACCCCGGGTTCACATCCCGCGGCGAGCCACGCCTGCTCCGCCGCGTCCAGCGCAGTGTCCGCAGTGTCCGGGGCGTCGTCGACCGCGCACCGTGCCAGCTCGGTGAGCACGTCCGCGTGGAGCTCACCGTCGAGGGTGTCGGTGCCCGGGTCCGCTGCCAGAAGCGTCCGGGCGCCGGCCGGGTCACCCGCGCGCCGTGCCGGTCCCGCCAGCTCCACGCGCAGCCGCCGGCCCTGCGGTCCGGTCATCAGGTCGACACCGCCGGCGCCCCATCGCGCGAGACCGTCGATCAGGTCGCAGGCGACCTGCCGGCCGTCGCCGAGCACCGTCCGCCCGTGCAGCAGCCATCCGGCCGCCGTCACCCACGTCGCGGCGTCGTCCGCGGCGTCCAGCGCCAGCTCGGCGAGCGTGGCCGTCAGGTCGGGGCGCTTCCACCTCAGCGCGGCTGCCGCTCGGACGAGCTGGTGGGGAGCCGAGGTGTCGACGGTCGCGCCGGGACGCTGCCCGTTCATCGTGTCCACATCGCCTCCCGACCTGCCGTGGCGCACTACAGAGGGTTCTGAGACAGCCGCCGGACGCGCCACGGCGCGGGACCCGGTGTCTCAGAACCCTCTGAGGGACGGGACGCGATGCCGACCACCCGACCAGGGACCTGACTGCCGTCAGTCACTTCGCGCTGCTGTCAGTCACGAGTGAGCTTACGGTGCGTCACACGATGCGGGCGCGCGGCCTCCGCTCCCAGCCGCTCGACCTTGTTCCTCTCATAGGCTTCGAAGTTGCCCTCGAACCAGAACCAGCTCGCCGGGTTCTCGTCGGTGCCCTCCCACGACAGGATGTGCGTCACGACCCGGTCCAGGAACCAGCGGTCGTGGGAGATCACCACCGCGCACCCGGGGAACTGTTCGAGCGCGTTCTCCAGCGACCCGAGGGTCTCGACGTCCAGGTCGTTCGTCGGCTCGTCGAGCAGGATCAGGTTGCCGCCCTGCTTGAGGGTCATCGCCAGGTTGAGCCGGTTCCGCTCGCCGCCCGACAGCACGCCGGCCGGCTTCTGCTGGTCCGGCCCCTTGAACCCGAACGCCGCGACGTAGGCGCGCGACGGCATCTCGGTCTGCCCGACCCTGATGTGGTCCAGGCCGTCCGAGACGACCTCCCAGACCGTCTTCTTCGGGTCGATTCCGGCGCGGTTCTGGTCGACGTACGACAGCTGAACGGTGTCGCCGATACGCACCGATCCGGAGTCCGGCTTCTCCAGCCCGACGATGGTCTTGAACAGCGTCGTCTTGCCGACGCCGTTCGGGCCGATGACACCGACGATGCCGTTGCGCGGCAGGGAGAAGGACAGGTCCTTGATGAGCATGCGCTCGTCGAAACCCTTGTCCAGGTTCGCGACTTCGACGACGACGTTGCCGAGCCGCGGGCCGGCCGGGATCTGGATCTCCTCGAAGTCGAGCTTGCGGTGCCGCTCGGCCTCCGTCGCCATCTCCTCGTAGCGCTGGAGACGCGCGCGGCTCTTGGCCTGGCGTGCCTTCGCGCCCGAACGGACCCAGGCCAGCTCGTCGACCAGCCGCTTCTGCAGCTTGGCGTCCTTACGACCCTGCACGGCGAGGCGCGCGGCCTTCTTCTCCAGGTAGGTCGAGTAGTTGCCCTCGTACGGGTAGGTGCGGCCGCGGTCGATCTCGAGGATCCAGCCGGCGACGTTGTCGAGGAAGTAGCGGTCGTGCGTCACCGCCAGGACCGCACCGGCGTAGGACGCGAGGTGCTGCTCGAGCCAGAGCACGCTCTCCGCGTCGAGGTGGTTGGTCGGCTCGTCGAGCAGGAGAAGGTCGGGCTTGCTCAGCAGGAGCTTGCACAGGGCCACCCGGCGCCGCTCGCCTCCCGACAGGTTCACGACCGGGGCATCCGGCGGTGGGCAGCGCAGCGCGTCCATGGCCTGCTCGAGCTGCGAGTCGATCTCCCACGCGTCGGCGTGGTCCAGGACCTCCTGCAGCTCGCCGAACTCCTCCATGAGCTCGTCCGAGTAGTCGGTCGCCATCTGCTCGGCGATGGCGTTGTACCGGTCGAGCTTGGTCTTGATCTCGCCGAGGCCCTCCTCGACGTTCCCGAGGACCGTCTTCTCCTCGTTCAGCGGAGGCTCCTGTTGGAGGATCCCGACAGTTGCCCCCGGCTGGATGTAGGCCTCGCCGTTGTTGGCGTGCTCCAACCCCGCCATGATCTTCAGGACCGTCGACTTCCCTGCGCCGTTCGGCCCGACGACACCGATCTTGGCTCCTGGCAGGAAGTTCAACGTCACGTCATCGAGGATGACCTTGTCACCGTGGGCCTTCCGGACCTTCTGCATGGTGTAGATGAACTCCGCCACGTCGTCGATGGTAGTTGCGCCACCATCAGCCCTCGTCGGCCGGTGCGGCGCCCACCAGGGCAGCCGGCCCGTTGGCGTCGTCCTGCGTGTCCGGCTTCTGATCGCCCGTGGCCCCGACTTCGGTGGCCGGCCGCCGGTCTCGCTTGAGCACGACCGTGCAGCGGGCGAGGTCTGCTGCGACGTTCTGCGCCTCGACCGTCACGGCCGTCCGTCGCTGCCCCTCGTGCTCGTAGTTGCGCGAGTAGAGCTTGCCGGTGACGACCACCGGGTCGCCCTTCACGAGGGAGGCGGCGGCGTTCTCGGCGAGCCTGCGCCAGCACCGCACGTCGACGAACAACTTTTCGCCATCGACCCAGCCGCCGGTCGCCCGATCGTAGCGACGCTCCGTGCTGGCGACGCGGAAGTTGGCGACGACCGTTCCGTCGCCGAGTCGGCTCCAGCCGACGTCCGTGGCGAGCCGACCGACCACGGTCACATTCGTTTCGTACATCGCACTCTCCCTGCCTCGACGGGTCCTGGTGCGATCCAGCGTCGAACAGAAGGAATTCGCCGGCAATAGGCATCCATGATCTGTGGATGCCGGAAGGGCGATGTGGACAACTCGCGCCATCGCGGGTCGACACCGGGCCCGACCGTCGGTGCCGTGTGGGAGAATGGAAAACGAATCCCGTAAAACAGAAGTGCCCCGCCGGAGGACTGGCGGGGCACTTCTACATTGAATGTCGGCGGCGACCTACTCTCCCACACCCTGACGAGTGCAGTACCATCGGCGCTGGAGGGCTTAGCTTCCGGGTTCGGGATGGGACCGGGCGTTCCCCCTCCGCCAACACCACCGACAACACTATCCACTTATCCCCCACACAAACCCGGGGGCCGAACAACACACCACCCCCCGCACCACCCCCACACACCCGGGGGCGACACAGAGAACATGGTTGTGTGCTCAGGGTCACACAGTGGATGCGAGCAACAAAAATGCTGTGGGCAAGCCCTCGGCCTATTAGTACCGGTCGACTCCACCCCTCACAGAGCTTCCATCCCCGGCCTATCAACCCCATCGTCTCTAGGGGGCCTTAACCACGCAAGGTGGTGGGAGACCTCATCTTGGAACGAGCTTCCCGCTTAGATGCCTTCAGCGGTTATCCCTTCCGAACATAGCCAACCAGCCATGCCCCTGGCGGGACAACTGGCACACCAGAGGTCCGTCCGTCCCGGTCCTCTCGTACTAGGGACAGCCTTCCTCAAGTCTCCTACGCGCACGGCGGATAGGGACCGAACTGTCTCACGACGTTCTAAACCCAGCTCGCGTACCGCTTTAATGGGCGAACAGCCCAACCCTTGGGACCTACTCCAGCCCCAGGATGCGACGAGCCGACATCGAGGTGCCAAACCATGCCGTCGATATGGACTCTTGGGCAAGATCAGCCTGTTATCCCCGGGGTACCTTTTATCCGTTGAGCGACACCCCTTCCACCAGGAGATGCCGGATCACTAGTCCCGACTTTCGTCCCTGCTCGACACGTCCGTCTCACAGTCAAGCCCCCTTGTGCACTTACACTCACCACCTGATTGCCAACCAGGCTGAGGGAACCTTTGGGCGCCTCCGTTACCCTTTAGGAGGCAACCGCCCCAGTTAAACTACCCACCAGGCACTGTCCCTGAACCAGATCATGGCCCGAGGTTCAGACACCCAATCCGACCAGAGTGGTATTTCAACAACGACTCCACACCCACTAGCGTGAACGCTTCACAGTCTCCCACCTATCCTACACAAGCCGAACCGAGCACCAATACCAAGCTGTAGTAAAGGTCCCGGGGTCTTTCCGTCCTGCCGCGCGTAACGAGCATCTTTACTCGTAATGCAATTTCGCCGAGTCTGTGGTCGAGACAGCGCCCAAGTCGTTACGCCATTCGTGCAGGTCGGAACTTACCCGACAAGGAATTTCGCTACCTTAGGATGGTTATAGTTACCACCGCCGTTTACTGGCGCTTAAATTCTCCGCTTCGCCCCCCACCGAACTGTTGGGGAACTAACAGGTCCTCTTAACGTTCCAGCACCGGGCAGGCGTCAGTCCGTATACATCGTCTTACGACTTCGCACGGACCTGTGTTTTTAGTAAACAGTCGCTTGGGCCTGGTCTCTGCGACCACCACCACCCAGCCCGCACGGGGCTTCAGCAGCAGCGGTCCCCCTTCTCCCGAAGTTACGGGGGCATTTTGCCGAGTTCCTTAACCACAGTTCACTCGATCGCCTCGGTATTCTCTACCTGACCACCTGTGTCGGTTTAGGGTACGGGCCGCAACAGCACTCGCTAGAGGCTTTTCTCGACAGCATGGGATCACCCTACTTCGCCTCAATCGGCTACGCATCACCCCTCACCCCCGTCATCAAAGACAGACACCCGGATTTACCTAGGCATCGGGCCACGAGCTTGCACCAGGACAACCACCGCCTGGCGGGACTACCCTCCTGCGTCACCCCATCACTTGCCTACTACCGGATCGGGTCCCACGCTCCCCCCACAACACCTCCCGAAGGAGACGAAAGAGGTTCGGATGGTCAGCATCACCGGCCTCGGCATGGACGCACCGTCACGAGCACGGGAATATCAACCCGTTGTCCATCGACTACGCCTGTCGGCCTCGCCTTAGGTCCCGGCTCACCCTGGGCGGACAAACCTGGCCCAGGAACCCTTGGTCAATCGGCGGCAGAGATTCTCACTCTGCATTCGCTACTCATGCCTGCATTCTCACTCCCACACCCTCCACGACACCCTCACAGGGCCGCTTCACCGGACGCAGGACGCTCCCCTACCCAACAAGAACCCCCGTGCCCGAAGACACAGTCCTCATTGCCACAGCTTCGGCGGTGCGCTTGAGCCCCGCTACATTGTCGGCGCAGGACCACTTGACCAGTGAGCTATTACGCACTCTTTCAAGGATGGCTGCTTCTAAGCCAACCTCCTGGTTGTCTGGGCGACCCCACATCCTTTCCCACTTAGCGCACGCTTAGGGGCCTTAGCTGGTGATCTGGGCTGTTTCCCTCTCGACTACGAAGCTTATCCCCCGCAGTCTCACTGCCATGCTAGAAATGCCGGCATTCGGAGTTTGGCTGAGTTCAGTAAGCTTGTCGGCCCCCTAGCCCATCCAGTGCTCTACCTCCGACATCCACCACACAACGCTGCACCTAAATGCATTTCGGGGAGAACCAGCTATCACGGAGTTTGATTGGCCTTTCACCCCTACCCACAACTCATCCCCCAGGTTTTCAACCCTGGTGGGTTCGGACCTCCACGACCTCTTACAGCCGCTTCACCCTGGCCATGGGTAGATCACTCCGCTTCGGGTCTACACCCCGCGACTCACTGTCCCAAAGGACGACGCCCTGTTCGGACTCGCTTTCGCTACGGCTACCCCACCCGGGTTAACCTCGCCACGAAGCATAACTCGCAGGCTCATTCTTCAAAAGGCACGCCATCACCACCACACCCATCCCCGAAGAGACACATGCAGCCCCGGCTCTGACGGCTTGTAGGCACACGGTTTCAGGTACTATTTCACTCCCCTCCCGGGGTACTTTTCATCTTTCCCTCACGGTACTCGTCCGCTATCGGTCACCAGGGAGTATTTAGGCTTACCGGGTGGTCCCGGCAGATTCACAGCAAATTCCACGAGCTCGCTGCTACTCGGGTATCCGATCCATGACACACGCAGTGTTTTCGCGTACGGGGCTCTCACCCACTACGGCGACCCTTTCCAGAAGTCTTCCACTAACACCACGCACATGCCATCCCCAGTCCGGCAGAACCAGAACGACCAAACCCCACAACACCACATCCGCAACCCCTGCCGGGTATCACACGAACACGGTTTAGCCTCATCCGCTTTCGCTCGCCACTACTCACGGAATCACGGTTGTTTTCTCTTCCAGTGGGTACTGAGATGTTTCACTTCCCCACGTTCCCCCCAACACCCTATGAATTCAGATGCTGGTAACGCGTCATGACACGCGCTGGGTTTCCCCATTCGGACACCCTCGGATCACAGCTCGGTTGACAACTCCCCGAGGACTATCGCGGCCTCCCACGTCCTTCATCGGCTCCTGATGCCCAGACATCCACCATGTGCCCTTACACACTTGACCACAACAAGATGCTCGCATCCACTATGCAACACTCAACACACAACCACACCCCAACACCACCGCAGCCACCACAACCACACACAACAGAGCGCGTTAGACCACCAGCCCAGGAGCGGCACCAAGAACACACCTCACAGGTGTCTCCTCAGGACCCAACAGTGTGCCAATCCCGCCGGCATCACCACGACTGGCATCAACCAGCCTTGTCCGAAACCAAGCGGCAGAAGTGTTCCACCCAGCCACACCCACACCACGCCCCCAAACAGGAACACGCTGCCTTGATCAGGCGTGGAATCAGTGAAAGGAGGGACACACCACACCCTTCAACGAGGCGCATGAACCAGACCTCACCAAACGGTGAGACTCCTTAGAAAGGAGGTGATCCAGCCGCACCTTCCGGTACGGCTACCTTGTTACGACTTCGTCCCAATCGCCAGTCCCACCTTCGACGACTCCCCCCCACAAGTGGGTTAGGCCATCGGCTTCGGGTGTTACCAACTTTCGTGACGTGACGGGCGGTGTGTACAAGGCCCGGGAACGTATTCACCGCAGCGTTGCTGATCTGCGATTACTAGCGACTCCAACTTCACGGGGTCGAGTTGCAGACCCCGATCCGAACTGAGACCCACTTTAAGGGATTCGCTCCACCTCACG
Organism: uncultured Actinomycetota bacterium; assembly: GCA_963780835.1. Classification (GTDB taxonomy): domain Bacteria; phylum Actinomycetota; class Actinomycetes; order Mycobacteriales; family Pseudonocardiaceae; genus Pseudonocardia. The sequence goes on along the minus strand of CAWADQ010000007.1, from coordinate 4,867 downwards.
GTCTCGCAGCCCTCTGTATAGGCCATTGTAGCATGTGTGAAGCCCTGGACATAAGGGGCATGATGACTTGACGTCATCCCCACCTTCCTCCGAGTTGACCCCGGCAGTCTCCCATGAGTCCCCGGCATCACCCGCTGGCAACATGGAACAAGGGTTGCGCTCGTTGCGGGACTTAACCCAACATCTCACGACACGAGCTGACGACAGCCATGCACCACCTGCACACCAACCACAAGGGAACTGATATCTCTACCAGCGTCTGGCGCATGTCAAACCCAGGTAAGGTTCTTCGCGTTGCATCGAATTAATCCACATGCTCCGCCGCTTGTGCGGGCCCCCGTCAATTCCTTTGAGTTTTAGCCTTGCGGCCGTACTCCCCAGGCGGGGCGCTTAATGCGTTAGCTACGGCACAGAGACCGTGGAATGGCCCCCACACCTAGCGCCCACCGTTTACGGCGTGGACTACCAGGGTATCTAATCCTGTTCGCTCCCCACGCTTTCGCTCCTCAGCGTCAGTATCGGCCCAGAGACCCGCCTTCGCCACCGGTGTTCCTCCTGATATCTGCGCATTTCACCGCTACACCAGGAATTCCAGTCTCCCCTGCCGAACTCCAGTCATGCCCGTATCGACCGCAAGCTCAGGGTTAAGCCCCAAGTTTTCACGACCGACGCGACAGACCGCCTACGAGCTCTTTACGCCCAATAATTCCGGACAACGCTCGCACCCTACGTATTACCGCGGCTGCTGGCACGTAGTTGGCCGGTGCTTCTTCTACCCCTACCGTCACTCACGCTTCGTCGGGGCCGAAAGAGGTTTACAACCCGAAGGCCGTCATCCCCCACGCGGCGTCGCTGCGTCAGGCTTCCGCCCATTGCGCAATATTCCCCACTGCTGCCTCCCGTAGGAGTCTGGGCCGTGTCTCAGTCCCAGTGTGGCCGGTCGCCCTCTCAGGCCGGCTACCCGTCGTCGCCTTGGTAGGCCATCACCCCACCAACAAGCTGATAGGCCGCGGGCCCATCCCCCACCGAGAAAAAAGAACTGCTTTCCACCCACAACCATGCGATCATGAGTCATATCCGGTATTAGACCCAGTTTCCCAGGCTTATCCCAGAGAAGGGGGCAGGTCACCCACGTGTTACTCACCCGTTCGCCGCTCGTGTACCCCAAAGGGCCTTACCGCTCGACTTGCATGTGTTAAGCACGCCGCCAGCGTTCGTCCTGAGCCAGGATCAAACTCTCCAACAAAAACTGGCCCTAACCAAAAGCTCTGACCAACGGGACGGGGCCCGCCGATACGTCAAAGCCATATCACAAACTGGCACAACACCACCAGTTCCGAACAAACAAGCTCGACACACTGTTGAGTTCTCAAAAGACACCCGCACACCATCACGCAGCCGATGAGCCGCGTTCAGGGGCTTGTGTTTCCCAACCTGAGCCACCCGAGAACCGAGGTTCCCGGCGGGGCCGGAGGGAAGATCAGCGGGCCTGGTGACCGCTCCCCGAGGGGCTCGTTCTGTCCGGCGTCTCGCTGACAGGAACCAAGTTACGCGAGCGTCTTTGCCGTGGTCAAATCGCCCCCTGTGCAACGCTCTGACCTGGGAAAAGTGCCCTCAGGGGCCACACGTGGCGCAACCGCGTGCGACGAACGGTCACGTCGTGCGCGCCCTGGTCCACACCGGCAATGGGCTCGCCCTCACGCCCGTCATCAGCGCAGACGGCCCCTCACGGAGAGCCGACCGACCGCTCCGCTCGCGGTGCCGCGTCACCGTCGTCGCGGTGAACGGCATCGTGTGACCCCGACCGCACCTCGTCGTCCGCGCCGGACGGCCGTCCGCCCGTGGCCAGGCGGCGCAACATCGCGTTATAGGCCACGAGCTCCGCGTCACCGTCCGCGTCTGCCCGGCGGTCGTCGCGACGAGCCGACCGTTCGTCCTGGCGCGACCACTGCACAAGCAGGACGATCACCACGAGAAGCAACGGGAGCTCTCCCGAGGCCCACGCGAGACCCCCACCGAACTGCTGGTCGCGCAGCGGGTCCGTCACCCAGGGCAGGGCCAGCGCGCGGTAGAAGCCGCCGCCGATCACCGTGCCCGCACTCATGAGCGCCACCCCGAAGAAGGCGTGGAACGGCACCGAGGCGAACACGACCCCGAGCCGTGCGGCCGGGGGCACGCGGCGGGGCGCCGGGTCGATACCGATCAGCGGCCAGAAGAACAGCAGACCGGTGACCAGGAAGTGCAGGTTCATGGCCACGTGCGCGGCGTGCACCGGCAGCGCGGCCGCGAACAGCCCCGAGAAGTACAGGCCGTAGTAGCTGCCGACGAACACCGGCAGCGCCACCAACGGGTGGGTGAAGAACCGCGCCCACGGGGAGTGCACGCCGGCCAACAACCACTCGCGCGGACCCGGCGGACCGGCTCGGCCCGCGGGAGGCAGCGCCCGCAGTGCGAGCGTCACCGGGCCGCCCATCACCAGCAGGATCGGCACCAGCATCGAGAGGATCATGTGTTCGGCCATGTGCACGCTGAACATCGCGGGGCCGTATCGCCCGATCCCGGAACTGGTGGCGAGGAGCAGTGCGGCGCATCCGCACAGCCAGGCGATGGTCCGGCCGGGGCCCCAGGAATCGCCGCGGCGCCGCAGCCGTCGGACCCCGGCCAGGTACGCGGCGGCCAGAACGAGCGCCGCCGTACCGAAGATCAGGTTGAACCGCCAGTCCAGGAGGAGCCGCAACGCCGTCGGCGGGTCCACCAGGTCGTAGCCGATCAGTACCTCGGTGCGGGACGGCGGCCCCGCGGCCGTCGGAGGCGGTGCGCTGCGGCCCAGTGCCACCGCCAGGCCGATCGTCGCCAGCATGAGAACGACCTCGACGACGCCGAGACGCACCAGCGCCCGCGGTTCGCCCGCGGCGGCGCGGCCGACCGTCCGCCTGCGGTGTGCCCACCCGAACGTGCCGAGCGTGATCAGCGCCACGGTCTTGGCCACCACCAGGGCGCCGTACCCCGTGGTGAACAGGTCGGCGGGCGCGACCCGGAGCAGTGCGTTCACCACCCCGGTGAGCCCGAGCGTGACCCAGCAGACCAGGGCCATGCGCGAGTAGCGCGGAACCGCCGTCGCCAGGGCGGCCGTCCGATCAGGTCCGCGTGCGACGGCCGTGGCGAGTACCGCGACCAGCCCGCCGACCCACAGGCAGGCGGCGACCACGTGCAGTACCAGGCTGTCGCTGGCGATGTCGTGCGCTCCGCCTGTCGCGGAGTGACCCGTCAGCGCGACGGGCAGCGGTCCGAGCAGGCAGAGACCGAACGTGACGACCGTCCACCCCCACCCCAGCACGGTCCGGCAGGCGGCGAGCACCAGGAGGGCGATGAGAGCCGTCAGCAGCCAGGCCGTCGCCGTGCTCAACCGGGGAACGGTCTGGGCGAGCAACCCGACGTCCAGGACGTCGCCCAGCGGCCTGCCCACCGAGTCGGCCACGGTCAACGGCACCATCAGGGCCGCGGCGAGCGCCCACACGAGCGCGGCGGACGCGGCGGCGCGGACGGCGCGGTAGCCGGCGACGTCCAGATAGCCCGAGCGTTGCGGCGGAACGAGGAACGCGGCGAGCAGCAGCGCACCGACGGCGACCGCCATCGCGATCTCGGCGACCACACGCACCGCGGGCAGCCCCAGCGTGGTGATGCGGTCCGGGGCCGACAACCCGGGCACGACATCCACCGGCCCGCTGACCACCGTGGTCAGCACCACCGCGACCAGCGCGGCGAGCGCCGCGCCCGCGCCCACGAGCCCGAGGACACCGGCCGGACCGGGCCGGGGCCGGGAGCCGGGTGGGGCCGTCGTCTGCACCATGGGTCCAGGTTAGGCCGGGTCAGGACGTGGTCGACGCCTCGGCTGCCGCGCCGAAGAGGAACCCGCCCGCGTCCGACGCGGTCCCGTCGACGACGTCGGCGACCACGCACGTGATGTTGTCCGGACCGCCTCCCTCGTTCGCCAGCGCGATGAGGCGGTCGACGGCGTCCGCGGGCTCGACGACGTCGGCGAGGACCTCGTGGATCTCGTCGTCGTCCAGCACCGCCGTCACCCCGTCCGAGCAGACGAGGAACCGGTCGCCGACGCGGCCCTCCACGGTGAACAGGTCGGGTTCGGCCGGGCTGCCCTCCTGCAGGGTGCGGACGAGGACCGAGCGGCGCGGATGGCCGACGGCCTCGTCCGCGGTGAGCCTGCCCTCGTCGATCAGGCTCTGGACCAGCGTGTGGTCGTGGGTGAGCTGGTGGAGCTCGCCGTCGCGCAAGAGGTAGGCACGGGAGTCGCCGATGTGCCCCACGCCCACGCGGGTGCCGTCGACCAGCAGCGCGACCAGTGTCGTGCCCGTCCCCCGCAGTGCGGGGTCGGAGTCGGCGACGTCGGTGAGCCGCCGTGCGGCGGTGTCCATCGCCGTCCCGAGTGCGCTGAGCAGGTCGACGTCGTGCAGGTCGACGCCCTCGAGTGAGGCGTCGACCTCGGCGACCGCATTGATCGCCACGGCACTGGCGACCTCGCCGTGGGCGTGGCCGCCCATCCCGTCGGCGACGGCGAGGAGACGCGAGCTGGTGTACGCCGAGTCCTGGTTCACGGCGCGGCGGCGCCCGATGTCGGACCCGGCCGCCGAGCGCACCGTCGGAGTCATGGGCTTACCTTCTCAACAACCGTTCGGGCTCCGCTCCCCGGTACTGCCGTGTCGCTCGAACAGGTCCGATCGGTGACCTGGCGCAACGTGCGCCCGCGCCCCGAACGCTAGGCTCGGCACCGCACCGCCTCCGTAGCTCAGCTGGATAGAGCAAGAGCCTTCTAATCTCTAGGTCGCAGGTTCGAGTCCTGCCGGGGGCA
>CAWADQ010000006.1:0-26348 GCA_963780835.1 uncultured Actinomycetota bacterium | reverse complement strand
GCAGGTCGCGCCGCAGGCCCTCTTCGACGCCGACGACTTCCTCAGCGGACAGTTCCTGCAGGGCAGGCTCCCGACGCCGGAGCCGCGGACCGACCAGCTGCCCGCCGCGTTGGCGATCGTCAACTTCCCCACCTGAGCGGCGCCTCACGGCCGGATCTCGTACACCAGGTTGAACGGCGTCTCCGCCGCGCGCCGGAACCGGGTGAAGCCCGCCTCGGCGGCGATCTCCCGGACCGCGGCCTCGCCGGCCTGCGCGCCGAGGGCGTAGCCGCCCGGCTGGGACAGCGCGTTGGGCAGGCAGAGGAACAGCGAGCCGTTGTAGTACAGCCTGCCCACCGGGTTGAGGGTGCCCTCGACCGTGTCCGCGGCGTTCGGCTCGACCACCAGCCAGGTGCCGTCCGGAGCCAGCGCCGCGCGGATCCGGCGGGCGGCGCCGAGCGGGTCGCCCATGTCGTGCAGGCAGTCGAAGGTGGTCACCAGGTCGTAGCCGGTGCCCGCGAGGGTCTGCGCGGTGCCCACCTCGAACGTGACCCGGTCCGCGACACCCGCCTCCGCGGCCTTCTTCCGGGCCAGTTCGATCGACTGCGCGTGGTAGTCCCGGCCGACGACCGTGCTCCGCGGGTAGGCCTGGCCGAGCAGCACCGACGACGACCCGAGACCGCAGCCGACGTCGGCGACCCGCGCCCCGGCCGTCAGCTTCTCGACGACGCCCTCCAGTGCGGGGATCCAGTTCGGCACCAGTTCGGTGACGTAGCCGGGCCGGTAGAACGCGTCGCACCCGACGAAGACGTCGTCGTCGTGCTCGTGCCAGCCGACTCCCTCGCCGGTCCGGAACGCCTCGGTGATGCGCGGTTCGGCGCGCAGGTAGCCGAGCACGGTGAGGCACGCCGCGGGCAGGTCGGGGCCGTTCGGGTCGGCGAGACAGAAGGCCTGCTCGGGGGTGAGTGAGAACTCGCCCGTCGCGGGGTCGTAGGTGACGTAGCCGGCGGCGGCCTGCCCGCGCAGCCACTCGGTGAGGTAGCGCGGGTGGCATCCGGTCCGCTCGGCGAACCGTTCCGGGGTCGCGGCGCCGTCGGCGAGGGCGCGGTAGAGGCCGAGCCGGCCGCCGATGACGACGGCGCCGGTGGTGCCGGTCGCACCGAGGTCGCCGACGAACCGGCCGAGGAAGGCGGTCAGCGTGTCGTGGTCGATGTTCCTGTTCTTCGTCATGCGGACCAGGGTCGACGGCCGCGGTGTCGTCGATCTTGCGTGCGCTGTCGTCGCGCTGACAGGCATGCTGTCGCCGGGGGTGGGACGAAATGGCCGAAACGGGCCGGGGGGCGGCGCTGCGCGTGGAGGTGCTCGGGCCGCTGCGGGTGGTCGTCGACGGTGCGCCGGTCGAGGTGCCCGGACCCAAACGCCGCGCGGTGCTCGCGCTCCTCGCGCTCGCCGAGGGCCGGACCGTCAGCGTGGACCGCCTGGTCGACGCCCTGTGGCCGGCGGAGATGCCGGAGTCCGGGCGGCAGGCCCTGCACACCCACGTCTCCCGGTTGCGCACGCACCTCGGGCCGGCGGCGGGCCGGCTGCAGACCCGCCACGACGGCTACCGGCTCGACCTCGCCGCCGACGAGCTCGACCTCGCGCAGGCGCGAACCCTGCTCGCGACGGCCCGCGCCGCCCCTGCCGACGCCCTCGCCGTGCTGCAGGAGGCGCACGGCCTGTGGCGCGGGCCGGTGCTCGCCGACCTGACCGACACCGAACCGATCGCGGTCGCGGTCGCGGGCTGCGCGCAGCTGCACCGCGAGCTGACCGACGCCCTGATCTCCTGTGCCGTCGACGCGGGCCGGGCAGGCGACGTCGTCGCGCTCGCCGCCGCCGCGCATGCCGACGACCCGTTGCGCGAAGCGGCGGTGCTCCTACTGATGCGCGCGCTCGCCGCGACCGGGCAGGCCCCCGAGGCGCTGCGGATCGGCCGGGAGTACCGGCGACGGCTCGCCGACGAGACGGGGCTCGACCCGTCCCCCGCACTGGCCGAGCGGGAACGCGACATCGCAGGCGGCGGAGCCACCGGCCCGGCCGACCGCACCCGCCCGACCACCCGCCTCATCGGCCGGGAGGCGCAGGTCGCGGCGCTGCACCGGCTGCTGGGAGCGGAGCGGTGGGTGACGATCGTCGGCGCGGGCGGCGTCGGCAAGACCCGGGTGGCGCTGGAGGTCGCGCAGCGCAGCGAGGCCCCGATCGTGCTGCTGCTCGCCCCGGTCAGCGACCCGGCCGCGATCCCGCACGCCCTGGCGTCGGCACTGAACCTGCAGGTCGTCCAGGGCGACGTCCTCACGGCCTGCGTCGCGCTGTTCGGCGAGCGCCCCGGGCTGCTGGTGGTCGACAACTGCGAGCACCTGCTCGACGCGGCGCGCGAGACGGTCACCGCGCTTCTGTCGGCGTGCCCGCGGCTGTCGGTGCTGGCCACCAGCCGCGAGCCGCTCGGGCCGCCCGCGGAGTACACCTTCCGGCTGGCGACGCTCCCGCTTCCCGAGCCCGACGCGGACGACCCGGCCCGGGCCCCGTCGGTCGCGGTCTTCCTCGACCGGGCCCGCCGGGTCCGCCCCGGTCCCCCGCCCACTCCGGCGGAGCTGCGGCTGGTGGCCGACATCGTCCGCCGCCTCGACGGGCTGCCGCTGGCGATCGAGCTCGCCGCGGGCCGGCTCTCCGGACTCTCCCTCGTCGACCTGCACCGCCGGCTCGACCGCGCCCTCGACCTGCTCGGCGGCCGGACCGGCGGCGGCGCCCGGCACCGCACGTTGCGCGCCACCGTCGAGTGGTCCTACCAGCTGCTCGACGACGACGAGCGGCGGCTGTTCCGGTACCTGTCGGTCTTCGTCGATGGGATCGCACTCGACGACGCCGAGCGGCTCGCCCTCGACCTCGGCATCGGTGGCGACCCCGGCACGGTGCTGTCCCGGCTGGTCGACACGTCCATGCTCGACGCCGAGTTCACCGAGGGCGGCACCCGCTACCGGATGCTGGAGACGCTGCGCGCATTCGGCCTCGACCGGCTCGCCGCCGAGGGCGAGGACGACGACGGGGCGGACCGCCTGCTCCGGTGGGCGGTCGACCGCGCGGCCTGGATCGGCGCGACGCTGCTGACGGAGCGGGAGCCCGAGGCGGACGCGGTCCTGCGCCGCGAGATGGCGAACCTGCGGACGGCGTGGCGGCTGGCCCGCAGCCGCGGGAACGTCGATGCGGCCGCCGCCGTTGTCACGGCGCTGTTCGACGCGATAGCTACCGCGACCTGGTGGAGATCCGCGGGACTGGGCCGAGGACCTGGCCCGCGATTCGACAGGACCCTCGCTCGCAGCGCACCCCCGAGCCGCCGCCGTGCTGGGCACCGCCGGGAGGCGGCCTACCACCGCGGGGACTACGCGAGAACCGAGCGGCTCGGCCGCGCGGGGCTGGAACGCGCCACCGACGAGGCGTCGTCGTGGTACTGCACGCTGCCGCTCGCCGTGGCCGCCCTGGCTCGAGGAGCGCACGCCGAGGTCGTCGAGCGCTGCCTCGCGGCGGCCGAACGGGGGATCCGGGTGGACGAGACGCTGGTCGCGGCCGCGCTGGCCACGGCCTACGCCGGCGATCTCGACCGGGCGCGGGAGCTGCAGCGCGCGCGGACATGCCGACGCGCCGTCACCCACGATGCGGGCGTGGGCGACTACGTGGCCGGGGAGATCGAGAACACCGCCGGGCACGCCGAGCCGGCCGAGCGGCACTACCGGCTCGCCGTCGACCTGGCCCGCCGGTCGGGCGCGACCTTCCTCGTCGGCGTCGCGTCCGTCGGCCTGCTGACCGCCCTGACCGACGCCGGCCGGATCGCCGACGCGCTCCGCGGCTACCGCGACGTCGTCGACTACTTCGCGCGCACCGGCAACTGGCCCCACCTGTGGCCCGCGCTGCGCAACCTGGCGGACCTGCTCCGGCGCATCGGCGACCCCGATCCCGCCGCGGTTCTCGACGCGGCCGCGGACCACGCCCCCGACGCGCCGGCCGTCGACCGGGGTGAGCGGCCAACCCGAACCTCCGACCGCGGCCGTGAGCCGCGACGAGGTGCTCAGGATCGCTCGAGACGCGATCGAGCGGCACCTCAGTCGGTGACCGCCCCTGCGACCGCTCGCGCCGGCGGGATGCGCGCCGCCTCGACGTACGACTCCTCGCCGACCCAGGCGGTGTAGCGGTCGACGCCCAGCATCCCGATCAGCCCGGCGGTCTGCGTCGCCTGCGCGGCCAACGCCCGGACCTTGCGGTCCGCGGTCGCCGGATCCAGCACGACGTCCACGGCCAGCCCCTCCGGCGGGGTGACGACCGGATATCCGGGCAGGTAGACGCCCAGGCTCGCGCTCAGCTCGCCCCACCGTGCCGCCCGCGGCTCGGGGGTCGCCGCGTGCAGCAGCCGCGCGCCGGGCGGAGCGGCGCGGTCGAAGGCGGCACCGGCCCAGGCCGAGACCGTGCAGTGGTCGGGGTGGCCGGTGATGCCGTCCGGGCCGAAGGTCAGGACGGTGTCCGGCCGCACGTCGTCGATCACCGCACACAGCCGCTCGACCGCGCCGTCCGGGTCGGCCCCGGCGCACTCCCCGTCGCGGTAGTCCAGCCAGTGGTGCTCGTGCACACCGAGGACGGCCAGGCAGCGCGCCATCTCCCGGGTGCGCTCGGCGGCGAGCCGGTCCGGCGGCCAGGCGACCGGGTCGGGCGTGCCCAGCTCGCCGCGGGTCGCCGTCACGCAGACGACCCGCTGCCCGTTGTCCCGGGCCATCGCCATCAGCCCGCCGGACAGGTACGCCTCGTCGTCGGGGTGTGCCCAGATCCCCACGATCGTGCCCAGCTCGGCGACGTCCGTGGATGTGATCATGGTTGCGCTCCGCATGCCGACATCCTGCCCGCAGCCGCTGTCGTCGCACTCCCACGAAAGGGGCCCCGGCGACAGGTATCTGACAGCGGTGCTCGGCACTCTCCGGTGCAACGTCACACCGCGCTCGAACGACCTCACTGCCGTCAAAGGAGACGCCATGACCCAGCCCGCGCCGGCGACCCAACTCTCGCTGACCGACCTGCTCGCCGGGGTCATCGATCTCGGCACCGACGCCACGCCCCCGCACGGCCCCGGCCCGTGCACCGCATTGTGCGTGCCCGCCTGCGCCGGTGAGGTCGCCGGCACCGCACCGGAATCGACGCCGGAGCTCAGCACAGCACTGCGGTGAGTGAACCGGGGATCCGCGGCGCGACCTGAACGTCACACGCCCCTAACCTCGCCCATACACGAGCTGGTCACGATCGGGACATGGCCCGCGCCGCCGCCCGCCCCGCCCACCACGGTGAACGATGATGCCGCGCCCCGGGCGCTGATCCAGTTCCGGCTGCTCGGCCAGGTCGAGGCGCGGCGCGACGGCGAGCGGGTGGAGCTGGGCGGCCGCAAGCAGCGGACCGCGCTGGCGTCGCTCCTGGTGCGGGCCGGCCGCGTGGTCTCGCTGGACCAGATCGTGGACGACCTGTGGCCGGAGCACCCGCCGGCCCGGGCGGCGGCCACGGTGCAGGTCTTCGTCTCCAATCTCCGGCGCGCGCTCGAACCGGACCGCCCGCGCGGGGCGCCGGGAACGGTCCTGGTCACGGCGTCGCGCGGCTACCAGCTGGCGGTCGAGCCCGGCAGCGTCGACGCGCAGGAGTTCGTCCGGCTGGCCGAGCAGGGGCGCGCCGCGCTCGACGGGGACGATCCCGAGCAGGCCGCCGCGGTGCTGCGCCGCGCGTTGGAGCTGTGGCAGGGCCCGGCGCTCGCGGACGTGCCGGACGCGCCGTTCGCCCGGGCCGAGGCCGCCCGGTTGGACGAGCTGCGGCTGGGCGCCATCGAGGACCGCATCGACGCCGACCTCGCGCTGGGCCGGCACAGCGCGCTGGTGGCCGAGCTGGAACTGCAGGTGCTGCGGCACCCGATGCGGGAACGGTTGCGGGCCCAGCTGATGCTCGCGCTCTACCGCTGCGGCCGGCAGGCGGACGCGCTGCAGGCCTATCGCGCGGCGCGGCGGGTGCTGCACGACGAGCTGGGGCTCGAGCCGGGGTCGGGGCTCCGGGAGCTGGAGCAGGCCGTGCTGCGGCACGACCCGGACCTGGCGTGGGAGCCCCCGGCCCCGGTGATGCTGCCCTCGGCCGCGGAGGAGCCTCCCGGCGACGAGCCCGGGCGGGTGCTCGTGGTGGACGACAGCGGCGTCAACCGCAGGCTGCTGGTCGCCGCCCTGACCGAGCTCGGCCACGAGGTGCACGCCGCGGAGAACGGCAGGCGGGCGCTGGAGCTGCTGCGGGACCCCGGCGGCTACGACGTGGTGCTGCTCGACCTGATGATGCCGGTGATGGACGGCTACGCCACGCTCGCCGAGATCAAGGCCGATCCCGTCCTCGACCACATCCCGGTGATCATGGTGTCGGCGGTGCCCGAGCTGGAGAGCGTGGTGCGCTGCATCGAGCTCGGCGCCACCGACTACCTGCCGAAACCCTTCAGCGCCGCGGTGCTGCGGGCCCGCCTGCGCTCGTCGCTCGCCGCCAAGAGGATGCGCGATGTCGAGCGCGGGAACCTGCGCCGGCTGGAGGCGGTGGTGGCGGAACGGGAGTCCGCCCTGCGCGCCGAGATCGCCGCGCTGCGGGCCGAGGTCGACCGGGTCCGCGCCGCGGCCACCGGGGAGGCGCGGTGACCCGGCCGGGCCCGGCGTGACCGGGCGGACGTCGCTGAAGCGGCTGGTCACCGGCGGAGTCGGCATCGGCCTCGTGCTGCTGGCGGTGCTGCTGCTGGTGAGCCTGCTGGCCGAGCGGAGCATGCAGCAGGCCACCGCCGCCGAGGCCCGCCGGTCCGAGTCGCTGCGGCTGGCCTACGAGCTGCGCCAGACCTCGGACGACCTGACGCGGATGGCCCGGAGCTACGTCGCCACGGGCGACCCGCGGTACCTGGCCTGGTTCCGCGAGATCCTGGCCATCCGCGCCGGCACCGCGCCCCGGCCGATCGACTACGACGGCATCTACTGGGACTCCGTCAGCGACACCGGGCAGCGGCCCACGCCGTCGGGCGCGCCCGTCGCGTTCACGACCCTGGCCACCCGGGCCGGGTTCAGCCCGCAGGAACTCGCGCTGCTGACCACCGCGCAGTCCCGCTCGGACACGCTGGCGCGGACCGAGGAGCAGGCGTTCGCGCTGGTCGAGGACGGGCGGTGCCGCCGAGCGCGAGCGGGCCGACGCGATGCTCTACGACGGGGCCTACCTGCACGCCAAGGCCGAGATCATGGAGCCGATCGGGCAGGTGCTCACCCTCGTCGACACCCGCACGGCGCAGGAGACGGCGCAGGCCGCCGGCCGGGCCCGCGGGTTGTCGGCCGCCGCCGTCACGATGGCGGTCCTGCTGCTGGGCGGCATGGCGGTGTTCGCGGCGGTGACGCGGCGGTCCGTCCTGCGCCCGGTCGCGGAGCTCGACACGGCGACCGCACGCATCGCCGCGGGCGAGACCGACGTGCGCGCCCGCGTGGCCGGGGTGAGCGAGCTGACCGCGCTGGCGCAGCGGTTCAACGTGATGGCCGAACGCGTCCGCACCCGCACCACGGACCTGCAGGAGGCGGCGACCGCCGCGGAGAGCGCCAACACGGCGAAGAGCGCGTTCCTGGCCACGATGAGCCACGAGATCCGCACCCCGATGAACGCCGTCATCGGCATGTCCGGGCTGCTGCTGGACAGCGGCCTCGCCCCGGACCAGCGCCGGTTCGCCGAGGTGGTGCACGACAGCGCCCAGTCGCTGCTGCTGCTCATCAACGACATCCTCGACTTCTCGAAGATCGAGGCCGGCCGCCTCGACCTGGAGCGGGCACCGTTCCACGTCGCCGAGTGCGTGGAGGCCGCGCTGGAACTGGTGGCCGCCGACGCCGCCACCAAGGACCTCGAGCTGCTGTGCATCATCGAGCCGGGCACCCCGGACGCGCTGGTCGGCGACGCCACGCGGGTGCGGCAGGTGCTGCTGAACCTGCTGGGCAACGCCGTGAAGTTCACCGAACGCGGCGAGGTCCGGGTCGACGTGTCCGCAACGCTCGTGCCTGATGTAGCGAAAGCGGCGTTGAGTGCGTTGAGCGCACCGAACGCCGCTTTCGCTACATCCAGCCGGTACGAGTGGCGATTCACCGTGCGCGACACCGGTATCGGGATCCCCGCCGACCGCCTGGAGTCGATCTTCGAGTCGTTCACGCAGGTCGACGCCTCGACGGCCCGGCGCTACGGCGGCACCGGGCTGGGCCTGGCGATCTGCCGTCGGCTGTGCGCGCTGATGGGCGGCACCGTCACCGCCCGCAGCACGCTCGGCGCCGGCACCACCGTCACGTTCACGGTGCCCGCCGCGGCGGCGACGCTCGCCCGTCGGGACCCGGTGCCCGACGACGGAACGCCGTTGGCCGGCAAGCGGGTGCTGATCGTCGACGGCCACGCCACGAGCCGGCGGCTGCTGGGCGAGCTGCTGCTCACGTGGGGCATGCGGGTCACCGACACCAGCTCATCGCACCGCTCGCTCGGCGGCGCTTCGCCTAGCGCTGTGACATGCGCGCGCAGGGACCGGCCGCTGTCCGCACGTCGTGGCGTGCTCGACGTCGGGCGGCTGCGCGATGCACAGGCGGGATCACTCGCCGACGCGATCCACGCCACCCCGGACGGAGCGGCGGTGCCGATCGTGCTGCTGACCTCCTTCGGCCGGGTGCCGGCACCCGCCCACCCGGGGTTCGCCGCGGTGCTCACCACGCCGCTGCGGCCCGCCCCGGTCTTCCGGGCGCTGGCCGCCGCGCTCCCCGATCCGACCCGACCGGCTCCGATCGTCGGGGAGGCGCACACCGGTGCGGCACTGCGCATCCTGGTCGCCGACGACCACCCCGTGAACCAGCGGCTCGTGCTGCTCCAGCTGGCCCAGCTGGGCCATCACGCCGACCTGGTGAGCAACGGCGCCGAGGCGGTGACCGCGGTCCGGCGCCGGGCGTTCGACGTCGTGTTGATGGACGTCCGGATGCCCGAGCTCGACGGGCCGGCCGCCACCCGCCTCATCCACGCGGAGCTCGGCGACCGCAGCCCGTGGATCATCGCCGTGACCGCCGACGCGCTGCCCGGCACCCAGGACGCGTGCCTGGCCGCCGGCATGGACGACTTCCTCACCAAGCCGCTCGTGGCCGCCGACCTCGCCCGCGCACGCTCGGCCCGGGCGCTCAGCGGCACGCTGCACGCGCGAACGGCCGTGTCCGCGCCGGCCACCCGGTGCTCGACCCGGACGCGCTCGACACCCTGCGCGAGCTGGTCGGCGGGGACCCGGCGGCGCTGTCCGGCCTGGTGGCCGAGTTCCTGGCCGAGACCCCGCCCCTGGTCCACGAGCTGCGGGCCGCGGCGGCCGGCGGCGATCCCGGCCGCGCGCACCACGCGGCGCACACGCTCAAGGGGCTGGGCGCGACCTTCGGTGCCACGACCATGGCGCAGCTGTGCCAGCGGGCCGAGTCGCACAGCGCCGAACCGGGTCCCGACATGACCCCGCTGGTGGCCGAGATCGCCGCCGAGCACGAGCGCGTCACGCTCGCCCTGCGCCGGTTGGCCTGAGCCCCCGGAGGCGTTTGGTCATCACTTGGCCGTCGTTTAGCGGTCCCGTGTTCGCTCGTCAGCAGGGGTCAGCGCCGTCCCCGCCACCCGGCGCGGACCCGGCCGCACGAGCGGCCGCCCGCCCGCCCGCAACCACCGAACGTCGCCCCGCAACCGGGCGACCTCACGGGGAAAGGCTGCCCCTGATGACCATCGACAACGCCGAGCAAGGACACGTTCCGGAGGTCCCGCCACCGGCCGACCGGGAGCAACCACCACCGCGCCTCCGGCCGTGGGCGCGTGCCGCGAAGGAGACGCTGGAGGACTACACCCTCCGCTTCGCCCCCCGCAGCTACCGGCGGTGGGGCACCGGGACGGTCGCCATCTCGGCCCTGGGCGGCATCGCCTACCTGGCCGACTTCGCCATCGGCGCCAACATCGGCATCTCCTACGGCACGGTCAACGCGCTGTGGGGGATCGGCGTGTTCGCCGTGGTCATCTTCCTCACCGGCTTCCCGCTCGCCTACTACGCCGCCCGCTACAACCTGGACCTCGACCTGATCACCCGGGGCAGCGGCTTCGGCTACTACGGCTCGGTCGTCACCAACGTCATCTTCGCGACGTTCACGTTCATCTTCTTCGCCCTCGAGGGCTCGATCATGGCCCAAGGCCTCCAACTCGGCCTGGGCATACCACTCTGGCTGGGCTACGCGACGTCGACGATCATCATCTTCCCGCTGGTGATGTACGGGATGTCGCTGCTGAGCAAGCTGCAGCTGTGGACCACTCCCCTGTGGCTCCTGCTGATGGTCGCCCCGTTCGTCTACCTGCTGATCAGCCACCCCGAGTCGGTGGCCACCTTCTTCGCCTACCAGGGCGAGGACGGGCAGGGCGCGTTCAGCCTGGGCGCGGTGTTCCTGGCGGCCGGCGTGTGCCTGTCCCTGATCGCGCAGATCGCCGAGCAGATCGACTACCTGCGGTTCATGCCGCCGAAGACGCCGGAGAACTCCCGCCGCTGGTGGACCGCGGTCGTGCTGGCCGGGCCGGGCTGGGTGATCTTCGGCGCGCTCAAGCAGGTCGTCGGGCTGTTCCTGGCCGTCTACATCATCGCCAACGTGGCCGACGGTGCCGCCGTGGCCAACCAGCCGGTGCACCAGTTCCTGGAGATCTACCGCAACTTCATGCCGCCGTGGCTGGCCATGACGCTCGCCGTGGTCCTGGTCGTGATCAGCCAGGTCAAGATCAATGTGACGAACGCGTACTCGGGCTCGCTGGCCTGGACCAACTCCTTCACCCGCGTCACCAAGCGCTACCCGGGCCGGCTGGTCTTCCTCGGGTTCAATCTGCTGGTCGCCCTGGTGCTCATGGAGGCGAACATGTTCGACTTCCTGAACACCATCCTCGGCTTCTACGCCAACTGCGGGATGTCGTGGGTGGTCGTGGTCGCCTCGGACATCGTGATCAACAAGTACCTGCTGAAGATCTCGCCGCTGCACCCGGAGTTCCGCCGCGGCATGCTCTACGCGATCAACCCGGTCGGCTTCGGCTCCATGATCATCTCGGCCGGGGTCTCGATCATCGCGTTCTTCGGCGGGCTGGGTCCGGCGCTGCAGCCGTTCTCGCCGCTGGTCGCCATCGTGCTGGCCCTGGTGCTGCCGCCGGTGCTGGCGCTCGCCACCCGCGGCCGCTACTACCTGCGCCGCACCGACGACGGCATCGACTCGCCGATGTTCGACGAGTACGGCAACCCGTCGGGTGAGGTCATGCAGTGCCACGTCTGCCGGGAGGGCATCGAGCGGCCCGACCTGGTGGCATGCGCGACCCACGACGCGGTGGTGTGCTCGCTGTGCCTGAGCCAGGACAAGGTCGGCGACCACGTGCTGCCCGCCCAAGCCTGAGCAGGGAACACCGTGAGCGGTGGGTGGTGCCGGAGGGGGCACCACCCACCGCTCAGGCGTTTCAGAGGATGGTCGCGAGCCGCGGCTGGGCCTCGTAGGCCGCGACCTCCTCCTTCTGCCGTGCCGCGTCCCACCCCAGCACCGGCGCGATCAGGGCGGCCACCTCCGCGGCCGCGTCGACCCCGGCGTCCGGGTCCTCGATCGCGACGTGGGTGCGACGGGTGAGCACGTCGTCCAGGGTCAGGGCGCCCTCGTGGGTGACCGCGTAGCGGAACTCCACGGGCAGGTAGCCCGCGGTGTGGTCGATCGGGCGGCCCAGCGCCGGATCGCCCGCGATCGGGGCCAGCACGTCCGGCAGCTCGGCGCCGTAGCGGTGGAGCATCCGCTGCAGCGTCGGCTCGGGCACGCCGTACCGGACCGACAGCCCCGGCAGCTGGTTGCGGATCACCAGCCACCCCGCCGCCCCGACCAGCGGGAGGTTCTCGGTCGGGGTGGGCGGGATCTCCTTGCCCAGCGACCGGGCCGCGGCGTCGACGGCGTCGCGGGCCATGGGCCGGTAGGTCGTGTACTTGCCCCCGACGATGGTCACCATGCCGGTCGGCGCCTCGATCACGGCGTGGTCGCGGGACAGCGCGGAGGTGGACTTCGCGTCCGCCCCCGCGGGGGCGAGCAGCGGGCGCAGCCCCGCGTAGGTGCCCAGCAGGTCGGCGCGCTCGATCTTGCGACGCAGCAGCGTGTTGACGTTGCGCAGCAGGTAGTCGATGTCCTCCTTCTCCGCGACCGGGTTGCTCTTGTCCCCGTCGTAGGGCGTGTCGGTGGTGCCCAGCAGCCAGTGGCCGTACCACTTGCGCAGGATGATCACGGAGTCCTCGGCCTTCGACAGGATGCCCGTCGTCGAGTCGAACGCGTCGGAGCGGACGAGCAGGTGCACCCCCTTGGCCGGTGCGACGTCGAACGTGTGCGCCCCGGCGAGCTGCTGGACCTCCGCCGCCCACACGCCGGCCGCGTTCACGACGACCCGGGCCGAGACGTCGAAGGTCCCGCCGCCCTGCACGTCGTCGGCCGTCACGCCGGTGGCCCGGCCGTCGGGGCCGGTGCGCACGCCCGTCACCTTGGCGTACGTGATCACGTGCGCCCCGTAGGCCGCCGCGGTCCGGGCGACGGCCAGGGTGTGGCGGGCGTCGTCCATCCGCCCGTCCGGGTACTGCAGGCCGGCGATGACCACGTCGGTGTCGAGCCCGGGCGCCTCCCGCGCCACCGTCTTGCGGCTCAGGTAGCGGGCGTGCGGCGCCCCGCCCGTCCGCTTGCTCATCGTGGCCATCGCGTCGTAGAGGCCGACGCCCGCACCGACGTACGGCTTCTCCCACTGGTGCTGCAGCGGGTAGAGGAAGTGCTCGTGGCCGACCAGGTGCGGCGCGAGCGTCTTGATGGTCAGGTCGCGTTCGCGCAGCGCACCGAAGACCAGCGAGAAGTTGAGCTGCTCCAGGTAGCGCAACCCGCCGTGCATGGTCTTGCCGGAGCGCGAGGAGGTGCCGACGGCGAGGTCGCCGGCCTCCAGCAGCACCACCGACAGCCCGCGGGCGGCCGCGTCCAGGGCGACGCCGGCACCGGTGACGCCACCGCCGACCACCACCAGGTCGTACGTCCCGGTGGTGGCGGCGGCGATCGCGTCCTTGCGCGTCGACGGCGAGAGCGTCGACGTCACTTCTCGCCCCCTGTGTTTCATCCCCTCGGGTGGCCAGCGCGTTGCGGGTGTGCCAGAGCGGCCTGGCCGCCTCCAGCAGCTCCATCTGGTGGGCGAAGCCGGCGTCGTAGAGCGCGCGGTTCGCGTCGTCGGGCTCCACCACGCCCTCCGGGCTGGTCCACTGCTCGACGTCGAGGTCCTCGCCGCGGGCGTGGGCCCCGGCCAGCACGGCGCCCCGCGCGCCCACCTCGGGCGTGCGGGCGAGCACCAGTGGCACCTCGAGCACGTCCGCGAACACCTTCATCCAGTTCGACGACTTGCTGCCGCCGCCGGTCACCACGATCCGGCCGCTGCGCCCGGCCGCCTCGAAGCAGTGCCGCGCGGTGTAGGCCAGGCCCTCGCACACCGCCCGCACCAGATCGTCGCGGTGGGTGGTCAGGCGGATACCGGAGATCGACCCGGCCGCGAGCGGGTCGACGAACGGGGCGCGCTCACCCGAGGTCGCCAGGTAAGGCAGGAAGTTCAGACCGTTCGCCCCGGCTGGGCTGGTACCCAGCAGCCCCTCGACCGCACTGATCTCGATGCCGAGGGTGCGCAGCACCCAGTCCAGCGACGCCGTGCCGACCATGGCCGGCATCGCCCGCAGCCACTGGCCGGACTTCCCGGTGGACACGCTGAATCCCGCGGCGTCGCCGGAGGTGACGAGCTCGTCGCGGTGCACCAGGCAACCCAGCGTGGTGCCCACGATGAGCAGGGCGTCGCCCTCCGTCCCGGGCCAGCCGACGCCCGACCCGAATCCGCAGGCGGGGAAGTCGAACGGCCCCGAGGTCACCGGGGTGCCCGCGGGCAGCCCCATCAGCGCCGCACCCTCGTCGGTCAACTCGGCCACCGGGACCGGGGCCACGATCGGTGCCAGCAGTGAGCGCCGGTCCGTCAACCCGGTCAGCTCCAGCACGCGGTCGCTGTAGCCCATGCCGGTGCCGTCGCCGAAGGGCATCGACGCATCCGACGGGTCGGTGGCGCGCACGCCGGTGAGCCGGCCGAAGAGCGCGTCCTTGCAGTAGCCCGCGGTGGCGGCGCGGTCCAGGGTCTGCGGCTCGTTCTCGTCGAGCCACTTCAGGCAGGCGGCCGGGGCGCCGGGGAACATCGCCCCGCCGCTGATCTCGTACACCTCCTGCAGGACACCGGACTTCGACCACTCGTCGACCTGCGCGCCGGCCCGCCCGTCGAGCCACGACAGGGCCGGGCGCACGGGGTGGAACTTCTCGTCGGTGATCCAGCAGCCGTCACCCTGCCCGGTCAGCGCGACCGACTCCGGCGCCTGCCCGGCCTCGCGGATGGCGTCCGAGACGACCGCCGACATCGTGGCCAGGATGACGTCGAAGTCCTGCTCGACCGCACCCCTGACCCCGCCCCGATCGTGCATCAGCGGGATCGACCGCCCCTGCACCGCGAGCGCGTCGCCGTTCTGGTCGAAGATCGCCGCCTTCACGACGGAGGTGCCGGCATCGATCCCCAGGTACGCCTTCCCCGCCATGGTCACGCCACCCTCTCCACGGTCAGGTCGTCGGTGTCGTGTGCGGCACGTTCGTCGGGCAGCAGCATCTCGAGCCTTCCTCTTCTCAGGTGTCGTCCACGTCGACCTCGTCGAGGATCCGTCGGACGGCGCTCGCGTCGTGCGCGAACCGACCGAGGAACATCCCGTCCACGTTCTCGGCGATCCGGGGCAGCAGGCCGGGGCCCGCGCTGCCGCCGTAGATCACCTTCGCGTCGGGGAACAGCTCGTCACCGGCGACGTGCGCGCGCAGCGCCCGGCACACCGCGTTGACGTACTCCGGTGGGGCGGGCTCCGGAGCGCCGATCGCCCAGACCGGTTCGTAGGCCACCAGCAGCTGCCCGCCCGTCGCCGACCTGCGCGCGGGGGCCAGGGCGGACTCCAGCTGCTCGATGCAGAGCCCGGCCGCGTGGTCCGGCGCGCCCGGCTCGGCCTCGCCGATGCACAGGACCGGCGCGAGGCCGTTGCGCAGCCCGGCCAGCGTCTTGCGCGCCACGATCTCGTCGGTCTCGCCGAACAGCGCGCGGCGCTCGGCGTGCCCGACCTCGACCATCGTGGCGCCCAGCTCGGCCAGCTCGGCACCGCTGACCTCGCCGGTGAACGGCCCGGAGTCCTCCCAGTGCAGGTCCTGCCCGCCGACCGCGATCCCGGCGGGCCGGGCCAGCTCGACCACGCCGGGAATGCTCGGGAAGGTCGGGATGACGAAGAACTGCACGGCGCCGCCGACCGTCGCCGGGTGGTCGGCGCAGATCTTCGCGACCTCCTGCACCCACTCCAGCGTGCGCCGGTGGGAGAAGTACATCTTGAGGCTGGAGCCGATCGTGAAGCGGGCCATGATCAGCTGCTCCCCTCTCGACCGAGCTCACCGGCCACGGTCGTGCAGATGAGGGCGAAGGACACCGCGCCCGGGTCGGGGGTGCCGATGCTCTTCTCGCCGTGCGACCGGGCACGCCCCAGCTTCGCGGCCAGCTCCGCGGTCTGCTGTGCCGCCTTCTCGGCGACGGTCGCGGCGTGCTGCCAGGCATCCTGCAGGGTGGCGCCCGCGGCGACGCCCCGGATGAGGTCGTCGGCGAAGGGCACGATCGCGTCGATCATCGTCTTGTCACCGACCTGGGCCTTGCCGAAGCCCATCACGGCATCCTTGGCCTCGACGACGGCGGCCGACACCGCGACCGCGTCCACCGGAGCGTCGTCACCCAGCGCCCGGCCGAGGGTCTGCAGGATCCGCCCCCAGATCACCCCGGACGTGCCGCCGCCCTGGTCGGACCAGGCGTCGCCGGCCTCGGTGAGGGTCGTGCCTGCGCCCGCGCCGTCCGCGGCGGCCGACCGGGCCGCGTTCGCCCCGGCCCGGCTGCCCCGTTGCATGCCGATCCCGTGGTCCCCGTCGCCGGCGACCGAGTCCATCCGCCCGAGCTCGTCGGCGTTCTCGGCGATCACCTCCGCCGTCCGCGCGAGCAAGCCCGCGACCACGGTCGCCGCCTCGCGGGACTCGGCGCTGGCCGGCGGGATCGTCTTCTGCGTGGCCTGCGCCGCGTCGGCCTCGACACGCTCGTGCTGGGCAACCGAGCCGCGCCGGAAGGCGGGCGTGTCCGCGGGCGCGGTCCAGAGCCGCTCCAGCTCGTCGTCCAGCCACAGCAGCGTCAGCGAGCACCCGGCCATGTCGAAGCTCGTGCAGAACTCGCCGACCTCGGGATCG
Source organism: uncultured Actinomycetota bacterium (assembly GCA_963780835.1). Classification (GTDB taxonomy): domain Bacteria; phylum Actinomycetota; class Actinomycetes; order Mycobacteriales; family Pseudonocardiaceae; genus Pseudonocardia. The sequence continues at coordinate 9,927 of CAWADQ010000006.1, read as the reverse complement.
ACGACCTCGACACCGGCGGCCCGGAGCAGCCGGTCGACGCCGCGGTAGACGACGAACAGCTCCTCGTACTTCACGCTGCCCAGGCCGTTGAGGATCGGCACCACGCGGGCGCCGGACACGTCGATCCCCGCGGGCACCTCGTCGAGCAGGCGCGAGACGAACAGCTCGGCGAGCTCCTCCGCGGTGGGCACGTCCGTCTCGTCGATGCCGGGCTCGCCGTGGATGCCCAGCCCGACCGCCATCCGCCCCTTCGGCACGGTGAACAGCGGTTCCGACTTCCCCGGCAGGGTGCAGCCGTCGAAGGCGACGCCGAACGACCGGGTGCGGTCGTTGGCGTGGCGCGCCACCCGCTCGACCTCGTCGAGCGATGCGCCCTCCTCGGCCGCGGCGCTGGCGACCTTGAAGACCGTGAGGTCGCCCGCGATGCCGCGGCGCTTCTCGACCTCGTCCGCCGGCGCGCTCCAGATGTCGTCGGTGACCAGCACGGTGCGGCAGTCGATGCCCTCGGCCTTCAGCTGGTCCTGGGCGGCGTCGAAGTTGAGCACGTCACCGGCGTAGTTGCCGTAGCTGAACAGCACCCCCCGGCCCTGGTCGGCGGCCTTGGCGACGGAGTAGGCCCGCTGGGTGGACGGGGAGGCGAACAGGTTGCCCATGGCCGCGCCGTGGGCCAGGCCGGGGCCCACGAGGCCGGCGAACGCCGGGTAGTGCCCGGACCCGCCACCGATCACGATCGCCACCGTGGGCTCGGGCGACCGCGTGGACCGGACCACGCCGCCCGGCACGGCCCGCACCCAGCGGCCCGAGGCGGCGACGAAGCCGTCGACCAGCTCGTCCAGGAAGTCCGTCGGGTCGTTGAACAGACGCGTCATTGCGCACCTTCCCTCGGCTGTCGTTCAGGACCGCTACGCCGGGCGTCGCGCCCGCGTCACACCCGCACAGCGGCGTCCGCGAGCAGTGCGGCCTCGTCCTCGCTGATCGGGGGTTCCTCGTGCGTCCGCTCGTACTCGCCGATGGCCGCGACCTTCTCGGCCGACGCCGACGCTCGGGTCGAACCGGTAACCCACCCACTCCCGGGTCAGCCGGCGCGCCACCTCGAGCCCGACCACCCGCTCGCCCATGCAGAGCACCTGGGCGTCGTTGCTCAGCACCGCGCGCTCGACGGAGAAGCTGTCGTGCGCCGTGACCGCGCGGATCCCCGGGACCTTGTTCGCGCTGATCGCCACGCCCAGCCCGGTCCCGCACACGAGCAGTGCGCGGTCGGCCTGGCCGTCCATGATCAGACGGGCTGCCGCCACCGCGATGTGGGGGTAGTGCGTGTCTTCATCGATGTCGCGCCCGACATCGATGACCTCCGACACGCGGTCGTCGTTGCGCAGCTGGTCGGCAAGTGCGTCCTTGTACCGAATCCCCGCACAGTCGCTCCCGACCACGATGCGCAGCGTGTCTGCCATGGGGGCACTCCTCGTCGTCGATGACCGACGGCTGTCGTGGCCCACAGCAGGACACCGCTGGGGCGCCGTCGTGCATCTCGGACGTTACGTAACCGAGATCTGGTTCGCATGTCGTGTCCCGCTGAGTGAACCGTGCGTGGTCAGACGGTCGAGCCGAACTTCTCCAGCGCACGGCGCAGCTCGGGGTGCTCCTGCGCGGCGTCGACGACCCGCTGGCCGGCCATCACCGCGTCGATCGCCTGGCGCATCGCGTCCGCGCCGGCTGCGGCGCCGTCCGGGTGCCCCTGGATCGCCCCGCCTGCGCCGAGGACGATGTCCGGGCCGAGCTCGCCCATGTACGTCTCGACGGTGCCGGGGTGCACGCCGCCGCCGATGACCGGGAAGGTCGGGGCGATGTGCGGGCGGGGCAGCGTGAGCTGCTGGATCATCTTGAGGTACTGCAGCCGCCGGAGCGGATAGCCGCCGTACGGCGTAATCGTGATCGCCAGGTCACCACCGGCCAGCCGCGGGAGCAGCCCGAGCGCGATCGGCGCCGACATGCCCGTGCCCGGGCCCTCGAAGTAGGGCCCCGCCGCCGCGTAGTGGGCGAGGATCGGTACCCCGACGATCTCGGACAGGCTCTGCAACCCCCCGTAGCCGACCGACGCGTAGGCGCACATGACCGCCCGGGCGCCGGCGTCCACGGCCCGGCGCGCGGTGTCGAGCATCCGGTCCGCCCGGTCCGTGACGTTCGGGAGGTAGACGACGTCGCGGCCCGTCTCGTCCCGGGCGCGCTCCCCCGCGGCCAGGTAGGCCTTGACGCGGTCCACCACCGGGGAGAACGACGGGTTGCCCATCAGCTCGTCGTCCTTGATGAGGTCGACGCCGCCCAGGGCCGTCTCGTAGAAGATCTGGGCGCCGGCCTCCGGGGTCAGCCCGGTGCACGGCTTGATCATGTTGAGCACGAGGGGCCGGTCGTGCACCCCGACGAGCTTGCGCACGCCCTCGATCCCGAACCGCGGCCCGACCAGCTCCTCGGCCAGCGTGTCCGGCACCTCGAGGTCGACGAGCTTGGCCTGCACCGACGTCGAGACGTCGTTGCCGATGGCCGTCGCGAGCAGCATCGGGATCGAGGGCCCGATGTTCACCGTCGGCAGCGCGATCTGCATGAAGTACCCGCTGGTCTCCTGCGTCTGCGTGCCGAGGTCGACCGGCGGCGCCTCCAGCACCTTGACCACGCGGCCCAGGTGCCGGTCGCGCATCTCGGCGGTCACCCCGGGCACCTCGACCCACGTGCCGATCGTCTGCCCGACCGCGTAGCTCGCCGCCTTGGCCAGGATGTCCGCCTCCGCGGGCATCTCGATGTAGTACGTCGCCAGCAGGTAGTCCTCGCCGCGGATGGCCTCGCTGAGGCGGAACATGTCGGAGGCGGTCACAAGCGCTCCCTTCGTCGGGCCGCCGATCTCGGTCGCCCGGCCAGTATCGCCCGGAGGGGTGATTCGTTCAGGCCGAGAGCTGTTCGACGTCAGGGGCGCCGCGCCACCAGCAGGAGGCGTGGACTGCGGAGCCGGTACGGCGACCCGTCCGCGGCGCCGTACTGCTCGACGTCCGCGAACCCGGCCGCGACGACGAGCCGGGTCACCTCGGCCGAGGTGTAGACGTGCTGCACGGACGTGCCCCGGTGCACCTCGTCGCCGCGGCGGAAGGTGAACTCGGTCAGCCATCGGCTCGCCACGGGGTCGTAGCTGTTGACCGAGGTGGCCTCGATCCCCCCGATCGTCATCGGCTCCTCCTCGAGCGCGATGCCCGGCAGCACCGACTCGGCGACGAACCCGTAGTCGAGGACGAGGGCGCCGCCGCGCACGACGATCCGCGCGAGGTCGGCGAGGAACACCTGGGTACCGGCGTGGTCGAGATAGCCGAAGGCGTTGCCCATGCAGATCGCGACGTCGGCCTGCACGTCGGCGGGCAGCGCCCGGACGTCGCCGATCCGCAGGTCGGCCGCCAACCCCTCCTCCTCGGCGGCCCGCCGGGCGTGCGCGATCGCCTCGGCCGACACGTCGACGCCGGTGACGCGGCAGCCATGCCGCGCCAGGGGCAGTGCGTGGCGTCCGCTGCCGCAGCAGACGTCGAGCACCCGGTGGCCGGGCCGCAGACCGGCCACGCGGACGAGGAAATCGATCTCGGCGGCGGTGGCCTCCGGCGGGACGGCAGCGCGCCAGAAGGCGTTGGGCAGCTCGGTGAAGAAGTCGTCGTACCAGGTGGACTCGTGCGTCATGGTGGGGGTGCTCCAGTGCTCGTGCGTGACGGAACTACGGAGAAATCGCTCGCCGGCAAGATTCTTCTCAATCGTCCTGGATCGCCCATAGGCAGTGCTTCCTCGAACGGCCCGACCGCACCGAGCAGCTCCGGTCTTCCGGCCAGGGGTTCCGGGCCCTTCGCCGGCTGCCGCGAGGGGTGTGTGCGTTGCACGCTGTGTGCACCCGATGAAGGAGAATTCGGTGCTCAGCACCACCAGATCGGACCCTGCACGCACCGCGCCCGCTGTGTTGCGCTGGGGCTTCGCGGGTCTCGCGGCTGGCCTGGTACGCCGTCACCACGTTCGGGACGCTCGGCCTGCCGAACTTCGCCGTCGTCTTCGTTCTCGGCGTGCTCGTCATGCTCTCGGTCGAGCCCGACGGCCGCTCTCCCCAGCCGGGCATCGCCGCGACCCGGCGCACTCTCGTCCTGGCGCTGCCGGCGGTGATCTGCTTCGTCCCGGTCGCCTTCGGCATGGACCTGCTGCTCGGCAGGATCCCGATCGAGCCCGGGCATGCCGTCCTCGCCACGCTCGCCGCCGTCTGCGTGGCGCTGCCGCGCTTCGCCGAGACCCGGGTGTTCACCACGCCGGCGATGCTCGGGCACCGCGAGTTGATCATCGGAGTCACGGCGCTCGTCGCCGGGGCCCGCGCGTACCAGGCGGGCGAGACGGTGCTGGCGATGGTCGCGTTCGCCGTCATCCTGCCCATCGTCATGGTCATCCGCAGGATCCGTCTCGGCGCGGTGTCCCCGCGCCGTCTCGGGCGCCGAACCTGGGCGCTGCAGGCCGCAAACCTCTGGGTCTTCCTCGCTCTTCTCGCCGCGGCGGCCCTTCCCGGCACGCTCTACGTCTGGCGTGCCTACGCCCCCGATGCCGCAGCGTTCATCGTCGCGGCGTTCTGGGTCGGCCTGGCCGTCGCCGCCGTCCTCGTCGCCTTCCCTCGCCGGCGCATCTCCCTCACGACCAACCTGCTGGCCGTGCTCGGCTCGGTCTTCCTCGTCGTCCAGCTCGTCGGCACCGTCAGCGGCGCCACGGGACGCGGTCACGATCGGTGTTCCGCTCACCGGCCGGTGGGAGGCCATCTCCGCGGGGAGGAGCGCACTCGTCAACAACCACTGGACGCTCACCGTCCAGCGCGACGCCATCGACATCGTCAGGGTCGTCGACGGGAAGACCTCCCGCGGCGACCGCAGCCGCCTGGAGAGCTTCCTCATCTTCGGGCAGCCGCTGCTCGCCGTGGCTGACGGACGAGTCACGGAGGTCGTGGACGGCCACCCGGACCTGCCCGTCGGCGGGCACCACCTGGCATGCCATGGCGGGTAACCACGTCGTTCTCGACATCGGCGGCGGGCACTACGTCCTCTACGGGCACCTGAAGCAGGGCAGCCTGCGCGTCCACGTCGGCGAGCGAGGTCCGGCGCGGTCAGGTGGTCGGCCAGGTCGGCGACTCCGGCAACTCGGGCGAGCCACATCTGCACCTGCAGGTGCAGAACAAGCCGACCTTCGACGTGGAGGACCGAAGCATCCGCACGTACCCGATCCTCTTCGACGGCGCGACGGTCTCCGATGTCCGCCGGGGGGACTCGGTGCGGCCGCTGGCCTAGGACCCCGATCAACCCGGTGACGTCAGGCGAGCACCTCGACCGTGCCGCGTTCGCCGTCGACGCGGACGCGGTCGCCGTCGCGCAGCCGCATGGTCGCGTTCCCGGTGCCGACCACGGCGGGAATGCCGAGTTCGCGGGCCACGATGGAGGCGTGTGACAGCGGCGCGCCCAGGTCGGTCACCACCGCCGCAGCGCGCGGGAAGAGCGGGGTCCAGCCGACGTTCGTCACCGTCGTCACGAGGATGTCGCCCGGCTGGAGCCGGTCGCCCTGCTCGGGGCTCGGGATCACCCGCGCGATGCCCTCCACCATGCCGGGTGCGCCGGGGAAGCCCGCCACGGTGTCGCTCGCCGGGACCGTCCCGCCGCGGGCGTCGTAGAGGTCGGACCGCCTGCCCGGGTCCGCGGCCCAGCGCACGGGGTCGAAGTGGCCGACGATCAGCGCCGGATACGGCGGCAGCGCCGCGTACTGCTCGTAGGTCGCCCGCCGGACCGGCACCTCGTCCAACACCGCCTTGTCGCCGCGCAGCAGATCGAGGAGCTCGTCGCGGTGCAGGAAGAAGACGTCGTCGCCGGCGCCGGCAGCTCCCCGGCCCTGACGACGAACGCGCGCAGCACCCAGAACGCGCGCATGTTCTCCGACCGCGCGGTCTCCCGGTCCCGCACGACGGCGCCCCAGCGCCGCACCCGCTCGCGCATCCGGGCCGTCTCGCCCGGGTAGCGGCGGCGAAGCGCGCCCACGCCTGCACCCTGGCCTCCTCCTGCCGCGCGAGCAGTGCCGTCGCGTCGGTCCGCAGGTCGCGCAGGCCCGCGAGCTGCGTGTCGATCCAGCCGGGGTCCTCACCGGCCGCGGGATCGACAGCTCGAACTCGTGCGGCCCGCGGTGCCCGTAGCGGCGGGCGAACTCGTCCCTGGTGATCTCGCCGCTCGCCAGCCTGGTCAGGCCCGTGAGCAGGCCGAGGCTGGCCAGCTCGTGGGACGCGGTGACGCCGGTGAGCATCGCCTCGGCGTCGACGTCGCCTACCATCCGGCGCAACGTCGTGCGGACCTTGACCAGGCTCGAAGCCGCCCTGCCTGCCCGCGGCCTCCAGCATGTGGCACGACGTCACCAGGTGCGGCTCGATCTCGCTCTCGTACAGCGCGGCCAGCGCCGGTCCGGTCGTGGTGGCGGCGACCCGGCCGCGCAGCTCCTCGCATCGCTGCGGGGAGGCGGCCAGGAACGCGCGCATGCTCTTCAGGTACGTCCGGACCCGCAGGCGCATGCCGATCGCCATGGGCACGGCCCGCCGCACGGTCTCCCACCGGACCGTCGTCCTCGGCAGGTCGAGCCGGGCGGGATCCTGCCGAAGACGCTCTCGAGCGCGCCGAGCCAGCTCTTCACCCGTAGCGCCTTGGCCAGGGCGTACACGGGTGTGAGGTTCATGTAGAAGCGGCCGCCGATGTTGCCCACCATGTCGAAGCCGGGCATGGCCGACGCGGACATGGCCTCATCGATGAACAGCTGCACGAAGGACCAGGTGATGAGGGTCATGACGTCGGGGATCGCCTCCCCGAAGTTGCCCGCAGTCCACAGGTACTCACCTTTGAGGCTGTCGTTCCACTCCTCGACCTGCGGGCGGAGGCCGGTGATCGGCGGGCCTGCACGATCGCGAACTCGCCGGCTCGCCTCGTCCACTCCACGTCCACCGGCACGCCGAACAGCTCCTGGATCCGCGCTCCCAGGCCGGCCAGCTCGACGGCCTGTCCCTCGTCGAGGACCGGTCGGTCGCGCAGCTCGTCGGGCACGGCCCGCTCCTCGGTCCCGGCCGCGGTCCGGACCGTCATGACCGTCTTGGCGCTCGTGGTCGCGCGCGTCACGACGCCCCGGACCACGGTGACCGTGTCCGGCGTGACCTGGCCGCCGACCACCGCCTCGCCCAGCCCCCTCCGCCTTGAACATCTTCTCCGTCCGGCCCCTCATCGGTCCGCCGTGGATCCCCGCCGCTCAGCCGGCACCTGTCTGACGCCGACGGCCAGCGCGACTCGTCGGGCACCATCACGTCGAGTCGTCGACCGGTCGCGGGCCCACAGCACGAAGAACACTGAGCACGGCCGCGATGTAGACGCCGTAGTAGAGGTCTCTCGCAGCTGAGCCCGCGAAGAGGAACGGCACCGACGAACCCGAAACGAGCCCAGCACCCAACCAGGCGAATGGTGCCGTGCAGTACCAACGAGCCGAGCTGCGACCTGCACCTGCACTCGGATCGATCATGGCCCTCAAGATGCACACCGCCCGTGCAACGACCGCACTTCCTGGACAGCTAGGGCCGGACGTCACTCAGGTGGCGTCAGGTGAGCACCTCGACCGTGCCGCGTTCGCCGTCGACGCGGACGCGGTCGCCGTCGTGCAGCCGCATCGTCGCGTTGCCCGTGCCGACCACGGCGGGAATGCCGAGCTCGCGGGCCACGATGGAGGCGTGTGACAGCGGCGCGCCCAGGTCGGTCACCACCGCGGCGGCGCGCGGGAACAGCGGGGTCCAGCCCACGTTCGTCACCGTCGTCACGAGGATGTCGCCCGGCTGGAGCCGGTCGCCCTGCTCGGGGCCCGGGATCACCCGCGCGATGCCCTCCACCACGCCGGGTGCGCCGGGGAAGCCCGCCACGGTGTCGCTCGCCGGGACCGTCCCGCCGCGGGCGTCGTAGAGGTCGGACCGCCTGCCCGGGTCCGCGGCCCAGCGCACGGGGTCGAAGTGGCCGACGATCAGCGCCGGATACGGCGGCAGCGCCGCGTACTGCTCGTAGGTCGCCCGCCGGACCGGCACCTCGTCCAACGCCGCCTTGTCGCCGCGCAGCAGATCCAGGAGCTCGTCGCGGTGGAGGAAGAAGACGTCGTCGCCGACGCCGGTCAGCTCCCCGGCCCTGACGACGAAGGCGCGCAGCACCCAGAACGCCCGGATGTTCTCCGACCGCGCGGTCTCCCGGTCCCGCACGACGGCGCCCCAGCGCCGCACCCGCTCGCGCATCCGGGCGGTCTTGCCCGGGTAGCGCGCGGCGAAGCGCGCCCACGCCTGCGTCCCTGGCCTCCTTCCTGGCGCGCGAGCAGCGCGGTCGCGTCGGTCCGCAGGTCGCGCAGGCCCGCGAGCTGCGCGTCGATCCAGCCGGGGTCCTCACCCGGCCGCGGGATGGACAGCTCGAACTCGTGCGGCCCGCGATGCCCGTAGCGGCGGGCGAACTCGTCCCGGGTGATCTCGCCGCCGGCCAGCCGGGTCAGGCCCGTGAGCAGGCCGAGGCTGGCCAGCTCGTGGGATGCGGTGACGCCGGTGAGCATCGCCTCGGCGTCGACGTCGCCCACCATCCGGCGCAACGTCGCGCGGACCTTGACCAGGCTCGAGCCGCCCTGCCTGCCCGCGGCCTCCAGCATGCGGCACGACGTCACCAGGTGCGGCTCGATCTCGCTCTGGTACAGGGCGGCCAGCGCCGGTGCGGTGGTGGTGGCGGCGACCCGCCCGCGCAGCTCCTCGCACCGCTGCGGGGAGGCGGCCAGGAACGCGCGCATGCTCGTCAGGTACCTCCGGACCCGCAGGCGGATGCCGATCGCCATGGGCACGGCCCGCCGCACGGTCTCCCACCGGACCGTCGCCTTCGGCATGTCGAGGCCGGGCGGGATCCTGCCGAAGACGCTCTCGAGCGCGCCGAGCCAGCTCTTCACCCGGACGGCCTTGGCCAGGGCGTACACGGGCGTGAGGTTCATGTAGAAGCGGCCGCCGATGTTGCCCACCATGTCGAAGCCGGGAATGGCCGACGCGGACATGGCCTCGTGGATGAACAGCTGCACGAACGACCAGGTGATCGGGGTCATGACGTCGGGGATGGCCTCACCGAAGTTGCCCGCGGTCCACAGGTACTCACCCTCGAGGCTGTCGTTCCACTCCTCGACCTGCGGGGGGAGGCCGGTGATCGGTCGGGCCTGCACGATCGCGAACTCGCCGTCGCGCCTGGCCCACTCCACGTCCACCGGCACGCCGAACAGCTCCTGGATCCGCGCCCCCAAGCCGGCCAGCTCGACGGCCTGTGCCTCGTCGAGGACCGGTCGGTCGCGCAGCTCGTCGGGCACGGCCCGCTCTTCGGTCCCGGCCGCGGTCCGGACCGTCATGACCGTCTTGGCGCCCGTGCTCGCGCGGGTCACGACTCCCCGGCTCACCGTGACCGTGTCCGGCGTGACCTGGCCGCCGACCACCGCCTCGCCCAGCCCCCACGAGGCATTGATCACCGTCTCCGTGCGGGTGCCGGTGACCGGGTCGGCCGTGAACAGGATCCCGGACGCGTCCGCCGGCACCAGTTCCTGGACCACGACGGCCAGCGCGACGTCGTCGTGGGAGACGCCGTGCTCGTCGCGGTAGGCGACCGCGCGCGGGTTCCACAGCGACGCCCAGCAGCGCCTGACCGCGTCCAGCACGGCGTCGCCGCCGCGGATGTTGAGGTAGGTGTCCTGCTGGCCCGCGAACGACAGGGTCGGCAGGTCCTCGGCGGTGGCCGACGAGCGCACGGCCACCGCCACGTCGTCGCCGAGCGCCCGGTAGGCGCGGTGGATCTCCTCGGCCAGCGGCGCCGGGACGTC
>CAWADQ010000005.1:0-25781 GCA_963780835.1 uncultured Actinomycetota bacterium | reverse complement strand
GAACTGTCGGTGGGCGCCCCTACGGTGTCGACCGTGCGAGTTCTCCATACGGCCGACTGGCACGTCGGCAAGTCGTTGAAGGGCCTGAGCCGGCTCGACGAGCAGGAGCAGGTGCTGCGCGAGATCGTGCGGATCACGCGGGAGCAGGAGGTCGACGCCGTGCTCGTGGCCGGCGACCTCTACGACAGCGCCGCGCCCAGCGCTGCCGCGCAGCGCCTCGTGGTCCGCACGCTGATGGCGCTGGCGCGCACCGAGGCGCAGGTCGTCGTGATCGCGGGGAACCACGACCACGCCGCCACCTTCGACGCGTACCGGCCCTTCGCCGGGGCCGCGGGGGTCACCCTCGTGGGGTCGGTGCGGACGGCCGAGACCGGCGGTCTGGTCGAGTTCACCTCCCGGGGCGGGGAGCGTGCCACGGTCGCGGTGCTGCCGTTCCTGTCCCAGCGCTACGCGGTGCGGGCCGCGGAGCTGGTCGCACAGTCCCCGGCGGAGAACACGAGCACGTACGACCAGCACGTGCGGTCCCTGGTCCGCGCGCTCACCGCCGGGTTCCGCACGGACGCGGTGAACCTCGTGATGGCGCACCTGACGGTGCTCGGCGGCACGTTCGGCGGCGGCGAGCGGGCCGCCCAGTCGATCTTCGAGTACTCGGTGCCCGCGGCGGTCTTCCCGCCCGACGCCCACTACGTCGCGCTCGGCCACCTGCACCGGCGCCAGGCGCTCGCGGCGCCGGTGCCGGTGCACTACTCCGGCGCCCCGCTGGCCGTCGACTTCGGGGAACAGGACAACACGAGCGTCGTGCTGCTGGTCGAGGCCACGCCCACCACGCCTGCCCGGGTCACGGACATCCCGATCACGGCCGGGCGGCGGCTGCGGACGGTGCACGGCACGGTCGCCGAGCTGGCCGGCATGGGCGGCGACCTCGGGGACGACCTGCTGCGCGTCGTCGTGCGCGAGCGCGCCCGGGCCGGGCTGCGGGAGGAGGTCACCGAGCTGCTGCCGAACGCGCTGGAGGTGCGGATAGACCCGGAGTTCGCCGCGTCCGTCACCGGCTCCCGGCCGAGCACCGGGGGCGCGGACCGCAGCCCCGGCGAGCTGTTCCGCGAGTACCTGGGCACGCGGGCGGTCGACGACCGGCGGGTCGAGGAGCTGTTCGCCCGGCTGCACGACCGGGTCAGCGACATCTCTGCTCGGAGCGGGGGAGGGCGCCTGATGCGGCCGGTGCGGCTGGAGATGGAGGGGTTCGCGGCATTCCGCGAGCGCGCCGTCGTCGACTTCACGGGGGCGGAGTACTTCGCGCTGGTCGGGCCGACGGGGTCCGGAAAGTCCACGGTGATCGACGCGCTGACGTTCGCCCTGTACGGCACCGTGCCGCGCTGGGACGACCGGCGAGCCGTGGCGCTGGCGCTCGCGCCGAGCGTGGTCCGGGGTGTCGTGCGGCTGGTGTTCGACGTCCGGGGCGGGCGCTACGTCGCCGTCCGGGAGCTGCGCCGCGCCGCGCGCGGTGGGGTGAACGTCAAGAACGCCCGGTTGGAGCGGCTGCTCGACCGCGACGACGTCGACGGCGACACCGAGGTCCTCGCGGCGGACTCCGGGGTGACCAAGGCCGTCGAGGAGCTGCTCGGCCTGCCCTTCGAGCACTTCACGTCCTGCGTCGTGCTGCCGCAGGGGGAGTTCGCGGAGTTCCTGCACGCCAAGCCGGGCGACCGGCAGGCGATCCTCACGCGCCTGCTGGGCCTGGGCGTGTACGAGCGGATCGCGCGGGAGGCGAACCGCGAGGCGGCCGCGGCGGGCGACCGGGCGGCGCTGCTGGCCGAGCAGCTCGGCGCGTACGCCGACGCGACGGACGAGGCCGTCGCGGAGGCCGGCGGGCGGGTCGTCGCCCTGGAGGCGCTGACCGAGCGCGTCGGGGCGCTGCTGCCGGAGGTGTCGGCGGCGGCCCAGGCGGTCGTCGCCGCGGAGGAGGTGGTGGCCACCCTCGGCGCGGAGCAGGCCCGCCTGGGTGCGCTCACTGCTCCGGACGGGTTGGAGGAGCTCGACGCGCGGCGACGCGGTGCCGGGGAGCGCGTGCGGGCGGCCCGCGTCCGGTTCACCGACGCCGAGGCGGCCGACGACGCCGCGCGAGCGCTCCTCGCGGAGGCACCGGAGCGGGCACCACGGGAACGGGCCCGGCGCGACCATGCAGAGCTCGCCACCGCGCTCGCCGCCCGGCCGGCCGCGGCCGACGCGCTGGACGCCGCCCGGGCGGCGGAGGACAAGGCGGCCCGGCAGGTGGGGGAGGCCGAGGAGGCCGCGACGGTCGCCGCGAGGGCCCGCGAGTCGGCGGCGGCGGCGCTCGGCTCGGCGACGACGGTCGCGGCGCGGCTGGGCGGTGAACGGGCGCTGCTCGCCGCCGTGCGTGCACCCGCGGGACTGGATGCCGCGGAGCGCCGGCGGTCGGTGGCCGTGGCGGCGCGGGACGCCGCGCAGGAGCGGCTGAACGCGGCGGAGGCGGCGGACGCGGCCGCGCGCGACCGGTTGGCGGCCGCACCGGATCGGGCGCCGCTCGAACAGGCCCGGCGCGACCATGCGGCCCTCGCTGCCGTCGCGGCGACGGAGCCCGGGCTGGTTGCCCGGCACGCCGCGGCAGCCCGGGTACGCGCCGCGGCCGCGGACGCCGTGACCGAGGCCCGCGCGGCGCTGGCCACCGCGATCGGCAACAGGGACGCCGCGGTGCGGGGCGATCTCGCCGCCGCGCTGCGTCCGTCGCTGGCGGTGGGGGAGCCGTGCCCGGTGTGCACGCAGGAGGTGTCGGCGCTCCCGGCGCCGCTGCCCGGGGTCGACGTGGACGCGCTGGAGTCGGCCGTCGGCGCGGCGCAGGCGGCGTTGGAGGGGGCGCTCGGCGCCGAGGCGGATGCGGTGGCGCGCGAACGGCAGGCGGCCGAGGAGCGCGACCGGCTCGCGGCGCAGCTCACGCAGCTGCGGGAAGCGGTGACGGCGGCAGCCCGATCGACCGACGGCACGCGGATGCCGGGCGGTGCCGGTCCGCAGGGCCGGCTCGACGATGCCGGTGCGGTGGACGCTGCGCTGGCGGAACTGGACGCCCTCGCGGTCGCGGCGACGGAGGCCGATGCGGCGGCCCGGGCGGCGCGCCGGACGCGTGCCGAGGCCGCCGCCGGTGTCGACGCCGTCCAGCGCGAGCTCGCGGCGGCGGCCGGCGCGCTGCGCACCGCGCGCGATCCGCTCGTGCCGCTGGGCGTGCCCGGCAGTGCGGACGATCCCGTGGCCGGGTGGTCCGCGCTCGTCGACTGGGCCGCACAGGCGCTGGCCGAACGGGACGCGGCGCTCCCCGACGCCGAGCGCGCGGCGGCCGCGGCCGCCGCGCTGGCCGACGAGGCGCAACGAGCTGCCGAGGTGGCGGTCGCGGAGCTGGCGGCGCGCCGTCGCGAGGCGGCGGCGACGGCCCGCGCCGAGCAGCAGGCACAGAGCCGGGTCGACACCCTCGACGAGCGGGTGGCCGCACTGCGCGCCGCGCTCGCCGGGGCGCCGTCGGCCGAGAAGGTCGACGCCGACCTGGCCCGGCTGGACGTGCTGGAGGCGTCCGCCCGGGATGCGGACGCCGCGCTGCGCGCGGCGCGGGCGGCGCGCACGGCGGCGGAGGAGGCGGCCGAGGCCGTCGGGCGTGAGGTCACCGCGGGCTGGGAGGCGTTGCGTGCGGCGCGCGACCCCCTGGTGGCGCTCGGCGCCCCGGCGGTCGCCGGCGACGACCTCGCCGCGGCCTGGTCGGCGCTGGTCACCTGGGCGGCAGAGGAGTCCGCGGCCCGGGCCGCCCGCGAGCCGGCGGCCGTCGAGGCGGCGACCTCGGCGCGGGCCGCGCAGCAGGAGGTGCACGCACGCCTCGCGTCCGCGCTGGCGGCCGAAGGGGTGATCGTCGGCGGCGCGGCAGGAAAAACCGCCGCAGGCGGGCCGACCGAGGGGGTGCGCGATGCGGAGGGCGGCTCCGCGGCGGCGCCGAGCCCGTGCCGGCCGAGGCCGCCGTGGCGGCCGTGGCCACGGCGCTCGCGCACGCCAGAGCCGTCCAGGAGCGGCTGGCCGAGCGGCGCGCCGAGGCCACGGGCAAGCGGGCCGCGCAGGCCGACGCGGAGGAGGCGCAGCAGGTCGCGCGGATGCTCGGCGGCCTCCTGCGTTCCGACAAGTTCCCGCGCTGGCTGGTCGCCTCCGCGCTCGACACCCTCGTCGCCGACGCCTCCGCCGGGCTCGCCGAGCTGTCCGGTGGTCAGTTCGAGCTGACCCACGACCAGGGCGAGTTCCTGGTCGTGGACCACGCCGACGCGGATGCCCGGCGGCCGGTCAAGACGCTGTCGGGCGGCGAGACGTTCCAGGCCAGCCTGGCGCTGGCGCTCGCGCTCTCGGACCAGATGTCGACGCTCGCCGCCGAGGGCGCAGCCCGGCTCGACTCCATCTTCCTCGACGAGGGCTTCGGGACGCTGGACGAGGCGAACCTCGACGTGGTCGCGAGCACGCTGGAGAACCTCGCCGGGCGCGGCGACCGGATGGTCGGGGTCATCACCCACGTGCCGGGGTTGGCCGAGCGGGTGCCCGTGCGCTTCGCCGTCCGCCGCGATCAGCGGTCCGCCCGGATCGAGCGGGAGGGCAGCTGATGCTCGGCGGCCCGCGGTCGCGGCGGTCACCATCGCGGCGACCGCGTGCGCGATCAGTTGGTCATCATTTCTGAGTAACTCGGTTCCACGGTTCTAACGCTGGGTGGCCGGACCGCGACCGACAGGTGTCCCTCGCGGAAGGAGTACTCATGTCGACGTCCCCGCTCCGGCCCTGTCCCGTCGCGCTGCGCAACCGCTGCTGGTCGTGACCGACGCCGGCCACGGACCGACCGGCGCCGCGCCCGGAGACCCGGGCCGCGCCCCTCGTCCGGCCACTGTCGCTGACCCGAACCACGGCCCTCCTCGAGGCGCCGATACCGCTGCTGTGGGGAGCAGTAGCGGCACTGGTTCCCGGGACCGGCGTGCGACCCCGGTCCCGGGAACCAGAAAAGGCCAGATCCTCGCTCAGCTCTCCGAGCCGCCGCCCGCAGGCCCGCTGTGCAGCCCGAACGGCGCCCCGAACAGGTCCCTCACCACTCCGATCCGCCCGAACGGCGTGTCTTCCGGCGACATGAGCACGGTGCCGCCGCCGTCGCCCACCGCCTCGACCGACGCATCGATGTCGGCGACGGTGAAGTAGGCCAGCCAGTGCGACGGGGTCCCGGGCGGTGCGCCCATCATCCCGCCGATGCCGCCCAGCGGTCGCTCGCCGTCGATGGTGAAGATCTCGTAGTCGCCGGTCTCGCCGGCCTCGGGCCCCAGCGGGGCGTACCGGTAGCCGAACACGTCCGCGTAGAAGCGCTTCCCGGCCTCGACGTCGTGCAGCCGGGCGTCGTCCCACACGAACGCACCGGGCTCCTCCACGACCGACGAGCCGATCATGCCGGTCTGCTGCCACACGCCGAACACGCCGCCCGTCGGATCGGCCGCGATGGCCATCCGCCCGTTGTTCGGGATGTCCATGGGCCCGGCGAAGATCGAGCCGCCGTGCTCGCTGATCAGCTTGGCGGTGGCGTCGACGTCGTCGCTGGCCAGGTAGACCGTCCAGGCCGCGGGCTGGCCCTCCTGCATGATCGGGCCGATGCCCGCCGCGGCGCGCCCGTCGACCTGCGCGATGTGGTAGTTGCCGTAGTCCGGGCCGGAGTCGACGAAGGTCCAGCCGATCACGTCGGCGTAGAAGTCGACGGCGGCTTGGATGTCCGGGACGGAGAGATCGACCCAGCAGGGTGTCCCTGCCGGCCACGGATCGGTGCGAGTGGACATCGGGGGTCTCCTCGTTGAGGCGTGGAAGGTGGTTGGGACGAGAGCCTCCCACCACCCACCGACAGAAATCGTCATCCGAACGGACGTTCCCGCGCGTCCCGTCCGTCGCTGTCGGACGGGCGGGCTATCGTCCGGCCGTCGGAGGA
The DNA here is from genome assembly GCA_963780835.1 of uncultured Actinomycetota bacterium. GTDB lineage: Bacteria > Actinomycetota > Actinomycetes > Mycobacteriales > Pseudonocardiaceae > Pseudonocardia. The sequence continues at coordinate 19,792 of CAWADQ010000005.1, read as the reverse complement.
TCACCGCCGGACCGCCGAGGAGAGCTGTGACCGTCCATCCGGGCATGCGTTTCTCGGTCGACCCGTGGGACCCGTCCTACGGCGTCAGCCTCGACGTCGCCGAGGGACAGTCCCGTCAGGAGGTCGATCCGGGCGTCGAGCTGGCCACCGACCAGTGGGCGCCGATCGACCCGCCGTCCGACGGATCGGCGCCGGCCGCGACGCTGTTCGTGGACGGGGTCCGCCGGGTCGACGCGCAGGTGTGGGTGGACGACGGCGCCGCGGCGCTCCCGGCGCTGTGTGCGTCGTACGCAGCGGGGGTGATCTGTTGCTGCCCCTCGGACGGCGCGCACCTCGCCGCGGCCGAGGTCCGGCGCGGGATCATCACCACCGCCGAGCACGCCGTCGACGTCGTGACCGGTGCCGGTCGCTACGCGGTGGACGTCATCGCGGCGAAGCCGAACCAGCCGCCCGCGCAGGCGCTGAGCCAGCGCGTCCAGGGCCTGCTCAACGAGGTCGAGGTCGCCGCGGCCGGGCAGGCGCGCGAGCGGCTGGGGATCGACGACGACCTGCTCGTCGTCGACGGTCCGCTGCGCGGGCGCGACCGGCTGGCCCGCGCCGTCGGCTACATCAAGACGCACCACACGGCCTACCTGGATCCCGAGCAGAACGCGGTGGTCGCCCGGCTCGGGCCCGGCCGGCGCACACCGCTGTTCCGCCTGACCTCGACCGGGGGGTGGAGCCGCTACAGCTGGTACCTGCGCCTGCCCTGCCCCGCCGGTGCACCGTGGGCGGGAATCGTCCGGCTCGAGTGCAGCGCCGAGCTCGCCGTGGCGGAGGCCGCGACACTCGCGGGACGCACCCAGGTGACGCTGGCCCGGTACGCGTCCGCCGGGTACAAGGACTCCCGCGCCCCGCAGAACCTCTACCCGATCGCCGGCCTGGAGCGGGCCCTGCGCCGGCGGCTCGGTGACGCGGGTGTGCTGTACCGGGCCCTGCGTTCGGCGGCGGGCCGCCCGGGTGATGCGGCGGCGGGCCGCCCGGGAGATGCGGCGGCGGGCCGCCCGGATGCACCGAAAGTGGCTTTGGGTGCACTGGATGCACCGAAAGCCACTTTCGCTGCATCCCCGGCGCGGGCCCGGGCCAGCTGACCGGCCGGCTGACCGAGGTCGTTGGGGTCCCACCACGGACGCCTCGCCCGTTCGTGGCGACCTCGGCTCCGAAGAGCGCCGCTCGTCGGAGACGGCTTCGCGTTGCCGTCAGCGGGCCCGGCGGTCGCCGTCAGCGGGCAAGGCGGTGGCTCAGGCCGCTGGCCCGGCTCACCGGCCGCCCCACCGCCACCCGCACCGCGGCCTCGGATCCGACCACGCGCACGAAGGTGCGCGCGCGGGTCGCGGCGGTGTAGAGCAGCTCGCGCGTGAGCAGCGGTGACTCGGCGGGCGGCAGCACGACCGTCACGCGGGAGAACTGGCTGCCCTGCCCGCGGTGCACGGTCATGGCGTGCACGGTCGCGACCTCCGCGAGCCGGGACGGGGCGAGCAGGGCACGGCCGGGGAAGGCGACCCGCGGGCCGTCCGGGGTGGCGACGACGACGCCGGTGTCGCCGTTGTAGAGGCCGGTGTCGTAGTCGTTCGCCGTCACGAGCACGGGGCGTCCCGGGTACCACTCGTCGTGCTCGCCCACTTCCGGTACGGCGTCGGCGAGCCACCGCTCGATCTCCCGGCTCCACCGGGTCACGCCGTAGGGGCCACGCCGGTGCCCGCACAGCACGCGGTGCCGCTCCAGTGCGGTGAGGGCGGCCGCGACGTCGCTGCGCCGTGCCGCCGCGGCCAGCGCGACCCCGGCGTCGACGACGTCGGTGCGTACCGCCTGCGGTGCGGCGGCCGAGTCCGTCTCCACGAACTGCAGGTCGTCACTTCCGCCGCGCAGCAGTGCGATCGCCGCGTCCGCGTCGCCGGCCTGCACGGCCCGCGCGAACGCCGCGACCGTCCCGTGGAACCGCCACACGTGCTCCAGCGTGACCACTCCGTTGACGATCCCGCCGGGCAGCCCCAGCTCCGCGAGCGCGGCGTCGAGGTGCGGTTCGGGACGGCCGGGGGCCCGCGCCAGGTCGCCGAGGACGGCACCCGCCTCGACCGACGCGAGTTGGTCCGGGTCGCCGACCAGCACCAGCCGGGCGTCCGGGCGGACGGCGTCGAGCAGCCGGGCCATCATCGTCAGCGACACCATCGACGTCTCGTCGACGACGATCACGTCGTAGGGCAGCCGGTCGTACCGATCGTGGCGGAACCGGCTGCGGCCGGGCTGCCAGCCCAGCAGCCGGTGCAGGGTCGAGGCGGTCGGGGGGTCGTCGACGCCGGCGTCCCGCACGGCCTCCTGCAGCCGGGCCGCCGCCTTGCCGGTCGGGGCGGCGAGCGCGATCCGCGGCGGCGGGCCGGGGCGGTCCCGGAGCAGCATGAGGATCTTCGCCACGGTGGTGGTCTTGCCCGTCCCCGGACCGCCCGCGAGGACCGTCAGCGGGCGCAGCGCCGTCACGGCCGCGGCGAGCCGCTGGCGGTCCTCCCGCGGATCGCCGTCGTCGCCGAACCGCCGGGCCAGCCCGGCACGCAGCCGGTCGAGGTCCACCGCCGGCGGGACGCCGGCGCGGGCGGCCAGCTCGGTGCGGACCACCTCTTCCTGCCGCCAGTACCGCTCCAGGTAGAGCAGCCCGTCGACGAGCCGGAGCGGGCGCCCGCCCGGCGTGTCGGCTCCGGCTGCGACGAGCGGGCTCGCTGCGCATGCCGCGACCCAGCCGGCGGGCTCGGGCCACGGCAGCCCGGAGACGTCGACGGGCTCGTCACCCGCGCCGAGCACCGTGCCTCGCACCGCTGCGAGCTCGACGCAGACCGAGCCCAGCCGTACCCCGCGAACCGCGAGCGCCACTGCGAGCAGCACGTCGTCGGCCGACTCGCCGCCGAGCCGCGCGATGCGGCCGGCGACGTGCACGTCCGCGGGCTCCAGCACGCCGGCCGCGTTGAACTCCGCCAGCACGCCGGTCGCGGTGCGGGTGACGCGCGCGTCGTGCGGGTCGTCGAGCAGGACCCGGCCGGTCACGGGGCTCCCCGATCGAGCAGGTCCGACAGCTCCGTCACCAGTGCCGCAGGCGGCTGCCAGGAGAAGACACCGCAGGGCACGCCGTCGACCGCCGGACCGCCCGGCCCGCACATGCCGCGCAGGAACAGGTACAGCACCCCGCCGAGGTGCCGGTGCGGGTCGTAGCTCGGTCAGCCGCCAGCGCAGGAACCGGTGCAGGGCCGCGGCGTAGAGCAGCGCCTGGAGCGGGTAGTGCGCGTCGAGCATCGCCGCGGCGAGCCGTTCCGGGGTGTAGTGCGCGGCGACCAGCGGCTCCGGGCCGTCCGGCCCGATGGGGCCGAGCCAGTTCGTCTTGTAGTCGACGACGGCGAACCGGGGGCCCGCGCAGGCGCAGGACGGCGTCGATGCTGCCGGTGAGGTAGCCCCGTAGCGGTTGCCCCGCCAGGGCGGCGAGCCGGTCCGGGTAGCCCGCGAGGAGGTCGCCCGCGGGGAGGTGCCGGCGCAGCAGCGGGACGAGGTCGCCGAGCCGGACGTCCGCGCCGGGGGTGTCGCCACCGGCGAGCGGCAGCTCGAAGTCGAGCTCGGCGAGCCGGTCCCGGGGCGCGATGTCCGCGAGGCACCGGTCGTCGGCGAGCGGGCCGAGCGGGGTGCGGGCGACGGGGACGAGCGCCTCGGCCAGCGCGTCGGGGTCGACGGTCGGCGTGGGGTGGCGGTCCAGCTCGGCGTGGACGCAGCGGAGCAGCTCGGCCCGCAGGTCCGGCGCGGTCGAGGTCGGCGGACTCGAAGACCGCGTGCACGAGGGTGCCGAAGCCGGTGCCGACGGGCAGGTCGGCCATCGGGGAGGGGACGGCGAGCCCGGGGTCGGCGGCCGCGGCGCCGGCCGGTCATGACGGAGTCGAGCACGATCGGGCCGTCCGCTCCCTCGTCCGCCGCCTGGCCCTCGTCGTCCTTCTCCCGCACCTCCGGCTCCGCCACCACTCCCGCGGGCGGGCCACCGTGCGCGGCGGCCGTCAGGGCGCTGTAGGACGTCCGCCGCCAGGCCAGGTCCAGCGTGCGGCTGAACGTCGCCGCCGCGAGTGCCGCCGGCGGCGCCGCAGCCGGCGCGAAGGACACCGGCGACCGGTCGCACACCGGCTCCACCGCGAGGTCGGCGCCCGCCAGCGCGCGCAGTGCCGTCAGCGCGGCCGCGTCGTTCGGGACCGGGCACGACGCGGGCGGGGTCGCGCCCGGGCCGCGCCGCCCGAACAGCAGCCGGTGCAGCGGCGAGGTGGGCGCGGTCGTCGCCGGCACCCACCACGTCACCACCTGGCAGCGCGCCCGGGTCAGCGCGACGTACAGCAGCCGGAGGTCCTCGCCGGCCTCCTCCGCCTCGTGGCGCGCGCAGTGCTCGGACCAGCGCGGCCCGCCCGCCCCGCCGACGTCGAGGACGCGCGCGTCCCCGTCGTCGTGCAGCAGGGGCACGTCGGGCTCGCGGGGCACGTACCGATCCCAGCCGAACGGCACGTACACCACCGGGAACTCCAGCCCCTTGCTGCGGTGCACGGTGATGACCTGCACCGCGGCGGCGTCCGAGTCGAGCCGCCTGCTGCGCTCGAGCCCGACGTCCGCCGCGGCCTCGTCGATGCGGTGGCGCAGCCACTCGACCAGTGCCGCGGGGCCCAGGTGCGCGTCCACGGCGGCCGCGTGCAGCGCCTGACCGACGTGCCGGACGTCGGTCAGCCGCCGCTCCCCGTCCGCGACGCCGAGCAGCCGCCCGGGCAGGCCGGTGCCGGTGGTGACTGCCTCGAGCAGCGCGGCGACCCCCTTGCCGTGCAGCACCGCGGCCCAGCGGCGCAGGGTCGCGCCCAGGTCGTCGAGCAGCGCGTCCGCTGCGTCGTCGTCCCCGCCCGCCCCGCACAGCTCCGCGACGGACCGGCCGAGGAAGCAGGTCAGGGCCGCGTCGCGGATCCGGATCGGCCGCAGCTGCTCCAGCGCGTGCAGCAGCGTCAGCCACTCCCGGGCCGCGGGCGTGCCGAACACGCTCGTGGTACCCGAGAGCACCGCGGGCACGTCGACGGAGGCGAGTGCGTCCCGGATGACCGTGCCCTGGTCGTTCGTGCGCACCAGTACCGCGACGTCGCCCGGCCGCAGCGGCGCGCCGTCCACCGTCGCCCCGGAGGCGAGCAGCGCGGCGACGTCCGCCGCGGCGTCGCGGGCGATCCCCGTCCGCGCCTCCGGGGTGAGCACGAGCCCGCGGCCGCTGCACGCCGAGCCCGTCGCGGGCGAGCACCCGCAGGCGCAGCGGGGCGGCCACCGGTGCTCCGGCCAGCCGCGGCACCGGGTGCGCGGACTCCACCTCCCGCACGACGATCCGGGGATCACCCAGCGCCGCCCCGCCGAACACCGTGTCCAGCGCGCGCAGCAGCCCGGCGTCGCTGCGCCAGTTCCGGGCGAGCGTGGCGTGGGCGTCGGCCTGCCGGACGGCCGCGAGGTAGCTGATGACGTCCGCGCCCCGGAAGGCGTAGATCGCCTGCTTCGGGTCGCCGATCAGCACCAGCGGCACGTGCCCGGCGAAGTGCCGCAGGATGCCCCACTGCAGCGGGTCCGTGTCCTGGAACTCGTCGACGAGCACGACGCGGTACCGGGACCGCAGCCGCGCCGCCGCCCCGCGGACGGGATCGGCCAGCGCGTCGTGCAGGCGGGTGACCAGGTCGTCGTAGGTGTGCAGACCGCGTGCCCGCTTGCGGCGCTCCACCTCGCCGCGCACCGCCGTCGCGAACGCGTGGCGGACCGCTGCGGCCCCCGTCGCGCCGGCGGGCTCCAACCGCGCCTGCGGATCGCCCACGGCCCGCCGGGCCAGCCGCAGTGCCTCGACGCGGTCGAACGCGGGGGTGCCGGCGGCCTTCGCGGCGAACTTGCGGACGTAGAAGTCGTCGGCGACCTCGACCACCAGGTCGTCCACGGACTCGACGAAGACCGCGTCGTCGGCGTCTCCGGCGATCCCGAGCGTGGTCAGCATCTGGCCGCAGAACTGGTGCGTGGTCGCGATCGTCGCCGCGTCGAACTCGGCGAGCGCAGCGGTAAGCCGCCGGCGGCGAACGGCGACTTCGGCGTCCGGGACCCCGGCGAGCAGCGCCAGCACCGAGTCGGTACCTGCCCGCGCCGTGGCGGGGTCGCGCAGCCCGCGCTCCGCGCTCACCAGCCGCTCGCGGACGCGTTCCCGCAGCTCCTGCGTGGCGTCGCGGCCGAAGGTGACGAGCAGCAGCTCCGGGAGGCGGGCGTGGCCCTCGGCGACGTAGCGGGCGGCGAGCGCGGCGATCGTGAAGGTCTTGCCGGTGCCCGCGCTCGCCTCGAGCACGGTGGTGCCGGCGGGCAGGTCGCCGCACACGTCGAAGGCGACCGGGTGGGTCGGTGCCGAGTGGTTCAGCACGGCGGTCATCGGAGCACCTCCGCGTCGAGCAGGGGGCGCCACAGCCGCAGCGCGAGGTCGCCGAATCGCGTCGGCTCGCCGCCGGTGCCGGCCGTCGTCAGCACCTCGCGCCCCGCCGCGGGGCCGAACACGCGGGTGTAGACCGCCTCGTCGCGCTCGGGGAACCGGCCCTCGCACCAGCCGCGCAGCGCCTCGGCCAGCGCGTCGTCCGGCGTGCCGCCGCCGGTGCGGGTGCGGGCGTAGGCCTGCGCGGCGATCGTCGGCAGTGGCAGTGGCTCGCGCAGCCCGTCGCGGTGCAGGGCGACCAGGTCGGCGAGCACGCCGCGGGCGCGGGCGGCGTCCACGGGCCCGACGGTGGCGACCGCGACCCCGCCCCGGGCGCCGCGTCCCACCGTCACCACCCGCCACCGACGGTCCGGCAGCGCGGCCGTCAGCGCGACGAGCCGCACCCAGGCGCGGACCCGCTGCTTGGCGGCGAGCTTGGAGAACTCGACCCGCACGGCGGTGTCGCCGTACACGCCGCTGACCGTGCCGACCACCCGGGTGCCGTCCGGCAGATCCGGATGCCGCACGGCCACGTCGACCTCCTGCGACGTCGGCTCGCCCGCCACGAACCGGGCACCCGCCGCGACCAGCTCCTCGACGTCGTCGAGCACCTCGGCGAGCAGGGTGTTCCCCAGCTCGCCGGGAGGCAGCTCGCCGCGCCGCCACTCCGCCGCGCGGCAGCGCGCGAGGTCCAGGCCGGCGAGCCGGTCCCGCAGCAGCCGGTCACCGACCGCCCAGCGCTGCAGCGCGTCGAGCGCCACGGGAAGCGCGTCCGCGGGGTCGTCGTCCGCCTCGCTGATCGGCAGCCCCACGCGCTGGCGCAGGAACTGCTTCACGGGGTGCTCGGCGAAGGTCACGAGGTCGTCGAGCGCGATCGTCGCGGCCGGGGCGGCGGGCAGCGGGCCCGGGAGGAACGGCGGGGGCGGCGCCTGCCCGCCCGCAGCGGCCCGGCACCCGTCGAGCTCGACGCGGTCGAAGCTGAACGGGCCCGGTACGCCGAGCGCGGCGGCGGTGAAGTTGCGGGCATCGAAGGGCTGCAGGGGGTGGCGGACGACGACGCGCGCCGGCGCGTCCGGACCGGCGGTGGCGGCGACCGCGTCGAGCAGCTCGCCCAGCGGCACCGCGGGCGGGCGGCGGGCACCCGTCCGCGGATCGGCGCCCGAGTAGAGGACGACGAGGTGCTCCGTCGCCGCGCACACGGCGTCCAGCAGCAGCTGGCGGTCTTCGCTGCGCGGGTCGCGCTCGCCGACGCGGGGGGCGCGGGCGAGCACGTCGTCCCCGTCGTCCACACCCGCGCGGGGGAACGCGCCGTCGTCCAGCCCGAGCAGGCAGATCACCCGGTGCGGCACGGAGCGCATCGGGACCATCGTCGCCACGGTGAGGGTGCCGGTGCGGAAGTTGGCCCGCCCCGGCCGGCCGCGCAGCCGCTCGGCGAGCACCCCGCGGACGTCGGCGAGGCCGAGCGGGACGGCGTCGATCGGCACGTCCCCGGCAGGGGCCGCGGCGACGATCCCGGTCCCCGCGCCGATCGCTGCCGGAACCGCGGCATGCACACCCGCCGTCCGGGCCACCTCGGCGAGCTCCGCGCGGGCCTGGCCCGCCTGCCAGGCGTCGGCGGGCGTGGTCGCGGTCAGCGCGTCCAGGGCGGCCGTCAACCCGGTGATCCACGCGGCGAGCGGACGGTCGCCGGACAGGTCGGCGAGTGCCGCCCCGAGCCGGTCGACGAACTCCGCGAGGCGGCCGAGCCGGTCGATGTCGCTCGCCTCCACGTCGTCCAGCGGCAGCGCCGTGCCCAGCCAGCTGTCGCCCTCCATCGCGACACCGAGCAGCAGCCGGTCCAGCCCCGCGGCCCACGTGTTCTGCGGGAACCCGTCGAGCCGGTAGGGGCGGCGGTGCGCGGCCGACAACCCCCACCGGACCCCGGAACGCGTGACGAGGTCGCGCAGCCGCTCCAGGTCGTCCCCGTCCAGGCCGAAACGGCGGCGGACCGGGCTCGTGGCGAGCAGGTCGAGCACCTCGGACGCCGTGAGCCGGGCGTCGACGAGCTCCAGCAGGCGCCCGGCGACGTCGAGCACCGGGTTCACCTGCCGCAGCGCACGGTCCGCGAGCCGGATCGCCAGCCGGTGGCCGGGGTGGCCGTCACCCTCGGGATCGAGCCCGAACGCCGCCGACACCAGAGGAGCGAAGGTCTCGACGTCCGGGCAGGCGACGAGGACGTCACGCGGTTCCAGGGTGGGGTCGGCGGCGAGCAGGCCGAGCACGACCTCGCGGAGCACCTCGACCTGGCGGTGCGGGCCGTGGCAGGCGTGCACGGCGACCGATCGGTCGTCCGCGGCGAGCACGTGGTCGCCCGTGGGCGCCCGGTCGTCGCGGACGTCGCGTTGCAGGCGCTGCAGCAGCGTCACCGGCGCGTCGTCCGCGCCGGGGTGGTGCGTGTCGACGCCGGAGAGGCCCGCCAGCCGCAGCTGCAGCTCCCGGACGTCCCGGCCGAGCGCGGCGAGCAGCGGATGGCGCGCGAGCTCGGCGGTGGGATCGGCGCGGCGCGCGGGGACGCCCACGGCCATCGGCGCGACGCGGTCCCACAGGGCGGGCGAGGGGTGCGGCAGCCACAGGTGCACGTCGCGATGGCGGGCGAGGGCCGCGAGCACGGCCAGGTGGTCCGCGGGCAGGCGGGTGGGGCCGAACAGCGACAGCCGCTCCGGCAGCGCGCAGCACGCGGGGTCGTGCTCCAGCACGGCGATCGCCGTGGCCAGCCGCTCCGCGCGGTCCGGGACGCCGATCCGCGCGCGCAGGGCCCGCCACAGCTCCGGCTGCCAGCGCAGGTCCGCGGGCACGTCCGCGTCGTCGCCCACGCGCCAGGCGTCGAGCAGCTCGGGCCGGTGGGTGGCGTAGGCGTCGAACAGCCCGGTGACGTGCGCGACCACCGCGAACCTGCTGCGCGCCCGCTCCAGATGAGCGGCCAGGGGAGCGCACCACGGCCGGCCCGTGCAGGTGTCGACGACCTCCAGGAGCGGCCACACCGCCCGGGCGGGGTGCCAGGGGTCGTCGTCGGCGGACATCCCCGTGGCGCCCTCGACGGCGGTGGCCACCACCTCGCCGGGGGCGGGGAACGCGACGTGCGCGCACACGCCGTCGCCCCGCCCCGACGCCGTGCCGAGCCGGTGCGCCAGGCGGTGCGCGAGCCAGCGCTCCATCCCGCGCGCCGGCACCGCGACGACCTCGGCGGTGAACGGGTCCGCCGGCGGCTCGGTGATGAGGTCGGCCAGCGCGGCGGCCAAGGTGTCCGCGCGCTCGGCCCGGTGCAGGTGCAGCACGGCGTCACCGACCGTCCGCGACGGCACGGGGCTTCGCCCGCCCCACGAGGTGCCGGACGAGGCGTTCGCCGCGGTGCCGGTGCTGACCTTCCACGCCGTGCAACCTAGAGCCTCGCCCCGACGCCTCCGCGCCGTACCGGGTGCGCGCCGCCCAGTTGTCCACAAGCCGACGGCCACGTGCGGTGACCGGCCTCCGGGGTTCCCACACGATCGAGCGATCCTCGCGCCGAACGGATAACGGGATGATGGGCTCATTGCGATCACGGGGTACACGAGGTCAGCACCGACCGTGAGGGGGACGACATGGCGCAGGGTTCGACGGGTCCGGCCGAGTTCGACGCTGCGATCAGGATTCCCGAGCAGGTGTCGTACCGGGTCAAGGACGACCGCCGCGGCGACGTCGTGCTGCGCCATGCCCGCCTGACCGGCCGCGGCCGCCCGACCTTCTGCTCACCGACCCGCGCGGAGCTGACCGGGACCGTGCACCTCCGGGCGGGCGCGGGAACCGACGGCAAGGTGATCTACCCGACCCGCGAGGCCGCCGAGGCCGCCGCCCGCGAGCTGGAGAGCCTGGGGGCCCGCTGCCTGCGGCCCTACCTCTGCGCGCGGTCCCGGCACGGCCACTTCCACCTCGCCACGGACACCACCCGCACCCTGCACGAGCGCATCCCCCAGCAGCGCCGCTCCGCCTGACGCGTCGCGCAGCGGCATTGATCGACGACCGGGCGGCCGCACCTGCAGTGGTGCAGGTTCTCCCGCCCGAACGTCGATCATGAGCGTGAGTTCCCTCGAACGGCCACGGGATCGCCCAGCTGTGTCCGATTCTGTGCCGCGTGTCCCTCGACGACCTCGTCGCCCGCCAGGCCGGAGTGCTCGCACTGCACCAGGCCGTCGCGGAAGGCATGTCGGCCGCGACGGTCCAACGGCGCGTCAGGCAGGGATCCTGGACACGGCTCCACCCGGCGGTCTACCTGGTCGGGGGCCATCGTCTGACCGACGAGGCACGCGTGCGGGCGGCATGGCTGTGGGCGGGCGAGAACGCGGCGGCGGTCTCCGGCCCTGCGGCCGCGTACTGGCACGGCCTGATCGCCCGAGCACCCGAGCAGATCGAGGTGACGATCCCGCGCCGGCTCGGCCCCGGGAACCGTCCGGGCGTACGTGTTCGGCGGCGTGACCTGCTCACGGCGGACGTCGTCGGGACACGGGGTCTCTGCCTCACCGCTCTCCCTCTCACCGTTCTGGAGACTGCAGTCGCGCTGCCGGGCGGCTCGACTTTTCTGGACCGTGCGCTGCAACGCCACGTCCGGTTTCCCACCGTCTATCGCGCCTACTGCCGCAACATGGGACGACGTGGATCGTCCGCCGCAGGTCGGCTGCTCGTGGCCGCGGCCGATCGTGCCGACTCCGCCGCCGAGCGGCTACTGGTGCGCATCGTCCGCAACGCCGGCATCACGGGATGGGTGCTCGGGCACCCGTTCGGGCCATGGCGGGTCGATCTTGCGTTTCCCGAGGAGAAGGTTGCCGTGGAGGTGGACGGCTGGGCCTGGCACGTCGACGCCGAGAGGTTCCGAGCCGACCGCCGCAAACAGAACGCGCTGGTCCGCGCAGGGTGGGATCCACTGCGGTTCACCTGGCACGAGCTCGACGGCACCCCCGGCACCGTCGCCGGGGAGATCCGCGAGACCCTGCAGGCCGCATGATCGACGTGCGGGCGGCAGGAACTGCAGACGTGCAGTTTTCGCTGTCCGCACGCCGATCAAACCCGACCCACGAGGCCCGCGTAGACCACCACGTTGTCGCGGTAGCTGCGGGCGGCCCGGTCGAACGAGCCCCCGCACGTGATCAGCCGCAGTCCGGCGTGGTCGATGTCGCCGTAGACGCGCTCGGTCGGGAACGCGTCCTTCGGATACTGCTCGACCTCCAGCACCTCGAACCGCGCGGTCGTGCCGTCCGCCCGGTCGACCGCCACCTCCGCTCCGGGCTGCAGGTCGCGCAGGTGGAAGAACACGCCGGGGGCGTGGTTCCAGTCGACGTGCGCCGCGATCACCGCGGGCCCGTGCTCACCGGGTGTCGGGGAGCCGGTGAACCAGCCCGCGACGGACCCGTCGACCGGCACCTGCAACGTCCCGTCGGTCGCCAGTCCCAACGCGATCAGCGCCGAGTCGACGCCGATCGCCGAGATGCGGATGCGCACGGGCGGGGCCGCGGCCAGCGCAGGGGTGGACAGCACCTGCACCGGCGCGGTGGGTGGGGGGCCTGCGGGCGGGACCCGGGTGGCCGCGCCGCTGCTGCAGCAGGCGAGCAGCAGGCAGGCGCCGAGGGCGACGGCGCCCAGCAGCCTGGCCTCCCGGGTCCGCACCGTGACGACCCGGCGGTGCCGGTGCCGGTGCCGGTGGCGATGCCGGTGGGCCGGTTCGGTGACGCCGGGGTTCGCGCACGGGCCGTCGACCGGATCGGCGCGGGGCACGGCGGCTCGCTGCCCCGAGGTGTCCGTCCACCAGCCGTCGACGTCGGGGGCACGGCCGTCCCCGGCGCCCGGCCGGCCGGACGCCCCCGCCCGGAGCGGGACCGGGCGGGGGCAGGTCGTGGGGTCCGCCACGGTCTAGCGCCGGGCGTCCCGTCGGCGGGCGCCCACGGCGACCACCGCACCCAGCATGCCGACGAGCAGGACGGCCGGGACCGGGTCCGACGGTGCGGCCGAACCGTCGCCGGTGTCCGCAGCGCCGCGCGGCTTCACCAGGATCTGGTGCTCGGGCACGGTCCGCACCGGAGCGTCGGCCGGGGCACCCGGGGGTGGGATGACGACGTCGGGCTCCGCCGCGGTGTCCACCACCGGCTTGGCGGGGAGCGGCGACGGCTCGGCCGGCCCGACCGGACCTGCGCGGAAGTAGTCCTCGCAGGCGATGCCGTCGTGGTCGGTGTCGAGGCGCTGCGGGTCGCCGGAGTGCGACCTCAGCGCGGACTGAGCCGCGGCCTGGCTCGCGAAGTCACGGCAGTCGCGGTCGGTCGGTTGCGGCTGGGCCGACGCGACGCCCGCGAGCGGGAGCGCGGCGACCGTGGCGAGAACCGTGGCGCAGAGGACGGTGCGGATGCGCATGGAGTGCTGACTCCTCGGGGCAGAGTCGGAACGGACGTGCAATGAGTAGCGGCCGACTCACCCTGCGCGCTCGTCCCGCGGCGTCAATCCACCCCATCTCGGGACCCCCGGCATCCCCCGACCGTGGCGAGGGCCGTGTGCTACAGGCTCAACGCTGCGAAATGTCGGCGGTGGATGGCAGGGTGTCCCGCAGTACCCGCACGTGCGTTCCAGCCCTGCCCGAACCCCTGACCAACCCCTGCCCCGAGCCGAGGAGACGTGCCAATGTCGACCGATTCCCGAGCCGGCACCCGTGCGACAGCCGCCGACCTCGTCGATGTCGAGAAGCTCCTCCGGGCCTACCACGACGACCACCCGGACCCGTCGAACCCGCTTCAGGCCGTCGCGTTCGGCACGTCCGGGCACCGCGGCTCGTCGCTGTCGACCACCTTCAACGACGACCACATCGCCGCCACCTCCCAGGCGATCGTCGAGTACCGCACCAGGGAGGGCACGGACGGGCCGCTGTTCGTCGGCGCCGACACGCATGCGCTCTCCGGGCCCGCGTTGCAGACCTGCGTCGAGGTCCTGGCGGCGAACGACGTCGCCGTGCTGGTCGACGCGGCGGGCGGCTACACGCCCACCCCGGCGGTGTCGCACGCGATCCTCGCCCACAACCGCAGCCGCGCCGCCGGCATCGCGGACGGCATCGTGATCACGCCCTCCCACAACCCGCCGCAGGACGGCGGCTTCAAGTACAACCCGCCGAACGGCGGGCCCGCCGACACGGACGCCACGAAGTGGATCGCGGCGCGGGCGAACGAGCTGCTCGCGGCGAAGCTGGACGGGGTGCGGCGACGGTCGGTCGGCCGCTCGGAGCTGGGCACGTACGACTTCCTCGGCCGTTACGTCGACGACCTGCCCGCGGTGGTGAACCTCGACGCGATCCGGAGTGCCGGCGTGCGGATCGGGGCGGACCCGTTGGGCGGGGCCAGCGTCGCCTACTGGGGTGCGATCGCGGAGCGCCACGGCATCGACCTCACCGTCGTCAATCCCGTCGTCGACCCCCAGTTCGGGTTCATGACGCTGGACTGGGACGGCAAGATCCGCATGGACTGCTCGTCGCCGTACGCGATGGCCTCGCTGGTCGCCCGCCGCGGGGAGTACCAGATCGCCACGGGCAACGACGCCGACGCCGACCGGCACGGGATCGTCACCGCCGACGCCGGTCTCATGAACCCGAACCACTACCTCGCCGTGGCCATCGGCTACCTGTACGCGAACCGCCCCGGCTGGGCCGGCGACACCGGGATCGGCAAGACGGCCGTCAGCTCGTCGATGATCGACTTCGTGGCCCACGACCTCGGCAGGCGCCTGGTGGAGACCCCGGTCGGGTTCAAGTGGTTCGTGCCGGGCCTGATCGACGGGTCGATCGCGTTCGGCGGCGAGGAGAGCGCGGGTGCGTCGTTCCTGCGCACGGACGGCACGGTGTGGACCACCGACAAGGACGGGATCATCCTCTGCCTGCTCGCCTCGGAGATCCTCGCGGTCACCGGACAGACCCCGAGCGAGCGCTACCGGGAGCTGACGGCGCGCTTCGGCGAGCCGGTGTACGCCCGCATCGACGTCGCCTGCAGCAAGGACGACAAGGCGAAGCTGGGGAAGCTCGCGGCGAAGGACGTCACGGCCACGGAGCTCGCAGGCGACCCGATCACCCAGCGGCTCACCGAGGCCCCCGGCAACGGTGCGCCGATCGGCGGGCTCAAGGTCGTCACCGAGGGCGGCTGGTTCGCGGCGCGCCCGTCCGGCACCGAAGACGTCTACAAGGTCTATGCCGAAAGCTTCAAGGGCCCGGAGCACCTGGCGCGGATCCAGGAGGAGGCGCGGGACGTCGTCGCCGCAGCGCTCAACGGCTGATTCGCCGCTCGGCCGTCCAGCCCATCGTCAGAAGTGACGATGCGGCTGGATCCCGGCCGACGCAGCGGTCACCATTGACGAAGCGTTGCCGCGGCGCTCGTGCCCGGGTTCGCGGCAACGCTCACCCAAAGCCTCACCGGCCCGCTGCGTCCCGTGCCCGGATCGCGAGCGGGCCGGTCCGAGGCCACCTACCCGCCACGAGCGGTCGCCCCCCGTCCCGGATTCGCGCGCTGTCCCGGCGTTCGCCGTTGCAGCGCAGTGCGTAGAGCGCCAGGGCCCGGTGCGCGGGCTCGTCCGTCCGGCGCAGCAGCCGGGCCAGCTCGTCCGCCGCCATCCGCGGGCTGCGCGCCGCCACCCACGCGGTCAGCTCGGCCTCCGCGACCTCCCGGCGCGCGCCGGCCAGCCGTACGCACACGTACTCCACGTCCTCCCCGGCCAGCTCGCCCACCAGCGGCGCGGGCACCCCCTGCTCCAGCAGCATCTCGCGGACGCCCCACAGCCCGATCGGGGTCAGCGCGACCAGCGTCGGGTCAGGGTCGTCGCGGCCGGCGAGCTCGGTGAGCATGTCGTGGTCGTGGCTCTCGGTCAGGTGCACCGCGCCGAGCAACTCCAGGGCGTCGAGCACCGCGGTGACGTCGCGGCGCCACAGCCGCTGCTCGACGTCGCCCGCGAGGTCGTCGACGATGCAGCCGAACCGCTCGTTGACGGTCTCGCGGACCCGCCGGTGGAACAGCTCGAGCGGCACCGGATCGCCTCCTGCCGCGTAGAGGTCGAACAGCAGGATCGGCAACGCCTCGCCCAGCGACATCCCGAACAGCGACGGCGCCCCGAACACGTTGCTGCCGCCGAAGTGCTCGCCGAGCGTGCCGATCGCGACGAACGCGCGCTGCCACAGCTCGATCGGCCTCCCCAGCAGCGCGGCGGCGCTCTTCACCGGCACGAGCCGACCCTTGACGACCCGCAGCAGCCGGGCCTGGCGGGCCCAGGCCACGAGCAGGCTGGTCTCGGGCAGGTCGTCCGCCGTGCGGGCGTGGTCGCAGGAGAAGGCGTCGACGCCCAGGGCGCCGGCCAGCGAACGGGCGTCGGCGAGCAGGAGCCGGCCGTCGACGGTCAGCGCCCGGCCGGTGCGCACCCAGCGGGCGACGGTGCGCAGCCGCGAGACGGCCTCGGCAGACTCCGCCGACGCGAGCAGCGCCGCGGCCCCCGGCAGCAGCACCGGGGCCGGCTCCGGTACCGAGGGGCCGGTCCCGGGCTCGCCGGTGTCCCGGCGGGTGACCTCCGCGAGCGCGTCACGGTCGACCTCGACCTCACCGCGGCGGACCTGCTCGAGGAATCGGGCGACGGCGGCCGGGTCCGCGGCCGTGACGCCGTGGCGGCGCAGCTGCACGGCCCAGAACGTGCCGAGGTCGCGGTTGCGCTCGTCGGCCAGCGCGTCGTGCAGCGCAGGGGTGCTGTCGTCGATCTGGGCGTGCAGCTCCGCCGGGGGTGCCGACGCGGTGTCGAGCCAGTCGCGCTCGGCGAGGAAGCCGACCAGGGCGTGCAGGGCGACGGGCACGGCGTCGCGGTCGTCGTCGAGCAACGCGACGGTGCGCGGGAACCAGACGGCCAGTGCGTCCGCGACGTGGGCGCGCGTCCACCGGCCCAACCGCCCGTCGACGCCGTGCCGGTGGTCGAGCGCGGCCGCGACCAGCGCAGGCTCCACCGGAATGCCCCGGCGCCGGGCCCAGGCGGCCACGAGGGACTGCAGGCGCTCGCGGGCGGTCTGGTACTCCTCATGATCGTCGGGACCGAAGACGAGGCGCACCGGATCACCACACCAGACGGTGCCGCGCCAGGCACACCCGGGTCACCCGGTCGTGGAACGTCACGACGTGCGCGGACGTGCTCGTGTCGGCCGTCCTACTTCTCGGGGGCCCCGCCGCGCTGCGCCGGGACGTCGACCGGGTGCGCCGTGCCGTTCCCGTCGGCTCCTGCGTGGTGGGCGGAGTGCCGTTCGTGCTCGGCGTGGGTCTCGACGCTGACCGGCCGGGGATGGGATGCGGCTTCACCGGCACGAAGAAGGAGTCGCCGTAGGCCCGCTCGCCGAATCGACGGCCTGCTCGATGGCCTTGGTCGACCGCAGCCCGCGCCGGACCAGGGGTCGCTGCGCAGGTCGCGCGCCAGTGCCACGCACATCAGCACCATGACCAGCCCGAACGGGGCGGCCATGATGATCGTGATGTTCTGGATGCCGGCCAGCGCGTCGCCCTCGCCGCCGCCGACGACGAGCATGATTGCGCCGATCGCCCCCATGGTGGCTGCCCCAGAAGACGACGACGCCGCCGGTGGGTGGATGGTGCCGCGCTGGGAGAGCGTGCCCATGACGATCGACGCCGCGTCGGCGCCGGCCACGAAGAAGTGGCCACCAGGAGCATCGCGATCACGCCGAGCACCGCCCCAGCGGCATGGTGTCGAGCAGCCCGAACAGCTGTTCCTCGGTGGAGCGGGACGCGAGGTCGGTGCCGCTGCGCTGCAGGTTGATCGCCGCGCCGCCGAAGATCGCGAACCAGACGAGGCTCACCACGCTCGGGATGAGGACGACGCCCGCGATGAACTGACGGATCGTGCGGCCCCGGCTGATCCGGGCGATGAACATGCCGACGAACAGCGTTCAGGGGATCCACCAGGCCCATGAGGGCGGTAGATAGGGCGAGCCAAGTGGCCGTGGCGTCGCGGCCGGTGGCGGCGGTGCGGGCGGCCGTGGCCGAGGTCGGTGAAGTCGTCGCCGATGGCGGTGGGCAGCTGGCTGAGGATCAGCACCGTCGGTCCGCCGACGAACACGACGAGAGCCAGAATCCCGGCGAGCACCATGTTGACGTTCGACAGCCATTGAACGCCCTTGGAGACGCCGGACACCGCCGAGAGGATGAAGCAGATCGTCAGCGTGACGATGATCACGACGAGCAGTGTGGTGCTGACGAAGCTATGAAGCCGCCCGCATGAGTCCGCCGCCGATCTGCGGCGCGGCCAGGCCGAGCGAGGCGGCCGACCCGAACAGCGTCGCGAAGATCGCCAGGATGTCGACCGCCTTGCCGAACCTTCCCTCGGCCCTCTTGCGGCCGAACAGCGGGATGGACGCCGAGCTGAGAAGCTGCGGACGGCCGCGGCGGAACGTGCCGTAGGCGATGGCCGGACCGACGACGGCGTAGATGGCCCACAGGTGCAGGGTCCAGTGGAACAGCGTGGTGGCCATCGCCACGTCGAACGCCTCGGGACTGCCCGGCGCGGCGGTGCCCGGCGGGGGCGATGTGAAGTGGGCCAGCGGTTCGGCGACGCGGTAGAACGTCGGCCCGATGCCCATGCCGGCGCTGAACATCATCGCGATCCGGGACGAGGTCCGGAACTCCGGTGCCTCGGCGTCGCGGCCGAGTGGGATCCGGCCGTAGCGGCTCGTCGAGACGTACACCGCGAAGATGACGAAGCCGCTGGCGGCCAGCACGAACGCCCAGCCGCCGCCGGTGATGATGCCGCCGAGACGGCCTTCGCGACGGCGCTGAGGTTCTGGTGCCGAACACGCCCGAGGCGATGAACGCCAGGACGATATCGCCGCCGCGACCACGAACACCACGCGGTCGACGACCGGGTGATCCTCTTCGGCGGCCGGGGGCGGAGCCGCCGCGGAGGTCGGATCGGTCGGGATACGGGTCTTGTCGTGCTGAAGTGTCATGGTCGGCGGCCCCGGCGGTGCCCGGGGCCTTGCCCCCTTCCGTGCGGTTCGTCGTGCCCTGCACCTTCCGTCGCGGGTAACGACTTGGTCGAGTGGAGGGAGGAGACGGAACCCGACCGTTACGCACGGCAGTCATGCGCCATGCGTAGGTTTTAGAACGGGTCGCGGGCGATCAGCGGGGCGGGTCCGTGCCCGGGTCGTCGCGTCGGTCCTGGTCGTCCTGCCCGGCCAGGTACCGCTCCACCTCCGCGGCCAGCTCGTCCGCGCTGGGCAGCTCGCCACCCGCCGATCCGGGCCGCCCGGTGGCGTCGGAGATCACCGTGTCGTACTGCTGCTCCAGCGCGGCGACGACCTGCGCGACCTCCTCCGACCCCGCCACCTGCTCGGCGATCTCGCGCTCCGCCCGCTCGGCGGCGCTCGTCAGCGTGCCGGTCGGCAGGTAGAGCCCGGTCGCGACCGCGAGGTGGTCGACGAGCACGCGCGCGGCCTGCGGGTACTCCGCGCGCGCCAGGTAGTGGGGCACGTGCACGGCGAACCCCATCGCCGCGTGCCCGGCCTGCCCGAGCCGGTACTCGACGAGCGCCACGGCACTGCCCGGCACCTCGGCCGTGGCGAACAGCGCCTGGTGTCCCTCGGTCAGCTCGGGCCGCGTGCCGTGCACGGTCACCCCGATGGGCCGGGTGTGCGGCACCGCCATCGGGATCCCCGTCAGGTTCACCGCGAGGCGCACGCCGAGCGTGCGCACGACCTCCTCGACGGCGGCCGCGAACCGCTCCCACTGCGTGTCCGGCTCGGGGCCGGTCAGCAGCAGGTACCCGGTGCTGCCGGTGTCGGTGAGCGCGACGATGTCGAGCTCGGCGCGCCGTAGTGCTCCCAGTGGTCGGTCTCGAAGCGCAGCGGGGGCCGCCGGAGCGGTAGTCGACGAGCTGGTCGACGTCGAAACGCGCCACCCGCTGCGCGGCACCGCAGCGAGCAGCGACTCGACCGCCAGCCGGGCCGCCGCGCCCGCGTCGACGAACCCGTCGAGCACCACCACCAGCACGGGATCGTCCAGCGTCGGGGCGTCCGGCTCCAGCCGGTACAACCCTGCGGGATCCAGCACCGTCACACCTCCGCCTGCCGGCACCCGCCGCCCGTTCACCGCCCCGACCGTCCCGGAAACGTGAATCCGCCCGCACAGCATCCCCGATCCCGGCCCGCATGACGCACCATGGACGTCGGTGGGTCGTGCGAGGTCACCGGGGACAGAGTCGAGGTCGTCGACGGCATCGACG
>CAWADQ010000004.1:0-19185 GCA_963780835.1 uncultured Actinomycetota bacterium | reverse complement strand
CCGCGCGCGCGATGCTGGGGCTCCCGATCATGTGAGGAGCTCCCATGCCCGTCCTGGCCGCCCTCACCGACGCCCTGCGCACCGGCCGCGTCGAGGTCGTCGATCTCACCGCCCCGCTGCACAGCGGCACCCCGATCATCCAGCTGCCGCCGCAGTTCGGCCAGACCGCGCCCTTCCAGCTGGCGGAGATCAGCCGCTACGACGAGCGCGGCCCGGCCTGGTACTGGAACAACTTCCGCACCGGCGAGCACACCGGCACCCACTTCGACGCGCCCAACCACTGGGTCACCGGGCAGGACGGCGAGGACGTGTCGCGGTGCCCGGTCGACCAAGCTCGATCGCGCCGGCGGTGGTCCTCGACTTCTCCGCCGAGGGCGCGGCGGACCCCGACTTCCTGCTCGAGGTCGACCACATCCGCGCTGGGAGGCCGAGCACGGCCCGCTGCCCGACGGCGGCTGGCTGCTCTACCGCACCGGCTGGGACGCCCGCTGCGAGGACCCGACGGACTTCCTGAACGCCGACGAGACCGGCCCGCACACCCCGGGCATCTCCGTCGAGTGCGCGCGATGGCTGGCCGAGGAGTCGCCGGTGATCGGGATCGGCGTCGAGACCGTCGGCACCGACGCCGGCGCGGCGCACTCCTTCGACCCCGCGTTCCCGTGCCACTCCTACGTGCTCGGCGCCGGCAAGTACGGCCTCACCCAGCTGCAGAACCTCGCCCGGCTCCCCGCCACCGGCGCGGTCGTGATCGCCGGGCCGCTGCCCATCGTGACGGGCTCCGGCAGCCCGGCGCGGGTGCTGGCGCTGGTCGAGCGGCTGACGGCGTCCGGCCCCGGTCGCGTCCGGCACCGTCGCCCAGTTCGTCGGCGCGCGCTCGCCCGGCGGGGTCGGCCACGCGTTCGGCGTCGTCGGCTCCGGCAACTTCCACGTCACGAACGCGATGGTCGCCGCCGGCGCCCGTTCGTCGCGGCTCGGCACGAGAGCGGCGCGGCGACGATGGCCGACGCCTGCGCCCGCACGACCGGGCGCCCCGCGGTCGTCACCGTGCACCAGGGCTGCGGGCTGACCAACGCGATGACCGGCATCGCCGAGGCGGCGAAGAGCCGCACGCCGCTGATCGTGCTCGCGGCGGACCGGAGGCGACCGCGTCGCGTCGAACTTCCACGTCGACCAGGCCGCGCTGGCGCCGCCGTCGGCGCGGTGCCGAGCGGGTGGACACGCCCGCCTCGGCGGCCGCCGACGTGCGTCCGGGCCTCCGGACGGCCGTCGAGCAGCGCCGCACGGTCGTGCTGAACCTCCCGCTCGACGTGCAGGCCGCGGCCGCCCCGGACGCCGCGCCCGCGGTGCCTCGGCCGGGCCCGGTCCGGCCCGCCGCGGTCGACGAGCTCGCCGGCCTGCTCGCGACGCGCGGAGCGCCCGGTGTTCGTCGCCGGCCGAGGCGCGCGCTCGGCCGGCCGCGGCTGCGGGCGCTCGGCCCGCGTCCGGAGCCCTGCTCGCGACCTCCGCCGTCGCGAACGGCCTGTTCGCCGACGACCCCTGGTCGCTGGGCGTCTCCGGCGGCTTCGCCTCGCCGCTGGCCGCCGAGCTGATCCGGGCGCCGACCTCATCGTCGGCTGGGGCTGCGCGCTGAACATGTGGACGATGCGCCACGGCGCGCTGATCGGCCCGGGAGCGCGGGTCGTGCAGGTCGACGTCGACCCGGACGCGCTCGGCGCGCACCGGCCGCTGACCTTGGCGTGCTCGGCGACGTCGGGGCGACCGCGACGGCCGTCCTCGGGTCGTCGCACCGCGCACCGGCTACCGGACCGACGAGGTCCGCCGGCGCTCGCGGCCGGGTCCGCTGGCGCAACGTCCCATCGACGACCTACCGGCGCCGCGGGATCGACCCGCGCACCCTGTCGCACGAGCTCGACGACCTGCTGCCGCGCGACCGAGTGGTGGCGATCGACTCCGGCAACTTCATGGGCTACCCCGCGGCCTACCTCGGTGCCGGACCAGTACGGGTTCTGCTTCACCCAGGCCTTCCAGTCGATCGGGCTGGGCCTGGCGACCGCGATCGGGGCCGCGGTCGCGAGCCCGACCGGCTGGCGGTCGCCGCCCTCGGCGACGGCGGCGCGCTGATGGCGGCCGCGGAGCTCGAGACCGTCGTCCGGCTCGGGTTCCCGATGCTCGTCGTCGTCTACAACGACGCGGCTACGGCGCCGAGGTGCACCACTTCGGCCCGGACGCGGACCTCGACACCGTCGTCTTCCCCGACACCGACCTCGCGGCGATCGGGCGCGGGTACGGGTTCGAGGCGGTCACGGTCCGGCCCCGCCGACCTCGGGGTGGTCGCCGACTGGGTGGCCGGACCGCCCACGGCGCCGCTGCTCGTGGACGCCCCGATCGCGCGGACGGCCCATCGTGGTGGCTTGCCGGCCCTTCCCGGGCACTGAGGCAGCCTTTTCGCGGGCACTGAGGCGGCCGGAGCCGGTCGCCCCCCGGCACCTCCACCGTTCGCGCGGTGATCGCCGAAAGGGCGGGCCAACTGTCGGACTCCGGCGGTAGCATCGACTGTGTCGCAGCGACCGTGCCAGGGCGGCCGCGCCGAGCAGGAAGCAGTGCTCTTGACGGACTTGAAGCCGGCCCCCGTCCGGTCCCGCATGGCCGTTCCCGACACTGCGCTGCTCGCGCTGCTGGGCTCGCGCGACGAGAGCCTGCGCACCGCCGAGGAGCTACTCGATGCGGACGTGCACGTGCGCGGCAACGAGGTCACCCTTTCCGGTACTCCTGCGGACGTCGCCTTCGCCGAGCGGGTCTTCGGCGAGCTGATCTCGCTGGCCCAGCGCGGCCAGCACGTCGGTACGGACACCGTCCGCCGCACGGTCGAGATGCTGTCGGACTCCGGCAACGTCAGGCGGATCGGGGAATCCCCGGGCGAAGTTCTCAGTCAGGCGATCCTCACCCGTCGCGGCAAGACGATCCGGCCCAAGACGCCGGCAGAAGCGCTACGTCGACGCCATCGACAAGAACACGATCGTCTTCGGCATCGGCCCCGCCGGCACCGGCAAGACCTACCTCGCCATGGCGATGGCCGTGGAGGCGCTCAAGCAAGAGGTCAGCCGGATCATCCTCACCCGGCCCGCGGTCGAGGCGGGGAGCGGCTCGGCTTCCTGCCCGGCACCCTGTACGAGAAGGTGGATCCTTACCTGCGCCCGCTGTACGACGCGCTGAACGACATGATGGACCCCGAGATCCAGAGGCTGATGGCCACCGGCACGATCGAGGTCGCGCCGCTGGCGTACATGCGCGGACGCACGCCTGAACGACGCGTTCGTCATCCTCGACGAGGCGCAGAACACGCACGCCCGAGCAGATGAAGATGTTCCTCACCCGGCTCGGGCTGGTTCCAAGATCGTGGTCACCGGCGACGTCACCCAGGTCGACCTTCCCGGTGGGACCGTCCGCGGGTTGCAGCTGGTGCAGGACATCCTGAACGGGATGGATGATATCCACTTCGCCCGACTGACCAGCGACGGACGTCGTGCGTCATTCGCTGGTCGGCAGGATCGTCGACGCCTACGCCCGGTTCGACGCCGCGAGCGGCCGGCAGACCCTCACGGCCGCGCCGCGTACCGGCCCGCCGCAGGACCGCACCCGCGCGCGCGATGCTGAGGCTCCCGATCATGTGAGGAGCTCCCATGCCCGTCCTCGCCGACCTCCTCGACGCCCTGCGCACCGGCCGCGTCGAGGTCGTCGACCTCACCGCGCCCCTGCACAGCGGCACACCGGTCATCAAGCTGCCGCCACCGTTCGCGAACGCCGCGCCCTTCGCCCTGACCGAGCGAAGCCGCTTCGACGAGCGCGGGCCCGCCTGGTACTGGAACGACATCTCCACCAGCGAGCACACGGGCACCCACTTCGACGCGCCCAACCACTGGATCACCGGGCGGGACGGCGAGGACGTGTCGCAGGTCCCGGTCACCAAGCTCGTGGCGCCCGCGGCGGTCCTCGACTTCTCTGCCGAGGGCGCGAAGGACCCCGACTTCCTGCTGGAAGTCGATCACGTCCGCGTCTGGGAGGCCGAGCACGGTCCTCTGCCCGAGGGCGGCTGGCTGCTCTACCGCACCGGCTGGGACGCGCGCAGCGAGGACTCCGACGCCTTTCTGAACGCGAACGAGACCGGCCCGCACACCCCGGGGATCTCCGTCGAGTGCGCGAGGTGGCTGGCCGAGGAGGCGCCGGTGATCGGGATCGGCGTCGAGACCGTCGGGACGGACGCGGGCGCGGCGCACTCCTTCGACCCGGCTTTCCCGTGCCACTCCTACGTGCTCGGCGCCGGCAAGTACGGGCTCACCCAGCTGCAGAACCTCGCCCGGCTTCCCGCCACGGGTGCGGTCGTGCTCGCCGGGCCGCTGCCGATCGTGTCGGGGTCCGGGAGCCCGGCGCGGGTGCTGGCGCTGGTCGAACGAGCCCTTGTCGACCTGCCTGATCGGCCGGGAGCGAGGTGACGGGTGGTTGACAAGGGCTCGGAGGTGACGGCGTCCGGCCCCGGCGCCTCCGGCACCGTCGCCCAGTTCGTCGGCGACGCGCTCGCCCGGCTGGGAGTCGGGCACGCGTTCGGCGTCGTCGGCAGCGGCAACTTCCACGTCACGAACGCGCTGCGCGCCGCCGGCGTCCCGTTCGTCGCGGCCCGGCACGAGAGCGGCGCCGCGACGATGGCCGACGCCTGGGCCCGCACGACCGGGCGCCCCGCGGTCCTCACCGTCCACCAGGGCTGCGGGCTCACCAACGCCATGACCGGCATCGCCGAGGCCGCGAAGAGCCGCACGCCGCTGCTCGTGCTCGCGGCGGACACGGGAGCGGCCGCCGTCCGCTCCAACTTCCGCATCGACCAGGACGCGCTGGTGACCGCCGTCGGCGCGGTGCCCGAGCGGGTGCACACCCCCACCTCGGCGGCCGCCGACGTCGTCCGGGCCTATCGGACGGCCGTCGAACAGCGGCGCACGGTCGTGCTCAACCTCCCGCTGGACGTGCAGGCCGCGGCCGCCCCGGACGTACCCCTGCCCGCAGTGCCTCGGACGGGCCCGGTCCGGCCCGCCGCGGTCGACGAGTTCGCCGGGCTGCTCGCGACGGCGGAGCGCCCCGTGTTCGTCGCGGGCCGCGGCGCGCGCTCGGCAGGCCGGGTGCTGCGGGCGCTCGGCACCGCGTCCGGAGCGCTGCTCGCGACCTCGGCCGTCGCGCACGGCCTGTTCGCCGGCGACCCGTGGTCGCTCGGGATCTCCGGCGGGTTCGCCTCACCCCTGGCCGCCGAGCTGATCCGCGACGCCGACCTGGTCGTCGGTTGGGGCTGCGCGTTGAACATGTGGACGACGCGGCACGGGACGCTGATCGGCCCGGGAGCGCGGGTGGTGCAGGTCGACCTCGACGCGGACGCGATCGGCGCGCACCGGCCGGTCGACCTGGGCGTGCTCGGCGACGTCGCCGCGACCGCCACGGACCTCCTCGGGGTCGTCGCACCGCGCACCGGCTACCGGACGGACGCCGTCCGCGCGGCGATCGCGACCCGGGTCCGGTGGCGCGACGTCCCGTACGACGACCTCACCGGCGCCGCGGGCATCGACCCGCGCACGCTGTCGATCGGGCTGGACGACGTGCTGCCGCGCGAGCGGACCGTCGCCGTCGACTCCGGCAACTTCATGGGCTACCCGAGTGCCTACCTGTCGGTGCCGGACGAGGCGGGGTTCTGCTTCACGCAGGCGTTCCAGTCGATCGGGCTGGGGTTGGCGACGGCGGTCGGCGCGGCGCTCGCGCAGCCCGACCGGGTGGCCGTCGCCGCGCTCGGCGACGGCGGGGCGCTGATGGCGGCCGCCGAGCTGGAGACCGTGGTGCGGCTGGGGATCCCGATGGTCGTGGTCGTGTACGACGACCGTGGCTACGGCGCCGAGGTGCACCACTTCCCCGACGCCGACCACACCACCGTCACCTTCCCCGAGATCGACCTCGCGGCGGTCGGGCGCGGGTACGGATTCGAGGCCGTGACGGTCCGGGAACCTGCCGACCTCGGGGGTGTCGCCGACTGGGTGACGGGACCGCGGAGGGCGCCGCTGCTCGTGCACGCCCCGATCGCGTCGGACGGCGGGTCGTGGTGGCTTTCCGAAGCCTTTCGCGGGCACTGAGGCAGCAGCTTTCGAGGGCACCGAGGCGGCCGGAGCCGGTCGCCCGGCACCTCCACCGTTCGCGCGGTGATCGCCGAAAGGGCGGCGAACTGTCGGACTCCGGCGGTACCATCGACGGTGTCGCAGCGACCGTGCCAGAGCGGCCGCGCCGAGCAGGAAGCAGTGCTCTTGACGGACTTGACGCCGGCCCCTGTCCGGTCCCGCATGGCCGTTCCCGACACTGCGCTGCTCGCGCTGCTGGGCTCACGTGACGAGAGCCTGCGCACCGCCGAGGAGTTGCTCGATGCGGACGTGCACGTGCGCGGCAACGAGGTCACCCTTTCCGGTACTCCTGCGGACGTGGCTTTCGCCGAGCGGGTCTTCGGCGAGCTGATCTCGCTGGCCCAGCGTGGCCAGCACGTCGGTACGGACACCGTCCGCCGCACGGTCGAGATGCTGTCGGACTCCGGCAACGTCAGGCGGATCGGGGAGTCGCCCGCCGAGGTGCTGAGCCTGGACATCCTGTCGCGCCGCGGGAAGACGATCCGGCCGAAGACGCTGAACCAGAAGCGCTATGTCGACGCGATCGATTCGAACACGATCGTCTTCGGCATCGGCCCCGCCGGCACGGGAAAGACCTACCTCGCCATGGCGAAGGCCGTGCAGGCGCTGCAGGGCAAGCTGGTCAGCCGGATCATCCTCACGCGGCCCGCGGTCGAGGCGGGCGAGCGGCTGGGCTACCTGCCGGGGACGCTGAACGAGAAGATCGACCCGTACCTGCGCCCGCTGTACGACGCGCTGCACGACATGATCGACCCCGAGTCGATCCCGAAGCTGATGGCGGCTGGGACGATCGAGGTTGCGCCGCTGGCTTACATGAGGGGTCGCGCCCAGCCGATTTTTACGCCCGTGCTGACGCCGGACGGCTGGCGGCCGATCGGCACGCTGGAGGTCGGAGACCTCGTCATCGGGTCGAACGGCACGCCAACGCCCGTCCTGGGGGTGTACCCGCAGGGCGAGCAGGACGTCTTCCGTGTCACGGCGCAGGACGGCGCGTCGACTCTGTGCTGCGGTGAGCATCTGTGGGCGGTTCGTACGCACGCCGAAAAGCGGCGCGGCAAGCCGTGGCGTGTGCTCGAGACGCAGCAGATGATCGGCCGGCTGTGGGCGGCCCAAGCGCATCGCTACGAGCTGCCGCTGTTGACGGCGCCGGTCGGCTTTCCTGAGCGCGACGTGCCGATGGACCCCTACGCCCTCGGCCTGCTGCTCGGCGACGGCTGCATCACCGGTAAGACGCCCGCTTTCGCCACAGACGACCCCGACCTGGCCGAAGCGTTGGAGAAGTCGGTGCCGGGCATCGAGGTCCAGTACCGGAGCGGCGTCAACTATGGGTTGCGGCCCCCATCGGGAGTCGGCGGGTCCGTCGTGATCGTCAACCCGATCACGGCGGCGCTTCGTGAACTCGACTTGTACGGCACCCGGTCGACCACGAAGTTCGTGCCAGAGGTCTACCTCCACAACAGCGCCCAGGTGCGGATCGCCGTCCTGCAGGGCCTGCTCGACACCGACGGCGGCCCGGTCACGCAGAACGACCGCACCTGCCGCGTCCAGTACACGACTACATCGCCCCGGCTCCGGGACGACGTCGTCGAACTGGTCCGGTCACTGGGCGGTGTCACGTACGTGCGCACCCGTTGCGCCGAGGGCCGTACCCCCGGGCGCGCGAACGGGCGCGACGTGCCGCACCGCCACGACGCATACGTCGTCGACCTGCGCCTGCCAGCCGGTATCGAACCGTTCCGGCTGGGACGCAAACGCGTGAAGTACGAGGCCGCTGGGGGTGGCGGCCGGCCGATGCGGTTCATTGACAGCATCGAGCCCGCAGGCCGTGCTGAGACCGTGTGCATCCAGGTCGCGGCGGCGGACTCGCTCTACGTCACGGAAGATCACCTGCTGACGCACAACACCCTCAACGACGCATTCATCATTCTCGACGAGGCACAGAACACCACTCCCGAGCAGATGAAAATGTTCCTCACCCGCCTCGGGTTCGGCAGCAAGATCGTCGTGACCGGTGACGTCACGCAGATCGACCTGCCCGGCAGCACCCGCTCGGGGCTGCAGGTGGTGCGCGACATCCTCGACGGGACGGACGACGTCCACTTCTCGTACCTGACCAGCACGGACGTCGTGCGGCACCGGCTGGTGAGCGACATCGTCGACGCCTACGCCCGGTTCGACGCCGCGAGCGGCCGGCACACCCTCACCGCCGCGCCGCGCACCGGCCCGCCGCAGGACCGCACCCGCGCCCGCCGCCGCTAGGGAGCGTCTGCTGCATCTTGGCTGGCGGGTCGGGCGGCCATGATCCCCCGCTACGGGTGTCCAGGGCAGTGATCGCGGGTGGCGGATGTACATGGTCGTCGCGACGACCACCCTCACCCCGAGCCGGCAATCATGACCTGCTCCTGCTGCCATAGGCACCCTTAGCGGGGGATCACCGCCCTAGGGGTCCTCCCCGCCGCGCGGGTGGGCTTCGCCTGGCGACCGCGTGGCACCCGTAGGCTGGACTCGTGAGCATCGAGGTGGCCAACGAGTCCGGCGTCGCCGTCGACGAGTCGGCGCTCGCCTCCGTCGCCCGGCACGTGCTCGCCGCGATGCGCGTCAACCCCGCCGCCGAGCTCTCGATCATGGTCGTCACCACCGAGGTCATGACCGAGCTGCACGAGCGGTGGATGGACGAGCCCGGGCCCACGGACGTCATGGCGTTCCCGATGGACGAGCTGGTCGACGAGTCGCGGCGGCCGGACGCACCCGAGATCGGCCCCGCGCTGCTCGGTGACGTCGTGCTCTGTCCTGCGTTCGCCGCCGCTCAGGCCCGCAAGGCCGGCCACGGTCTCGGCGACGAGCTGGCGCTGCTCACCGTGCACGGCGTGCTGCACCTGCTCGGGTACGACCACGGCGAGCCCGAGCAGGAGCGCGAGATGTTCGGCCTGCAGAACGCGCTGCTCGCGGAGTGGCAGTCGGCCCGGCACGAGGCCGCCGCGCGGGAGGCTCAGCGCCGCCACGACTCGCGGCTGCTCGGCACCGTCGGGCTCGAGGACTCCTGACCGGCGATCCGATGAACCCGTGAACCCGGCTGCCCTGATCGTCATCGCCGCGCTGCTGGTCCCGCTCGCCGGGCTGTTCGCCGCCGCGGATGCCGCGCTGAACTCCGTGTCCCGCGCCCGCGTCGAGACCCTGGTCCGCGAGGGACGCGCCGGCGCCCGCGCGCTCGCCGCGGTCGTCGCCGACCGGCCCCGGCACGTCAACCTGCTCCTCCTGCTGCGGCTCGTCGCGGAGACCGCGGCGACGGTGCTGCTCACGGTCGCGCTCGCCCGGTTGATCACGCCCGTGTCGGCGGGGATCCTCAGCGCGGGGGCGATCATGGTGGTCGTCAGCTACGTCTTCATCGGCGTCGGCCCCCGCACGCTCGGTCGCCAGCACCCCTACGAGCTGGGCGTCGCGATCGCCGCACCGGTGCGGGCGCTCGCGACGCTGCTCGGTCCGCTGACCAAGCTGCTGATCCTGATCGGGAACGCGGTGACGCCCGGCAAGGGCTTCCGCCAGGGCCCGTTCTCCTCCGAGGTGGAGCTGCGCGAGCTGGTCGACATGGCCAGCACCAGCGGGGTCGTCGACGAGGACGAGCGCAAGATGATCCACTCGGTGTTCGAGCTGAGCGACACGCTCGTCCGCGAGGTGATGGTGCCCCGCCCGGACGTCGTCTGGGTCGAGCGGGACACCGCCGTCGACAAGGTGCTGCGGCTGGCCCTGCGCAGCGGCTACTCCCGGCTCCCCGTGCTCGGGGAGAACATCGACGACGTCATCGGGGTGGCCTACCTCAAGGACCTGGTGCGCGCCCAGGCGGAGCAGCCGGACGCCGTCCTGACCGCCGTCATGCGGCCCGCGGTGTTCGTCCCGGACAGCAAGCGGATCGACGAGCTGCTCAAGGAGATGCAGCGCACCCGCAACCACATGGCGATCGTCGTCGACGAGTACGGCGGCACCGCCGGCGTCGTCACGATCGAGGACATCCTCGAGGAGATCGTCGGGGAGATCACCGACGAGTACGACGGCGAGGAGCTGCCCGACGTCGCCCGGCTCGACGACGGTCGGCTGCGGGTCGCCGCGCGGCTGCCCGTCGAAGACCTGCAGGAGCTCGACGGCCTGTTCCCGGAGGGCGGCGAGTTCGACGAGGGCCCGGCGGCGCAGCTGTGGGCCGTGCTGGAGGAGGCGGACGTCGACACGGTCGGCGGCCTGCTCGCCCAGCAGCTCGGGCGGGTGCCGCTGCCGGGGGCGGAGGTCGACGTCGCGGGGCTGCACCTGCTCGCCGAGGGCGGCAAGGACGCGCGGGGGCGCGTGCGGATCACGACGGTGCTGATCACGCCGGTGCACGAGGCCGCAGACGGTGACGCGGACAACGGAGCGAACGGGGCGTCGGGTGCATCTGACGCACCGAACGCCGCGCTCGCTCCCTCCGACGACCACCCGAACGGGCGCCCGGCCGCACACACGCGAGACGACGCCGCCGGCGCCTACGCCGGCAGGCGGGAGGAGGACGATGTCCGGCGCGGCTGATCTCGACCCCGAGGACGCCAAGATCGTCACGTTGGCCCGGTCGGCGCGGGCGCGCACCGGCGCCGCGGAGGGGGCGGCCGTCCGTGACACCGACGGCCGCACCTACGTCGCGGCGACCGTCGCGTTGCCCTCGCTGTCGCTGACGGCGCTGCAGGCCGCGGTCGCCGCCGCGGTGTCCAGCGGTGCCCCGGGCCTGGAGGCGGCCACGGTCGTGACGGCGGCGGACGGGGTGGACGACGCCTCGCTGGCGGCCGTCCGCGACCTCGC
Organism: uncultured Actinomycetota bacterium; assembly: GCA_963780835.1. Lineage (GTDB taxonomy): Bacteria > Actinomycetota > Actinomycetes > Mycobacteriales > Pseudonocardiaceae > Pseudonocardia. The sequence goes on along the minus strand of CAWADQ010000004.1, from coordinate 8,167 downwards.
ACCCGCCGCCCCGGTCCTGCACGCCGACCCGAGCGGCGCCGTGCGCGCCGTCCTGACCCCGGAGACACCGTGAGCGAGCTTGCGAGCTCACCGTCCAACACAGCGGCGCCGCGAACGCGGCCGACGAGCGTCAGCGAGGAGGACTCGTGACCACCCCGCGGTTCGACGTGGTCGTCGTCGGTGGCGGCATCGTCGGCCTCGCCACGGCGCACGCGGTGGCGCGCACCGGCCGCTCGGTCGCGGTCGTGGAGCGCGAGCCGCGTCTCGCGGCCCATCAGACGGGCAACAACTCCAACGTCGTCCACTCCGGGCTCTACTACGCGCCCGGCGGTCACAAGGCCCGCCTCGCCGTCGCCGGCTGCGCGGAGACCGTCGCCTTCTGCCGCACGCCACGACCTGCCGTGCGAGGTCACCGGCAAGCTGGTCGTCGCGACCGAACCCGACGAGCTGCCCCGCCTCGCCGAGCTCAAGCGGCGCGGCGACGCGAACGGCGTCGAGAGCCACGAGCTGGACGAGGCCGGGATGCGCGCGCACGAGCCGCACGTGCGCGGGCTGCGGGCCCTGTTCGTGCCGTCGACCGGGGTCACCGACTACCGGGCGATCGCCGAGAAGATCGGCGAGCTGGTGCAGAAGGACGGCGGCGAGATCCATCTCGGCCGGGCGGTCCGCAGCGTCGTGCGGCGTCGCGCCGACGTCGTCGTCCGCACGGACGGCGGCGACCTGCTCGGCACCCAGGTCGTGGTCTGCGCCGGCCTGCGCTGCGACGAGCTGGCCCGGGCGTCGGGCGCCGACCCGGGCGTGCGGATCATCCCGTTCCGCGGCGAGTACTCCGGGTTCGGCGAGCGCGCGGCGGGGCTGGTCAAGGGCCTGATCTACCCGGTGCCGGACCCGGCGTTCCCGTTCCTGGGCGTGCACGCCACGCGGGGGATCGACGGCAGCGTGCACGCCGGCCCGAACGCCGTGCTCGCGCTCGCCCGCGAGGGCTACTCGTGGGGCGTGGTGAAGCCCAAGGAGCTGCTCGGGTCGCTGGCCTATCCCGGGATGCTGCGGCTCGCGCGGCAGCACTGGCGCTACGGGCTCGGCGAGATGCACCGGTCGCTGTCGCGCGAGGCGATGGTCCGCCGGATCCAGCGGCTGCTGCCCGACGTCCGGGCCGACGACCTGCACCCGGCCGGAGCCGGGGTGCGGGCCCAGGCGGTCCGGAGGGACGGCAGCCTGGTCGACGACTTCCTGTTCGTCGCCCAGGGCTGTGACAATCGTTCTGGGGCATCCGGGGCGGTGCTGCACGTGCTCAACGCACCGTCCCCGGCCGCGACCGCGGCGTTGCCGATCGGCCGGGAGATCCTCGAGACGCTCACCGGCGAGAGGCTGGGGCCCCTGTGAGCGAGCGTGCGAGCTCATCATTGAACACAGCGTTGTTCGTCACGTGGCCGACGAGCGTCAGCGAGGAGGTTGCGTGACTTTTCCCGAGGTTCCGGAGGGGTTCCGGTCCGGCTTCGCCTGCTTCGTCGGCCGCCCGAACGCGGGCAAGTCGACGCTGACGAACGCGCTGATCGGGCAGAAGGTCGCGATCACCTCCAGCCGCCCGCAGACCACCCGCCACGCCATCCGCGGCATCCTGCACCGGCCCGACGCCCAGCTGATCGTGATCGACACACCGGGCCTGCACAAGCCGCGCACGCTGCTTGGGCAGCCGGCTCAACGACGTCGTGCGCGAGACGTGGGCCGAGGTCGACGTGATCGGCTTCTGCGTGCCGGCGGATCAGCCCGTCGGGCGGGGCGACGAGTTCATCGTGTCCGAGCTGCGGTCGGTCGCCGGGCGCACGCCCGTCCTGGGCGTCGTCACGAAGTCCGACGTGGCGCGGCCCGAGCAGGTCGCCGAGCGCCTGACGCAGATGACGGCGCTCATGGAGTTCGCCGGAGGTCGTCCCCTGCTCGGCGGTCGACGGCTTCCAGGTCGGCCTGCTCGCGGACCTGCTCGTCGCCCGCCTGCCCGAGGGCCCGCCGCTCTACCCGGAGGGCGAGCTGACCGACGAGCCGGAGGAGACGCTCGTCGCCGAACTGGTGCGCGAGGCCGCGCTGGAGGGTGTCCGGGACGAGCTGCCGCACTCGATCGCAGTGGTCGTCCAGGAGATGATCCCGCGTGCGGGGCGCCCAGAAGGTGCTCCAGCCCTGCTGGACGTGCACGCGACGATCTTCGTCGAGCGGTCCAGCCAGAAGGGCATCGTCATCGGGAAGGGCGGCGAGCGGCTGCGCGCCGTCGGCACCGCGGCCCGGCGGCAGATCGAGGCTCTACTGGGCACGAGGATCTACCTGGACCTGCACGTGACGGTGGCGAAGGACTGGCAGCGCGACCCGCGGCAGCTCCGGAAGCTGGGGTTCTAGACCCGCTTTCGGGCCTCCCCGGGTGCCGCGGGTCGAAGGGCCCCAGGACGGGGTCCCCTCCGGCACTTATGCCGGCGTGGGCGGGCGAAGGAGGATGGTGTCAACGTCCGCGGACACCACACCGGAGTCCCGGCCGAGAGAAGGAAGGCCATGAGCCGTCCCGCCGCCATCGTCCAGGGCCAGCCCGGCACCGCTGAGATCGGACTCGCCACCGTCGCCCCGAAGCCCGCCCGCATTGTGCTCGCCGCGCTGCGCGTGGTGCTCGGCCTCTACTTCCTGTGGGCCTTCGTCGACAAGCTGTTCGGCTTCGGCTTCCACACCGCCCCCGACAAAGCGTGGATCAACGGGGGCAGCCCGACCACCGGCTTCCTGTCCGGCGTGAAGGGCCCGTTCGCCGGCGCGTTCAACGCCATCGCCGGCGCCGCGTGGGCGGACTGGCTGTTCATGGCCGGCCTGTTCGGCATCGGTGTCGCGCTGATCCTGGGCATCGGGACGCGGATCGCCACCGTCTCCGCGGTGCTCCTGCTCGCGCTGATGTACCTGGCCTCCTTCCCGCTGGAGACCAACCCGATCATCGACGACCACGTCGTCTACGCCCTCGCGATCGCCGCGCTCGGCCTGCTCGGTGCCGGCGACGTCTACGGGCTCGGCCGCTGGTGGAAGGCACTGCCGATCGTGCAGCGCCAGCACTGGCTGGCCTGACCCAGCCCCGGCCGCGGCCCCTCCGGAATGCTCCGGAGGGGCCGCGGCCGTGCGTACATCCGGGATCTCGGGCCGCTACGACTCCGCGGTGCGGGCCTCGTGCAGCAGGGCGATCATCGCCGCGCGGACCTCGCCGACGCTGTCGACCTGCGTGCCGAACGGGATGCGCACCGCCGTCCGGTCCGTACCGCCCACGTCGGTGGCGAGCATCGTGAACCCGTACCGGTCCACCCCGACCATCTCCGCCCGCTCCGTCGCCTGCCGCTTCCCGAACACCCGGCAGTAGGCGACGAGCGCGTCCGCGTGGTCGTCGTTCATGTGCCCGACGATGCCCGCGACGTGCGGGCGCAGCGGGTCGGGCTCCGCGGTGGCGTGGTCGTCGGCCGACACCCAGCTCATCCGGCCGAACCCGCCCACGTACCGGACCGAGGAGACGTCGAGCCGGTACAGGCGGAAGTCGCCGAACGCGGCGTAGAAGGCGTCCGGATGCCGTTCGCGGTAGGTGTGCAGGGCCGCGGCGCGCAGGTCGTCGCGGAGTTCGACGACGGTGCCGAGCACGGTGACCCGGGCAAGTGCGAGCGGGTCGGCCGCCCTCGTCGTCGTCTCGGACGCCATCAGCGACGCCCGCCGGTCGGCGGCGAGGTTGCGGCTGTGCTCGGCGAGGTCGGACAGGCACAGGAGCGGGCGCCCGACGTCGTCGACGGCGTAGGCGACCAGCGAGCCGAACGGGAACCCGCCCTCGACGGACACGGTGGCGAGCGCGCCGGTGCGCGCCACCGCGAGCAGCGTGCGCCCGCGCTCGGCGTCGGAGGGCTCGCCCCGGATCCCGGGGGTGGCGGCGAGGGTGCGGGCCGTCTCGGTCCGGGCGTGCTCGGGCACGCGGTGGTTGGCGTTCGCGGGGACAGCTCGGGACACCGGGCCTCCAGGCGCCTGGACGACGAGAAGTGAGGGTCACCTCATCTGGATGCCCGGCCCGTGTCAAGGTGGATCGCGTCGGGGCCGGGTCGAGCCGGGGGCAGGACGTAGGCTCCTCGCGTGACTTTGTACCGCGACACCGGCGTGGTGCTGCGGGTGCAGAAGCTCGGCGAGGCCGACCGGATCGTCACCCTGCTCACCTGCCGCCGCGGCAAGGTGCGCGCCGTCGCGAAGGGGGTGCGCCGCACCCGGTCGCGGTGGGGGGCGCGGCTGGAGCCGTTCAACCACGTCGACGTGCAGTGCTACACGGGCCGCAGCCTGGACGTCGTCACGCAGGCGCAGACCGTCGACGCGTTCGGCGCCGGGATCGTGGGCGACTACCCCCGCTACACCGCCGGCTGCGCGGTGCTGGAGACCGCGGACCGGCTGGTCGCCGAGGAGGGCGATCCCGCGTTGCGGGTGTACCTGCTGGTCGTCGGCGCGATCCGGGCGCTCGCCGACCGCGAGCGCGACCCTTCGCTGGTGCTCGACGCGTTCCTCCTGCGCGCCATGACCCACGCCGGGTGGGCCCCGGCGATCACGGACTGTGCCCGCTGCGCCGCACCGGGCCCGCACCGGGCGTTCAGCGTCGCGGGCGGCGGAGCGGTGTGCCCCCGGTGCCGCCCGCCGGGCTCGGTGACGCCGGCGCCCGAGTCGTTCGGGCTGCTCGACGCGCTGCTGCACGGCGACTGGACCTACGCCGACGCCGCCACCGCCCCGACCCGCCGCGAGACCAGCGGGCTGGTGGCGGCGCACCTGCAGTGGCACCTGGAGCGCCAGCTGCGCTCGTTGCCGCTGGTGGAGCGGCGGCCTACCCCGGCGGGGTGAGGAATTCGCACCGCGGCCCGGGGGCCTGCGCCAACCTGCGATCGAGGGTGACCAGTAGCTCGCAACTGTTAAGCACCTCGTCAACCGGCAGCTAAACGGCGTAGGGCGTCGAGCAGTGGCGAGGGCGACATACGTCGCGTCGTAGTAGGTCACCGAGTCCCGCAGCTGCCAGGCCCGAGTGGCGAGCCGGCCGTGTGGCCAGTGCTGAACGCGCATCCCGCAGAGCGAGCTGTGTAGCGTCGTTGCCGATGCCGCATCGAGGGCACCGTGGACCTGCCTCCGGCGGAGCACGTTGCACGCCTCGAACACCATGAGGCGCGGGGCCGCGATGCGGCGGCGACCGACCACACGGCGCACCCAGCTGCCAAGGCTGTCGTCGTCGGCGACGAGAGCCACCATCGCCGAGGCGTCGACGACGGCAAGACCGGGGTTGGGGCTCACCGACGATCGGCGTCGATGTCGGCGAGAATCTCCTCGACCGTCAGGTGAGTGCCGATCTCGCGGGCCTGAGCGCGCACGTCGTCCAGCCACTCGTCCTGGCTCGGGTACTCCTCGGGGCTCGGGTCCTCCACCATCATCGCGAGCCCCCAAAGCAGGTACTGCTCCAGCGACATGCCCGAACGCGCAGCCCGTGCCACGAGCTCGTCACGCAGCTCCTCCGGCACGTTGCGGATCGTGATGTCCGTCATTCCTCGATACTAGGACGTCCGGTACGCCTGCCGGGGCGCATTTCACACGGTTCGTAGGCTGGCCCCGTGCCCCCCCAACCCCCGCCGCCGCACCCCAGCGGCGCCCGGCCCCCGGCGATCCCGCGCGAGCTGGTCCCGAACCACGTCGCGCTGGTCATGGACGGCAACGGGCGCTGGGCCAACGCCCGGGGGCTGCCGCGGATCGAGGGGCACCGGATGGGCGAGGCGTCGCTGATGGACGTCGCCCGCGGCTGCATCGACATCGGCGTCCGCTGGCTCTCGGCGTATGCGTTCTCGACCGAGAACTGGCGGCGCAGCCCGGACGAGGTGCGCTTCCTCATGGGCTTCAACCGCGACGTCATCCGCCGCCGGGTGGACGAGATGCACGCGATGGGCGTGCGGGTCCGGTGGGCCGGGCGCCGGCCGCGGCTGTGGCGCAGCGTGATCCGCGAGCTGGAGATCGCCGAGGAGAAGACCAGGCACAACGACGTGCTCAACCTGACCATGTGCGTCAACTACGGTGGCCGCGCCGAGATCGTCGACGCCGTCCGGGAGATCGCGCGGCTGGCCGCCGAAGGGCGGATCAACCCGGGCAAGGTCGACGAACGCATGATCGCGCGCCACCTCGACGAGCCGGACATGCCCGACGTCGACCTGTTCGTCCGCAGCTCCGGCGAGCAGCGCACCTCGAACTTCCTGCTCTGGCAGAGCGCCTACGCCGAGATGGTCTTCCTCGACACCCTGTTCCCCGACTTCGACCGCCGCCACCTCTGGCAGGCCGTCGAGATCTACGCGCGGCGGGACCGCCGGTTCGGCGGCGCGCTCGACAAGCCCACGGAGGCCATGAGCCATTTCAACCTTGCCGGTCAGGCCCGTCGTCCCTGTCTGATGAAGATCAACACGTTGAAATGAGCTCATCCATGACCGAGATGCTGGACGTTGCCCGGACCGCGCTGGAGCGCTACCACGACGTCGCGGTGGACGACGACGGCACGCTCACCTTCGCGCACGGCGGCGTCGTCTGTGCGGTGCAGGGCACCGAGCTGGAGGAGGGGCTGCCGGTACTCAACCTGACCTGCGTCGTCGCCTGGGACCTGCCCGCAGACCCCGACCCCGAGCGTGACGTGCCGATGCGGGTCGCGATGGGCGCAGGGGAAGGGCTGTTCGGCACCCCTCGGGTGATCCGCGGCGAGCACGGGTGGGACGTCACCTTCCGCTACGCCTTCCCTGCCGCCGGGCTGGAGGAGAAGGCGATGGGCACGCTGCTGATGCTGGTGGTGGGGGGCGCGTCGAGCATGCGCGCCGAACTTACGACCGACCAACAGGACTGACCCCGGCGAACGGGCTCAGCCGGCCCCAGGCGTCGAGCATCCGCTCGTCGGCCGGGGTCGCGACCACCTGCATCCCCGCGCGTTGCGCCTGGCCGAGCGTGAGGCGGCCGCAGTGCCAGGCGACGAGCGTCGCGACGTCCGTGGTCACCACGGCGTCGTCGCCGAAGCCGGGATCGTGCACGCACACCTCGCGCTCGCCTGCGCCGAGGACGAGCCAGTACCGGTTGGGCGGCGGGTGGGCGGGCACGTCGAACCGGACCACCACCCGCGGCCGCGGCAGCCCGTCCCGGTCGATCAACCGCGAGAGCATCCACACCACCAGGTACGGGTCGTGGTGCTCCGGGCGCACCTCCCGCCATCGCGCACCCCACATGCCGAGCGCGAGGCACACCTGGGCGAGTTCCTGCCCGCAGTCGGTCAGCTGGTACGTGGGCACGCGGCCGTCGGACCGCGCGATCACACCCGCGCGCTCGAGGCGGCGCAGCCGCTGGGCCAGGACGCTGCGCGGGAGGCCGGGGGCGCCGTCGAGGAGGTCGCCGAACCGCTCGGACCCCGACATCAGGTTGCGCACGATGATGGGCGTCCATCGCTCGGCGAACACCTCGGCGCCCAGCGCGATGGGGCAGTACTGCCCGTACCCGTCCACAGCGCCGACCATCCTCCGCCGGCGGATCGAGCGGCAGTCCGGAATTCGAACTTCTTCCGGTTCGCCCGCCCGTCGATGCTCGCTCCCATGACGACGACCGCACACAGCTTCTGGGCACTGGGCGACTACGACCGCATCGCGGAGCTGGTCGCGGACCTCGGGACGGAGGTGGTGGCCGCCGCGGACGTCGGCCCGGGCATGCGCGTGCTCGACGTCGGGGCCGGGACGGGGAACGCCGCGCTGCCCGCCGCCGCGGCCGGCGGCGACGTGGTGGCCACGGACATCACACCGGAGCTGCTGGCGGTGGGGGAGCGGCACGCCCGTGATCGCGGCCTCGGCGTGCAGTGGCAGGTCGCGGACGCGCAGGCGCTGCCGTTCGCCGACGGCGAGTTCGACGCCGTGCTGTCGTGCATCGGCGCGATGTTCGCCCCGGACCACGCCACGACGGCCCGCGAGCTCCTACGGGTGTGCCGTCCCGGCGGAACGGTGGTGATGGCCAACTGGACGCCGGGCGGCGGTGTCGGGCGCTTCTTCCGCCTCCTCGGTCGCTACGGCCCCCCGCAGGCCGACGGCCCGTCACCGACGGCATGGGGCGACCCCCGGCACGTCGCGGCCCTGTTCGCGGGGGCCGA
>CAWADQ010000003.1:0-10282 GCA_963780835.1 uncultured Actinomycetota bacterium | reverse complement strand
CTGCGCGGGTTGTCGCCGGAGAGCACCTTGAGCGCCACCGCGTCCGTGCGGAACCGGGCGATCGTCTCCGCGACCTCGGGACGCAGCTCGTCGGCGAGCGCGACGACCGCGACCGGGTCCAGCCCCGGAGGGCCGGTCGGGCCGTCGCGGTCGCGCAGGCCGGCGGCGGGGTCGGTGGCGCGGGCGAGCACGAGCACCCGCAGGCCGGAGGCCGTGCGGTCGTCCACCGTCGCGGCGGGGATCGGCCGGCCCAGGTGCGGCGTCAGCGCCTCGGGCGCGCCGAGCACCCAGACCCCCGCGTCGGTGGCGAGGCCGGACCAGCGCAGCGACGAGGCGAAGGGCACCTCGTCCCGGACCGCCCACCGGCTCCCGGGCGCGGGCAGGGCGGCGGCGAGCGCCGCGCTGGTGAGGTTGGGGACCGTGACGGCCGCGGCGAACGCCCCGAGCGCCGCACTCGCGTCGCGGCCGGGCGCGTCCCCGACCGGCTCGACGTCGGTGAGGCGGAGCCGTCCGGTGGTCAGCGTGCCGGTCTTGTCGGTGCACACGACATCGACGTTGCTCACCGACTCGACGGCGTTGACCTGTTGCACCAGCGCGCCGGACCCGGCGATCCGCGCGGCGCCCGCGGTGTAGGCGACGGCGATGAGGAAGAACAGCCCGTAGGGCACCAGCCCCGACAGCACCGCGGTGATCTGCACGATGCGCACCAGCGTGAAGCCCTCGAGCAGCGCCTGGGCCAGGATCGCCCCGCTCATCAGCACCGTCAGCGTCATGACCAGCCGCACGACGAAGGTGATCCGGCGCTGCAGCGGTGTGGTGTCGGTGGTGGCGCGGCGGGCGTCGGCGGTCAGCCGACCGGCGTAGCCGGCCGCCCCGACGTCCCGGGCGAGCAGGTGGCCCTCACCGGCCACGCACAGGCTGCCCGACCGCAGGTCGTCGCCGGGATTCTTGACCACCGGGTCGGACTCGCCGGTGAGCAGCGACTCGTCGGCCTCGACCGGGGCGCCCGGCAGCAGCGGGCCGTCCACCACGATCTGGTCGCCCGCGCGCACCCGCAGCACGTCACCGCGCACCACCTCCTCGGGGGCGACCACGACCTCGGCACCGTCGCGGACCGCGACCACCGGCGTCCGGTCCAGCAGCTGGAGCTGGTCGAGCTTGTGTTTGGCCCGGATCTCCTGGGTCGCGCTGATCAGCGCGTTGATCAGGCCGAGCCCGACGCTGATCAGCGCGTCGCTGTAGCGGCCCATCGCGAGGAGCGCCGCGCCGATGACGAAGAGGATGAGGTTGAAGAAGGAGAAGACGTTGGTGCGCAGGATCGTCGCGTAGCTGCGGGTCGACCCGTTCGGGGTGGTGTTGGACTCGCCGCGCCGCAGCCGGTCCTCAGCCTCGGCCGTGCTCAACCCGCGGGCGGTCGCTGCCCCGTCCGTCGTTTCGGTCGTGCTCATGCCCGCGCGCTCCTGACTCGCCTGCGACCGTCATCGTGGGTGAGGACGCTCCGGCGAGCAGCACGATCGCACACACCACGGCGTCGGTGCCGAGGTCGACCGTCTCGCCGAACCAGGACAACCCCGCGACGAGCCCGACCAGCGGGTCGACGACGAGGATCACCGACACCACCGCGGTCGCCAGGCGGCCCTGCTGCAGGGCCGCCTGGCTGAGCAGGATCGCCGACGGGCCGAGGGCGAGCGCGACGTAGAGCGCGGGGTGCTGGAGCGGCCCGGCGAGGCCGGAGGCGAGCTGGGTGCCGACGGTCTTCAGCGCGACCGCCGTGATCCCGTAGCCCAGGCCGGTGGCCACCGCGAGTGCCAGGACCCGCCCGGCCCCGGAGCCGGATGGTGCCGACGTTCGTGACCACGTGACCGCGGCGAGCATGATCACCAGGCAGCCCGCCGCCACCGCGAGCGTCGAGCCGGCGGGCGGCACGGCGCCGGTGCCCGCCGTCGGGCGGAGCGCCACGAGCAGGCCGACCAGGCCGAGGCCGGTCAGCCCGACGCCCGACCACGTGCTTCCGCGCGGCCGGCGCCCCGTCACAGCCCCTCGGCGACGGTGGTGAAGACGATGCTGCTGGTCATCACGCTCTGCACCACGATGATCGGGCCCAGCGCGAGGGCGAGCACCTGCAGACCCAGCCCGGCGACCGACGCCGCGGTACCGATCCACCACCACGGCCTGCGGGTGAGTGCGGTGACGAGGCGGGGATCGCCTGCGCCGTAGGTCGGCACCGTGAGCGCGGCGTGCCGTTGGGCGGCGGCGGCGCTGCCGAGCAGCGCCGCCGCGGCCAGCGCGGTCGCGGCGGCGCCGACGACGGAGCTCACGAGAGGCTCCTCAGAACCCGCTCGCCCGCGCGGCGGTGTCCCGACCCCCGGTCCGCGCCCGCTCGATCTCCCGCACGACGACGGCGGCCGGATCGGCTCCGGCCGGCCAGGCCGGCATCGGCAGCGGCCGGGGCGTCGTCGACGCGAGCCGCTCGATCGTGTCGGCGAGCTGCTGCGGGTCGCGGGGCCAGCCCGCCACCCCGGCCCGGTCGAGCACGGCGGCGTTCGCCCGACCGTGCCCGGGGATCGGCAGGTAGGTCACCGCCGGGAGCCCGGCGACGAGCGCCTCGGTCAGCGACAGCCCGCCCGCGTTGTGCACCAGGAGATCCGCGGCCGCCATCAGGTCGGCCACGTCGTCGCGCCAGCCCAGCGGCGTGACGCGCGGATCGCCCGCCCACCGCCGCCGCAGCGCGCCGTTGCGCCCGCACAGCACGACGGCATGCGCCCGCGGGTGGTGCAGGATCGCCGCGACGGTGCGGGGGACGTCGCCCAGGCCGAGCGAGCCGGCGCCGATCAGCGCGACCGGCGCGTCGCCGGGGATGCCCAGCTCGGCCCGCAGGGCACGGCGGCGCTCGGGGTGGCCGAACCGCGGGGCGCAGAGGGGACCGGCGACCTCGGCGGTCACGCCGTAGCGGGCCGCGTCGCGGGCGGTCGCCCGGGTGACGGTCAGATGCAGGTCGACGTCGGGGTGGCACCACAGCACGTGCGCGGCCGGATCGGTGAGGTACGTGATCGACGTCGCGGACACCAGCCCGTCGCGGCGCAGGTCGCCCAGGGTCTGCCCGGCCAGCGGGTAGGTCGAGACGACGACGTCGGCGCCCGCTGCCCAGCGGGCCATCTCCGGCCGTGCCAGCGCGCTCGTGAAGCGGGCGAGGCGCCGCAGCGGCCCGGGCCGCTCGAGCCGGCGGAACAGCCCGTCGAAGACGGCGGGCAGGTACTGCACGGTCGGGGCGTAGAGGTCGCGCAGCGCCACGCGCGCCGCCGCGGGGAGCGCGTCGAGGTAGTCGTGGACGGTGACGTCGACCCCCGAGGCGGCCAGTCGGCGCGCCAGCTCGCGGGCCGCGCCGTCGTGCCCCTGCCCGACGCTGGCGCCGACGACCGCGACCCTCCCGCGGTCGTCGGCGCCGGCGATGCCGCGCGGGATCCGGGCGACGGCGCCCCGCGAGGCGTCCCTGAGGTGCTGCCCCGGCCGGGAGCGGTGGCCGGTGCGGTTCATCGGGCCGGGCCGGGACCCGGGACGCCGTCGTCCCCGTCCCCGTCGACCCCGTTCCCGAGGTCGCCGACGCGGGCGTCGTGGTGGCGGCCCTCGCCCGGTTGCCCCCTGTCCTGGTGCATCCCCGGACCGCCGCCGAGCTCACCGAGGAGCGCGCCGGTCGCTCCGCCGAGCCCGCCGAGGCCGACGACCACGGCGACGAGCACGGCGACCGGCCTGCTGAGCCACCGCGGGCGCCGCAGGAGCGTGCGGATGTTCCTCATGCGCCCACCGCCAGCGCTCCGAGGACGGCGCACACCACGAACCAGACCACCGCGAGCACGGTCAGCAGGGCGGCGGTGCGGTGCTGGGCGGCGCTGGGACGCGGGCCGGCGACACCGGTGACGGTGGTGCGCAGGCGCCACACGACGAGCGTCCAGAGCGCGTTCCACCGCGGCGCGTCGGTGAAGGCCGTGTCACCGGCGGGCAGGTCGGCCAGCAGGTCGGCCAGCTCGTGGCGGTGCCGGGCGGCGTAGGCCGCCGTCACCCGCTCGTCGGTCTCGGCGAGGTCGAGGCGGCCGGCGCCGAGCGCATCGTGGAGCCGCGCGACGGTGTCGGCGCGTTCGGCGTCGGACGCGCGAGGGGAGGTGCCGGGCATCGCCGAGGCGGCGTGGCCCTGGTCGTGGCCGGGCGCGCGGTGGTCCGCGTGCACGGCGGCGCTGTCGGTGGACATCGCACTCCTGGAGGACGGTTCGTCAGGTCTCCTCCAGACGTGGGGGGCTCGGGTGAAGCGTCGGCATGTCCTGGTTCGGAGCCGGGTAAGAGTCGATCAGGTCCGATGGTGAACCCGACCGCTGCCCCGCCTCCCGGACGGATGCCGGCGAACACCGTCCCGCCGTGCGCCCGCGCGACGTCGTCGACGATCGACAGGCCGAGCCCGGACCCGGGCAGGCCCCGGGCCCCGTCGGCACGGTAGAAGCGGTCGAAGACGCGGCCGGCGTCGGCCGCGTCGATCCCGGGGCCGCGGTCGAGGACGGTGACGCGGCCGCCGCGGATGTGCACCTCGACGGGCGCGTCGCTGTCGTCGAACTTGGCGGCGTTCTCCAGCAGGTTCCCGAGCGCGCGTTCCAGGCCCTGGCGCCGGCCGCGCACCGCCGTGCCGTCCGCGTCGACCCGGACCTGCCTGCCGGTGCGCCGCTCCACCCGGGCCGCGGCGCCGTCCGCGAGCGCGGCCAGGTCCACGATCTGGTCGGACTCGTCGGTCCGGCGGGCCAGCGCCAGCTCGACGAGCTCGTCGACCAGGTGGCTCAGCTCGCGGGTCTCGCCCTGGACGTCGGCGACCAGGCGGTTGCGGGCGTCCGGCGGCAGCTCACCGATGCGCCGCAGCACGCTCGCATTGGTGCGCAGGCTGGTCAGCGGGGTGCGCAGCTCATGGGCCGCGTCCTGGATGAGCCGTTCCTGCGCGTCGCGGGCGGCGGCCAGCCGGGTGAGCATGGTGTTGAACGCCGACGCGAGGCGGGCCACCTCGTCGGACCCGTCCACGAGCACCTGCCGGTCGACGCCCCCGTGCACGCTGACGTCCTCGGCGACGCCGGCCAGCGCCTCGAGGCGGCGGGTGATGCGCCGGGCCAGCAGCCAGCCGACGCCGGCCGCGATGACGAGGACGGCCGTGCTGGCGAGGGCGATCTCGTTGGCCATGTCCGCGAGCACGTGCTCGGTGTCCTCGACCTCGACACCGACCTGCAGGGCACCGCCCCCGGACCGCGCCATGGTGAGGATCCGGTACGACTCGCCGTCGACATCCGTCTCGGTGACGTCGGTGCGGCCGGTCGCGGGTCCCGCGGCGATCGCCAGGGTCGTCCCGGTCACCGGCAGGCGGACAGCCGAGGTACCGAGCGGCGTGACCGTCCCGTCCGGCGCCACGACCTGCGCGACCACCGACCGGGACGGCCCGCGCCGCGGACCGCCGCGCCCCTGCGGTGCCGGCATCGTCAGTACCTCGGTCTGCCCGTTCTGCAGGGCCGTGGCCGCCGACTGCAGGGAGGTGTCGATCTCCTGGTAGATCCGCTCGGCGGCGGCGCTGTAGCTGAGCAGCCCGACCGTCGCGGCGACCGCGGCGGCGACGGTGGCGAAGGCGAGCGCGAACCGGGTGCGCAGGTTCGCGCGCAGGTGCTCCCGCACGGCCGCGCCCAGCTGTCGCGCCGACCTCACGGCTTGCGCAGGGTGTAGCCGACCCCACGGAGGGTGTGGATCAGTGGCGGGGCACCGGCGGCGGCGAGCTTGCGGCGCAGGTAGCCGATGTAGACCGGCAGGTTCTTGGAGTCGGGGCCGAAGTCGTAGCCCCAGATGCGCTCGTAGACCGTCGAGTGGTCCAGCGCGATGCCCTCGTTGCGCGCCAGCAGCTCCAGGAGGTCGAACTCGGTCTTGGACAGCTGCAGCTCCTCCTGCTCCCACCAGGCCCGGCGGGCGGCCGGGTCGACCCGGAGCTCGGCGACCAGGAGGGTGGTGTCGCCCCGGGCGTCCGCCTCCGGCGCGGGCGCGGCGCGCCGCAGGAGCGCGCGCAACCGCGCCAGCAGCTCGTCGAGCTCGAAGGGCTTGGGCAGGTAGTCGTCGGCACCGGCGTCGAGACCGGCCACCCGGTCCGGGGTCTCCACCCGGGCGGTGAGCATGAGCACCGGTGTGCGGTCGCCGTCGGCGCGCAGGACGCGACAGACACCGAGCCCGTCGACGCCGGGCATCATCACGTCGACGACGAGCGCGTCGAACGTCTCGCGGCGGGTCCTGGCCAGCGCGGCCACCCCGTCCACGACCACGTCGACGTCGTATCCCTCGAGTTCGAGCGCGCGGGCCAGGGACTCCCGGATGGCCCGGTCGTCGTCGACGATGAGAACGCGGTGCGGCACCGGACCATCATGCGGGCAGGCCGTCGTCCGCGCGGGGGCATCCCCCTCGTCCTCCGGTCGTGCCGCGTTCGCGGTTGTCATGGGTCACCCTCCGCCTCCCGGACGATGGGTCGAGGCTCCTCGCCCGCCGTGAGGGGGCGACGTGACCGGGTTCGGAGCCGGGTAAGAGCCGGCCGCTACGTCCGGGCGAGGATCGCGTAGGTGTCGCCGTCGGCGATCGCCCGGTAGCGCGGTGCCAGCACCTGCCGGACCGCCGCCAGGTCCGACGGGCAGGCGACCACCTCGACGAACGGGGCGGAGGCCGGGAGCACCGCGGTGGCCACGTCGGGGACGTCGAGGGTGAGCACGGTGGCATCGGGGGGCACGGCGCGGCGAGCGTGCACCAGCGAGGTCTCCTCGACGTTGACCCGGGCAGGTCCGCCCTCGAGGGCGTGGTCCACGGCGAACCACTTGAGCACCGGCACGCCGGTGACCGGCCCGGACGTGGGGTCGCAGCCGAACCGGGACGGCACCGTCAGGTCGAGGACGTCCGTGGTGGCGGGAACGGCCGCGTCGGTGGCGGCGTCGACCTGTGCGATCCGCTGCCCGACGTCGACGTACTCCACGAGGTGCAGCGCGACGACGGCCACGGCGAGGGCGGGACCGAGGGCCGTCACGCGCAGACGCCCGGGCCGGTAGGGCAGCGCCGCGGCCGCCAGGAGCAGCGCCGGCGCCACGAACCGCTCGTCGGGTTTGATCAGGTCGTTGACCATGCTGATCGGCAGCAGGAGCGCCACGGCGGCCAGCGCGGCGCTGAGCCACAGCACCGGCCTGGTCGACACGGCCGTCCCGATCGCCCGCACGTCGAGCCGGGCCAGGACGATCCCTGCGAACGCGAGCGCCAGCGCCATGTTGATCCAGAAGAGCGGGAGCGCCGGCGGGAACGGATCCGACCTCAGGAAGAACTGCAGCGTCTCCGTCAGCGCGACGGCCTTGTCCTGCCACGACGGGTACAGCGTGATCCCGGTGCCGCCACGCTCGGCGAGCAGGTACCACACGGCGAGGACGGCGGCGGGCAGCTGGGCGGCGACGAGCTGCCCCGCCGTCCGGCGGCGGCCCTGCCGGGCGAGGACGAGCGCGTGCACGAGCACGGCCAGCCCACCCATGATCCACGCGAGCAGGTGCGACAGGTACAGCAGCACGCCCACGCCGGCCACGGCGAGCAGCGTTCTCCGGTGATCGCCCGCCGGCCGGTCGGTGAGGCGGTGCAGCGTCGCCACGAGCACGAACATCACGGCGAGGCCGAAGGCGTAGCTCAGGTAGCCCTTGTACAGGAAGAAGCCCATCGCCCAGGGGAACCCGAGGAACTCGACGGCGGTGGGCCGCTGCTGGATCGTGCGCACGAGGTGGCCGAACGCGCAGGCGAAGCCGAGCACGGTCACGACGACGAACACCCGGCCGGCGACCTCGATGGGCAGGACCGTGTCGAGGAGCCCGATGACGACCGGGGCGGCGAGGTTCGGCACGGGCACCGGGCTCAGGGAGTAGGCGTCCGCGATGGCACCCGAGCCCGGGTCGGCGCCGAACAGCAGGACGGCGACGACGTGACCCTGGAAGAGCCACTGGTAGT
This sequence comes from uncultured Actinomycetota bacterium, assembly GCA_963780835.1. Classification (GTDB taxonomy): domain Bacteria; phylum Actinomycetota; class Actinomycetes; order Mycobacteriales; family Pseudonocardiaceae; genus Pseudonocardia. The sequence continues at coordinate 2,260 of CAWADQ010000003.1, read as the reverse complement.
AGTCGTAGAACGGCAGGTACCCGGTACTGCACAGGACCACCACCGTGGCCGCCGACAGCAGCAGCCACGCCGCGGTGAAGCCGTGGGGAGGGGTAGAGCCGGCAGACGTCGCACGGCCGCCCGGGCCGGCGGTCGCGCCGCGGTTGCGTCGGTCATCCGCCGCATCGTTGCAGGTGCCCATCGCGGGGGCGTCGACCACTCCCGCGGATGCGGAGACCGGTATGAAGTGCGGGGTTGGTGGGCGTGGTCCGAGCCGGATCGCGCCCGTTTCGGATGCGGAGGCGAGGCGAGGACGTGAGGCGGACGGTGATGCCGCCGGCGGCGGTCACGCGGTTGGTCGCCGCGGGAGTGCTCGGCGGGCTGATCGGTGCGGTCGTCGGCGTCCTGACCGGCGCGTTGCTCGGGGTGCTCGCCGCGATCGCCGGGTCGGCGACGATCTTCGTGGTGGCCGGGTGGGTCGTGCTCTGGCCGATGGACGCCGCGGCGACCCACCGCACCGTGCAGCGGCAGGACTTCCGGCCCGTCGCCCAGGAGATCGTCATCGTGGCCGCCGCCGTCGGGGGGCTGGTCGGCATCGTGGCGCTGCTTCTGCTGAGCGGCTCGGGCAGCGGCCCCGCGGCGGCTGCGATCGCCCCGGGTGGGGTGTTCATGGTGTGGGCGGCGCTGCACCTGATGTACGCCACCCGCTATGCGCACCTGTACTACGAGGTCGACGGGGAGGGCGGGATCGACTTCAACTCGAAGGTCCGGCCGGCGTACCGGGACTTCCTCTATTTCAGCTACAACCTCGGAATGACCTACCAGGTCTCCGACACCAGCGTCTCGAGCACGACCATCCGTGCGGTCGCGCTGCGGCACTGCCTGCTGTCCTATGTCTTCGGCACCGTCATCCTGGCCACGACGATCAACCTCGTCACCGGGATCGTCACCCGGTGATCGTTCTCCGACAGCAGAGGGTGGTGGGACCGGTGGCGGAACCGACCGGCTCGGAGCAGAGCGATTCGCGCGCAGAGGCGGATCTCGTCCACCTCCGGCGCTGTGTCGACCTGGCGGCCGCGGCGGTCGACGCAGGCGACGAACCGTTCGGGTCGGTGCTGGTCGCGGCGACAGGGGAGGTCCTGGCCGAGGACCGAAACCGGGTCGGGGCGGGAGATCCGACGCGGCATCCCGAGTTCGCCCTGGCGCGCTGGGCCGCGACCAACCTGACGCCGGCCGAGCGTGCGACGGCGACCGTGTACACGTCCGGGGAGCACTGTCCGATGTGTGCTGCGGCGCACGGGTGGGTCGGTCTCGGGCGGATCGTGTACGCCACCTCCTCGGCGCAGCTGGCGGGCTGGCTCGCCGAGCTCGACGTGGCGCCGTCCCCGGTGCGCGCGCTGCCCATCCGTGAGATCGCGCCGCACGTCGTCGTCGAGGGGCCGGAGCCGACCCTCGCCGCGCAGGTCCGCGCATTGCATACGCGCTTCCACGCCGCTCGCCCGGCGGGTGGGTGACCGGCGCCCGTGGGCGGGTCGACCGTCGTCATCGGGTGGGGTCTGGGCGTTGCGCTGCTCGTGCTGACCGCGGTCGCGACGGCGGTGACGGGATTCGCCGGGTTGGGCATCGCACGCCGGGTCGCGACGGCTGCGGCGCGGGCGGTGCTGCAGCTGGCCGTCGTGAGCGTGGTCATCGTCGCCGTCGTCCGGTCGCTGTGGCTCTCGCTCGGGTTCGTGCTGGTCATGCTCGCGGTTGCGGCGGTGACGTCGGCCCGGCGGATGACTCCGCACCGCAGCGGCCTGCTCGCGGGCGTGCCCATCGCGGCCGGTGCCGCCCCGGTGATCGGGATCGTCGTCCTGACCAGGGCGGTCCCGACGACCGGCATCGCGCTGGTGCCGGTGTGCGGGATCGTGATCGGTGGTGCGATGACGGCGACCTCGCTGGCGGGGCGCCGGGCCCTCGACGAGCTGGCAACGCGCCACGGCGAGTACGAGGCGGCGCTGTCGCTGGGCCTGACCGAGCGGGACGCGGCGACGGAGCTGGTCCGGCCCGCCGCGCGCCAGGCACTGGTGCCGGCGACGGACCAGACCCGCACCGTCGGGCTGGTGACGCTGCCGGGGGCCTTCGTGGGCGTGCTGATCGGCAGTGGGAACCCGGTGCAGGCCGGAGCGGCCCAGGTCCTGGTGCTGATCGGGCTCCTGGCGGCGGAGGCGGTGGCCGCCGTGGTGACCACCGAGCTGGTGGCCCGGGGACGGATCAGCCGGCCGGAGGACGCGATGCGCCC
>CAWADQ010000002.1:0-37766 GCA_963780835.1 uncultured Actinomycetota bacterium | reverse complement strand
CAGCGCCGCACCACGGCGACGGGACAGTGGGCGTGGTGCAGGGCGGCGTGGCTGACCGAGCCGAGCAGGAGACCGCCGAACCCGCCGCGGCCGCGGCTGCCCACCACGAGGAGCTCGGCTGTCGCCGACTCGTCCACCAGCAGCGCTGCGGCGTTCCCCAGGACGGACTTCTCCAGGACGTCGACCTCGGGATACCGGTCACGCCACGGGACCAGGGCCTCGGACAGCGCCGCCTGCTCCTCCTTCTCGACCTGCTCCCATTTCGCGGAGCCCGGGACGTCGACGAAGATGGCCGGGGAGCCCCAGGCACGCACCACGGTCAGGCCCCGGCCGTGGCGCTGCGCCCACGTGAAGGCGAACCGCAGGGCGCTGTCGGAGGTCGGGGATCCGTCGGCCCCGACGACGATCCGTCCGCTCGCCGGGCCTGCGCCGGTGCAGGGGTCGCGGAGCACGACGACCGGGCAGGACGCGTGCATCGCCACCTGCAGGGACGTCGAACCCAGCAGCAGGCCGGCGAAGCCGCCCCGGCCCTTCGAGCCCAGTACGACGAGGTCGGCCGCCGCTGCCCGCCGGAGCAGCACCACCGCCGGCCGGCCGGCCTCGAGCACGGGGTGGACGTCGACGTCGCCGGCCAGCGCGCGGGCCTGTCGAACGGCGGAGCCGAGGACGTCGTCGGCGGCACGCCGCTCCTCGGCGACGAACGCCGGGTTCGCGCGCTGGAAGGCCCCGCTGTGCCGCTGGCTCAGCGCGTGCACGACGCACAGCCGCGCCGGACGTCGGTGCGCCTCCTGCACGGCCCACCGCACGGCAGCGGTGTCGGCGGCCGATCCGTCGACCCCGACGACGACCGCGCCCGGTGCTGTTCCTCTGTCCACCACAGGTCCCCCGTTCAGAAGCCGAGTGCGCGGAGCGTGGGGTCGACGGCCACGGCCGGTGCCACCCGGATCCGGGCGTCGACGACCACGCAGCCCTCCGCCCCGACGACCAGCGGGTTGAGGTCGAGTTCGGCGACGTCGGGAAGCTGCTCGGCGAGACGTCCGACCCGGACGACGACGTCGACGACGGCCGCGCGGGCCGCCGCGGAGTCACCGTGCTCGTCGAACAGCCGGGCGCCGGCGTGGAAGGCGACGAGCATCTCCTCGGCGTCCGCGTCGGACAACGGCACGAGGCAGTGCGCCCGGTCGGCCGCCAGATCCGTCGCCGTACCGCCCAACCCGACCGTGACCAGCGGCCCGAAGGAAGGATCGCTGGTCGCTCCCACCAGCAGCTCGGGACCTGCGGGCGCCATCGGCTGCACCAGACACCCGCGCAGGCGTGGCCCGAACAGTGCGGAGAACTCCGCCGCCGCGTGGCATACCGACTCGACGGAGTCGAGCCCCAGTCGCACACCGCCCGCGGCGGACTTGTGCAGCACACCGTCCACGACGGCCTTCATCGCCACGGGGCCGCCTGCCGCGGTGAACGCCGCAACGGCCCCGGCCCGCCCGTCGACGACGGTGCTCCGGAGGACAGGGAGCCCGAACGCCTCGAGAACGTCCTGTACCTGTGTGGGCTCCAACCAGCCGCCCTCCGGATGCCCGGCGAGGAAGCGGGCCACGACGCCACCCGCCCGGCCGTCGTCGATCCCGGAGAGCGGTCCCGCGGTGCCCCGCGGCCGGGCCAGCCACTCCCCGCGCGTGGCCGCCCGCGCGAGCGCCGCGGCCGCGGCGGCGGCGTCGGCGAACACGGGAACGGTCACGCCCGCGCCGGGCACGGACAGCCCGGTCACGTGCTCCGCCTGGCCGAGCCGGACCGCGAGGACCGGAATGCCCTTCTCGGCCGCCGCGGAGGCGACGCCGGGGAAGGGGTCGGTGAGCGCGGTGGCCACCGTGGCCACGAGGACCGCGTCCACGCCCGGGTCGACGCGGACGGCGGACACCGCGGAGGCGAACACGTCCGGAGGCACCACCGCGGAGGTGTCCACCGGGTTGGCCGTCGCGGCACCGCGCGGCAGCAGGCGTCGTAATGTCCGCTGCGTCCGGTCGGACAGCGGCGCCACGATCAGGCCGTGCGCTTCGCACGCGTCCGCTGCGAGCACGCCGACCCCTCCGGCGTTCACGACGATCGCTGTCCGCCGGCCTGCCGGCAGCGGCTGCCAGGACAGCGCCGCGACCAGCTCGGTGAGCTCGTCGATCCGGTCGACGGCCAGCACGCCCGCCTGCCGGAACAGCGCGTCACGGGTCACGCGCGGCGTGGCCGTGGACGCGGTGTGCGACGCCGCGGCCCGCTGTCCGGCCGCGGAGCTGCCCGACCGGACCGTCACGACCGGCATGCGCTCGGCGAGCCGTCGGGCGAAGCGGGAGAACTTGCGCGGGTTGCCGAACGACTCCAGGTACAGCACCGCCACACGGGTGCGCTCGTCGCCGTGCCACCACAGCAGCATGTCGTTGCCGCTGACGTCGTACTTGTCCCCCGTCGACACCGCCGTCGACACGCCCAGCCCCAGCCGGCCGAGCTCGTGCTGCACCGCGACCGCGACCCCGCCGGACTGGGTGACCAGCCCGACGACGCCGGCGGGTGCCGGTTCGGCGAACGTGGCGTCGAGCTGCACCGCGGGATCGGTGTTGACGATGCCGAGGCAGTTCGGACCGACCATCCGCATGTCGTGCCGGCGGACCGCGTCGAGCAGGCCCGTGGCCAGCGCGGGCTCGCCGGACAGCCCCGAGCTGATCACCAGCAGTGCGCGCACCCCCCTGCGCCCGCACTGCTCGGCCACCTTCGGTACCGCCGACGAGGGAACGCAGAGCACCGCGAGGTCGACCGGCTCGGTCAGCTCGTCCACCGACCGGAGGCAGTCGACGCCGCACACCTGCGTCGCATGCGGGTTCACCGCGACGAGGCGACCGGGGAAACCGGCCCGGACCACGTTGCGCAGTACGGCGTGGCCCACCGAGTCCGACCCGCGGCCCGCACCCACGACCAGCACCGACCGCGGCGCGAGGACCGCAGCCAGGCTGCGGATGTCCGCCCGTTCCTCGCGCGCCGCGAGCGCGGCCGGGTACCCGCCGGCAGGAGCGAGGTCGAGCTCGACGGAGACCTCGCCGCCGTCGCCGGACCGCCACACCGGCAGCCCGACGTCGGTCAGCACCTGCCGCACGCGGTCGTTCTCGGGCAGCACGTCCGCGACGAAGCGGCGCACACCGCTGCGCCGGGCGCGGGAGGCCAGGTGCTCCAGCAGGAGCGTTCCGACGCCGAGTGTCTGCTCCCCGTGGGCCACGGCCAGCGCGACCTCCGCCGTCAAGGGATCGGTACGCGTGCCGTAGCACTGCGCCACACCGATCAGCTCCTCACCGCGGAACGCCCCCAGCGACAGGTCGGTCGGTCCCCGCGACGCGATCAGGTCCTCCGCTGCGGGCAGGGCGCCCGCGCTGAAGAAACGCAGGTACCGGTCGCGCACCGGCAGTTCCCGGTAGAACGCTGCCACGAGCTGCGCGTCGGCCTCGTCGAGCGCCCGCACCCGGATGATCGTGCCGTCGACGAGCAGCGCTCGGACCGGTCGGGGGTCGACGCACACGGGCGGCTCACGTCCCTCGGGGCTGGTGGGGGGTGAGGCACGGCCCAGAGACATGAGTCCGCCGACGCCCCGGACAAGGAAAGGCCGTGGCCGCCGGTCTCTCGACGTCGGCCACGGCCCGTTGTCAGGTCCCGGCAGGGCGCCGTTGCCCGAAGCCGGTTCCCGAGTCCAGTTCTCCTGCACACCTCGCCGTTCAGCGTGCTGCCGACAGCGTCGCTGCTCCACCACGGCCCCCGGTAGGGCCGGAGGACCCGATCACCGAGGTCACCGGCCGGATGCGGTCGGTCTCAGCACGCGGCGCTGAGCGGGGAGCGCTGCGCGGTGTTGTAGGCCAACGTCTCCGTGGCGTGGGTCAGGGTGCGGCGCAGGCCTGCGAGGTGTTCCTGGGCCTGGACCAGATGCGAGGTGACGGTCGGGCGCGGCGCGAGGTGCAGCCTGGCCCGCTCGTTGAGCTGCTCGACGAATCCGGTCAGCGCGATCAGGTCGGCGAGCTCGGCCAGGGCGACGGCGTCGCCGCCGGGGCCCGGCCGCGCCGTCGTGCTGCGCAGCGCCTCGATGATGCTTCCCAGTGCCGTCCCGTCCATCGCTGGTCCCACCCTTTTCCCTGTCGGCTGGGAGGAAGTGTGCGGACGTCACGTCGGCCGGCCGAAGGTGCCGGAAGGCCCAAGAGTCCTGGCTGAGGACCGGTGCGGACGGGACGTCCGGCCCTCGTGGGCCGATACCACAGCCGCGCAGCATCGGCAGCGTCACCACAGAGCGATCATGAGAGAGCTGGAGGTTTCGCTATGACGGCGCAGGGAACGATCGTCGTCGGCGTGGACGGGTCGGACGGGTCGCGCGCCGCGCTCGAGTTCGCGCTCGACGAAGCCGCACGGCGTGGCGCCGCCGTCCGCGTCGTGTTGGCGATGCCCGAGACCGACTACTGGGCGACCGCGTACGGCATGTCCCCGTCCCTCGCCGAGGAGCTGTCGAACGGCCTCGAGAAGGTCGGGCGGGACATGGTCGACGACGTGGTCCGCGGGCGCGGCGGCGCCTCGGCCGACATCCCGGTCGAGGTCCACGCCATCGGCGGCTCGCCGGGTCACGTTCTGGTGGAACAGTCCCGCGACGCGGACCTGCTGGTCGTGGGCCACCGCGGGCGGGGCGGGTTCCGCAGTGCCCTGCTCGGATCGGTCGGCCTGCAGTGCGTCGTGCATGCGTACGTCCCGGTGACGGTCGTTCGGCCGGCCGCCGGAAAGCCCGCGCTGAACGAGTAACGCGCCGGCAACGAGACGGGCGCACGACCGCCCGGCGACTGGTGCCGACGGTACCCGCGGGGACGGGCCGAGCGGCCGTGACCCCGTCGGGTACCGGGAGCGCAGTCTCGTCGGCGAGGAGCAATCGCCCGCATTCGCTGCGGCCCGACGACGGGACTCGGAATGCTTACCGACAAGGTCGACCACCGGACCGTTCGCAGCGCGATCGAGCTCGCGTCCCATGCACCGTCGGTGCACAACGGCCAGCCGTGGCACTGGACGGTCGGCCGGCGCGTCGTGCACCTCAACGCCGATCTGACGCGGTGGCTGCCCGCCACCGACGCCGACGGCAGGGACCTGACCGTGAGCTGCGGTGCCGCACTCCACCACGTCCGCGTCGCCCTCGCCGCGGTGGGCATCCAGGCGACCGTCCACCGCATCCCGAACCCCGGTGAACCGGACCGGCTGGCGACCCTCGAGCTGAGTCCGGGCAGGACCACCGAGGCGGACCTCGACCTCGCCGGCGCCATCACCGGCCGGCGGACCGACCGGCGCCCCTTCAGCGACTGGCAGATCCCCGGGGACTCGCAGCGCCAGCTGGAGGGCGCCGCCGTCGGCACAGGGAGCGATCCTGCGGATGGTCGGCGCCGGAGGGCCGCGTGCCGCGCTGCTGGAGGCGATCCGCGAGGCCGAGGCCCAGCAGAAGGACATGCCGGGATACGGGACGGAGCTGGCGATGTGGACCGGCCGCCGAGCCGGCGACGACGGCGTCCCCGCCGCGAACCTGTTGTCACGCGAGAACCGCCGGCATCCCCGCCTCCCGTGACTTCCCGGAGGGTGACATCGGCCCGTACCCCCTCGGTCGGCAGGACGGGGCGGTGCTCGCCGTGCTGGGCACGGCCTCCGACGACACGCTCTCCCGGCTTCGGGCGGGGGAGGCACTGAGCGCGGTGCTGCTCACCGCCACGTCGCTCGGCCTGGCGACCTGTCCCCTCAGCCAGCCGCTCGAGATCGGCGCGACGCGCCGGACGCTGCGCGACGACGTGCTGTCCGGGACGCTCTGCCCCCAGATCGTGCTGCGGCTCGGCTGGTCGCCCGTCGGGCCGCCCCTGCCCGCCACCCCCCGCAGGTCCTTCGCCGACACCGCGACCGTCGAGCACGACTACTGACGCGCATGTCCAGCACCGTCACACCGGGGACCGGTGCCCGGCTCACGCAGGTCCTGCTCGCCTGCGGGGTCCTGTACGCCGCGCTGTACGTCATCCTCAACGACGTCGTCGCGGCCAGCCTGTACGACGGGTACGACCCGCTCTCGCAGGCCATCAGCGAGCTGTCCGCGACGGATTCGCCCGCGCGGGCCTTCCTCACCGCGGTGTTCCCGGTCTGGCCGGTGCTGATGGTCGCGTTCGGGATCGGTGTCCTGCGGGCGGCGAGCGGACGGCGTGCCCTGCGCACGACGGGTGTCCTGCTGGTAACGCAGGGGATCGTCGGGCTGCTGTGGCTCGCCTTCCCGATGACGTCCCGCTCGGACATCGCCGCGGGCGCCCCGGCCGCCAGCAACGACGTCGGGCATCTCGTGATGACCGCCGTGACGATCGTGCTCATCCTGTCGGAGATCGGGATCTCGGCCCTGGCCTTCGGGTGGCGTTTTCGCCTCTACGCGGTCGCCAGCATCGTCATCGTGGTCGTGTTCGGCGCGCTGACCGCTGGGCAGGCGTCCACGCTGGCGGCCGGTGGGCTCACGCCTTGGATGGGCCTCTTCGAGCGGATCAGCATCGCGCCGTGGTTGCTGTGGATGGCCGTCCTGCACTTCATCCTGACGACGGCCATCCACTTCGGACGTGGGGGTGCTGCACCACCACGTTCACGGGCTGACCGCACGCGCTCCCGACCCGAGTGACGGTGAACTGTGATGACCGAATCGCGGTGGGTCGACATGCGGGAGACGCACATCGGGGTCGTGTTCCTGGTGGGTGACCACGCGTACAAGATGAAGAAGCCGGTGACGACCGCCTTCCTCGACTTCAGCACCCCCGAGCGCCGGCTGGCGGCGTGCCGACGGGAGGTGGAGCTCAACCGACGGCTCGCCCCCGACGTCTACCTGGGGGTCAGCGGCGTCTCCGGTGCCGAGCAGCCCCCGTGGACCGGCCGGGGTGGCGACGGCACACCCGTCGAGCACCTGGTCGTGATGCGGCGCATGCCCGACGACCGCCGTCTCTCGACCCTGATCCGCGCCGGCGCCCCGGTGCAGGACCACCTGCGGGACCTGGCGCGGTCCGTCGCCGCCTTCCACGCCGCCGCCCGCCGCGACCCCGACGTCACCGCGGAAGGCAGCCGCGACGCGCTCGGCGCCCGGTGGGCGGCGAACATCGAGCAGGTACGGGCGCAGCGCAACCCGCCGGCGCCGGAGACGGTCGACGCGGTGGACCGGCTGGCCGACCGGTTCCTGGCCGGCCGCGCTCCGCTGTTCGCCGACCGGTGCGCCGACGGGCGGATCGTCGACGGCCACGGCGACCTGATCGCCGACGACGTCTTCTGCCTCGACGACGGCCCGCGCGCCCTGGACTGCCTGGAGTTCGACGACACGCTCCGCTACCTCGACGGCCTCGACGACGTGGCGTTCCTCGCCATGGACCTCGAGCGGCTCGGCCGGCCCGACCTCGCCGACGACTGGCTCGACGACTACGTCGAGTTCTCCGGGGACCCCGCTCCCGTGGCCCTGCGCCACCACTACGTGGCCTACCGCGCCTTCGTCCGGGCCAAGGTCGCGTGCCTGCGCCACCAGCAGGGCGACGCCGCCGCGGCGACGGACGCGGCGCAGTACGCCGACCTCAGCCTGCGGCATCTCGAGGCCGGAGCCGTGCGGCTCGCGCTGGTCGGGGGACTGCCCGGCACGGGCAAGACCACCGTCGGCGGGGCGCTGGCCGACCGGTTCGGCGCCGTGCTGCTCTCCAGCGACCGGCTGCGCAAGGAGCTCGCCGGCCTCTCCCCCGCCCAGCCCGCCCCCGCGGCCTACCGCGAGGGCCTCTACACCGCCGAACGCACCGACGCCCTCTACGCGCAGCTGCTGCACCGGGCCGGGGAGCTCCTCATCCGCGGCGAGTCGGTGGTGCTCGACGCGTCGTGGACGCACGCGCGGCACCGGATGGCCGCCGACGAACTGGCCCGGCGCACCCACAGCGACCTGGTCCACCTGCAGTGCCGCATCCCCGCCGACCTCGCCGCCGCACGCCTCGCCGACCGCGGCCCCACCGCCTCGGACGCGACAGCCGCCATCGGGCGTGCGATGGCCGCCGCGGCCGACCCGTGGCCGGACGCGGTGACCGTGTGCACCTCGGGCGAGCTCGCCGATTCGCTGCACCGGGCAGCGCAGGCATGGCAGGCGGCGACGCTCGGCACGGCGACGACGGCGACAGGGGGACGACGATGACCCGGGCGATCGAGGTCCGCGACGTCGGTGTCACCCTCGGCGGCCGCCCCGTCCTCGACGGCCTGTCGTTCACGGTGCCTGCCGGGCAGGTGACGGGGCTGCTCGGACCGAGCGGCTGCGGCAAGACCACGCTCATGCGCTGCGTCGTCGGGGTGCAGCGGATCGACCGGGGTGAGGTCCGGGTGCTCGGGATGCCGGCCGGCTCGCCGCCCCTGCGCCACCGCGTCGGCTACGTCACCCAGACCCCGTCCGTCTACGGTGACCTCTCGGCCCGGGACAACGCCCGCTACTTCGCCGCCCTCTACGGCACGTCCCGCGCCGCCGCCGACCGGACGCTGGCCGAGGTCGGCCTCGCCGACCGCGCAGCCCAGATGGTGAGCACCCTGTCGGGTGGGGAACGCGCACGGGTCTCGCTGGCCTGCGCGCTGCTCGCCGCGCCGGAGCTGCTGGTCCTCGACGAGCCGACCGTGGGGCTGGACCCCCTGCTGCGCCAGGACATGTGGGCGCGCTTCCACGCTCTGGCCGCAGCGGGCACGACACTGTTCGTCTCCAGCCACGTCATGGACGAGGCCGGCCGCTGCGACCGGTTGCTGCTGATGCGTGACGGGCGCCTGATCGCTGACGACGCACCGGACGCCGTCCGGGCCGCCACCGGCACCGCCGACCTGGAGGAGGCGTTCCTGCGCCTGATCCGGCGCCGCGCGGTCCGGCCCTCGACCACGGGTGCAGCACCGTGATGCCCCTGGTCTCCGCGCGGATCGTCGCCGCCACGGCGCGACGGGTGCTGGCGCAGCTGCGCGGCGACCGACGCACCGTCGCCCTGCTGCTCGTCGTGCCCAGCCTGCTGCTGGTGCTGACGAACCAGATGTTCGACTCCCGTCCCGCGTTCGACCGGGTGGCACTGAGCCTGCTCGGGATCTTCCCCTTCACCACGATGTTCCTCGTCACGAGCGTGAGCATGCTGCGCGAGCGGACGAGCGGAACCCTCGAGCGGCTGCTCACGACACCCATGGCCAAGCTCGACCTCCTGCTCGGCTACGGCGTCGCCTTCGCCGTGGCAGCGACCGCTCAGGCCGCCGTGACCTGCGGGACCGCCTACGGGCTGCTCGGCCTGTACACCCCCGGCAGCCCCTGGCTCGTCGCCGCCACGGCGATCCTCGGCGCGGTACTCGGCATGGCCCTCGGCCTGCTCAGCAGCGCGTTCGCCACGACCGAGTTCCAGGCCGTGCAGTTCATGCCGGCCATCGTCATGCCCCAGATCCTGCTGGGCGGGCTGTTCGTCCCCCGCGAGGAGATGGCGGGCTGGCTGCAGACGATCAGCGATGCCTTGCCGCTCACCTACAGCATCGATGCTCTCAGCGAGGTCGGCCGGACGTCGCTGCTGACCGACACCCTGCTGCGCGACCTGGGCGTCATGATCGGCGCGACGGTCGCCGCCCTGGTCCTGGGCGCCTTCACCCTGCGTCGACGCTCCGGGACGCCGGGGCCCGCGGCCCGCACGGCGCTGCTGGTGGTCCCGCTCGTGGCCGTCGCGATCGGCGGCGTGTGGACGGCACAACACCTGCTCGGCGACCGGGCGTACGTCACCACCGACGACGCCCGGATCGACGGCGACCCGATCACCGTCCGGGCGCCCGCCACCGGCACGCTCGTCGCGTGGAGCGCCGGTCAGGGCAGCGTCCTGCACGAGAACCAGCCGGTCGGTCGCATCGAGATCGCCGACGGCTTCCGGCGGCCGACCCAGATCATCCGCGCCCCGGCCGACGGCACCGTCGTCGTCGACTCCGGGTTCGAGGGAAACCTCGTCACCGCCGGGGCGGAGCTGGCCGTCGCCTACGACCTCTCCGCGGTCCGGGTGACCGCCCGGATCGACGAGACCGCGATCGGCGACGTGCACGTCGGGCAGCCGGTCGACATCGACGTCGACGCCTATCCCGACGTCACGTTCGCAGGCACCGTGCAGGAGATCCGGGCCGCTGCCGCCCGACAGCCGTCCGCGGAGGAGTCGACGGGCCACTTCCGCCCGACCACGCAGGTGGTCCCGGTGGACATCGCGATCCTCGACGGTCAGGACAGCACCCTGATCCCCGGCATGAGCGTCACGGTGCGGATCCGCCGGGACCGGTGACCTGCCCACGCCCGCGTGGTGGCCGACCGGCTCACGACGGTGTGCGCCCGCTCCACCGCGGCTCGACCCGCGCCCACTCCCGCTCCCAGCGGGCCATGGTGATCCGCTGGAGTTCGCTGCGGAACGCCGCCCCGCTGCAGATGAGGATGGCGGCTCCGATCGCCAGCACGCCGAGACCGCCTGCGGCCGCGTACCGCACGGCGTCGATGCCGCGCGTGGGTGCGCTGGTGAGCTCGCCGGAACGGTCGAGCCACATCGGGACGGTGACACCGGCGGGACGCGGTCCCATCACGTGCGCCTGCGCCAGCTGCTCGGTGCCGTCCGGCGCGGTGTAGCGGACCGGAACGGGTGCCGGGAGCAGCCGTACGGCCCGCCCCTGGCTGTCGACCGCGAACAACTGGGGAGCGGGTTCGAGCAGCACCGCCTGCACCTGGGTGCGCTCCCGCGTCTCGATCTCGGCCCGGTGCATCCACTCCCCGTAGCGGCGCGCCGCGACCGTGGCCGCCAGCACCGCGGTCAACAGGGCGAGAGTGATCAGCGTCCAGGTGACCAGGTCCTCGATGGTGTCGATCGACCGTCGCTGCAGCCGTTCCGGGCGCGGCTGCCGGTGCCGTTCACGCCGCATCGCGCTCGCCTCCGTCACCGGGTGGGCTTTCCCTGTGACAGCCGAGCATCGCCGATTCCACCGCGGGCTGGGAGGGGCCAACAGCCTTTTCGGAGGGGCCGGTGGACAGGCGCCACGGATGGGTGGATGGCCGGGCGACCGCCACGCCGACGCACCCTCAAAGGTGGCAGGCATCCGCCCGAGCGGGCATGCTGATCTCCCTGGGAAGCAGTCGATCGGAAGGACGACCGTCGTGGCTGTGGAGAACGACCTGGCCGAGCTCAAGGGCATCGGCCCCAAGCACGCAGCGATGCTCAAGGAGATCGGCGTCGACTCGATCAAGGAGTTGCGACACCGCAACGCCGCCAAGCTCAAGGAGATGATCGAGACCCGACACGGGAAGGTCGTCGGGCTGTCCGAGAAGGCGGTGGAGGGCTGGATCGAGGAGGCGAAGACGCACGAGGCCTGAGCACCTCGGCCTCATGTGTGGCCGGTGTCGGCACGGCGCGGAGGTAGCTCCCACAGCGCTTCCAGCTCGGCTGTCTCCGCCCGTGCCGACGCCGACATCGAGGGCGGAGCCAGGTCGGGCTCGCCCCACGTGCCCGGACCGACGAACGGCGTGTCTGCCTGATCGGACGGGCCGTCGACGTCGCGCCGCGGCGCCCTCGTGCTCAGCCACGTGAACCAGCCCCACAAGAGGGCCAGGGTGGCGACCACGGTGGTGAACGCCAGGGCGACGTCGATCAGGAAGGAAGACAACCCGGTCGTCGTATCCATCCGCGATACCTCCGACGAGTGGTGGTGGCGTCGACTACGAACCATCCGCGTCGAGGAGCACTCGTGCAAGAGCACCCGCCGCGCCGGCCCGCCTTTCGTCGCCGCCTGATCCCGCCGCAACTGCCGAGCTGACCATGCACCGGGCCATGCGACTGCGCCTGCACGACGCGGTCACCGCACCCGGCCGCACCCACTTCGACTGACGGTCGTGTCCGCTCCGGACCCTGTCACGTGGTCAGCGCACCACCCTGCTCGTGCTCCGTCGCAGCTTCCGGAAGGCGTCCTCCACCTCGGACTGGACCAGCCGCGTACCGGCGGACTCCTGTCCATGCAGGATGCCGAAGGTGAATCCGTTCTCGCCGTCCAGGTGAGCCTGGATCCCGATCTCGCGGAGCACCGGCTGGGCGACGACGGCGTCCTGGTGGTCGCCGAGCAGTTCCTGCACCTGCTTGACGCGCTTCACCAACTGCCTCGCGGGCGCACCCAGGACCGGGGCGCCGGCCTCGGTGGCGTACCGCAGTCGCTTGCTCGCCTTTCGCGCCTCGTGCCACTCGACGTCGCGCTCCGCGCCCGACAGCTGGTGGGCCTGCCGAACGTGGCGGTCGACGCGGCGGTAGGTCCGGCCGACCAGGGTGGGCAACTCCCGGCGCGCCGTGGCCTGGGCCAGCCGGGTCAGCGGCGGGGAGGCCAGCAGCCGGTCGACGGCCGTGAGCAGCGCCAGGTAGCGGTCGGAGTCCAGCGCGGCGATCAGTGCCGTGCGGGCGTCGGCTTCCCGCCCGGCGAAGTACCGGGTCAGCCGGGCCGCGACCGGCCCGACGACCAGCTCGTCGGGCAACTCCTGCACGGCGTGGGTGAACCGGGCGTGCAGGACCTCGAGATCGCGGTCGTCGCCGAGCACTCCGGCCAGCCACTTCAGCTCGTCGGTCAGCTCGCGGGTCGCCGACCGATCGATGATCTTCCCGAAAGCCTGCAGGGCACTGCGCATCCGGCGGGTCGCCACCCGCATCTGATGCACCGCATCCGGAGCGTCCTGGCGCACCGCGGGGTCACCCCACCGGATGGCCTCGGCCTGCTCCCGCAGGTAAGCCAGCACCACCTCGGCCGCCGTGGCCCTGCGGCCCAGCCGGCGAGCCGGCGCCGGTGTCGGCAGCCGCTCACCCAGCACCCGCGCCAGCGTCGACCGCGCGTCCGACCGGCGGACCCCGGCGGCGAGCAGTCGACGCTCCACAAGATCCAGCAGATCCGGATCGCCGTGCTCGCCGAGCTCGACCTCGACCTCCCGCCACGACATCCCCGACGTGGACGCTCCGAGGGTGTGCGCCGAGACGTGGTCGTCGACGACCTCGACCAGCACCCGGCCGTTCTCGTCGGTCAACCGCCACCGCCGCCGCCTCGTGGCCAGTTCCGCAACCGGCCGCAGCGGTTCCCCGCGACGCAGCGCACGGGTCAACGCGGCCAGCTCCCCCGGCGGCGTGCGCCGGCGGCCCGCCCGCGCGTCGCTCACCCGGACCTCGTCGCGGCTGTCCCCGCCCGCCCGCAGCGTGAGATGCCAGCCCGCGTCGTCCCCGCCCCGCCTGCGGCGCAACGTCACCCCGGCCTGCGCCAGGCGGAGGTCGTCGGTGTCGAAGTACACCGCCTCGAGCGTCTGCTCCTCGGGCCCGACCGAGCTCTGCTCGCCGGCCAGCCCCGTCAGGCCGGGCAGCTCGACACCGTCGGCGACCTCGTACTTCCGCTCTGTCTCACGCACCGTCGTCGTCACCCCCTACATCTACCTCAGCCCGGCGGCGAATGCGAACAGCGAGTGGCGCGCCGGTGAACAACGCAAGTCGTCCGGGTTCCGGCGTGGCGGCCACCGGCTGGACCGTCCAGCGTCGGCGGGCCCCGGCAGCGGCACCATGACAGCGCCGTAGCGTTCGGGCATGACCGCCGACGGAGCTGCGCACCTGTGGGTCGACGCCTCGGCGGGCATCGCAGGCGACATGTTGCTCGGCGCGCTGCTCGACGCCGGTGCCTCCCTCGACGCGGTCAGGTCGGCGGTCGGCGCCGTCGTGCCGGGCGAGGTCGCCGTGCGGACGAGCACGGTGACACGGGCCGGGCTGCGCGCGCTCAAGGTCGACGTGGAGAGCCTCGGCGAGGATCACCCGCATCGCTCGTGGACGCGGATACGGACGCTGTTGGAGTCGGCGGACCTGCCCACGGCGGTCCGGGAGCCGGCGCTGGCGGTCTTCGCCCGGCTCGCCGACGCCGAGGGCCACGTGCACGGGATCCCCGCCGACGACGTCGCATTCCACGAGGTGGGGTCGTGGGACGCGATCGCGGACATCGTCGGCGTGTGCGCGGCGCTCGCCGACCTCGGCGTCGGCCGCGTCACGGCGAGCCCGGTGGCGGTGGGGTCCGGACGCGTCCGCGCGGCGCACGGCGAGCTGCCGGTGCCGCCGCCCGCGGTCCTCGAGCTCGCCCGCGGCTGGCAGATCCTCGCGGGCGGCGAGGGCGAGCTCGCCACACCGACCGGCATGGCTCTCCTGCGCGCCCTGGCCGACGACTGTGGCGCGCTGCCCCCGCTCGCGGTGGCGGCGATCGGGATCGGGGCGGGCACGCGCGACACCGCGGGGCGGGCCAACGTCGTGCGCGTGGTGCTCGGCGCCCCGGACGTGGCGGCACCGACGACGTCGCAGATGTGGGTGCTGGAGACGAACGTCGACGACCTGGACCCCCGGCTGTGGCCGACGGTGCTGTCGGCGTTGCTGGCGGCCGGGGCCGCCGATGCGTGGCTCGTCCCGATCCTGATGAAGAAGGGCCGCCCGGCCCACACCCTGTGCGTCCTCACCGCCGACGCGGAGCGGGCCGCGCTCCGCGACGCGATCTTCGCGCTGACCTCGACGCTGGGGGTGCGGGAGACGCCGGTGTCCCGCGTCGGGCTGGCGCGCGGCTGGCGCACCGTCGCGCTGCCCGGCGGCGAGGTCCGGGTCAAGGTGGGGCTGCGAGCGGGCCGCATCGCGGCGGCCACCGCGGAGTTCGAGGACGCGGCCGCACTCGCCCGGGCCCGCCGCGTCCCGGTGCGGCAGGTGCTCGACGAGGCGACCGCCGCGGCCGAGGCCGCCGGGCTCCGGCCCGGTGCGCCGTGGGAGGGAGGGTCCCCGATTTGCCTGTAGCACCGCCATACTCCGATATGGTGTAAGGGTGGCGACGCAGAAGGTGACCCTGACGATCGACGAGGACGTGCTCGCAACCCTGCGACGGCTCGCCGCAGCGGCCGGCCTGCCGCTCTCCACGTACGTGACTCGGGCGGCCGAGCACCATGCCCGGATCCAGGACGGGTTGGCCGCCGTGCGGGAGTGGGAGCAGGAGAACGGCGCGTTCACCGCGGACGAGATCGCGGAGGCCGACGCCGACATCGCCGCGGCGAAGGCCGCTGTGCGGGAGTCGCGGCAGCAGGTGAGCTGATGTCCGACGTCGTCGTCTACGACGCCGGCGCCTTGCTCGCCGCCGAACGGAACGACAGGAGGTTCCTGGCCCGGCACAGTCGGCTGGTGCAGCACGAGGACCGGCTGCTCGTCCCGGCTCCCGTCCTCACCCAGGTCTGGCGAGGCGGGCAGCGGCAGGTCACGCTCACCCGAACCCTCCGAGCGTGCGACGTCGTCGCCACGACCGAGGCCGTCGCTCGCTTCGCGGGCGTGCTCCTCGCGCGCAGCCGCACTTCCGACGCCGTCGACGCCATCGTCGCTGCGACCGCCCTCGCCGAGCGAGCAGCGCTGGTCGTCACCAGCGACCCCGACGACCTCCGACTGCTGCTCGACGGCCCGACGACGCGCGGCAAGCCCGGGCTCTTGGTCGTCTGATGCACGAACGAGGGGCGGCGGGTCCCCTCACGGGGGCGGCGCCGCGATCTGAGCGGCCAGGTGTCCCGCGCCGTAGCCGTTGTCGATGTTGACCACCGCCACCCCGGGCGCGCAGCTGTTGAGCATCGTGAGCAGGGGCGCGAGACCCTCGAACGACGCGCCGTACCCGGTCGACGTCGGCACGGCCACCACCGGCGCCGCGACCAGGCCGGCCACCACGCTGGGGAGCGCCCCGTCCATCCCGGCCACCACCACGATCACCCGCGCCGCGCGCAGTACGTCCAGCCGGCCCAGCACCCGGTGCAGCCCGGCCACCCCGACGTCCATGATCAGTTCGGCGGTGCGGCCGAGGTGCCGGGCGGTGAGCAGGGCCTCGCGGGCGACGGGGTGGTCGGCGGTGCCGGCGGCGACCACCACGACCCGGCCGCCGACGGGGTCCGGCGGGTCGGGCGGCCAGGCCAGCAGCCCGCAGTCGGCGGCGTGCGCGGCGTCGGGCAGCTCCGCGAGCACCGCGGCGGCGTGCGCGGCGGTGGCCCGGGTGAACAGCGTGGCTGCCCCGTGCTCGCGCAGGGCGGCCGCGATCGACCCGACCTGCTCCGGCGTCTTGCCCGGGCAGTAGACGGCCTCCGGGTAGCCGCGGCGGCGTGCGCGGTCGAGGTCGAGGTCCGCGAACCCGGCCAGCACCTCCTCCGGGGAGACGCCCTCAGCCACGCCCCACCGTCACGAGCGGGAGGGTGAACGCGCCCGACTGGATCCCGGCGAGGTCGACCGCCACGAACCGGAACCCGGCGGCGACGACCGCGCGGTGCACGTCCTCGCGCAGGTCGGCGCACGCGCGGGCGATCTCCCCGACGGGCAGTTCGACGCGGGCGACGTCGCCGTGGTGGCGCACGCGGCAGTCGGTGAACCCGAGCGCGCGCAGGGCCCGCTCCGCGGCCTCGACCTGGGCGAGCTTCGCCGGCGTCACCGGCTCGTGGTGCGGGATCCGCGACGCCAGGCACGGTGCCGCCGGCTTGTCGGCGCAGGGCAGCCCGAGCACCCGCGCGACGCGCCGGACGGCGGCCTTGTCGAGGCCGGCGTCGGCGAGCGGCCGCAGCACGTGGTGCCGTGTCGCCGCCTGCGCGCCCGGCCGGTCGGGCCGGCGCACGTCGTCGGCGTTCTCCCCGTAGGCGATCCGGTCGAGCCCGTGCCGGTCGAGCACCTCGGCATGGATGGTCGCGAACAGCTCGTCCTTGCAGTGGAAGCAGCGGTCGGGCCCGTTCGCGCGGTACTCGGGCCGGTCACCCTCGCGGGTCTCGACCTCGACGACGGGCACACCGACGAACCGGGCGACGTCGTGCGCGGCGGCGCGCTCGTCGGCGGCGAGGCTGGGCGACACCCCGAGCAGGGCGACGACCTGCCCCGCACCCAGCGCGCGGACCGCCAGCGCCAGGAGCGTCGCGGAGTCGACCCCGCCGGAGAACGCCACGCCCAGCCGGCCGACCCCGGCCAGCTGCCGGACGACCCGGTCGACCGCGGCCCGGTCGGCACCGAAGGTGATCTCCGTGCGCATGGTCCTCCCGTCGGTCCAACCGTAGCCCCGGACAACGTCAGCCGCCCTCCCTACGCCACCGCCGACGCAGAGCGAACGCGGCGGCCTTGGGGCTGCGGTCGCCGGCGCACCGTGGCTTGGACGACGCCCTCGCAGCTCGCCCGACCGGGTCACTGCGATCCCGTCACACCCTGCCGAGCCGGTCGTGTTGATCCTCCGGGACCTATGACCGCTGATTCGCGGTCGACACCGCCCGGACGATCAATCCAAGGAGCGGCGTGCTGATCGTCCGGGGGCCGAAGCCCTTGATTCGGGTGCGATACCGCCCGGACGATCACGCGGGGGGTCCTGGAGGTGGCGGCGGCGGGCTCGTCCGGCTCCGGCCGCGCGGCGCCCGGCCCGACAGAGCCTCCCGCGTTCGTGAGGTGAACGTGAGCGCTGTCGTCGGCGATCGACCCGCGCTCATGTGCATCTCACGCGGCAGGCCACGGCGCGGCTCCGGTCATCACGGACCTCCGATGGATCGTCGAAACGCTAGCTCGCACTCACCGGCTCCACCTAGGGTCGGCGGGTGGGGGATCGCCCGACGATCTACGACGTCGCCCGCGAGGCCGGCGTCGCTGCGTCCACGGTCTCGCGGGCCTACGCCCGCCCCGGGCGGGTCAACGCCGAGACGGCCCGCGCGATCTTCGCCGCCGCCGAGCGGATCGGCTACCGCACCGGCCCGATCACCGGCACGCTCGGCCGGCAGACCGGCGCCGTCGCGCTGATGGTCTCCGACATCACGAACCCGTTCTACGGCGAGATCATCAAGGGCGCCGAGGAGGCGGTCCGGAAGGCCGGCTACGCGCTGCTGCTCTCCGACACCTCCGAGACCGGCCCGGTCGAGCGCGAGGTCGTGGAGCGCACGCTGGACCTCGTCGAGGGCATCGTGCTGGCGAGCTCACGGATGAGCGACTCCGCCATCCGCATGATCGCCAAGCAGAAGCCGCTCGTGCTGCTGAACCGCCAGATCACCGAGACGTCGTGCATCGTCACGGACAACCCGCGTGGCGTGCGGCAGGCCGTCGAGCACCTCGGCACGCTCGGCCACGACACGATCACCTACCTCGCGGGCCCGGAGGCCAGCTGGGCCGAGGGCATGCGCTGGCGGGCGCTGCGGGAGGCGGCGCAGGAGCGGGAGCTGCGGGTGCGCCGCGTCGACCCGCGCGGCGACCCCACCATGCGCACCGGCCACGCGGCGGCGCGCCGGATCGCCGACGACGGCGCGACGGCCGTGCTCGCCTACAACGACGCGCTCGCGATCGGCGTCGATCAAGGGCCTCAAGCAGCTCGGCGTGCACGTGCCCGGCGACGTGAGCGTGGTCGGGTTCGACAACGTGCTGCTCGCCGACGTCGTGGACCCGGCGCTGACCACCGTCGCCGCGCCCATGCGCAAGGCGGGCGCGCTCGGCGTCGGCAACGTCCTGGCGCTCGCCGCCGGGGCCAGATCCAGTGGCGAGACCCTGGTGCTGCCGGTGAAGCTCGTGGTGCGCGAGTCGACCGGCCCCCGCGCGGCCCCTCAGCCCCGGATCGATCAACGCAGCCGGAACAGCATCTCCCCCGCCCGCGGCACCACCAGCGTGTCCGGGTCGGCCTCGAACGCCGCCACGTCCACCGACGCCGGGTCCAGGTAGCCCAGGTTCGCGGCGCGACAGACGTCTTCGGGGATCGCCGTCGCCAGCGTCACCGCCACCCGCAGCCGTTCCTCCCCGGTGTCCGCGTCGTAGGTGCCCGCGCCGCGCAGGTGCGTCGAGTGCGCCAGCACGCCCCAGTGCACGTGTGCGAACCGGTCCCACTGCTTCACGAAGTAGTCGCGGCAGTGATAGCCGATGTCGTAGATCTCCTTGTGCGTGGAGGAGATCTCGCTGATGTGCGGGGCGTAGAGGATCACCTCGCCGCCGTCGGCGACCACCGGCTCCAGCTTGTAGAAGCCCTTGGCGCCGGTCCAGATCTCGTCGTACATCTCGGGAATGATCGAGAGCACCCGGCGGACCGGAGCGTCCAGGTAGGTCACGTGGGTCGCCGCGCACACCTGCGCCGCGTTCGCCCACGACGCGCGGGTGTCGCCGAACGACACCGAGTGCAGCCCGCTGGTCCGCGCCGGCGAGCGGACCGCGGCGTCCACGGCGCCGTCCACCGCACCGTCCGCGACCTCGGCCGTCACGGCACAGAACGCGAGCTTCTCCGACGGGATGAGCGCCGCGCCGTCGTCGATCAGCGCACGGACCGGGGTGATGCCGGTGGTGCCGATGATCTCCGCCGAGGTGATCAGCGCACCCAGCCAGTGCGAGACGTCGATGATCTTCTGGCCGCCGACGCCCGGGAAGAAGTACTTGTTGCCGCCGGAGATCCCGACGACCTCGTGCGGCAGCACCGGGCCGAGCACCAGCGCGACGTCGTGCTCGACGACCGCGCGGTTGAGCAGCACCGGCACCTCCAGGTCCATCCGGCCCTCGGACAGCTCGACGATGCGGGCGGCCGGCACCGTGCCGAGGTCGGCGAACGTCTCGGGCTTCCACCACTCGTGGTTGACGACCGTGGTGCCGGGATAGGTCGTCCTCGAGCCGGCCGGGCGCGTAGCCGAGGTGGGCGGCCAGCGCCTCCTCCCCCATCGGCGCGTGCGTGCCCAGCGCGATCAGCACCGTCAGCCGGCTGACCCGTCCGTGCAGCGCGCCGTGCACCGCGCGCAGCAGCAGCGGCAGCGGGCAGGTCCGGGTCGCGTCGGGCACCAGCACGCAGACGCTGCGCCCGTCGAACGGGTGCGCGGCGAGCTGCTCCTGCACGAACCCCGTGACCTGGTCCTCGTCGAGGACGGTTGCCGCGTCCCCGACCCGGGCGGCCGTGGCCGCCAGGCCGGGCGGGACCTCGCCGATGAGCGTCATGCGCCTCACCTTGTGGCGCGAGCGGGAGCGTGGCAAGCCGCCCTGGCAACTTCCGGCAACCACTCTGCCGAACCACGCCCGGCGGCGGACCATCGGGCGATGACCGATGCAGCGTTGCAGCTCCATCCGGATCGGCTCCTTCCCGCCGACCCGACGACCCGCGGCATCGCCCGCCGGCTCTACGCCGCGGTGCGCGACCTGCCGATCATCTCCCCGCACGGCCACGTGCCGCCCGACTGGATCGCCGACGACGTCCCGTTCGGGGACCCGACCTCCCTGCTGATCTCCCCCGACCACTACGTCACCCGGCTGCTGCACGCCAACGGCGTCCCGCTGGAGACCCTCGGCGCCGGCGGCACGGCACCGTCCGACGGGCCGCGGGCGGCGTGGCGCGCGCTGTGCACCCACTGGGACGCCTTCCGCGGCACGCCGAGCCGGTTCTGGCTGGAGAGCGAGCTCGCCGACATCTTCGGGGTGACCGTGCGGCCGTCCGCGAGCACCGCCGACGCGATCTACGACCAGGTCGCGGCGACGATGGGCCGGCCCGACTTCCGGCCGCGGGCGCTGCTGCAGCGGTTCGGCATCGAGGTGCTGGCCACCACGGACGACCCGTGCGACGACCTGGCCCACCACGCGGCCATCCGCGACGACGCCGCGGTGTCGACCCGCGTGCTGCCGACCTTCCGTCCCGACCGCTACCTGGAGCCGGGCCGGCCCGACTGGCGTGAGCTGGTCGACGCGCTCGGCGCCGCGGCCGACACCGACACCGCCGACTACAAGGGCTTCATCGCCGCGCTGGAGGACCGGCGCCGCCACTTCGTCGCGCACGGCGCCGTCTCCGCCGACCACAGCCACGCCGACGCCGGCACCGCCCCGCTCGACCAGGCCGACGCCGAGCGGATCTTCGCGGCGGCCCGTACGGGCACGGCGACTCCGGTGCAGGCCACGGCGCTGCGCCGCCACCTGCTGCTGGAGATGGCGCGGATGTCGGTGGACGACGGCCTGGTGATGACGCTGCACCCCGGCGTGTACCGCAACCACCACACCCCGACGCTCGACCGGTTCGGCGCGGACGTCGGGTGCGACATCCCGATCGCGATGGAGTTCACCCGCGGCCTTGCAGCCGCTGCTGGAGCGCTACGGCACCGCCACCGGCTTCCACCTCGTGCTGTTCACCCTCGACGAGACCGTGTTCTCCCGGGAGATCGCGCCCCTCGCGGGCTTCTACCCGAGCGTCTACGCGGGCGCGCCGTGGTGGTTCCTCGACGCCCCGGAGGCCATCCGCCGCTACCGCGGCGCCGTGACCGAGACCGCCGGGTTCGGCCGCACCTCGGGGTTCATCGACGACACCCGCGCGTTCTGCTCCATCCCGGCCCGCCACGACATGTCGCGCCGGCTCGACTGCGGCTACCTCGCCGAGCTGGTCGCCACGCACCGCCTCGACGAGGACGAGGCGCTGGCGACGGCGCACGACCTGGTCGCCGTCAACCCGAAGGTGGCGTTCAAGCTGTGACCGAGACCCCGACACCCACCATGCGCCGGCTGGACCGCGCCCGCGACGGCCGCCCCGCCGCCCCGATCCGGATCGCCCACCTCGGGCCCGGCAACTTCTTCCGCGCCCACCAGGCCTGGTACACCGAGCACGCCCCGGACGCCGCCGACTGGGGCATCGCCGCCTTCGCCGGCCGCCGCGGCGCCGTCGCCCGCGAGCTGGCCGCCCAGGACGGGCTGTACACGCTGCTGGTGCGCGCCGCGGACGGCGACCGTCCCGAAGTGGTGTCGGCCGTCTCCGCGGTCTCGGCCGAGCTCGACGACTGGCGCCGCTGCTTCGCCCTGCCCGGAGCTGGCGCTGGTGACCACCACCGTCACCGAGGCCGGCTACCGGCGCGCCGCCGACGGCGGCCTGGATCGCGACGACCCCGAGGTCGCCTCCGACATCGCCGCGCTGCGGGAGCACGGCACCGACGCCGACGTGGTCACCGCCCCCGGCAAGCTCGCCCTCGGCCTCGCGGTGCGCCGCGCGCACGACCTGCCGGGCGTCGCCGTCGTGCCCTGCGACAACGTCCCCGACAACGGCGCGATGGTCGCCCGCGTGGTCGGAGAGCTGGCCGCGGCCGCCGACCCCGGCCTCGCCGCCTGGATCGCGGAGCACGTGTCGTTCGTGACGACGATGGTCGACCGGATCACCCCGCACACCACCGACGACGACCGCGAGGCGGTGCGGGAGCGGGCCGGGGTGGACGACCCCGTCCCGGTCGTCACCGAGCCCTACGTCGAGTGGGTGCTCTCCGGGGAGTTCCCGCAGGGCCGCCCGCAGTGGGACGCCGTCGGGGCGCGGTTCGTCGACGACGTCGTGCCGTGGGAGCACCGCAAGCTGTGGCTGCTCAACGGGTCGCACTCGCTCATGGCCTACGCCGCGACGATCCGCGGCCACGAGACCGTCGAGCAGGCGATCTCCGACCCGGTCGTGCGCGGCTGGGTCGAGCAGTGGTGGGACGACGCCGCGCGGCACCTGCCGCTGCCGCCCGAGGACATCGCGGCCTACCGCGCCGCGCTGCTGGACCGCTACGCGAACCCGCGGATCCGCCACCTGCTGCGCCAGATCGCCGCGGACGGCTCCCAGAAGGTGCCGATCCGCATCCTGCCGACCGTGCGGGCCGACCTGGCCGCAGGGCCGGGTGCCGACGGGTGCGGCGCGGGTGCTCGCCGCGTGGGTGTGCCACCTGCGCGGGCAGGGCGCCC
Organism: uncultured Actinomycetota bacterium; assembly: GCA_963780835.1. Lineage (GTDB taxonomy): Bacteria > Actinomycetota > Actinomycetes > Mycobacteriales > Pseudonocardiaceae > Pseudonocardia. The sequence goes on along the minus strand of CAWADQ010000002.1, from coordinate 15,003 downwards.
CGGTCGCCGACGTGGCGGCCGACGAGTTCACCGCGCTCGCCGCGGGCGACCTGGACGACGCCGTGGGCCGCGTGCTGACCCGGCTCGGCGCCGACGACCCGCGGCTGCACGCCGCCGTCACGGCGCTGGCCCGCGAGCTGGCGGCGAACACGGGGGCAACTCCTGGCAACAGATTGCCGACGTGACGGCGCGCCACCGTCTCATTGACGGGCCGGCCCCCAGAGAAGGCAATTCCCTCAGCGAGGAGAGAAACGCTATGACCGCAGCAATTGCGCAGCAACAGGAGGCGGCGCTCCGTCCCCTGAAAATCACCGCCCTCGTCGGGTACGGCCTGGGTGACTTCGGCTGCAACCTGGCATTCACGCTCGGCTCGACATTCCTTCTCTACTACTACACCGACGTCGCCGGCCTGAGCGCCGCCGCCGTCGGGACGATGTTCTTCGTCGTGCGGCTCTGGGACGCCTTCGCCGACCTGATCGCCGGTCGGGCGGTGGACCGGACCATGACCCGCTGGGGCAAGTTCCGCCCGTTCATCCTGTTCTTCGCCGTGCCGCTGCTGGTGATGAGCTTCCTGACCTTCCACGTGCCGAGCGGGCTGGGCGACGCCGCGACGCTGCTCTACGTCTACCTCACCTACGCCGTGCTCGGCCTGCTGTACTCGCTGGTGAACATCCCCTACGGCTCGCTGGCCTCGGCCATGACGCAGTCCGTCCACCAGCGGGCCAAGCTCATCGCCGGCCGCACACTCGGCGCCGCCGCGGGCAGCGTGCTCATCAGCTACATCATCGCGCCGCAGATCTCGGCGCTCCGGGCGCAGAAGAACACCCTGCCGCCGGACGTGTACCTCGACAAGGCACAGGGCATCTTCACCAACATCACGCTGCTGTTCGTGCTGCTCGGCTCGATCGCCTTCGGCCTGACCTTCCTCTGGTGCCACGAGAAGGTCGTGCGCCGCTCGGCCCGGGTGACCGTCAAGGAAACGTTCGCCACGCTGCGCCAGAACCGCCCGCTCGCCATTCTCTGCGGCGCCAGCTTCTTCTACCTGCTGGGCTTCTACACGGTCACCGGGGCCACGCTCTACTACGCGACGTACATTCTCGGCGACGCGGCGCTCGCGTTCCAGGTCGCGCTCCTCAGCACCGGCGTCCAGGTCGTCGTCACGCCGTTCATCCCGAAGCTGATCAACCGGTTCGGCAAGAAGACCCTGTTCCAGTACGCCGGCATCCTCACCGTCGTCGGCGGCGTCGGCCTCTTCCTCACCCCGGACGGCCTCGTCTGGTTCGCCCTGCTCTGCCTGGGCATCAAGGGCGTCGGGTTCTCGCTGATCAACACGCTGATGTTCGCGCTCGAGCCCGACACCGTCGAGTACGGCGAGTGGAAGACCGGCACGCGGTCCGAGGGCGCCACCTACGCGATCTTCTCCTTCACCCGCAAGCTCACCCAGTCGCTCGGCGGCGCGGCGACGGCGTGGGCGCTGGCGCTGGGCGGCTACGTCTCGGCCACGGCCGCGGTCGCGACCCCCGAGCAGCCGGAGTCCGCGCTGACGGCGATCAAGGTCGTCTTCGGGCTGGTGCCGGCGGCCGCCGCGGTCGTCGCCATGATCGTGTTCATCACCTACCCGCTGACCGACCAGCGCTTCCGCGAGGTCCGCGACGAGTCCGAGGCGCGCAAGCGCGAGCTCGAGCACGCCGTGCTCGGCGACCACGGCGCGGTCTGAGAGACGAGGAGAGCACACCATGTGGACCCTGTCCGGCTTCGCCGACGAGATCGACCCCGACCCGAAGACCCAGTTCGCGACCCTGAACGACCTCGGCATCACCCACGTCGAGTTCCGCAGTGCCTGGGGCACCAACGTGCTGGACCTGACCGACGAGCAGATCGACGAGGTGGCGGCGCTCCTGGCCGCGCACGGCCTGGCGGTGTCGTCCATCGGCTCACCGCTCGGCAAGATCAATATCGAGGACGACTTCGACGCCCACCTGATCCGGGCCGACCGGGCCCTGGCCGTCGCGCGCGCCTCGGCGCCCCGTTCATCCGGATCTTCTCCTTCTTCCTGCGCCCGGACCAGGCGCCGGAGCAGTACCGCGACGAGGTGCTCCGACGGATGGCCGCCCTCGCCGAGAAGGCCGAGCCCACCGGCATCGTGCTGCTGCACGAGAACGAGAAGGACATCTACGGCGACGTCCCGGCCCGCGTCCTCGACATCGTCGAGTCGGTCGGCTCCCCCGCCCTGCGGCTGGCCTGGGATCCCGCCAACTACGTGCAGGTGGGCGTCACCCCGTTCACCGACGGCTACGCGGCGCTCCGCCCGTACACCGTCTACGTCCAGATCAAGGACGCGCTGCTCGCGACCGGGGACGTGGTCCCGGCAGGCGAGGGCGACGGGCAGGTCCGCGAGACCGTCCGTGCCCTGGCCGCCGACGGTTTCGACGGCTTCTTCTCGATGGAGCCGCACCTCGGGACCTACAACGAGTTCGGCGCGCTCTCCGGAGCCACGAACTTCACCCGCGCCACCCGCGCGTTCACCGCCATTCTCGACAGCGAAGGAATCGCGTACTCATGAGTGCTCAGGGGAATCAGCCACAGAACCGAAGCTCCGGTTCGCCCTCGTCGGCGCCGGCATGATCGGCAGGACCCACGCACGCGCGCTGGCCGACCTGCCCGACCTCGCCGAGCTCGTCGCGGTCGTCGACACCGACCCGGCCAGGGCGCAGGAGCTGGCCGACCGGTACGGCATCGAGGCCACCACCGACCTGGACGCGGTCCTGCGCCGCGACGACATCGACGCCGTCACCATCTGCACCCCCAGCGGCGTGCACGCCGACGGCGCGGTGGCGGCCCTGGACGCCGGCAAGCACGTCGTCGTGGAGAAGCCGATCGACATCACCCTGCCCGCGGCCGACCGCATCATCGACGCCGAGAAGCGCTCCGGGAAGACCGTCGCCGTCATCTCCCAGCACCGCTTCGACCGCTCCACCGAGAAGGTCCTGCAGGCCGTGCGGGACGGGCACCTCGGCACCATCACCTCGGCCATCGCCTCCCACGCCTGGTGGCGCGGGCAGAGCTACTACGACTCCGGCGACTGGCGTGGCACCTGGGCCCTCGACGGCGGCGGCGCGGTCATGAACCAGACCGTGCACACCATCAACCTGATGATCACCACGCTCGGCACCCCGGTCGAGGTCTTCGCCTACACCGCGTGCCTCGCCCACGAGCGCATCGAGGTCGAGGACACCGCCGTCGCGGTGGTGAAGTTCGCCTCCGGCGCGCTGGGCATGATCCACGGCACCACCGCGGCCTACCCCGGCCTGGACGCCAGCCTGCGCGTCTTCGGCTCGAAGGGCTCGGCCGTCATCACCGACGACGAGCTGGTGTTCTTCCACGCCAACGCCGGTGACGCCCCGGAGATCGGCATGCAGGGGCGACCGCGGAGAACCAGGTGACCGCCGACGACACGCTCGGGCCGGACGACCGCGGGCTGGGTCGCGGCCACCGCCGCCAGCTCGCCGACTTCATCGACGCCGTCACCACCGGCCGCCCGCCGCGCGTCGGGACGGCCGAGGCCCGCACCGCGGTGTCGGTGATCCTGGCGATGTACGAGTCGGCCACCACCGGCCGGCCGGTCACGCTGTAGGGAGCCCCAGATGACCGACGTCAGCAGGCCGCGCCTGGCCGTCAACCCCATCGCCTACTGGCTCGCCGGGGGCGTCCCGGACCGGACCACCCGCACGCTGGGCCCGGCGTTCACCGAGTTGGCCGAGATCGGCTACACGGCGGTCAAGGCGGACGTGCCCGACGACATGGCGGCCGACGACTACCTGCCGTGGCTCGCGTCGTTCGGGCTGGAGCCGGCGCTGAGCCTCTACAGCGGCGACTTCGCCGACCGCGACACGCACAAGGACCAGGCGGAGGCCGCGCGGGTCTTCGCGGCCCGGCAGGCGACGTTCGGCCAGAGGTTCTGCATGATCTCGACGATCGAGCCGCCCGGCTCTCCGCGGCGGGCCCACCCGGCGGTGGGCCACGGCTTCGACCCGGACCGGCTCGAGGTCGTCGTCGACGGCATCGCGCTGTGCTGCGCGGCGATGCGCGACGAGGGGGTCACCGCCGCCCTGCACCCGCACGTCGGCGGCTGGGTGGAGACCGAGCACGAGCTGCGCGCGGTGCTGGACGGCGTCGGCCCGGACCTGCTCGCCTTCGGGCCGGACACCGGGCACATGTCGTGGGCGGGCATGGACGTGCCCGCGGTGCTGCGGGACTACGCCGACCGCATCGTCGGGGTGCACCTCAAGGACACCTTCGCCGCCGGCATCACCGCGGCGTCGGCCGACGACCTCGACTACCAGACGGCGACGGAGCCGGGCCGGATCTGGGCCGAGCCGGGCTCGGCGACGTCGACCTCGCCGCGTGTGTCGCGGCGTTCCCCGCGGAGTTCGCCGGCGACTACATGATCGAGGTCGACGTCCCGTCGCTCCCGCTGCGCGAGTGCCACCAGGTCGCCTACGACTGGGCTTTGGCGACGCTTCCGCGGGGAGTCCGGCCGTGACCGCGGACCGCCTGCGGGTCGCCGTCGTCGGCTGCGGCGACATCGCCGCGATCCACCTCGACGCGATCCTCGACGCGGCGGCGGCCGGCGGGGTCGAGCCGGTCGGCGTCTGCGACGTCGACGAGGCACGTCGCGCCGAGGCCGCCGCTCGCGCGGGCTGCCCGGGCTTCGGCGACCTCACGGACATGCTCGACGCCGTCGCGCCGGATGTCGTGCACGTCTGCACCCCGCACCACCGGCACGCCGACCTCGCGGCGGAGTGCCTCGCCCGCGACGTCTCGGTGCTGCTGGAGAAGCCCGTCGCCCACACCCTCGACGACGGCGAGCGGCTCGCGGTGGCCGCGGAGGACAGCGCGGCGATCCTCGGCGTCTGCTTCCAGAACCGCTACAACGACACGTCGCGGATGCTGCGGGAGATCCTGGACCGCGGTGGGCTGGGTCGGATCCTGGGTGCCCGGGCGTCCGTGCACTGGTTCCGCGACGCCGCCTACTACGCACGCCGCGGCTGGCGCGGCCGCTGGGCCACCGCCGGCGGCGGGGTGCTGATGAACCAGGCGATCCACACCCTCGACCTGGTGCAGTGGTTCGTCGGACCGGTGACCGACGTCCGCGGCACCGTCGCGACGCTGGCGCTGCCGCACGTGATCGAAGTGGAGGACACCGCCGCCCTGCGGCTGTGCACCGCACCGACGGGGCGGACGGCGTGCGGCGTCTCCGCAGGGCGGTCGACCACAGAGGATCAGGAACAAGCCCTGGTACCTGCCCGTGGTGCTGCTCCCGGTGGTGACCCTCGGGGCGACCTACGGCCTGATGGTCGCCACCGGCTGGCAGTTCCAGCGCCAGCCGGCGCTCTCGCCGACCACGATGCTGCTGTTCGTTCCCGTCTACGTGCTCGCGGCGGCCGGCGAGGAGCTGGGCTGGTCCGGGTACGTCATCGAGCCGCTGCAGCGCCGGTTCGGCGCGCTGGGCGGCACTCTCGTCCTCGGCGTCGTGTGGTGGGGGTTCCACGTCCCGTCGATCGTGCAGAGCGGCCAGGGCCGCACTCTGATCGTCCTCGGGTTCTTCGGCGCTCTCGCCTTCCGCGTGCTCTGGACCTGGTTGTTCGCCAACACCGGCGGCAGTGTGTTCGCGATCATCATCGTGCACGCCATCTCGAACTCCTGCACCGCGTACGTGCCGAGCATCCCGACATCGGCCAGGCTCCGGTCCTGGTCGTGCTCGCGGTGCTGGTCACGCTGCTGTGGGGCCCGAGGACGCTCGCCCGCTTCCGATCACCTCACGCCCGGCGATCCAGGCGGAGCGCGAGGCTGGGACACGAGCGGACGGCCGCCCGTGCGGACGCCAGCAGGGCGGCGGGCACCGGGCGGTCGTCGACGACCGGGTAGCCCCACTCGTCGAGCCGGACCAGCTCGGGCAACAGCTCCCGGCAGATCCCGTGGGCGTGGCAGGTGATCGGGTCGACCCGCAGCCGTACGGGCGGCCTCATCGCCGCTGTCCAGCGGGACCGGGGACGGGCATCCAGGACGGTTGACCGACCCAGCGGCACGGCCCGCTCGCGGCATGGCCGGCCACGTCGTCGGCGAACACGCGCAGCGCCGACGCCGCCAGCCGGACGGCGCCGTCGGGATGGGCGCAGGCGCCTCGGCCGGGGATCACTCCCAGGCGGGAGCGGAGGCGGGCCGCCACCCGACCGGCGCGGTCGGGCATCAGCGCGATCTCGTCCATGTCGTCGGCGATGGCCGGCAGGCCGAACATGCACGGCCCGCACTGGCCCGCGGACTCGTCGGCGAGGAAGCGCAGCACCCGGGCGGTCTCGGCGATCCCGCAGGCCGCTGCGGGCAGAGCGATCACCGCTGCGATGCCGAGGGCCGCGCCTGCGGTGCGGCAGCCCGCGTGCGAGAGGGGCATCGTCACGGCCTCCGGGCCGAGCCAGGTGCCGCCGAGGCCACCGAGCAGGACGGCCTGTACCGGGACGAACGGACCGCCCGCCACCTGCAGGATCGTGCCGATCGGAGTGCCGAGCTCGATCTCGTACACCCCGGGGTCGTTGACCGCGCCGCCAACGGTGACGAGCGTGGTGCCCGGCGAGTCGTCGGTTCCGGCAGCGCGGAACCAGGCGTCGCCGTGCCGGGCGATGAGTGCCAGATGGGCGAGGGTCTCGACGTTGTCGACGAGCGTCGGACGGCCGCGGACACCCCGTTCCGTCGGGCGTGGGATGCGGCCCCGCGGGCGGGCGCCACCTCCGTCGAGGAAGCCGACCAGCGCGGTCTCCTCGCTGGCGACGTAGCGGCGCGGCACCTCGACGATCCGGATCGCGGTGCGCGTCGCCCCGCGCTCGCGCAGCGCGGCGGCCAGCACGGGGATCGCGCTGCTGTGCTCGTGGACGCACAGCACCGCGTCGGTGGCGCCGACGGCGTGCGCCGCGAGCAGGATGCCGTCGATCACCAGGTGCGGTGCCAGCTCCATGAGCACCCGGTCCTTGGCGCCGGCCGGGTCGCCCTCGCAACCGTTCGCCACGACCGTCCGTGGCCCGCGTCCTGCCGCGACGGCCGCGAGCTTGCGCGCGGTCGGGAAGCCCCCACCTCCGCGTCCCCGCAGGCCGGAGCGCTCGACGAGGCCGATCAGCCGCGCGGGGCCGCCGCGGTCGGCGAATTCGGCGAGCGGAAGGGGAACGTAGCGGCGGTGGTGCTCGGCGAGGTCGGCCGCCGTCCCGGTGTCGGCCCAGCCGGCCAGCAGACGCATCCGGTAGGGCGTCGTGATGTCGTTCCGGGTCTCCCCCGCGGTGGCGCTCACGACGTCCACGCCCGTCGGCGAGCGTCCCGATCGGGATCACGGACGAGCAGCCGGCGCACGACCGCGACCAGCACGGCGATGGCGCAGGCCAGGTAGAGGGCCAGCACCCAGCCGAGCCGGGTGTCGTCGCCGCCGATGCCGATCCCGTGCAGCATCGCGACCGGCCACAACGCGTACGCCGAGAAGTGGATCGCCCGCCACTGCCGCAGTCCGATCCTCAGCCGAAGCAGGCTCGTGACCACCACGGCGAGGATCAGGTCGAGCGCGACCGCGCCCAGCCCGAGCCAGAACGGGTGGTACGTGGAGACGAACGGCACGACGACGTCGAGCCACGCGATCCCCGCGTAGGGATCGATGATCGCCGAGGCGACGTGCACGGCCAGGAACGCGAGCGTGAGCAGCGACAGGTTGCGGTGCACCGCGTGCAGCGTGAAGCGGGGCCACCGCGCGCTGGTGACCCGCCCGGTGTGGATCGCGCCGAGCACCGTCGTCGCCGTGAGCAGCAGTGCGGTGACGAGGCCGGTCCCGCGGCTGGCGAACCAGAGGGTCTGTCCCATCTCAGCTCTCTCCCAGTCTCGGCCCAGCCCGCGGTGGTCGTGACCGTGCCGTCGAGGGCGACGAGCCGCGCCGGCAGGTGGCACTGTTCGAGCCACACCGGGGCGGGCGCACCCATGACGATCGCCGCGGTGCTCGCGGTGTTCGCGTCGACGCAGGTCGCGGCCGCGACGCTCGCGGTCCGCCAGCACGGGTCCGCCACGTCGCCCGTGCGGGGGTCGACGATGTGGTGCACGGTCCGTCCGCCCCGTCGCCAGGTGCGGACGGCGGTTCCCGACGTGGCGATGGCGCCCGAGACGACGGTGACGGTCGAGTCGGGTTCGACGAGTGCCTCGACGTGGTCGTCGCCGATGGCGATCCGCCAGCCACCCGGTGGAGCCGCACCGGCGACGCGGACGTCCCCGCCCAGGCTGACCAGCACCCCACAGCCCGCCGCCGTGGCGGCACGGACGGCGATCCGGTCGGCGGCCAGGGCCTTCGCCGTGGCGCCGAGGTCGAGCTCGACGCCGATCGGCACGAGCACCTCGCGGTCGGCCGGGTTCCACCGCACTCGCCACCACCCGGGGGCAGGCACCGCCGGCGCCGCCGGTTCGGCGAGGTCCGTGACGATCGCGGCGAAGTCGCGGTCGTAGCCCAGGGCGCGGACGGCCCGGCCGACCGTCGGGTCCACGAGGCCGTAGGTCAGCTCGGCGGCACGCAGCGCGACGGTGATCGCCTCGGCCAGCAGCGGACCGACGACGACCCCGCGCCCGGCCCGCTCGTGCACGGCGGAGATCTCCGATTGCGAGGTGAACCGGCTGCACGCCGCGTCGATCGCCGCCAGCTCGTCGCGCAGGATGTCCTGGGCGGCGGCGAGCCCGTCCGGGTCGGCGACGACGAGCCGGGCGGTGGTGCCCAGCGCCCGGTGGATCACCCACTCCGGGGTCTGCTCGCCGATCACGACGCCCCCGACGACGCGTGGCGCCGCTTCGGCGACGGTGCCGCGACCTGCGGTGCCTGGACGGGTGGGGACAGCTTCCGGTGGCGCTTGGTCGACGGTGCGACCGTCGGGTCGGGTACGTCGATCACCGGCGCGGGTGCGTCGAGCACAGGCGCCGGGGCCGGCACCACCGCATCCGCCCCGCCACCTTCGGAGCCCGACGATGCGGCGTCGGGATCCGGCGCTCCGGCGGCGGCCGGCGGCGACGAGCCGGCGAACATGACGCCGAAGACGAGGGCGAGCGCCGTCCCGCCCGCGGCGCTCCATCCGGTGACCTGTCGCGCGCGGCGGTGGCCCGCATCCCGGCGTTCCTGGGGATGCACCGGGTCTCGCTGTGCTCCGGGGGAGGTCGAACTCATCGACGGCATCTCTCCTCGACAGTCTGGTGACGCTCGGATCGGGGTCCCTGTTCGCACTCGAGAGTGGCCGCAGGTTCTGTGAGATTTCTGGGAGCCGACGACCGAACGCGGGTTGCCCCCGTGGACTCCGCCACACTGGGAGCGTGGCCGCCCAGTCCGCATCCGAGCCGTCCGACCGCGACATCGCGCGAGTCCTGGCGCCGCGGATCCTCGTGGTCGAGGACGATCGCCGGCTGGCCGAGCTGCTCGACGAGCTGTTGACCGGCCAGGGGTTCGCCGTCGAGATCGCCGCCGACGGGCAGGCCGGTCTGCACGCGGGGCTGACGCGCCGGTACGAGTTGCTGCTGATCGATCGCGGCCTGCCCGGGATCGAGGGCGTCGACCTGATCATCAGGCTGCGGTCCCGCGGGATCCTGACGCCCATCCTCGTGCTCACGGCGCGCGGCGCGCTGAACGACCGGGTCGAGGGCCTCGACGCGGGCGCGGAGGACTACCTGACCAAGCCCTTCGAGGTCCCCGAGCTGCTGGCGCGGCTGCGGGCGTTGCTGCGCCGCCACGCCGATCGGGCCGAGTCCCTCCCGCTGGGCCGGCGCAGGCTCGACGTCGCCGCGCGCCGGGTGGTCGTCGACGAGGGCAGCCGCTCCACGGGCCGGTCCGCCGACACGGCCGACGTCGACCTGACGGAGCGGGAGTGCGGGCTGCTGGCCGTGCTGGCGTCCCGCCCGAACCGGGTGTTCACCCGGGCCGAGCTGCTGGAGCGGGTCTTCGACGGCGAGTCCCCCGGCGCCGTCGACACCTACGTCAGCTACCTGCGCCGCAAGCTCGGCAAGGACGCCGTCGTCACCGTCCACGGTCTGGGCTACCGCCGGGGTACGGCGTGACCGGGGTGCCCGCCCGGCCACGCGCGACGCCTGTCCGACAGCCGCAGGAGGACCGGGTCCTGCTGCGGCGGGCCTGGTGGCGCAGCGTGGCGCTGACCGCCGCCGGGATGACCCTGGTGCTGCTGATGATGGGCGGGGTGGCGCTCGTGCTGGTCGACCGGCACCAGTCCGCCGCGCTCGACCAGGAGCTCGCGCAGATCCTGGCCGCCGCCGACGACGTCGGCGACCCACCTCCCGGCTTCTTCCTGGCCCAACCTCGAGACGACGGGTCCGTCGCCGTCACACCCACGGCACCGGCAGCGCTCAGGACACTGCTGACCACCACCGCCAACGGCTCCCCGGACGACCCCGCCCTGAACGAGCCGCACGACGTCGCGCTCCCCGGCACCGGCACCTACCGGATCCAGCTGATCCAACGGTCCGACCAGCGGCGCTGGGCGATCGCGAGTGATCTCGCGCGCCTGAGCGCGGACCAGCACGAGGTGATGCAGGCCATCCTGCTGGCCGAGGCCACCGGGCTGGCCGGCACGCTCGCCGCGGCGGCGCTGCTCCGCACTGGCCCGCGGACTCGTCGGCGAGGAAGCGCAGCACCCGGGCGGTCTCGGCGATCCCGCAGGCCGCTGCGGGCAGAGCGATCACCGCTGCGATGCCGAGGGCCGCGCCTGCGGTGCGACAGCCCGCGTGCGGGATAATCCTCGTCACGGCCTCCGGGCCGAGCAGCCAGGTGCCGCCGAGGCCACCGAGCAGGACGGCCTGTACCGGGACGAACGGACCGCCCGCCACCTGCAGGATCGTGCCGATCGGGGTGCCGAGCTCGATCTCGTACGCCCAGGTGTCGTTGACCGCGCCGCCAACGGTGACAAGCATCGTACCGGCGAGTCGTCGGTTCCGGCCGCGCGGAACCAGGCGTCGCCGTGTCGGGCGACGAGCGCCAGATGGGCGAGGGTCTCGACGTTGTCGACGAGCGTCGGACGGCCGCGGACACCCCGCTCCGTCGGGCGTGGGATGCGGCCCCGCGGGCGGGCGCCACCTCCGTCGAGGAAGCCGACCAGCGCGGTCTCCTCGCTGGCGACGTAGCGGCGCGGCACCTCGACGATCCGGATCGTGGTGCGCGTCGCCCCGCGCTCGCGCAGCGCGGCGGCCAGCACGGGGATCGCGCTGCTGTGCTCGTGGACGCACAGCACCGCGTCGGTGGCGCCGACGGCGTGCGCCGCGAGCAGGATGCCGTCGTTCACCAGGTGCGGTGCCAGCTCCATGAGCACCCGGTCCTTGGCGCCGGCCGGGTCGCCCTCGCAACCGTTCGCCACGACCGTCCGTGGCCCGCGTCCTGCCGCGACGGCCGCGAGCTTGCGCGCGGTCGGGAAGCCCCCACCTCCGCGTCCCCGCAGGCCGGAGCGCTCGACGAGGCCGATCAGCCGCGCGGGGCCGCCGCGGTCGGCGAATTCGGCGAGCGGAAGGGGAACGTAGCGGCGGTGGTGCTCGGCGAGGTCGGCCGCCGTCCCGGTGTCGGCCCAGCCGGCCAGCAGACGCATCCGGTAGGGCGTCTGATGTCGTTCCGGGTCTCCCCCGCGGTGGCGCTCACGACGTCCACGCTCGTCGGCGAGCGTCCCGATCGGGATCACGGACGAACAGCCGGCGGACGACCGCGACCAGCACGGCGACGGCGCAGGCCAGGTAGAGGGCGAGCACCCAGCCGAGCCGGGTGTCGTCGCCGCCGATACGATCCCGTGCAGCATCGCGACCGGCCACAACGCGTACGCCGAGAAGTGGATCGCCCGCCACTGCCGCAGTCCGATCCTCAGCCCGAGACGCTCGTGACCACCACGGCGAGGATCAGGTCGAGCGCGACCGCGCCCAGCCCGAGCCAGAACGGGTGGTACGTGGAGACGAACGGCACGACGACGTCGAGCCACGCGATCCCCGCGTAGGGATCGATGATCGCCGAGGCGACGTGCACGGCCAGGAACGCGAGCGTGAGCAGCGACAGGTTGCGGTGCACCGCGTGCAGCGTGAAGCGGGGCCACCGCGCGCTGGTGACCCGCCCGTGTGGATCGCGCCGAGCACCGCTTCAGTACCCCGGTGACGAGGCCGGTCCCGCGGCTGGCGAACCAGAGGCTCTGTCCCACCTCAGATCTCCTCCCAGTTCGGCCCAGCCCGCGGTGGTCGTGACCGTGCCGTCGAGGGCGACGAGCCGCGCCGGCAGGTGGCACTGCTCGAGCCACGCCGGGGCGTGCGCACCCATGACGATCGCCGCGGTGCTCGCGGTGTTCGCGTCGACGCAGGTCGCAGCCGCGACGCTCGCGGTCCGCCAGCACGGCTCCGCCACGTCGCCCGTGCGGGGGTCGACGATGTGGTGCACGGTCCGTCCGGCCCGTCGCCAGGTGCGGACAGCGGTTCCCGACGTGGCGATGGCGCCCGAGACGACGGTGACGGTCGAGTCGGGTTCGATGAGTGCCTCGACGTGGTCGTCGCCGATGGCGATCCGCCAGCCTCCCGGCGGAGCCGCACCGGCGACGCGCACGTCCCCGCCCAGGCTGACCAGCACCCCGCCGTCCGCTGCAGCAGCGGCACGCACGGCGATCCGGTCGGCGGCCAGGGCCTTCGCCGTGGCGCCGAGGTCGAGCTCGACGCCGATCGGCACGAGCACCTCGCGGTTCCGCCGTAGTCCACCGCACTCGCCACCACCCGGGGGCAGGCACCGCCGGTGCCGCCGGTTCGGCGAGGTCGGTTAAAATCGCGGCGAAGTCGCGGTCGTAGCCCAGGGCGCGGACGGCCCGGCCGACCGTCGGGTTCATGAGGCCGCTCGTCAGCTCGGCGGCACGCAGCGCGACGGTGATCGCCTCGGCCAGCAGCGGACCGACGACGACCCCGCGCCCGGCCCGCTCGATGCACGGCGGAGATCTCCGATTGCGAGGTGAACCGGCTGCACGCCGCGTCGATCGCCGCCAGCTCGTCGCGCAGGATGTCCTGGGCGGCGGCGAGCCCGTCCGGGTCGGCGACGACGAGCCGGGCGGTGGTGCCCAGCGCCCGGTGGATCACCCGCTCCGGGATCTGCTCGCCGATCACGACGCCCCCGACGACGCGTGGCGCCGCTTCGGCGACGGTGCCGCGACCTGCGGTGCCTGGACGGTGGGGACAGCTTCCGGTGGCGCTTGGTCGACGGTGCGACCGTCGGGTCGGGTACGTCGATCACCGGCGCGGGTGCGTCGAGCACAGGCGCAGGGGCCGGCACCACCGCATCCGCCCCGCCACCTTCGGAGCCCGACGATGCGGCGTCGGGATCCGGCGCTCCGGCGGCGGCCGGCGGCGACGAGCCGGCGAACATGACGCCGAAGACGAGGGCGAGCGCCGTCCCGCCCGCGGCGCTCCATCCGGTGACCTGTCGCGCGCGGCGGTGGCCCGCATCCGGCGTTCCTGGGGATGCACCGGCTCTCGCTGGGCTCCGGGGGAGGTCGAACTCATCGACGGCATCTCTCTTCGACAGTCTGGTGACGCTCGGATCGGGGTCCCTGTTCGCACTCAAGAGTGGCCGCAGGTTCTGTGAGATTTCTGGGAGCCGACGACCGAACGCGGGTTGCCCCCGTGGACTCCGCCACACTGGGAGCGTGGCCGCCGAGTCCGTATCCGAGCCGTCCGACCGCGACATCGCGCGAGTCCTGGCGCCGCGGATCCTCGTGGTCGAGGACGATTGCCGGCTGGCCGAGCTGCTCGACGAGCTGTTGACCGGCCAGGGGTTCGCCGTCGAGATCGCCGCCGACGGGCAGGCCGGTCTGCACGCGGGGCTGACGCGCCGGTACGAGTTGCTGCTGATCGATCGCGGCCTGCCCGGGATCGAGGGCGTCGACCTGATCACCAGGCTGCGGTCCCGCGGGATCCTGACGCCCATCCTCGTGCTCACGGCGCGCGGCGCGCTGAACGACCGGGTCGAGGGCCTCGACGCGGGCGCGGAGGACTACCTGACCAAGCCCTTCGAGGTCCCCGAGCTGCTGGCCCGGCTGCGGGCGTTGCTGCGCCGCCACGCCGATCGTGCCGAGTCGCTCCCCCTGGGCAGGCGCAGGCTCGACGTCGCCGCGCGCCGGGTGGTCGTCGACGAGGGCAGCCTCCTGACGGGCCGGTCCGCCGACACGGCGGACGTCGAACTCACGGAGCGGGAGTGCGGGCTGCTGGCCGTGTGGCGTCCCGACCGAGCCGGGTGTTCACGCGGGGCCGAGCTGATGGAGCGGGTCTTCGACGGCGAGTCACCCGGCGCCGTCGACACCTACGTCAGCTACCTGCGCCGCAAGCTCGGCAAGGACGCCGTCGTCACGGTCCACGGACTGGGCTATCGCCGGGGTACGGCGTGGTTCAGGGGGTGCCCGCCCGGCCACGCGCGACGCCTGCCCGACAGCCGCAGGAGGACCGGGTCCTGCTGCGGCGGGCCTGGTGGCGCAGCGTGGCGCTGACCGCCGCCGGGATGACCCTGGTGCTGCTGATGATGGGCGGGGTGGCGCTCGTGCTGGTCGACCGGCACCAGTCCGCCGCGCTCGACCGGGAGCTCGCGCAGATCCTGGCCGCCGCCGACGACGTCGGCGACCCACCTCCCGGCTTCTTCCTGGCCCAACCCCGAGACGACGGGTCCGTCGCCGTCACGCCCACGGCGCCGGCGGCGCTCAGGACACTGCTGACCACCACCGCCAACGGCTCCCCGGACGACCCCGCCCTGAACGAGCCGCACGACGTCGCGCTCCCCGGCACCGGCACCTACCGGATCCAGCTGATCCAACGGTCCGACCAGCGGCGCTGGGCGATCGCGAGTGATCTCGCGCGCCTGAGCGCGGACCAGCACGAGGTGATGCAGGCCATCCTGCTGGCCGAGGCCACCGGGCTGGCCGGCACGCTCGCCGCGGCGGCGCT
>CAWADQ010000001.1:0-42625 GCA_963780835.1 uncultured Actinomycetota bacterium | reverse complement strand
CGCTCCGCAAGCTCCGCTCGTTCGGTCCCTCTTACCGCGCGCGTCGTCGTCATCGGCGCCGGCATCGTCGGCAACAGCCTGGTGCACCACCTGGCCCGGCTCGGCTGGCGCGACATCGTGCAGATCGACAAGGGCCCGCTGCCCAACCCGGGCGGCTCGACCGGGCACGCCTCGAACTTCATCTTCCCGGTCGACCACTCCCGGGAGATCACCGACCTCACCCTCGACTCGGTGCGCCAGTACCAGGAGCTGGGCGTCTTCACCGAGTCCGGCGGCTTCGAGGTCGCCCGGACCGAGGAGCGGATGGAGGAGCTGCGCCGGCGGATGTCGTCGGCGCGGGCGTGGGGCATCGAGGCCGAGCTGGTCACGCCGGACCTCGTCGTCGAGAATGTCCCGTTCCTCGACAAGGACCAGATCATCGGCGCCTTCTGGACGCCCGTCGGTCGGCGTGGTCGACTCGCTGCGCGCGGGCACGATCATGCGCGAGTCGCGCGCTGGCGCTCGGCGCGCTCACCGTGGTGCCGAACGTCGAGGTGGTCGGCATCGACGTCGAGGAGGGCCGGATCAGGCGGGTGCGCACCACCGGCGGCGACATCGAGGCCGAGACGGTCGTGATCGCCTGCGGCGTGTGGAGCCCGAAGATCGGCGACATGGCCGGCGCGTCGATCCCGCTCACCCCGGCGGTGCACCAGATGATCTGCGTCGGCCCGTTCCCGCAGCTCGCCGAGCGACCGGGCGAGATCTCGTTCCCGATCGTCCGCGACATGGACACGTTCTGCTACGAGCGCCAGCACGGCGCCGACATGGAGGTCGGCTCCTACGCCCACCGCGCGATCCTGCACGACCCCGAGGACATCCCCTCGATCGAGCAGTCGAAGCTCTCCCCCACCGAGCTGCCGTTCACCGCCGACGACTTCGACCCGCAGCTCGAGCAGGCCTTCGAGCTGATGCCCGAGCGCTCGGCGCCGACGGTGCCGAGATCCGCTACGCGATCAACGGCCTGCTCTCGCTGACCCCCGACGGCGGGCCGCTCCTCGGCGAGAGCCGAGGTCAAGGGCCTGTGGTCGGCCGCCGCGGTCTGGATCAAGGAGGGCCCCGGCGTCGGCCGGGCCGTCGCGGAGTGGATGACCCACGGCCACTCCGAGATCGACGTGCACCACGCCGACATCGCCCGGTTCCACCCGCACCAGCGCACCCGCGCCCACGTGCGGTCCCGGACGTCCGAGTCGTTCAACAAGACCTACGGCATCGTCCACCCGGCCGAGCAGTACGACGGCGACCGCGGCAAGCGCCTCGCGCCGATGTACGAGGCGCAGCGCGCGGCGGGTGCCGAGTTCTTCGAGACCGTCGGCTGGGAGCGGCCGTTCTGGTACGAGTCCAACGCCGCCCTGCTCGGCGAGTACGGCGACCGGGTCATGCCGCGCGAGCACGAGTGGGACTCCCGCTGGTGGACCCCGATCATCAACGCCGAGCACCTCGCGATGCGCGAGGCGGCGGGCATCGTCGACCTGTCCGCGTTCGCCGTCTTCGACATCGTCGGGCCGGCCGCGGAACAGGCGGTGCAGCGGACCTTCGTCGCGCAGTGCGACGTGGCCGTCGGCAAGGTGATCTACACGCCGGTGCTCGACGCCAAGGGCGGCTTCCGCTCGGACCTCACCGTGATGCGGCTGGGCGACGACCACTTCCGCGTCGTCACCGGCGGCGCGCACGGCATGGCAGACCTCAAGTGGTTCGCCGACCACCTGCCCGACCGGTGCCGCCGTCGTCGACCAGACCTCGGCGTTCACCACGATCGGGCTGTGGGGCCCGCGGGCCCGCGACATCCTCGGCCGCCTCACCGACGCCGACATCTCGCACGGGGGCTTCCCGTTCCTCACCTGCCGGCGCATCGAGCTGGGCAACGTCGAGGTGCTGGCCTCGCGCATCTCCTACGTCGGCGAGCTGGGCTGGGAGCTCTACGTCCCGATGGAGCAGGGCGCGCGCGTGTGGGACCCGCTGCACGAGGCCGGGCGGCCCGACGGCGCCGTCCCGGTCGGGATCGGCGTCTACGGCACCACCGGGCGGATCGAGAAGGGCTACCGGGCGTACGGGTTCGAGCTCGACGGCGAGCGCACGATCGTCGAGGCCGGCATGCGCCGCCCGAAGGTCAAGGACGCCGACTTCGTGGGCCGCGACGCCTACCTCGCGCAGCGGGAGGCCGCGCCGCAGACGGTGCTGTGCACGATGACCGTCGACGACCACACCTCGGCCGGCGGCGGCAAGCGCTACATGCTCGGCGGCGAGCCGATCCTCACCCGCGACGGCGGCACGCTGACCGACGGCCACGGCCACCACCCCTACGTGACCTCGGCCGGGTCCGCGCCGTCGCTGGGCAAGCACGTGCTGATGGCCTACCTGCCGCCGGACCAGGCCGTGGTCGGCAACGCGCTCTCCGTCTCCTACATGGAAGAGCTGTATCCGGTGACCGTGCGGAGCAACGACGCCACGCCGCTGTTCGACCCGACCAACGAGCGGATCAAGGCGCTGAGATCGCGCATGACGAACGTCTTGGTGTGCATCAAGCGGGTGCCCGACGCCGCGGGCGAGGTGGCGCTGACCGCCGACGCCCAGGCCGTCGACGCCCGGTTCGTCGGGTTCACGATCAGCGCCCACGAGAACTGTGCCGTGGAGCTGGCAGTGCGCATCGCCCAAGGAGATGGGACGGGGAACACGGGCGGGACGGCGACGGTGCTGACCCTCGGCACGGACGACGCGGTCGAGCAGCTGCGGACCGCGCTGGGCCTGGGCTGCTCGGCGGCGGTGCTCATCGAGACCGACCCCGTCGGGTTCGGCCCCGCCGACGTGGCCCGCGAGATCGCCGCGGTGGTCGAGGCGCACGCGGCGCAGGGGCGTACCTACGACCTGGTGCTGCTCGGCAACGACGCCGCCGACACCGGCGACTTCCAGGTCGGGATCCGCCTCGCCTACGCGCTGGGCCGGCCGGTGGTCAACGGCGCGGGCACGGTCGAGGTCTCCGGGAGGGGGCACGCTGCGTCGCGACGGCGCGCGTCAGCGGGCCCGACGGGGTCGAGACCTACGCGGTGCCGCTGCCGGCGGTCGTCACCGTGCTGGAGGGCGGCGTCGAGCCGCGCTACCCGACGATCTCGGGCCGGATGAAGGCGAAGAAGGTCAAGATCGAGACCGTGGCGCCGCAGCGGGAGCCGGCCGGCTCCGGCCGGGTGCGGCTCCTGCTGCCGCCCGCCCAGCCGAGCGCCGTGGACGTGCTCGGCGAGGGACCGGACGCGGCGAAGGCCGTGGTCGACCTGCTGGAGAAGCTGGGGGTGGCGCGATGATCCTCGTGTTCGTCGAGACCGACGCGTCACACAGGGGCGCGACCGAGGTGTCGCGCGAGACCGTCACGTTCGCGCGCACCCTCGCCGAGCGGGCGGGCGGACCGCTGCACGCGGTGATCGTCGGCAACCGTCCGGACGGCGTGGTCGACGAGCTCGGCAGCTACGGCGTCACCGAGGTCCACCACGCCGTCGGCGACGCCCTCGCGTCCTACGGCGGCGCGGCGTGGGCGGCGGCCGTGCAGGCCGCGGCGGGTGCCGACGCCGACGCCGTGCTCGCGCCCGGCACCCCGCGCGGCATGGAGGTGGCGGCCCACCTGGCCACGCGCCTGTCCGTGGCGATGGCCGCGAACGTGGTCGGGATCGAGGACGGCCCCGCCGAAGGCGTAGATGGTGCACAGCCGCTGCGGGTCACCCGCCAGGTCGTGGGCGGCTCGGTCCTCGAGGAGATGGTCCTGCCCGAACGCCCCGCGGTGCTCACGGTCGCGGGCCACGCCGTCGTGGCCGAGCCCGGTGTGCCGGCCACCGCGACGCTGCGCGAGTTCTCCCCGGAGATCGCGGAGGCGGACCTGGTCGCCCGGGTGGTGTCGATCGAGGCCGCGGCGGAGGACCTGTCGAGCGCCGCGCTCACGTCCGCGCGGGTCGTCGTGGGCGCCGGGCGCGGGGCCGGGTCCGCGGACGGGTTCGACGCCACCGCGGAGCTGGCGGAGCTGCTCGGCGGTGCGCTCGGGGTCTCCCGCGTGGTGACCAGCCTGGGCTGGCGCCCGCACCACGAGCAGATCGGCCAGACCGGGAGCCGCATCTCCCCCGACGTCTACATCCCGTGCGGCATCAGCGGGGCCATCCAGCACTGGGCCGGCTGCGCGAGCTCGAAGACGATCGTGGCGATCAACACCGACGAGAACGCGCCGATGGTCACCAAGGCGAACTACGCGGTGATCGGCGACATGCACGAGGTCGTTCCGGCGATCAACGCCGAGATCAAGCGACGGCGGGGCTGACAGATGGACTTCGCACCGAGAGATGCCGGGCCTCCGGAGGACGACGCCGTGGGGGCCGTGCTGCGGGGGCTGATGGCGCGGTTCAGCGTGGAGATCACGCCGCGCGAGGCGCCGACGCTCCCGCCACTCGCCGACGTCCTGCCCACCGGGACGGCCGTGTACCTCACGTTCCTGCCGAACACGCCGTGGGAGCAGACCGTGGCGACCGCCCGGTCGGTCCGGGAGGCCGGGATGCGCCCGGTGCCGCACCTCGCGGCGCGCGCCGTGCCCGACCGTCCGACGCTGCGGCGCATGCTGGCCGACGTCGCCGCGGTCGGCGTCGAGGAGCTCCTGATCCTCGCCGGATCCGTCGCCACACCGGTCGGTGAGTTCCACGAGACGGCGCAGATCCTCGACACGGGCTACCTCGAAGACGCCGGCATCCGCCGCGTCGGCGTCGTGGGGCACCCGGAGGGGCATCCCGATGTCGAGGGCGACGAGCTCTTCCGGGCGCTGGCGGCGAAATGCCGCATCGCCCGGGAGCGGGGTCTCGACCTGTACCTCGTCACCCAGTTCGCCTTCGCTGCCGAGCCGATCGTCGCCTGGGAGCGCGGGATCCGGGCGATGGGCGTGGACGCCCCCGTGCACGTCGGACTGCCCGGCCTCACCACGCCGACCCGGCTGCTGCGGTTCGGCCTGCGGTGCGGCGTGGGCGCCTCGCTCAAGGTGCTCCGGCAGCAGTCCGGCGGGCTGCTCAAGCTCGCGGCCTCACACGTCCACCATCCCGACGTGACCCTGCTCGGCCTCGCGGCCGCGGTGGCGGCCGAGCCGGCCAGCCTGCTGCGGGGGATCCACTTCTTCCCGTTCGGCGCGCTCGCGGCCACCGCCGCGTGGGCGATCGACATCCGTGACGGCCGGTTCGAAGTGGACGACCGCGACCGCCTGCGGGTGACCGCCTGAGCAACACCGCCCGTCCCCACCGTCTCGACCCGGAGACCCCCCGATGACCCTCCTGCCCGACCTGCAGATCGCCCGGACCGCCTCGCTCAAGCCGCTCGACGACATCGCCGCCGCCATGGGCATCGGAACCCACCTGCTGGAGGCCTACGGGGAGCACGTCGCCAAGATCAAGCTGTCGGCGATCGACGAGCTCGCGAACCGGCCGAAGGCCAAGTACGTGGTGGTGTCCGCGGTCACGCCGACGCCGCTGGGCGAGGGCAAGACCACGACCACGGTCGGCCTCGGGCAGGCGCTGTGCCAGATCGGCAGGCAGGCCACGGTGGCGATCCGGCAGCCGTCGATGGGCCCGACGTTCGGGATCAAGGGCGGCGCGGCAGGCGGCGGCTACAGCCAGGTCGTGCCCATGGACGTGCTCAACCTGCACCTGACCGGTGACTTCCACGCGGTCACCGCCGCGCACAACCTGCTGTCGGCGGTCCTGGACAACCATCTGTACCAGGGCAACCCCTCCGGGATCGACCCGCACGACATCACCTGGCGGCGTGTGCTCGACGTCAACGACCGCGCACTGCGCAACGTGATCGTCGGCCTCGGCAGCAAGATGGACGGGATCCCGCGGCAGACGGGGTTCGACATCACCGCGGCGAGCGAGGTCATGGCGATCTTCGCGCTCTCCCGCTCGCTCCAGGAGATGCGCGAGCGGTTCGGGCGCATCGTGGTGGGCTACACGAAGAACCGCACGCCGGTCACGGCGGAGGAGATCGGCGGCGCAGGCGCCATGGCGGCCATCATGCGCGACGCCTTGAAGCCCAACCTGATGCAGACGCTGGAGAACACGCCGGTCCTCGTGCACTCCGGGCCGTTCGGCAACATCGCCCACGGGAACTCCTCGGTGGTGGCCGACCTCATCGGCATCCACGGCGGCGACTTCCTCGTCACCGAGGCCGGTTTCGGGGCCGACATGGGCGCGGAGCGGTTCTTCAACATCAAGTGCCGGGCGTCGGGCCTCACCCCCGACGCCGCGGTGGTCGTGGCGACCGTCCGGGCGCTCAAGGCACACTCGGGGCGCCACAAGATCGTCGCGGGCCGGCCGCTGCCGGAGGCGCTGCTGGCCGAGAACCCGGACGAGGTCCACATCGGCGGGGCGAACCTGCGCAAGCAGATCGAGAACATCCGGCTGCACGGGGTGTCGCCGATCGTCGCGATCAACGCGTTCCCCGGCGACCACGCCTCCGAGCAGGCGGCGATCGCGGAGATCGCGGACGAGATGGGCGCGCGGGTCGCCGTCTGCACCCACTTCACCGACGGTGGCCGCGGGGCGCGTGAGCTGGCCGAGGCCGTCGCCGAGGCGGCCGACGAACCGGCTGGACAGGACGGAGGCTTCCGGTTCCTCTACCCGGACTCCGCGACGCTCAAGGAGAAGATCGAGACGATCGCGACGAAGGTCTACGGCGCCGACGGGGTGGACTACGACCTGACGGCGTCGCGCCAGCTCGCGACCTACGAGGCGAACGGCTACGGCAACCTCCCGGTCTGCATCGCCAAGACCCACCTGTCGCTGTCGTCCGACGCGTCGCTCAAGGGGGCTCCGACGGGCTGGCGCCTGCCGGTCCGGGAGGTGCGGGCCTCGGTCGGTGCCGGGTTCATCTACCCGATCTGCGGCGACATGCGCACCATGCCCGGCCTCGGCGCCACCCCGGCGGCCCATCTGGTCGACATCGACCGGGACGGCAACATCATCAACCTGTCGTGAGATCGATCCGAGTGTGACGCCACTGTCGACGCGGCAGCAGTGATGTCGCGCTCGGGAGACCGGCCGTCCGATGATCGGTCCACCCCTGGGTTTGGAGGCCGGACAGATCCTCGTCGATCTCCTGGATCACATGACGCAGCGAGCCTGGTGGACGGTCTACGAGCAAGCATTCGTCGAACTCATTCCGATTCTTTCAGATGATGTGAGAGAACGCGCCGTGAAAACAGCATTCCGCCAGTGCTTCAACAGCTCACCACATAGGGGAGCCTCACCGACTCCTCGGCGTCCTCGAGGACGCCGAGCTGCGCTTCGCATTCCACGAGCTGCATAGTATCCGTGATCGGCAGGCGAAGGCAAACGCGCTTGCTGCGCTGATGCGTCGCGCAGGGAATGCCGCAACGACATCACCGGCGCTGGAAGACGTCGATATCCTCGAGCAGGTGCCTTCTGGCTGCACTCAGGCCGAGTTGTTCGCCATCATCACGGCGTCTGCGTGGTGGATCGAGCGCCGCGGCGGCCACGCCGCTGTTGAGGCGATCACAGATGCCTTAATGAAAGTCGTCCGGCGGTGGCGTTGACGCAGTACTCGAACCCGGTCAGCTTGTCCTGAGCGGGAATCACCCGAGCGACCGTTCAGGGCAACAAGGTGAAAGACGAGGTGTGGGACGGGCGAACGACGGTGAAATGCCGGCGATCGAGCGTGGCGATCTCATTCACATCCAGACGCTCGGCAAGCGCGATTACCGTGGCGTCGGTCGTCCCCAATGGCAGGTCGGCATAGGTCTGTACGAGCTCCGCAGCTCGCCGGTAGTCGACGGACTGAAGATTCACCGGCCGAAAGTCGCCGTCGGCCAGGGCCTGGAGGAACAGCGACTCCACACGGGCGCCGGCGTTCCGCGCCAGCAGATACCCCACTTCGGCCGCAACCGTTCCGGGAACGAGGAGGGACCGACGAGCCAGATGCAGGCCGGTGAACAGCTCCACGCATTCATAGTGCCTGTCGTCGTCGGTCAGCGCAGCGGCGACGATGGGACCGGTGTCGCAGACGATCACGCCGAACGGCCGAACCCCTCGTCTAGAAGCTCCTCGGACCGCTCGGCGACGTCACCCCGGCCCGCGCGGCCAGCCCCGAAGAACGCTGGTGGCCACGGCCGCTGGTCCGGATCAGTCAGGTGCCGACGAGCTTCCGACAGCACGGCGGGCACCTGCTCCTCAGGCAGGCGCTCGACCAGCTCCCGCAACTCGTCCCGCTCAGCGCTCACCTCGCAGAGGGTAGCGCCTGGCACCTGCGCTCTGCGGTCAGTCGACGGGGTCCGGGGTCCGCGTGTCCTTCGTCCGTCTAGAGGTACCTGACCGGCGACTTCCACGCGGTCACCGCGGCGCACAGCCTGCTCTCGGCGGTCCTGGGACAACCATCTCTACCAGGGCAACCCCTCCGGGATCGACCCGCACGACATCACCTGGCGGCGCGTGCTCGACGTCAACGACCGCGCGCTGCGCCCAACCTGATGCAGACGCTGGAGAACACGCCGGTCCTCGTGCACTCCGGGCCGTTCGGCAACATCGCCCACGGGAACTCCTCGGTGGTGGCCGACCTCATCGGCATCCACGGCGGCGACTTCCTCGTCACCGAGGCCGGTTTCGGGGCCGACATGGGCGCGGAGCGGTTCTTCAACATCAAGTGCCGGGCGTCGGGCCTCACCCCCGACGCCGCGGTGGTCGTGGCGACCGTCCGGGCGCTCAAGGCACACTCGGGGCGACACAAGATCGTCGCGGGCCGGCCGCTGCCGGAGGCGCTGCTGGCCGAGAACCCGGACGAGGTCCACATCGGCGGGGCGAACCTGCGCAAGCAGATCGAGAACATCCGGCTGCACGGGGTGTCGCCGATCGTCGCGATCAACGCGTTCCCCGGCGACCACGCCTCCGAGCAGGCGGCGATCGCGGAGATCGCGGACGAGATGGGCGCGCGGGTCGCCGTCTGCACCCACTTCACCGACGGCGGCCGCGGGGCGCGTGAGCTGGCCGAGGCCGTCGCCGAGGCGGCCGACGAACCGGCTGGACAGGACGGAGGCTTCCGGTTCCTCTACCCGGACTCCGCGACGCTCAAGGAGAAGATCGAGACGATCGCGACGAAGGTCTACGGCGCCGACGGGGTGGACTACGACCTGACCGCGTCGCGCCAGCTCGCGACCTACGAGGCGAACGGCTACGGCAACCTCCCGGTCTGCATCGCCAAGACCCACCTGTCGCTGTCGTCCGACGCGTCGCTCAAGGGGGCTCCGACGGGCTGGCGCCTGCCGGTCCGGGAGGTGCGGGCCTCGGTCGGTGCCGGGTTCATCTACCCGATCTGCGGCGACATGCGCACCATGCCCGGCCTCGGCGCCACCCCGGCGGCCCATCTGGTCGACATCGACCGGGACGGCAACATCATCAACCTCTCCTGAACGACCCGCGGTTCTCCACGGAATCCACGCGGCGCCTCACTCGGTGGCCTTCGGGTGGCTCGGCTGGCGGCGACGACCCACCGGCCGGGTCAGCTCCTCCGCCAGGACCGGATCGGCGAAGACGGCCGCGGTTGCCTTCCACTCGACCACGATTTGGGCGAGGACGTTCCAGCGGCCGAGCTCGGCCGACGCCTCGACGGCGCGGACGAAGTCGCTCGCGAACTGGCGTCGATCTGCTTCGGACAGCAGGTCCAGCCAGGGGAACTCCTCGATGAGCGTGCCCACGGCGTCGTCAGCCGACAGGTGGGCCAAGGCGTTGCGCAGGGCTCGGGCGGCGCTCAGGGCGCCGACAGCCGCGGACTCAGCACTGTCTTCGCGGACCAGCAGCAGCGGCACTCCGTCCCGACGGCGCACGCGGACGTCCCCACGATCGGCGAGCGCGGCGACGCCCTTCGGGTCGCGTTGCAGCTCGCTCCACTGCACTTCGGTCGTCATGAGGCAATTCTGAACTTTTTCAGGATTCGACGCAAGCTCTCGCGGATCACGCCACGACCTGAGGGTCGTCCGGCCAGTTGTCGCCGCGGTCCTCGGGCGCGCCCGCG
The DNA here is from genome assembly GCA_963780835.1 of uncultured Actinomycetota bacterium. Taxonomy (GTDB): domain Bacteria; phylum Actinomycetota; class Actinomycetes; order Mycobacteriales; family Pseudonocardiaceae; genus Pseudonocardia. The sequence continues at coordinate 32,557 of CAWADQ010000001.1, read as the reverse complement.
ACCTGCCGGGCGGCCTGCACGGCCATGGCCCCCAACCGCGCGAACGTCTGTTCCGGCACCCGTTCCCGGGGTCCCCAGATGCTGAGCACCGCCAAGGGGCGCCCGCTGCGGTCGAGCACCGGGGCCGACACCCCGTAGAGGGACGACTCCAGCTCGCCCGCGCACGTCCCGTAGCCGCGTGCCCGGGTGGCGACGAGCTCGGCGGCGAGCGCCTCCGGGGAGGTGATCGTGGCGTCCGTGAACGCCGGCAGCTCCTCGGCGAGCACCCGGCTCACCTCCGCGGCGGGGAGGAACGCGAGCAGCGCCTTGCCCGTCGAGGTGGCGTGCAACGGCACGGTGCGACCGAGCCAGCCGGCCGTCAGCACCGCGGTCGGCCTGACCTCGTCGACGTAGGTCAGACCACCCACGCCCGGCATCGCCAGCGACGCCGTCTCACCGGTCTCCCGGCTCAGGCGTTCCAGAGCCGGGTGGGCGGCCGCGATGACGGCGCCAGACCCTGCCGCGCCACCGAGCTCGAGGGCGGTCAGCCCGAGTGAGTAGCGGCCGGTCGTCCCGTCGACAGCCACCATGCCGCGGGCCTGCAGAGTCTTGAGCAGCCGCCACGCGGTCGCCCGGTTGAGGCCGCAGACCCGCGCCAGCGCGGGGACGCCGGCCGCGGCGGGGCCTGCCGCCGCGACGGCCAGCAGGAGATCGACCGCGCGGTCGACCGACTGGATCCGAGCCGTTCCCTCGCGTGCCGTCACGGCGAACCTCCTCATCCCCCGGCGTCCCGGCCGCCCCTTGACAGGATGTGACCCACGTCTCTACGTTCGCAACGTTCCGAAGGGGTTCGCATCATGCGAAATGATGGCCTGCCGCACTCCGGTCTCTCGCGCGCTCAGGTGACGCTCCGCCCGACCCGTCGGGACGTCCTGAAGCTCGGCATGGTCGCCGCCGCCGGCATGGTCGGGCTCACGGGCCTGACGGCGTGTGGTGCCGTGCCGGAGAAGCCGGACCAGAGCAGACCCCAGCTGCGCGGCGGTAGCTACAGCCACGGCGCGACCGGCGGCGGACTCAAGGACACGCTGGAGCCGTACTTCCCGGTGACGAATCCGGACATCGCCCGCTGCCTGCAGCTCTACGAGCCGCTGCTGCGATGGAACGCCCAGTACGAGATCGAGCCGTCGGTCGCCGAGGCGGTGACACCGAACGGGGACAACACGCAGTGGACGGTCCGGCTGCGCGACGGGGTGGAGTTCCACAACGGCAAGACCCTCACCGCGGACGACGTCATGTTCAGCCTCGCCAAGGTCACGGACCCGAAGAAACCGGGGTCCGGCGGCACCGAGCTGGCCAAGATCCTGGAGCTGAACAACTCGAAGATCGTCGATCCGAAGACGATCCTGCTGCAGCTCAACCAGCCCTACGCCGTCCTCGACCAGCTCCTGGCCGAATACACGGTCGGCATCCTCCCGACCGACTTCGATGTCAGCCGGCCGGTGGGCACCGGCCCGTTCAGTTACAACAGGTTCGTCCCCGGCCAGCTGTCGCAGTTCGATCGGTTCGCCAACTACTGGGACGGCCCGCCCTTCGTCGACGAACTGATCATCTATGACTTCCCCGACGACGCGGCCAAGGTCAACGCGCTGCTCGCGGGCCAGGTCCAGAGTGTCGACAACCTGCCCAGCTACCTCGCGGGCACGATCGAGCAGCAGGGTACGTCGGCGCTGATCTCGGAGACCGGGGCGTGGGTGCCGTTCACGATGCGGGTGGATGCCGCGCCGTTCTCCGACGTGCGGGTCCGCCAAGCGCTGCGGCTGATCGTGGACCGGCAGCAGATGATCGACCAGGCGCTCAACGGCTTCGGCATTCTCGGCAACGACCTGTACTCCCCGTTCGACCCGGCCTACGCCAAGGACCTGCCCCAGCGCATGCAGGATGTCGACCAGGCCAAATCGCTGCTGAAGCAGGCCGGGCAGGAGAACCTCGCCGTCGAGCTGGTCACCTCGACGGCGGTGGGCGCGGGCGCGGTGGAGTCGGCCAACCTCTTCGTCGAGCAGGCCCGTCAGGCCGGCGTCGCGGTGCAACTGACCAAGGCCGACGCCAACGTCTTCTACGGCGACCGCTACCTGTCCTGGAACTTCGCCCAGGACTTCTGGAACACCCGCAACTACGTTCCGCAGGTGGCCACATCGTCGGTGAAGGGCGCGACCTACAACGAGACCCACTTCGACGACCCGCAGTTCACGGCGCTCATCGACCAGGCCAAGCGCGAGCCCGACCAGGCCAGGCGCTACCAGCTGCTGCACGACGCGCAGGAGATCGAGTACAACACCGGCGGCTTCATCATCTGGGGCTTCAAGCGCCAGCTCGACGCCTACTCGAACCTGGTGCAAGGCCTCCAGCCGCACCGCTACCTGCCGTGTTCGAACTTCGGGTTCAAGCGCGCGTCCTTCGTCACGCCACCGACATGAGGTGAGGCAGGCAGCATGACCGAACTGGCGACCTCGCCACCCCCCACCACCACAGAGCCCGCACCCGTCCGCTCGAGTTCGCCGGCGTCGGCCTGGCTGAAGTGGCTGGCCCGCCGGCTCGGCCTGGCCGTCCTCACGCTATGGCTGTGCTCCGTGCTGGTCTTCTTCGCCACCGCCGCGCTGGGTGACCCGGTACGAGCGATCCTGGGCAAGGACTACGCGGCCAGCCCGGAGCGAGCGGCCGCGCTCGCCGCGCAGCTCAAGCTCGACCAGCCGGTGATCGTGCGCTACTTCGACTGGCTCGGCAGCCTGCTCACCGGCAACCTCGGCACCTCCATCGCCAACGGGCTGCCGGTCAGCGAGCTGGTCGGCGACCGGATCATCAACTCCGCGGTGCTTGTGCTCGCTTCGGCGATCGTGATGATCCCGGTGGCGTTCGGCCTCGCGATGATCTCTGCCAACTACCGCGGCAAGCGCACCGACGGCGTCATCCAGGTCGTGATGATCACCCTGGCCGGGCTGCCGGAGTTCGTCGTCGGCATCCTGCTCGTGGCGCTGTTCTCCACCACCGTGTTCCACATCCTGCCCGCCGTCACGATCGCGGGCGGGGGCGCGCCGCCGTGGTCCAATCCCGCGTCGATGATCCTTCCGGTGCTCACGCTCGTCATCGTGGTGACCCCGTACGTGTCGCGCATCGTTCGCTCCAGCCTGTTGGAAGTGCTCGACAGCGACTACGTCGAGCTGGCCCGGCTCAAGGGCGTGCCGGAGAAGGTGGTGATGCGCAAGCACGCCCTGCTCAACGCGATCGTGCCGGGCATCCAGGTGATCGCCCTGCAGCTGGCCTGGCTGGCGGGCGGCGTGGTGTTCGTCGAGTACCTGTTCTCCTACCCGGGCATCGGCGCGAGCCTCGTCGACTCGGTGCGCAACAGCGACTTCCCGATGGTGCAGGTGCTGGCCATGGTGATCGCCGCGGTCTACGTGGGGGTCAACCTGATCGCCGACATCCTGTCCATCCTCTTCACCCCGCGAGCGAGGACGGCGATCTCGTCATGAGTGCGGCCACGCTCCGGCGCATCGGGAACCAGCGCAGACTGGTCACCGGCCTGGTGATCACCCTGCTCATCACGCTCATGGCCATCTTCGGCCCGCTGTTCGCGCCCTACGGCGAGAACGAGATCGTCGGGAAGCCGTACACGATGGCGGGCTCCTGGCTCGGCACCGACTACCTCGGCCAGGACGTCTGGAGCCGGGTGCTCTACGGCGGCGCCTCGATCCTGATCATCTCGCTGCTCGCCACCGCGCTGGGCATGGTCCTGGGCATCGTCATCGGCGTCGTCGCGGCGTACTGGGGCGGCTGGCCGGACGAGACGATCATGCGGCTCAACGACGTCGCGCTCGCCTTCCCGCAGATCCTGCTCGTGTTGCTGGTGCTCACCGCGGTCGATCAGCCCTCCTGGTGGATGATCGTGTTGCTGGTCGGCGCCTCGCATGCGCCCCGTGTGGCCCGCCTGGCCCGCGGCGTGGCGCTGGGCATCGTCTCGCGGGACTACGTCACCGCGGCCGAAGCGCTCGGCGAGAGCAGGCTCCGGGTGATCCTGGCCGAGGTGCTGCCGAACATGAACGCGCCGCTGCTGGCCGAGGCCGGGCTGCGGCTCACCTACTCGATCGGCCTCGTCGCGGGCGTCGGCTTCCTGGGCTTCGCAGCCAACCCCAATGCGGCCGAATGGGGGCAGATGATCTACGAGAACCGGCTGGCGCTGCTCGTGCAGCCGTGGGGCATCCTGGCCCCTGTGATCATCATCGGTGTCTTCACGATCGGCACCAACCTGATGGCGGACGGCATCGCCCAGCTCTCGGGACGGGGTGACTAGGCATGACCCTGCTGGAGAAGGACACGCCGGACGTCGATGCGGGCTGCGTCGTCTCCGACCTGCGCGTGGCGCTCACCGGGAGCGGCCTGGACGTCATCGACGAGATCAACCTCGACCTGCGTCCGGGCGAGGTCGTCGGCCTGGTCGGCGAGTCCGGATCGGGCAAGACCACTGCCGGCACGGCGCTCCTGGCCTACGCCCGGCGCGGGGCGTTCATCGAGCGCGGCACGGTGATGTTCGAGGGCCAGGACGTGCTCGCGCTGCCCTGGGAGAAGATCCGCGACATCCGCGGCTTGAAGATCGCGTACGTGCCGCAGGACCCCGGTGCGGCGCTCAACCCGGCCATCCGCATCGGCCGGCAGATCGTGGAACTCCTGGAACTGCACGACATCGGCAGCGCCGAGGAGCGCCTCGACGGCGCCCGCGCCGGTCTGCGCGAGGTCGGCCTCCCCGACGACGACGAGTTCCTGGCGCGCTACCCGCACCAGCTCTCCGGCGGCCAGGTGCAGCGTGTCGCGCTGGCGATGGCGTTCCTCCCGCGCCCGAAGGTGCTCGTGCTGGACGAGCCGACCACCGGCCTGGACGTCACCACCCAGGGCATGGTGCTGCAGACGATGGGCGAGCTGTGCCGCAGCCACCAGGTCGCGGCGCTCTACGTCACCCACGACCTGGCCGTCGTCGCCAACATCGCCGACCGGGTCGCCGTCATGTACGCGGGGCAGATCATCGAGCTCGGCCCGCGGGAGGCGATGTTCCGGCAGCCCGCGCACCCGTACACGCGCGCGCTGCTCGACGCGATCCCGCACCTGTCCCGGGCGCGCGCGCTCACCGGCATCCCGGGCTCGACGCCGGGGCCGGGGCGGCGCCCGACCGCCTGCCGGTTCAACACCCGCTGCGAGTACGTCCAGGACCGCTGCCGCGAGATCGAGCCGGAGGACCACCAGGTCGGCCCGGACCACACGGCGAAGTGCCTGCGGGTCGGCGAGATCGGCACCTGGGACATCAACCGCGGCAACACCACCGACACCGACCCGCACACCGAGCGGGACATCATCCTGACGATCGACGACCTCAAGGTCTTCTACGGCCGCACGGAGGTCGTGCACGGCGTCTCGTTCGACGTGGCCAAGGCCGAGGTGGTCGCGCTGGTCGGCGAGTCCGGCAGCGGCAAGACGACGATCTCGCGCTGTGTCGGCGGCCTGCACAAGCAGTGGACCGGGGAGCTGACCTTCGACGGGCGTCCACTGGGCAAGGGCTCCCGCGCCCGCTCGGTCGAGGACCGCAAGCGGATCCAGTACATCTTCCAGAACCCGTACCTGTCGCTGAACCCGCGGCTGACCATCCAACAGATCGTCAGCAGGCCGATGGAGCTGTTCGGCATCGCGAAGGGCAAGGCGGCCCGGGACCGGGTGGTGGAGCTGCTGGACGCCGTCGCGCTCGGTCCGACCGTCCTCGACCTGCAGACCAACCGCCTCTCCGGGGGCGAGCGGCAGCGGGTGGCCATCGCTCGGGCGCTGGCCGCCGAGCCCGACCTGCTGGTCTGCGACGAGATCACGTCGGCGTTGGACGTCTCCGTGCAGGGCTCGATCGTCGCGCTGCTGGAGAACCTGCGGAAGACCCACCGGATCAGCATGCTGTTCGTCACCCACAACCTGGCGCTGGTGCGATCCATCGCCGCGCGGGTGCAGGTGCTCAACGCGGGCAAGTTGGTGGAGTCCGGCTTCGTGGTGGAGGTACTGGACACGCCCAAGGAGGACTACACCAAGCGGCTGCTCGCCAGCTCACCCGCGGTGAACTGATTGTTCGCCACGCTCGCGTTCGTCAACCCGCACCGCGGATCGCCGTGGACATACCAACGGGTGGCGGCGCCGAGCCGCGCCCGCACCGCGGTGGCGCAGGCCCTCGCGGGAGGCCCGCCACGGCCGAGCGCGCACTAGACGGGACGATTCTGCTGCTCGATGTACTGGCGCACGATCGACAGTGGCGCCCCGCCCGCGCTGCCGGCGAGCGACCCGGACCACAGCCGCTTGGCGCGTCGGTATGGCGGGCGAGGTCGGGGAACTCCTGCCGCAGGCGGCGGGACGACACGCCCTTCAGGCAGTTGACCAGCCGGGAGACGGCGACTTTGGCCGGCAAGTTGACCAGGTGCACGTGGTCCGCCCGTGGTTGGCCTGGGTGCGAGCTCGACCATCGCGCCTCGAAGTGGCGCAGACGGCCCGCATGATCCCCTCCATGCGCTTGAGACGCCGGTCGCCGAACACGTCGGCCGGTACTTCATGACCAGCACCAAGTGCACGTGTGTGAGGAAAGCGCCGTGTCTACCGGTCCTGATGCCTGCCGAGCCGTTGTTGTCGGTGCTGGACCGTACGTTGCTCGTGTGCAGCTGCGCTACGCCTACCGGCTGGCCCCCACTGGGGGGCAACGCAAGCGTTGGCGCAGGCGTTCGGGTGCGCGCGGGTGGTGTTCAACGACGCGATCGCCGCGCGGCGGGCCGCGCACGAGGCGGGTCAGCCGTACCCGACCGACGCCGCCCTGTCGAGCGCTACCGCCGCCAGCGGACTCCGCAGCGAGCGTGGCTGGCCGAGGTGTCCGCCGTGGTGCTGCAACAGGCGTTAGCCGACGGGACACCGCCTACCGCGACTCCCTCGCCGCGCTGTCGGGGAAGCGGAAGGGCCGCACGCTCGGCGCACCGCGGTTCCGGTCCCGGAGGACCGGTCCCAGTCGATCCGGTTCGCCATGGCCGCCCGCTTCAGGTCACCGACGCGGGTCGGCTGCGGCTGCCCGGGATCGGCGACGTGCCCGGCCGCTGGTCGCGGCACCTGCCCGCCGAGCCGTCGAGCGTGACGGTGAGCCTGGACGCGGCGGGCCGCTATCACGCCTCGTTCGTCGTCGATGTCACCCGACCAGCCTCTCCCGCCCACCGGTCGGCGAGGTGGGAATCGACCTGGGGCTGACGCACTTCGCGGTGCCGTCGGACGGGACGGGGTCGACGCGCCCGCGGATCGCCCGCAAGCGCGCGGCGGAGCTGCGGCGGGCGCAGAAGGAACTCGCGCGCCGCCAGATCGGCTCGGCGAACCGGCGGAAGTCCCGGCCGCAGGCTCGCCCGCTGCCACGCCCGCGTGGCCGACACCCGTCGGGACTCGGCTACACACGCTGTCTTCCATCGTGGTTCGCGAGAACCAACTGATCACGGTGGAAGACCTTGCCGTGTCGGGCCTGGCCCGGACCCGGCTTGCGCCGTCGGCACGACGCCGGCTGGTCGATGTTCGTCGGGATGCTGGCCTACAGGCCCAGCGTGCCGGCCGCACGTTCGTGAAGGTGAACCGCTGGTTTCCGTCGACCCGAGCGTGCTCGGAATGCGGAGCCCTCGGCGAAGCGAAGCCCCTGCACGTCCGCGCCTGGACATGCAGGTGCGGCGCGACCCATGACAGGGACGTGAACGCCGCGAGGAACATTCTGGCCGCGGGACGCGCGGACAGGTCAACGCCTGTGGAGCTGGTGTCAGCCGCGCCCTCGGGTGCGCAGTCGGCTGTGAAGCAGGAACTCACCGGGAGCACGGCGTGGCCGCGCGACCGGCATTCCCGCCGCGGCCAGTTCGTCTACGTCGACCCCTCCCCGGCGCACGGTCGTCGTCAAGACGTCGGCCTGGCCGTACACCGACGCCGCCCACGACGCGCACTGCCGCGACCTGACCTACGCGCACGCTCCCCCCCATCGCCGCCAGCACCGCTTTACGGGAAAGGGTCCAGGGGTGAACAGCAAGGTCATCATCACGTGCGCGCTGACCGGCGCGGGGGACACGGTCGCCAAGTCCGAGCACGTGCCCGTGACACCGCAGCAGATCGCCGAGTCCGGCATCGAGGCGGCCCGGGCGGGTGCCGCCGTCGTGCACGTCCACGTGCGGGATCCGCGCAGTGGCGGCGGCTCGCGCGAGGTCGCGCTCTACCGCGAGGTCGTCGAACGGATCCGGGACAGCGGCGTGGACGTTGTGATCAACACGACCGCGGGCATGGGCGGCGATCTCTACCTCGACCCGGACGACCCGTCGGGCTTCGCCGAGGGCACCGACCTGGTCAGCGGCATCGAGCGGCTCGCGCACGTCGAAGAGCTGCTCCCGGACATCTGCACGCTGGACTGCGGCAGCCTGAACTTCGGCGAGGGCAGCCTCGTCTACGTGAGCACCCCGGACATGCTGCGCGCGGGCGCGAAGCGGATCCAGGAGCTGGGCGTGCGGCCCGAGCTGGAGATCTTCGACACCGGGCACCTGTGGTTCGCGAACAAGCTCGTCGCCGAGGGCCTGGTCGACGACCCGCCGATGTACCAGCTGTGCATGGGCATCCCCTACGGCGCTCCGCCCGATCCGGCCCTGCTGGCCGCGATGGTGGCGCAGGTCCCGCCCGGCGTGGTGTGGACCTCGTTCGCCATCGGGCGCATGCAGATGCCGTGGGTGGCGCAGTCGGTGCTGCTCGGCGGGCACGTGCGGGTCGGCCTGGAGGACAACCTCTACCTCGGCCGGGGGCAACGCGGTCACCAACGCCGAGCTGGTCGCCAACGCCGTCACGATCATCACGGCGATGGGCGCCGAGGTGGCCACCCCGGACGAGGCGCGCGAGATCCTCGCGCTGCGGCCCAGAGGATGACCGTTCGCGTCGCGCCCGATCGGGTGCGCACCGTCGCCTGTGTGGGAGCCGGGGTCATCGGCGGCGGCTGGGTGGCGTACTTCCTGGCGCGCGGGTTCGCCGTGCGCGCCTGGGACCCGGCGCCGGACGCCGAGGCGCGGCTGCGCGGTCTCGTCGACGCGGCGTGGCCCGCGCTCACCGAGCTGGGGCTGGCGCCGGGCGCGAGCGTGGACCAGCTGACCGTCGCGCCCGACCTCGCCGCCGCCGTCGCCGATGCCGACGTCGTGCAGGAGAGCGCGCCCGAGCAGTTGGACGTCAAGCGGAGCCTGCTCGCCGCGATCGACGCCGCGACGCCGGAACACGTCGTCGTGGCGTCGTCCACCTCGGGCTTCGGCATGACGGAGATGGCGGTCGAGGCGCGGACGCCGCACCGGCTGGTGGTGGCCCATCCGTTCAACCCGCCGTATCTCATCCCGCTGGTCGAGGTCGTGGGCGGCGAGAAGACCGCGGCCGACGTCGTGACGTGGACGGCGGCGTTCTTCCGACACATCGGCAAGTCCGTCATCACCATGGATCGGGAGGTGCCCGGGTTCATCGCCAACCGGCTGCAGGAGGCGCTGTGGCGGGAGGCGCTGCACATGGTGGCCAACGGGGAGGCGACGGTCGAGCAGATCGACGCGTCGATCACCGAGGGGCCGGGGCTGCGGTGGGCGTTCCACGGGCCGATGCTCACGTTCCATCTCGCGGGCGGCCCGGGCGGCATGGCCCACATGCTCGACCACTTCGGGCCGTCGCTGCTCTCGCCCTGGACCCGGCTGGCCGCACCCGACCTCACCCCCGCGCTGCGCGAGCGGGTGGTGCGCGGCTGCACCGATGAGGCCGGGTCGCGCAGCTTCGCCGACCTGGTGCGTGAACGGGACCGCGCGCTCGTCGACCTGCTGCGCGTGCTGGGGAAGGCTCCGGGCGGGCGGGTCAGCGACGATGCCTGAGCCGCTGACGTGGGCGGAGGACGTCCGTCCGGAGTGGATCGACTACAACGGGCACCTGTCCGAGGGCTACTACGTGCTGGTGTTCGGTTTCGCGAACGACGCCGCGATGGTCGCGCTCGGCATGACGTCGGACTATCTGGCCGAGACGGCCACGTCGCTCTTCACGCTCGAGGCACACGTCCGCTACCTCGACCAGGTGCCCCCGGGCGCGCGGCTGGACGTGCGTACCTCGGTGATCGGCGTGACCGACAAGCTGCTGTGGCTCTGGCACGAGATGTGGTCCGAGGAGCGGCTGCGGGCGACGGAGGAGGCGCTCATGGTGCACGTCGACACCGCCGCGGGGCGGGCGAGCCCGTTCCCCGACGACCTGCGGGCCCGCGCCGAGGCCCTGCTGGTGCCGCCGCCGGAGCACGCGTCCCGGCGCATCGCCGTGGGGTGAGCGATGGATCTTGAACTGACGGTCGAGCAGCGGGCCGTGGTGGAGACCACCCGGGCGTTCGTGCAGCGCGAGCTGGTGCCGCACGAGGACGAGGTCGAGCGGAGCGGCGTGCTCGACCCGGGGTTGCTGCGCCGGCTGCGGGACACGGCGATCCAGGCCGGGCTCTACGCGGCCAACATGCCCGAGGAGGTGGGCGGCGGCGGCCTCGACACCCTGGACTGGATGCTCATGGAACGCGAGCTCGGCCACACCGGCTACGCGCTGCAGATGCTCGCCGTCGCCCGGCCGTCCCGGATCCTGCTGGCCTGCGAGGGCGACCAGCGCGAGAGCCACCTACGGCCGGTGGTGGCCGGCGAGCGCACCGAGTGCCTCGCGATGACCGAGCCGGAGGCGGGCTCGGACCTGCGCGGCATGCGCACCCGGGCGGTCCGCGACGGCACCGACTGGCTGATCACGGGAACCAAGCACTTCATCAGCCACGCCGACGCGGCCGACTTCGTGATCCTCTTCGCCGCGACCGGGGAGCAGTCCCCGGGCGCCGACGCACCCCGCCGCGCCGAGATCACCGCGTTCCTGGTCGACACCGACGCACCCGGGCTCACCGTGCTGCCCGGCTACCGCAGCGTCTCGCATCGCGGCTACGAGAACTCGGTACTGGTCTTCGACGGCTGCCGGGTGCCGGCGTCGGCGGTGCTGGGCGAGGTCGGGCGCGGCTTCGACGTGGCCACCACCTGGCTGGGCACGACCCGCCTGCAGGTCGCGGCGAGCTGCCTGGGCCGGGCGCGCCGCGCGCTCGACCTGGCCGTCCGCCATGCGGCGACCCGGCGCCAGTTCGGCCGGCCCATCGGGCGCAATCAGGGAGTGGCGTTCAAGCTCGCCGACATGAGCACGGCGCTGGAGTCCGCGACGTGGCTGACCTGGCGTGCGGCCTGGCTCGTCGACGGCCGCCGCTCGACCGATCCGGCGGTCGACTCCGCGATCGCGATGGCCAAGCTCGCCGCGACCGAGATGCTCGGAAAAGTCGCCGACGAGGCGCTGCAGATCCACGGCGGGATGGGCCTGATGGACGAGCTCGTGCTGGAGCGGATCTGGCGGGACGCCCGGGTCGAGCGGATCTGGGACGGGACCTCGGAGATCCAGCGGCACATCGTCTCGCGGTCGATGCTGCGAGCGCACGGTGGCTGAGCCGCCCATGGACACGGTGGCTGAGCCGCCCATGGACACGGTGGGTGACCTCGGCCGGTTGTTGGCGCCGCGCACGATCGCCGTGATCGGGAGCTCCCGGGTGTGTGGGCGGGTGGTCGAGCAGAACCGGGCGCTGGGGTTCCGCGGACCGATCTGGCCGGTGCATCCGACCCTCGCGAGGATGGCCGGAGAGCGTGCCCTCCCCCACGTGACGGACCTCCCGCAGGCCCCGGACGCGGCGTTCGTCGCCGTGCCCGCGGCTCGATGCGCGGAGGTGGTGGCCGAGCTCGCCGCGACGGGCTGCGGCGGTGCCGTCGTGTACAGCTCGGGCTTCGCGGAGACGGGCCCGTGCGGGGTGGCACGGCAGCGTGACCTGCTCGCCGCCGCGGGGTCGATGCCGCTCCTCGGCCCGAACTGCTACGGCCTGGTCAACTACGCCGCGCAGGCGCTGATCTGGCCCGACCAGCACGGCGGGGTCGGGTTGGGCGCCGGTGAGCGGGGCGTCGCCGTAGTGTCCCAGTCGTCGTCGATCGCCATCAGCGTGACCATGGTCGACATCGGGCTTCCGCTGCACTCCGTCGTCGCCGTCGGCAACGCCGCGCAACTCGGCGTGGCGCAGGTCGGCGCGGAGCTCGTGGAGTGCGAACGGGTCTCCGCTCTCGGGCTGATCGTGGAGTCGCTGGCGGACCTGCGGGCGTGGGAGACGCTGGCCGCCCGGGCACGGGAGCGCCGGATCGGACTGGTCGCGCTCGTGCTGGGCCGCAGCGAGCAGGCCCGCCGGGCGGTGATCACGCACACCGCCTCGCTGACGACCGACGCCGCGGTCGGCGCGGAGTTCCTCCGGCGCACCGGGATCGGCCAGGTCGACTCCGTCGACGGGCTCCTCGGCGCGCTGTGCCTCCTGCACTGCGGCGGTCCGCTGCTCGGTACCCGGTTGACCTCGCTCAGCAGCTCGGGAGGCGAGGCCGCGCTGATCGCGGACGCCGCCGTCGGCAGACCGGTGAGCTTCGCGCAGCTGACCGCGGGGCAGCGCGCGGAGCTGCGTTCGGCACTCGGCGAACGGGTGGCGCTGGCCAACCCTCTCGACTACCACACGTACGTCTGGGGGGATCCGGACGCGATGGCGGCGGCGTTCACCGCCATGGTCCGCGGCCCGGCGGATCTCCACCTGCTCTTCGCCGACCTGCCACGAGCGGACCGCTGCACGGACGAGGAGTGGACACTGGCGATCGCGGCGTTCGCCCGCGCCTGTGCCGAGGCGGGCGCGCGCGGGGCCCTGGTCGCGGCGATGGCCGCGAACCTGACCGGCGGACGGGCGGCGGCCTGGGTCCGCCGCGGGCTGGCCGTCCTCGCCCCACCGGACGTGGCGATGGCGGCGATCGACGCCGCCGCTCGCGTCGGGCAGGCCTGGGCGGGGCCGGCCGCGCCGCCCGTCGCCGGTCCGGACGGACGGGGCAGCGGCGCTCCGCTGCCGGGCACGTCACCGGACGAGGCTGCACCGGACGAGGTTGGGGCCAAGCGGCTGCTCCGCGACCACGGGGTGCCGGTGCCCGACGGCGTCGTCTGTGTGAGCCCCGACGCCGCGGTCGGCGCGGCGGCCGGGCTCGCGGGCCCGGTCGCATTGAAGGGCGTCGGCGTCGCCCACAAGACCGAGCAGCACGCCGTCCGGCTCGACCCGGCCGACGTGCGGGCCGCCGCCACCGAGCTGCTGGCCCGCTTCCCGGCGGTGCTGGTCGAGCGGCTCGTCGTCGACGGAGTCGCCGAGCTGCTCGTCGGGGTGCACACAGACGCGGTGTTCGGCCCGGTGCTCAGCCTGGGTGCCGGCGGCGTCCTGGCGGAGCTCGTGCGCGACGTCGCCCACGTGCTCCTGCCCGCCGACGCGCGGGACATCCGCCGCGCCCTGCTCGGTTTGCGCTGCGCTCCCCTGCTCACCGGGTACCGGGGCGCGCCCGCTGCCGACGTCGACGAGCTGGTCGCCGTCGTCGAGCGGGTGGTCGAGCTGGTCCTCGGCACGCCGGAGGTGGTCACGCTGGAGATCAACCCGTTGATCGTCACCGCGACGGGTGCGTGGGCCTGCGACGCGCTGCTCGTCACGTCGGGAGATGCGACCGTGAACGACGCGGTGCGCACGCGGCGGCTGGGGGGTGTTCTGGAGGTCACCCTGGACCGGCCGCCTGCGAACGCGATCGACCTGGCCACCTCGCGGGCGATGGGCGAGGTCTTCGCCGCCTTCCGGGACAGCCGCGACCTGCGGGTCGCCGTGCTGCGCACCGCGGGTGCACGGTTCTTCAGCGCGGGATGGGACCTCAAGGCGGCCGCGGCGGGAGACGCCGTGGACGGCGACTACGGGGTCGGCGGTTTCGGCGGCATCCAGGAGCTACCGCGGCTCGACAAGCCGGTCATCGCCCTCGTCGAGGGCATGGCGGTCGGCGGAGGGTTCGAGCTGGCCCTGTCCTGTGACCTGATCTACGCAGCCGACACCGCGTCGTTCGCGCTGCCGGAGATCAACGCGGGGACCCTCGCCGACGCGGCGACGCTGCGCCTGCCCACCCGGATGCCGCACCACATCGCCATGGAGCTGCTGCTCACGGGCCGCTGGATGGGCGCCGCCGAAGCACACCGGTGGGGGCTGGTCAACGAGGTGCATCCGCCGTCGCTGCTCGGGGACCGGGTGCTGGAGGTGGCCGCCCAGCTGGCGCAGGGACCGCCGCTGGTGTTCGCCGCGATCAAGGAGGTGCAGCGGGAGAGCGAGCGCCTGTCCTTCGCCGAGGCCATGCGGCGGATCGCGACCGGCGGCTTCCCGGCAGTCGCGACCCTCTACGCATCGGAGGACCAGCGGGAAGGGGCCGCGGCATTCGCCGAGAAGCGACGGCCCGTGTGGAGAGGGTGCTGAGATGTCGGGAGCACAGGGGCACGGGCACGGCTGCACCGCCGATCACCATCGGGGCGAGTACACCGAGCGGCAGCGGGCCGATCTCGACATGGTGCTGGCGTTCAACCACCGGCTGGCCGCGGCGATCGACGACAACGTCGACGTCACCGACACCGTCGCCGCGCTCGACCCCGATCCGCTGCGGTACATGTGGGTGGACGAGGGCGACGGGCAGATCCCCGCCCAGCTCGCCAAGGCCGCGGCGGTGCTCGAGCACGCGCCGCATCTGGCCGGGCAGGTGCGGAAGTCCGCGCGGCCCCTTCCCGCACAGCCGCAACGCGTCCCGCCCCACCATCGCCGCCCGCGGTGCGACCACCGTGATCGCCTGGCTGGAGTGGCAGGAGGACCGCGGCGACCGGCTGGTCGCCGAGGTGAACCAGACGGTCGGCGTCGTCGTCCCGGGGCCCGAGGACCTGTTCCGGCCCACGGCGGCCGTCACCGCCGACGGCGTCCCGTGGCTGGTCTTCGGCCGGTCCGGTGCCGCGGTGGGAGTGTGGGCCTGCCGCTTCGTCGACGGCCGGTGGAGCGACCCGGAACCGGTCAGCGACACCGACGGCCCGTCGTTCAACCAGGAGGTCGCCGCTTCCGAGGACGGCGGCCTGCACGTGTGCTGGCAGGGCCGGGCAGGCGGCCGGTTCGCCGTCTTCGCCCGGCGGTGGAACGGCCGCGGGTGGGAACCGACGGCCCGGGTGAGTGAGGAGACGTCGGGCAACGTGTGGGACCCGAGCCTGGCGATCGTCGACGGGGGCTCGGTGTGGAAACGGCCTACGCCTGGACCGAGTACGTCGACGGCAGCTACGCCGTCGCGGTGCGCCGCATCGACGCGCACGGCGGCGCGGGCCCGGTCCGGCGGCTCACCGGCGGCAGCGACTACGCGCTGCACCCCAGCCTGGCCACGACCACCGGCGGCCGCCTGTGGTGCGCCTTCGACGTCGTGTCGGTGCACGGCCACGGTGGCAGCGGCCCCACCCGCCTCCGGCCCCGGCCCACGCGCGAGGGCCGGACCGACGGCCACGAGGGCATGCGGGAGGCGGGCAGGAGCGTGCCGCCCGAGCTCCTGCCCGAGGTCAGCGCGCACATCCGGGTGGTCCGGGTCGACGGTGACGCGCTGGTGGAGCCGCCCGGCGAGCTGGCGCGCGGGCTGAACGTGGTGCCGTCGGCGCTGCCCCGGCTGCAGGCCACCGCCGACGGAGGCCTCGTCGTCGCGTATCGGATCCACCGGCAGCTACCGCTGATGACGTACTACTGGGAGGCGGCCGCCCAGGTGCTCGGGCCCGACGGCTGGTGCCCGCCGATGACGTTCGGCGGCACCGACGCCACGCTGGAGGAGGTGTCGCTGGCCGCGGGCCCGACCGGCGCGCTGCTCGCCACCCAGGCCGACGGGCGCCTGTCGCGCGCCCTGCACTGGAGCGAGGGGTTCGGCGGGCGCGAGTGCCCCTACCTCGCCGATCACCACGGCGCCGTCGTCTGGCACGGCGTCCACGGGGCGGGACAGGTGGTGCTCACGACCGTCGCGTCAGCGGGTCCCGCCGCGATCGACGGCCACCGATCGGCGTCGATCGTCTCCGCGCAGCGGAGCGAGGCCCGCAGGTGGGCGGGAGCCGAACCCGACATCCCCCTGGACGGGCTGGGCTTCGACGTCTACTGGGGCGACCTGCACCGCCACTCGCTCGTCAGCCGCTGCACCTCGGGCGACGAACCCTCGCTGGAGGACTTCTACCGCTACGCCTGGGACATCAACGAGTACGACTTCTGGGCGGTGACGGATCACGCCGAGAACTCCACCGCCTACCAGTGGTGGAGCATCCAGAAGATCGCCGATCTGCTGCACGTCCCGGGCCGCTTCGTGCCGCTCTACGGGTTCGAGTGGACCTCCGCCGAACACGGCCACCAGAACGTCATCTACGGCGACGTCGCGCGCGGAGCCCCGATCTTCTCCGCTTTCGCCGAGGGCAGCACCACCCCGGACGGGCTCTGGCGGGGGCTGGCCGCCCACCCGCAGTTCCCGGCCATCACGATCCCGCACCACCCCGGCTCGGCGATGGTGCACAACGACTGGGACTTCCACGACCCCGGCTTCAGCCGGCTCGTCGAGGTCTTCCAGGCGTGCCGGGGCAACTACGAGTCGGAGACCTGCTTCCGGCAGTACGCCGACGGCACCGCGACCGGCACGTTCATGCTCGACGGGCTCCGGCGGGGCCACCGTTTCGGCCTCATCGCCTCCTCCGACCACGGCCATGGCGCAAGCTACGTCGCGGTGCTCGCCCGGTCGCTGTCGCGTTCTGAGATCTTCGAGGCTTTGTGGTCGCGCCGCACCTGCGCCGCGACGACCCGCGGCGTGCTCACCGTCCTCCGGCTCGGGCCGCACCTGATGGGCGAGGAGCTCGACTGGCCCGGTGCCCGGCCGCTGACCGTGCACGCCCGCGGCTACACCGAGCTCGCCCGGATCGACATCCTGCGGGACGGCCGGATCGTGCACATGCTGCGCGGCGAGCCGCGGCTGCCGCCGGGACACCGCCGGGTCGATCTCAGGGTGGAATGGGGGCAGGCGGACACGACGACCTGCTGGGACGGGCGGCTGTCGGTGGAGGGCGGCCGGCTCGTGCTACCCGACCACGTCGGTCCCGAGGTCGTGGCCATGGATTCCCACGGCGTGCAGTGGCGGCACGTCACGCACAGCTTCGGCGAGCCCTACGGGGCGCAGCGCGGTGGCGTGGAGGTCAGCGCCTGCGGCCCGGACGACGCGCAGATGATCGTCGACTGCGCGGGCCGATCCTTCCGGATCGGGCTGGCCGAGCTGGCCGAACGGCTGGCCCGCGGCCCGTTCGTGCCCGCGGACGAGCCGGGTCGCCCCGGCAGGCTCGCCCTCCAACCCGCGGTCGGCGCCCTGCTCGGTCTCGGCGCCCGCGCCCTCGACGTCTCCTTCCGCGACGACGAGCCGCTGAGCGAGACCGCCTTCTACTACGCGCGGGCGTTCCAGGTGGACGGCGAGCTGGCCTGGTCGTCGCCCCTCTGGGTGCGGCCGAGGTGAGTGGCGCGTTGCGTCCGCCTGGACCTGGTACCGCTCAGCTTGCTGCGATCAAGGCTCTAGAATGCGGCCAGCCGAGCATCGCGGAACTCCGCAACGCGTCGTTCACCTCTATTCCCCTTCCGCCATTCGGCGAGCGCGGCGGCAGTGGGCTCGTTCTGCGGCGACGATTCGCTACTCCCGACGCGTGATATAACCCGTTCGGGCGCATCGGCACGACTGTCAGCGGGCTGCAGGTATCGACTACATGCACCAGCGGTGTACTACCGACGCAAAGCGGCGAGGCAATGATCGACGGCGAAGCGGTGGGCTGCATCGGTACATCGCACTACCGTTCGGCGACGAGCGCGGCTGTCACGGAGGAACACACCTTACTATCCGGCGCGTGACTGTCGAGAACGACTCGTCGGTGGAGTCCCGCATCGCCGAGGCCCTGGCGCGCCGGCACTCCCAGCGGGAATTCGTGCAGCGCCTCGGGGAGGTCTGGCGCGCGCTCGTCGACGATCTGGAGGAGATCGCCGACGCCCTGGCCGTCACCGACGACGAGCTGCGGAACATCAGTCCGTCGGCCGACGTGCGCAGACGGATCGGCAACTCGTTGGCGCTCGTCCTCCGATCCTCCGCTGACGACGGTTCTTCCCTCGGAGAACTGCGCCGCCGGGCCGCCGAGACGGACCGGGCGGTCCGCGCCGTCCATGCTCGAGTTCATCGCGACTCGGTCAACCTCGCAGTCGTCGGCGTGACGAGGTCCGGCAAGAGTACGTTGCTGCGCAGCATCACCGGTCTGGGAACTCGTCGAGTGTGCCGTCGTCGCAGTACAACCCGACGACCGCCGCGCCCAGCCGCATCTATCACGAGCCAGGACCCTTCCGGGCCGTCGGTGAACCTGCACGACTGGACGTCCTTCCGGGATTACCTACCTCGAACGACTCCACCGCTCGGCCAAGCTGGGGCCGACCCCCCGCACGCTCGCCGAATTCGAGGCCCGCAGCTACGACGCCCATCAGGTCGATCTCCTGGCGCAGCCCTACGTCGAGAAGCTGCACATCGCCACGCCGGACGCTGAACAGCTACCGGCAGCTGCTCGACGCCGTCGAGCCCATTGACGCTGGCCGAGGGCGAGCTGCGACCGTACGTCGCCTATCCCGGGAGAAGGCGACGAATGAATCCGACAGGCCTTATCACGCCGTGCGCAGCGTCGAGTCTACTGCACCGTTCCACGAACGTCGTCAGCCGCCCGGCTGGGACTGGTGGACATGCCCGGCGAGGGAGAGGCAGGCCTCAACGTCGAAGAGCTGTTCATCGAACGCATGAGGACCGAGGTCGATCTTCTGTTGCTTCTCAAACGTCCCGCCGAGAAAGACTCGTTCATCACCGGTGCGGACGAGAGTGCGCTGCGTTCGGTCGACGCCGCCCGCGGTGGGTGGAACTGCGCGACGCCTTCCGGGTGGTCGTCAACCCGGACCTCGTCCGCCATCTTCCCGGACCACCTTGCGAACGCGCTGGAAACAGATCGACGCCAAGGTCCGGGACCGCGGAATCCGGCGTCTTCGTGGCCGACGTCGGACTGCTCCGTCCGACGTGGCCCGTCAACGTCCTCGGACCGGCGCTCGAGCATCTCGCCGACCGGCTGGCCGAGATGGACCGGGCGGCCGTCGAGTGCCGTGCTCAGGGACGTCGAGCAGCTGTCGTCCGACGTCGCCGAACGTTCGCCGACATGTTGGCGTCCACGGTGAAGGGCTGGCGGACCGGGCAGTCCGAGCCAGGAGACCCGGCTCGGCGAAGCTTCTTCGCGCAAGCTGCGCGACAAGGTCAGCCGCGACCTCTGGGACCTCATGGTCAGCCTACGACCGGTCGGTGGCCGACGGGGCGGTCGACAAGGATCTCGGCGCAGCGATCGACCTCGGCCGCCCAGACGGCCCGCGCGCAGCTGGCGGACGGCTTCGGAAAAGGACGCGACCAGTGGATCGAGGAGATCCACAACGCCGCTCCGGGCGCGGTCAACTTCAGGCCGGCGCGAGCTGGCGTTTTCTACGTCGAGGCGCGCGGCTAGTGTCGCAGAGATCTTCGACAACATCGACGCCTCGTCGGTCGAGGCGGTTCGCAGCGCTGTGGACCGAGGTTGCGCACATACGTTCACCGGGTCAGACCGAGCGCCAAGCGCGTTCGGCGCCCGAGCACCGGCACCGCCGGGCGCCGGTCCCTGACGCACCAGATCGCGCGCGTACGCCAGCCGGCGTGTCGACCCGGTAGACGTCTCACGCTCCTCGCCTCACACGGTCGTCGGCGGATCCCGTCGCGGACCTGGCCGCGCGGCGCAGGAGATCGTCGACGGACCCGACGGCGGCGGCGAGGCGCTCGGCCTCAGCGGTGCCGCGGCGGGGCGCGATGTCGGCCTCGACGTTCGTGCGGCTGATGCTGAGCCCCGCGGCCGCGGCGTCCGCGGCAGCAGCCACGTCCGCGAGGAGGGCGCCGCTCCCGACCTCGGCCATCCGCTCGCACAGCCCGACGAGCTCCGCGCCGACCGTGACGAGCTCGGCCGGCGGGCCCGCGGCGGCGAGGAGGGCGTCGGCGATCGCCGCTGCACGCTGCCCTCGCTCGGCATCGCTCGGATCGGGGGAGCGCGTAGGCGGCGGCGACCACGTCGACGAGACCGGCGTCGGCGTCGGCCAGCCGCAGCGCCGCCTCGCGCACGTCCTTCGCGCGCGCGATCGACACCCGCCGCGCTGATCCGGCTCGAGGCGGAACCGGGCCACCATCTCCAGCAGCGCCGCGCCCTGCGCCAGGTTGAGCGCGGCGACGGCGGCGCCGGCGGGCGTCGGGTGTCGGGCCGCCAGGCGGTCGAGATAGGTGTCGATGCTCCAGCTCCTCACCCCGCCACGCTAGACGGCGATCGGAGCCGGGGTCAGGGCGTGCGCGACGCCGTGGCGGGGAGGGGCGGGAGGCGCCGCAGGCCGCCAGGCCGAGGGTCAGGGCCGCGACCACGACGAACAGGGCGCTCAGGATGCCCACGTGCTCGGCCAGCACGCCGATCAGCGGCGGGCCGGCGAGGAACGCCGTGTAGCCGATCGAGCTCACCACCGAGACGCGGAAGGCCGCGCGCTCCGGGTCGTCGGCCGCCGCGCTCATCCCGACGGGGAAGCCGAGCGCGGCGCCGAAGCCCCAGAGCACGGCGCCGGCGATCGCCACGGGCGCTGAGCCACCGAGCAGCACGAGCAGCAGGCCCGCGAGGCCGAGCGCGGCCGTGGCCCGCAGGGTCGCGACGCGGCCGTAGCGTTCGAGCGCCGACGCCGCCGACCATGCGCGCGACGGTCATCGCCGCGACGAACACGCCGAAGCCGATCGCGCCGACCGCCTCGGTCGTGCCGTAGCCGTCGACCATCGCCACGGCCATCCAGTCGTTCGCCGACCCCTCGGTGAACGCGAAGCCCAGCACCATGAGGCCCACGACGAGCGTCCGCGGCTCCCGCCATGCGGTCAGCACGCCGGAGCGGCGCGTCGTGCCCTCCTCCGGCTCGGCGTGGTCGGCCAGGAACATCCGGGTCGCGACGGCCATCGACACCGGCGCCAGGACGGCCACCACGAAGACCTGCACCGAGAGCGGCACTCCGGTGGCCGCCGCGGCGGCACCGATCCCGGCCCCGGCGACCGTCCCGAGGCTGAAGCCCGCGTGCAGCCTCGGCATCAGCGACCGGCCGAGGCGGCGCTCGACGGCCGCGCCCTCGACGTTCATCGCGACGTCCCAGACCCCGATGCCCAACCCGACGAGCACCAGGCCCGGGACGGCGAGCGGCACCGAGACCAGCAGCGAGCGCGACGCCGAGGCCGGTCAGGCCGACCCCGACGGTCAGCGAGCCGGCGAGCACGGCGGCCCGCGCGCCGAGGCGGTGCACGATCGGCCCGGACAGCGGCAGCCCGGCGATCGACCCGCCCGACACGCACAGCAGCAGCAGGCCCAGCTGCGCGGACGACAGCCCGAGGGTGTCGCGCACCGCGGGTGTCCGGGAGATCCAGGAGGCGAAGCACAGGCCGTTGACCATGAAGGCCACCGCCACGGCGGTGCGGGCGCGCCGAGCCGTCGGCGACACCTGCAGATCGGTCACGACACACACCTCACTATCGAATCGATTCGACAACCACGGTACGCCGGCTCCTCGCCGGCCTCAACCCGATACCGTCGACACGTGGCACCCCGCGTCGCACCCGGTCGGCCCACCCTGGCCGCCGTCGCCGCCCGGGCGGGGGTGTCGCCGTCCACGGCGTCGCTCACGTTCGCCGCCAGCCCGCGGGTCGCTCCCGCGACGCGGGACCGGGTCCTCGCCGCGGCCGCCGAGCTCGGCTACGCCGGTCCGGACCCGATCGCCGCGTCGCTGCGCCGGGGACGGACCGGGGTGATCGGCGCCTTCGTCGGCGAGCGCCTGCTCTACGCCTTCCGCGACCCCGTCGCCGTCCAGTTGCTCGACGGGATCACCGAGGTGCTCGGCGGGCACGGCGTCGGGCTGCTCCTGCTGGCGGGGGACGCCGGCCGGCCCGCGGCGGACCAGCTCGCCCGCATCCCGCTGGACGCCGCCATCTTCGCCACCTGCGGCCTGGAGGACGACCCGGCGCTGGACCTGCTGCGCGCCCGCGGGGTCCCCGTCGTCGGCGTGGAGGGCCCCGTGGCCGACGACGTCGTGCTGATCGACATCGACGACCGCGCCGGGACCGCGCAGCTCGCCGCGCACCTGCGCGACCTGGGACACCGCCGCGTCGCCGTCGTCGCCATGCCGCTGCGCCTCGACGGCACCCGCGGCCCGGTCGACGCGGCGCGCCGCGCGCCGGGTGCACTACCGGGACGTGCGGCACCGGATCGAGGGAGTCGAGGACGTGTTCGGGCCGGTGCCCGTCCTCGAGACGGCGAGCAACGCCGTCGACGAGGGCGACACGGCCGGGCGGGCGTTGCTGGACGTGCCCGCCGACGTGCGGCCGACCGCCGTCATCGCGCAGAGCGACGTCCTGGCCGCCGGGGTGCTGCAGGCGGCGGCCGGGCTGGGGCTGACCGTGCCCGACGACGTGAGCGTCGTGGGTTTCGACGGCGCGGACCTGCCCTGGCTGGGCGCCGTGCAGCTGACGACCGTCGTCCAGCCGACGGATGCGAAGGGCCGCGCCGCCGCCCGGGCCGCGATGGCGCTGGTGGCGGGCGAGCGGCCCGACGGCGTGCTGCTCCCGGTCTCGCTGCGGGTGGGGACCACCAGCGGCCCGCCGCCCGCACCCTGAGCACGCGCGGCACCGCAGATGCTGCCGGGAACGGCGGAGATTGCAATACGGCTCCGAGGTGCAGTCGTCGCGCACCTGCGGGTAACCGGCTCGTACGGTGGCACCGGTGCCACCGACGACCCGAAAGACGGAGGCAGGATGGCGAGCGGCGAGCGAGTGCCCCTGGCGCGGGAGACGGCCACGGCCCCGCCGTCGCCTCCGCCGCAGACCCGGATGCGCAGCGTGGTGCGGAGCGGGCGGCCCGACGACGAGGTCCCGGACGTGGTGCCGCGCATCCTGCGGGTCAGCGCCGCACTGGGGTGGCGGCTGCTCGTGGTGGTCGCCGCGCTCTACGTGATCGGGATCGTCGTGTCGTACGTGGCGGCGGTCGTGGTCCCGGTGGCGATCGCCCTGCTGCTGGCCGCGCTGCTGGCCCCGGCCGTGCACCAGCTCCAGGCCCGGCAGGTGCCGCGCGGGGTGGCCACCGCGCTCGTGCTCATCGGCGGCCTGGCGCTGCTCGGTGGCGTGCTGGCGTTCGTCGTGGTGACGTTCGTGCGCGGCGTACCCGACCTGGCCACGCAGCTGACCGCCAGCATCAACGACATCGCGGGATGGCTGCGCACCGGCCCCCTGAAGCTGAGCGACACCCAGTTCAGCCGCTTCCAGGCCGAGATCCTCAACACGCTCAGCGCGAACCAGGCGTCGATCACCGCGGGCGCGCTGACCACGGCCGCCACCGCCGCCGAGACACTCACCGAGATCCTCCTCGTCGTCTTCACCCTGATCTTCTTCCTGCACGGCGGCCTGGCGATCTGGCAGTTCCTGCTGGGCATCGTGCCGAACCGGGTGCGGAACCGGGTGGACGTGGCGGGGCGCAGGGGCCTGGCCGCGCTGGTCAGCTACGTGCGCGCCACGGCGGTCGTCGCGACGGTGGACGCGCTGGCGATCGGGATCGCCCTGGCCGTGCTCGGGATCCCGCTGGCGGTGCCGCTGGCGGCGCTGGTCTTCCTCGGCGCGTTCATCCCGATCATCGGCGCGGTGGTCGCCGGCGCCGTGGCGGTGATGATCGCGCTGGTCGCGCAGGGTCTGGTGTCGGCGCTGATCGTGCTGGGCGTCGTCATCGGGGTGATGCAGCTGGAGAGCCACGTCCTGCAACCCCTGCTGCTGGGGCGCGCCGTGAAGCTGCACCCGCTGGCGGTCGTGCTGTCGATCGCGACGGGCCTGCTCGTCGGCGGGATCGCGGGCGCGCTGCTCGCCGTCCCCCTGCTGGCGGTGCTGAACTCGGGGATCCGCTCGCTGCTCAGCGAGGCGGACGAGCACGTCGACCCGGAGGACGTGCACACCAGCGAGCCGGAGGACTCGGGCCCGGACGAGCCGGACCTCGAGCGCCAGCCCGGCCTCGGAGCGTCGCCGTGGATCGGCGAAGAAGCGGACCATCTCCGCGGACGCGTCGGGGCCGGCCGGGTCCGTGTACGAGCCGCCGGCGACGCCTCCCGACCAGGCGTGGCCCGAGCCGTGCACGGTCCACAGCTCCCCGACCGCCACACCGTCGCGGCGCACGACGACGCGGGTCGCGGGGCGGCCGGGACCGCGCTCGACGAGCGTGTCGCCGCGCACCTGCCCGCCGCTGAACTGCTCGACGACGCGGACGGCGTTGTCCGCGGCGACGGTCGGGTCCGCGTCGCCGTGGAAGGCGATCACGGGCACCGGCCGGTCCAGCGGCCGCACCCGCGGCGCCGCGCGCATGGCGGCGAGGGCCGACGCGAGGTCGGAGGCGGAGCCCTGCGGCAGCCCCGAGTGCACGCCCACGGCGGCGAAGACGTCCGGGTACGCGGCCCCCAGCACCGCGGCCATCGCCGCACCGGCCGAGAACCCTGCGACGTACACCCGGTCGCGGTCGACCGCGTGCTCCGCCGCCACCTCGTCCACGATCCCGGCGAGGATCGACGGTTCCCCGGCACCGCGAGCCTGGTCGGCAGGCTTGAACCAGTTCCAGTACCGCATCGGGTTCGCGGAGGTGACCTGCTCGGGGTAAGCGACGAGGAACCCGTGCTCCTGCGCCAGCTCGCTCATCCGCGTGGCGGCGGCGAAGTCGTCGGCGGTCTGCGTGCCGCCGTGCAGCATCACGACCAGCGGCCGCGGGCCGGTCCCGGTGGTGGGAACGTAGAGCGTGTACGGCCGGGCACCGGCTGCGCCCCGGTGGACCGCGTGCACGGTCGTGCCCGGGAGCGCCGGAACCGACGGGCCGGGCGCGGACGGCGGCAGGTGCGTCCGCACACCGTCGGCGACCTTGGCCAGCTGCCCGCGCAGGAGCTCCCGCAGCCCCCCGGTCGTGCACCGAGGCCCGGGGACGTGCGACGGGGTGCCGGCGTCGACGCCCGGCGATCCTTCTGGGCCTGGAGGGGCACCCGGCGGGTGGTCGTCGCGCAGGCGTTCCTCGTCGATCACGATCTCACCCGGCACCACGCGCACGGGGGCGGCGCCGCCGAGCGTCCGCTGGATCAGGGCCGTCGCCTCGGCGAGGCGGCCGGCCCGGGTCAGGGCCGTCGCTTCCCTCATGGCGTCCAGGTGCTCGCACGATCGTCTCCTTGTGTCGGGTGGTGTGGGTCAGACGGTGCGCGGGGCGAGGGCGGCCTTCACCGCCGGGCTCGCCCGGTAGGCGCCGAGCACCTCGACGGCCGAGATCGTCGCCAGCGCCAGCTCCGGGCTGACGTCGGGCGCGATCGTGGCCAGGCCGAGGACCCGGATCTCGACGGTCCGCCCGGCTCGCGCCAGCTCCTCCAGCTCGTGGCGGGTGAGCGTCAAGGTGCCGAGCGTCAGCGTCCGGCGGGCGACGGTCTGGTCGACCGCCGCCGCCCGGGTGGCGATCTGCGCGCGGATCGCCGAACGGATGAAATCGGTCCGGTTCGCGTAGAAGCCCTCGGCCACCAGGAGGTCGATCTGACCGAGATCGACCGGCCCCAGGTTGATCGTGATCTTTTCACTCTTCTCGATCTCGCCCGCGGCCACCGCACTCCTCCAGCCATCCGCCAACCATCCATACAGATGGTGCCCGAAGTTGTTCCGCCGCGCCACTCGGTGTGGGCCACGCGGCGCCAGGAGTGTCGACGTCGCTCCTGCGGCAGCATGCGCCGATGTGCGCGAACCGGGCGCGCCGTCGGGCTCCGGGGTTGCCGAGCAGCCCATCCGGGCACATGTCCGGTACGCACCCACCGCGCATCGGGAGACTGGTCCGGTACGCACCTACCGCGCCATCGCGAGGAGGCCCGATGACCACGGGACGCTCGCCCGAGTCCGTTCCGGCGCGGGCTCCGTCCGTCGCGGCCCCCTCCTCCACCGGGGGCGCGCTCGCCGGCGCTCTCGTCGCACTGCGCGAGGCCACCGCCGCCACCCGCTTCGCGCTCGACATCCCCGGCGCCGAAGGAGCTCGCGAGTCCGGCGCCGAGCTCGTCCGGCAGCTCGACGACTACGTGCTGCCCCGCCTGCGCCGCCTCGACGCCCCGCTGCTCACCGTCGTCGGCGGTTCCACGGGGGCCGGCAAGTCGACCGTCGTGAACAGCCTGGTCCGCGAGCAGGTCACCCCGTCCGGCGTGCTGCGCCCCACCACCCGCTCCCCCGTGCTCGTCTGCCACCCCGACGATCTGCGTTGGTTCTCCGACACCCGCGTGCTGCCCGAGCTGACCCGTACCAGTCACTCCACCTGTGGATCTCCGCCTTGCTCCGCTGCGGCGTTGCCCCACAGGACAAGCGTCGGCGGCACGCACGGACCACCGCACGTTGCAGCTCGTCACGTCGGCGTCGCTGGACCCGGGGCTCGCCTTCCTCGACGCCCCGGACATCGACTCCGTCGTGACCGCCAACCGGCGGCTCGCGACGCAACTGCTCGCCGCCGCCGACCTGTGGCTGTTCGTCACCACCGCCGCCCGCTACGCCGACGCCGTGCCGTGGGACGTCCTGCAGACCGCCCAGGAGCGCGGCACCGCGCTGGCGATGCTGCTCGACCGGGTGCCGCAGGGCGCCGAGGACGACATCGCGGCGCACCTTCAGGAGATGCTCGCCGCACACGGCCTGGCCGGTGCGCCGCTGTTCGTCGTTCCCGAGACGACCTTGCACGACGGTCTGCTGCCCGACCCCGTCGTCGCCCCGCTCCGCGGCTGGTTCTCCGACCTGGCGCGCGACGCCGCCCACCGGGCCGCGGTCGTGCGCCGGACGCTGGACGGGGCGCTGGACAGCCTCCGCCCGCGCACCGCAGGCCTCGCCGCCCAGGCCCGGGCGCAGGTCGACGCCGCGGCCCGGCTGCGGGCCGACGCCCACGCCGCGTACGCGGGCGCGGTCGCCGACGTCGACGAGGGCATGCGCGACGGCTCGCTGCTGCGCGGGGAGGTCCTGGCCCGCTGGCAGGAGTTCGTCGGCACCGGAGAGCTGCTGCGCACGCTGCAGGACCGGGTGGGGCGGTTGCGGGACCGGCTCACCGCGGCGATCACCGGCCGGCCCCAGCCGGGCACCGAGCTGACCGCGGCGCTGGAGTCGGGCGTGGCGCTGCTGGTCGACGCAGCCGCGGAACGGGCCGCGGAGCGGGCCGCGACGTCGTGGCGGACCAGCGCGGCCGGAACGGCCCTGCTGCGCACCACCGACGCGCGGCTCGACCGCTCGTCGCCGAACCTGCGCGACGCCATCGAGCGCACCGTGCGCGACTGGCAGGGCGCGGTGCTCGACCTGGTCCGCCGGGAGGGCGCGTCCCGCCGGACGAACGCCCGGATCGCGGCGTACGGGGTGAACGCGACCGGCCTGATCGTCATGATCGCGGTGTTCGCCAGCACCGCGTTCATCCCCACCGGCGCCGAGGTCGGGGTCGCCGGCGGCACGACGGTGCTGTCCCAGAAGGTGCTCGAAGCGCTGTTCGGCGACCAGGCCGTCCGGCGGCTGGCCGACGAGGCCCGCGCCGAGCTGCGCGAGCGGGTCGACGCCCTGCTCGCCTCCGAGGAGTCCCGGTTCGCCGACCTGCTCGCCGCGCACGCCACCGACCCCCGCGACGCCGAGGCGCTGGAGCGCGCGGCGGCCGCGGTCGAGGAGGCCCGGTGACGCTCCTGCCCGGGCGGCGCGCCGAGCGCACCGACGACGACGCGGAGACCGTCGCCGCGCGGCTGCGTGCCCTGGACCGCATCGTCGAACTCGGCGGGGGCCGGCTCGACGACGCGCTGCTCGCCCCCGCCCGGGAGCTGTCGCGGCGCGCCGGTGAGCGCCTGCGGCTGTCGGGGACGCACACCGTCGTCGCGCTCGCCGGAGCGACCGGCAGCGGCAAGTCGTCGCTGTTCAACGCCCTGGCCGGGGCGCAGGTGTCGCTGCCGGGCGTGCGCAGGCCGACGACCGGCGTGGCGCACGCGGTGGTGTGGGACGCTGCAGGCGCGGGCCCGCTGCTGGACTGGCTCGAGATCCCCCGCCGCCACGCCCTGGAACCGCAGGACGATGTGCGCGGGCTCGTGCTGCTCGACCTGCCCGACCACGACTCGACGGAGGTGGCGCACCGGCTCGAGGTCGACCGGCTCGTCGGGCTGGTCGACGTGCTCGTGTGGGTGCTCGACCCGCAGAAGTACGCCGACGCCGCGATCCACGACCGGTACCTGCGACCGCTCGCCCGGCACGGCGAGGTCATGGTCGTGGTGCTCAACCAGGTCGACCGGCTCGCTCCCACGGACGTCCCGGACGCTGTGGCCGACGTCCGGCGGCTGCTGGCCGACGACGGCCTGACGGACGTGCCGGTGCTGGCCGTGTCGGCGACCGTCGGAACGGGGCTCGACCGGCTGCGCGACGTGCTGACCGGCGCCGTCGCCGCACACCGGGCCGCGCTGCGGCGGATCGCCGCGGACCTGGACACGGTGAGCGCGACGCTGGCGGACGTGGTCGGCGGTCCCGCCCGGGACGACGTCGACGGCGGGGCGCAGCGCGCGCTCGTCGCCGCGCTGGGAGCGGCGGCCGGGATTCCTGCGGTCGGCGCGGCGGTGCAGCGGGCTGCGGTGCACCGGGCCGTCGCCTCGACCGGCTTCCCGTTCACCCGCTGGCTGCGTCGCCTGCGCCCGGACCCGCTGCGCCGGCTGCACCTCGACCGGGCGCGGACGACCGCGGTGACGGCCGGGGCCGACGACGCTGACCTCGTCCCGACCTCGCAGCGGACCTCCCTGCCCGCGACCGGTGCGGTCGAGCGGTCGCGGGTGGAGCTGGCGCTGCGCCGGCTGGCGGACGACGCCGCAGCCGGCCTGCCCGACCCCTGGCCGGACGCCGTGCGCGACGCCGCCCGGTCCCGGGCCGGCGACCTGGCCGACTCGCTGGACCGGGCCGTCGCCACCACCGACCTCGGCGTGGCGCGCACGCCCCTGTGGTGGCGGGGGTTCGGCCTCCTGCAGGCGCTGCTCGCGGCGACGGCGGTGGCGGGTGGGCTGTGGTTGGCCGGCCTCTACGCGCTCACCGTGCTGCGGCTGCCCGAGCCGGAGCCGCCGCAGGTCGGGATCGTGCCGCTGCCGACGGTGCTGCTGCTCGGCGGGCTGCTGGCCGGGGTCTTGCTCGCGTTGCTGGCCCGCGGGCTGGCCGTGATCGGTGCGCGCCGACGCCGGGCACGGGCGGAGGCCCGCCTGCGGGAGTCGGTGGCCGAGGTGGCGGAGAACCTGGTGCTGGCCCCGGTACGGGCGGAGCTGGCGGCGTACGCGTCCCTCCGGGGCGCCGTGGCCGCGCTCCGCCGCTGATCAACCGGCGGACCGGATGTAGCGAAAGCGGCGTCGGGTGCACTGAACGCACCGAACGCCGCTTTCGCTACATCACGGCCGACCCCGCACAGGGCGCGACTGGGATGCTGTCAGGGGGCGGGGGCCGGTGCCGGAGCGAAGTTGACCGTCACGGCCTCGTAGCCCAACCCCTGCGCCAGGCCGGTGAGCATGGCACGGGTGTTGTCGGCGGCCCGCGTCGTCAGGTCGCTCTGTGCGGCCGCGGCGTCCAGCTTGGCTGCGGCCAGCTTGTAGAGCTCGCTGTCGTCGCGCGGGTTGTCGCTCACGGCGTCTTCGACGCGCTGCACCAGGCCGCGCTCGCGGCCGACGATCCGGGTCTGCGCCGGATCGAGCGTCGCCGGGGTGAGCGTGGGCGCGGGCAGGGTGATCGTGGCGCTGCGCCGGTCGTCCGACACGCGGATCGCGTCCGGGCCCAGGCCGGAGAAGTCGACGCGACCGTCGACGGTGCCCGTCGCGAACAGCGTCGAGCGCTCACCACTGATCATCGAGGGCAGGTACGCGCTGTCCTGCTCGACGTCGACGAGCACCTGGTAGGTGCCGCTCGCCGCGTGGTAGTCGGCCACGTCACGCATCGCCAGGAGCAGGGCGGCCGGGCTGCGGTCGACCGTCTGAGCCGCGGGCGGGTCCGGCATCCACCGGTCCACCGCCTCCGTGATGCCGAACCCGACCGGCACCAGGAGCGCCACCCCCGCCACCGCGCCGACAAGCATGGCCCGTCTGCGCCGCCAGGTGCTCCGGGACGACGGGATGGGTGCGGGTTGCAGCATCGCCGGCAATGGCCCTCCAAGGGGCGTGGAGAAGGTCACGGCTATGTCACAGCGTGCAACGCCACGTACCCAGGTGTCATTCCCCCGGACCGGTACGCCGCTCGCTGGTGCATCCGGACGACCCGGCGGCACCTACGCGGGGTACCCACGGCGCCCCGCGCCGTACCGCCCCGCTCGGTAGGAACACCCACGGCCCCTCCGGGGTTGGACCCGCCATGGCCACCGTCGAGCTGACCACCGAGAACTTCACGGACGTCGTCAACGCCCCCGGCACCGTGTTCGTCGACTTCTGGGCGGAGTGGTGCGGCCCCTGCCGCCAGTTCGGGCCCGTGTTCGAGCAGGCAGCGGAGCGGCACGGCGACCTCACCTTCGGCAAGGTCGACACCGAGGCCCAGGTCGAGATCGCCCAGGCGTTCGGCATCTCCTCGATCCCCACCGTGATGGCCGTGCGCGACGGTGTCGTCCTCTACGCCGAGCCCGGTGCCCTGCCGGCCACCGCCCTCGAAGACCTGATCGGCCAGGTCCGGGCGCTGGACATGGACGACGTGCGGCGCCAGGTCGCCGCGCAGGAGGCGCCCGGCACGTGACTGAGCGGTTGCCAGCGCCGATCGGCAGCGGGTCGATGCCGTCGAGCAGCAGTACCCCGAGCGGCAGGTCCGGGAGGCGGTGCAGGACGGCGTCGCCCGCCTGCGGGTCGCCGGGGTCCCGCCGCCACAGCGCGGGCACGTCGGCCTGCCGCAGCACCGCGCCGGTCACCAGTTCGGGCCGGTTCGCCACCACGACCCGGCCCTCGGCGTTGACCAGCGCCACCGGCCCGTCCATCCGGTGCAGCAGCGGCAGCAGGCGCCGCTCCAGCCAGCCGGCGACGATGTCGGCGCCCACCACACCGAGGTGGCATCGCCCGCGGTCGGGATGGGTGCCGAACACGGGCACGGTGAACGTCAGCGTGTACTCCTGGGTGCAGAGCCAGTCGACGTACGGGCCGGTGACGTGCCGGCGCCCGGTGTCGCGCGGCACCGTGAACCACGGCAGCACCGTGTAGTCGAAGAAGCTCTCCTCCTCCGCATCGAGCTCCGGCTGCAGCTGCCGGGGCCGCCCGGTGCCGTCGCGGGTCCACCACTGCATCCAGTGCCGGGCGTCGGCCAGCACGTCCGGCGCGACGACGAGACCGGCGCCGACGAGCGGTGAGCGCGGCACGTCGAGGATCTGGCGGACGGGCCCGTCGATCGGCGCGACGTCCGCCGCGGCCGGTGCCGCGCCCTGCGAGAACGGCAGCAGGAGCTGGTCGGCGACCCCGCGCAGGCCGTCGACGGCCGCGAAGGTGGTCTCGCAGAGCGCGACGACCCGGTCGGCCAGTTCGGCCACCGTCGGTGCCGATGTGGTGGGCACGGCGGACCTCCCTACAGAGGACGTTGAGAAACCGGGTTCCACGCCCCGGCGCGCCGGCCGGTTTCTCAACGCCCTCTCACTCGCCGTCCGGGTCGAGCTCGCCGAGCAGGCCGAGCTGCAACGCGCTCGCCCGGGCCAGCGCAGCGTAGACGTGCGCGACGGCGTGGGCACGTGCCCGTTGACCATCGCCCGCCGCGACCGCATCGACGATGGCCGCGTGCTGGCGCACCTGCTCGACCTGGCCCGCGGGGGTGGCGGTGGGCAGCCACAGCAACGGTCCGACCTCGGTCTGCAGCGCGATCTCGGCGCGGGTGAGCCGCGGGGACTGCGCCGCAGCGGCCAGTTCCACGTGGAACCGCGACTCGGCGCGGCGGCGGCCCCCCGCGTCGGCGGCCCGTTCGAGCTCGGCGACGCCGTCGGCGAGCAGGGCGACGTCCTGCTCCCCCGCGCGGTCCGCGGCCAGCAGCGCCGCGGTACCCGTGACCGCGACGTAGTGGTCGGCCAGGTCGCGCAGCTCCGACGGGCTCACGGCACGCAGCCGCTCGTGCAGGGCGGCGGCGTTCCCGCGCACGTCGCGGACGAAACTGCCGCCGCCGCGGCCCCGCCGGGTCACGACCAACCCCTGTTCGCGCAGGATCGTCAGAGCCTCGCGCACGGTCACCGGGGAGACACCGAAGGTGTCGGCCAGCTCGGTCTCGCTCGGCAACTGCTCGTTCGGGGACAGCAGGCCCAGCGCGATCCCGTCGGCGAGGCGGCGGACGACGGCGTCGGCGCGGCGACCCGTCTCGAGCGCCGCGAACACCGCCGCCCGGCCACCGTCGAGCCCGTGGACGGCGACGACGCTCCGTCGCCCCGCCGTTCGAGCGCGACGTGC